>CAZYMS010000001.1:0-65568 GCA_964648985.1 uncultured Candidatus Saccharibacteria bacterium
TAAAAGGCATGAAGCATTTTGCAAATAAACTTTGGAACATTGCCCGATTCATTATTACCAATATAGATAGGCCGGACGTAAAAGCAGAACGACTCTGGGGACGGCCAGAGCCAATAACCGATGCTGACCGTACTGTGCTAAATAAGCTTGATATATTAATAAACGAAGTAACGGAACACTTGGAAAACTTCCGCCTCCACGAGGCAGCGCAAGCAACATACCAATTCACTTGGTATGAACTAGCAGATGTATATATAGAGGCAAGCAAACCACAGTTATTAGAGGAAAAAACAAAAGAGTCTACAGAGAAGATGTTATTTCACAATCTTATCACTGTATTAAAACTCCTCCATCCATTCATGCCATTTATAACCGAGCATATTACCAGCCTTCTGACCGAACGCGGCCTCCGTAAACACACCGAGCCTCTGTTCATCTCGAATTGGCCCCAAGCATAAGAAAAATAAGGTATAATGATTATGAAGAAAAAATAATTTCGACACACAAATGAAAAAGTACGTATTACTCTGTGCAATTGCACTTATTGCACTGGGTTGTAGTAAGAAACCAGCAGCTACCACTCCTCCAACAGGGACAACAGGGGCACAAAGAGCCCCACTCCCAGCACCCAAGCCAACAGCAGATTGGACATCATTTCAGAACAAAACGTATGGCTATAGTATCTCAATTCCTCCAGAATTCACCACATCAAAGATCAAAGGGGATGATGTTGTTATTATTCACCGCAAAGCCCAAAATGCTCAGCAGCTTGCAAGACATGGCAACATAACTATTTCGGCGCTCAGTCAGTCAGCTCAGCCAAAAACAGCAGCTGACTTCTATAAAGCAGTTGACGCGAGCCTTGGCGCACAGCCTGGACAAACCGAATACAAGAAAGTTACCATAGGAACCTATCAAACGTACGGAACTGGCACCCCTAAAAAGACTAGTGGTACACCCAACATCCTGTATTTTGTATTCCGACCCAATAAAACAATTTTGAAATTCGAAATCACAATACAATCCCCCATTACTGACACGGTCCTGCAAAGCATTGCGGAGACGTTAAAATAATTATTCTCAATACAAAAACCCATGCTATTTCTAGCATGGGTTTTTATTTGCTAAACTATATACAAAGAATACGCTCATATGGAAACAAAAATTAAATGGTACGAAAAAAATACTAACGCTGTACTGGCATATTTAGAAGCCAGCTCTTCTGGCCTGTCCGCGCACGAAGCAATGCGGCGTATTGAGTATTTTGGCACAAACGAATTACCAAAACAAAAACCAGAATCGTATGCTCTAATTTTTGCCCGCCAATTTGCGAGCCCCCTTATTTATCTTCTCCTCGGAGCCGCAGCCATTATTGCTGTTATGGGCGAGTATGTAGATGGGACCATTATTGCCATAGTGCTATTGCTCAACGCTATTATTGGTAGCATACAAGAAGGAAGGGCAGTTAAAACACTGAACAGCCTTACCAAACTTATCACCACCAAAGCAACCGTACTTAGAGAAGGACAGGAAATAATAGTCCTTGATAAGGAACTAGTGCCGGGAGACATAATTATACTGCGAGAAGGAGAAAAAGTACCGGCTGACTGCAGAATACTTGAGCAATCTTCGCTTAAAGTAAACGAATCCGCCATAACTGGCGAATCGGTTTCTGTAGAAAAAAATACTGAGGTTATTGCCGCAAAGGGAACAACACTACCCCTACCCGACCAACATAATATGCTTTTTTGCGGCACATTAGTCACCTCCGGAAACGCTAAAGCAGTAGTAGTAACAACAGGGGCACACACGGTAATGGGCAGGATATCGGGCAGCATACAACACATTCAGCGTGAGATACCCCTTCAGCGACAAATTCGCCACTTGGCCAATATACTTATAGTAATGGTGCTGTTCTGCAGTATAGTTTTGTTTCTGGTAGGGCTTGTCCGAGGCATGGAAGTGCGAGAGATATTTGGCACTGTTGTATCCTTAGCTGTGTCCATTATCCCAGAAGGATTACCAATCGCCGTTACACTCATACTCGCTAGTGGTGTATGGCGCATGAGCAAACGTAATGCTCTCGTAAAAAAACTGCAGGCCATAGAGGCATTGGGCCAAGTTGATGTTATAGCCGTAGACAAAACTGGCACACTTACTCAAAACGAAATGACAGTTGTAGGAGTGTTTATAGACAAAGACTCTTACAGCTTTAGCGGAAGTGGATACGAAGAGCCTGGAGAAGTATTCCTAAATGGTAGTCCCGTAACTCCAAGCGAACACCCCGCACTACTGATGGCGGGAAGAGTGTTTGCTCTATGCGGCGCGGCGCGCATTTCAAAGGAAGCAGATACCGGAGCCGTAGTAATTGCAGGCGACCCCACAGATGCAGCGCTCGTTATTGCTGCTAAAAAGTTAGGATTCATACGGGACGAACTCATTGCAGAACACCCACTTATAGAAGAGTTACCCTTTGATTACCGGAGGAAGTTTCATGCTACTGTCCACCAAATAGGAAAACAATATTTTCTTTCTGCGGTCGGTGCCACTGAAAGCATACTTGCGTTGTGCGATACCCCTAACAAAAAATCTATATTACTTAAAGCGAGTAGTCAGAGCAAGAAAGGATTGCGCGTTTTAGCTTATGCCTACGCCAATAAGGCGAAACCAACTGCGACTAATGACCTTCCCAAGCTTACATTTGGCGGACTTATATGCATGGTCGACCCTCTTCAGGTGGAAGTGCCAAACGCAGTGGCAGCATTACAGGGAGCCGGCATACGAATAGCCATGCTCACGGGTGATAATGCAGTAACAGCAAAAGCAATTGCCGAAGCAGCGGGTATATATACCGAAGGAAGCAAGGTATTAACGAGTAGCGAACTCTATAAGCTTTCAAAAAGCGAACTCGCTTCACACTTGCATAACACATCTGTATTTGCCCGGGTAACCCCAGAGGACAAGCTACACCTCATAGAGAGCTATAGCAGAGCTCGTCTCACCGCCGCCATGACTGGAGATGGTGTAAATGACGCCCCCGCGCTCATTGCGGCAGATATTGGTATGGCCATGGGCAGAAAAGGGACTGAAGTAGCAAAAGAAGCCGCAGACATAGTGCTGCTGGACGACAATTTTACCACAATTGTTGCCGCAGTTGAGGAAGGTCGTAGCATTTATCTCACCATAAAAAAGGTTCTTCTGTATCTTTTCTCTACTTCGATTGGAGAATTATTGGCCGTAAGCGTATCAGTATTCCTGGGCCTCCCCCTACCAGTCATAGCCGTACAGATTATTTGGCTTAATTTTGTAACAGATGGCTTCCTCACTGTTGCGCTAGGCATGGAATCTAAAGAGTCTGACCTACTGAGCAAACCATTTAAGAAACCAGGAAGATTTTTACTTGCGCGCCACGATCTTGCGCGCATGATATTTATGGGTACGGTAATGGCGGTAGCAACGCTCTATGTATTTATTACAAGCCCCGCAGACTTATTGTATAGACAAACCCTTGCACTTACCTTACTCGCCGTAATTCAATGGCTTAATGCTTGGAACTGTCGGAGTGAAAAAAGTATATTTGCAAGCAAGCCATGGAAGAACCCCTGGCTCATACTTGCTACCACCACGGTTGCAGGCCTACAACTTCTTGCAGTATATTGGGAACCGTTCCAAAGAATACTTAAAACTACTGCACTTACAACCCATGACTGGGGCACCGTGCTTTTGTTCAGCCTGTCCATAATTGTAGCCGACGAACTCTACAAGCTCATTCGCTGGCTATTTAAGAAACGATCCTAACGATCGTTTTTTTGTTCTTGTCCTTATTCGCGCGAATAGTGCCTCAAGGGTTTTGAATTCGCTACAAAGGTAATCCTTGCAGGGGTACGTTTGACAAAGAAGAGAGAAATAAGTAGAATCCTTTTTATGCGCTACACACTACAAAAGGACGCGCTGCTGGAAGCTGCGCGGAGCCACCTGGCGGAAGTCAGGGAAATTTTACAAAACAAGCTTGCGAAAGCTAAAGAAAATATTGGTGTATATAAGGAAAAGGTTAAAAAACTAAGTCCACCAGACCTTTACACCGCCCAGAGTCTTTTGAAAAAGAATGAACAGCTGGTAGAAGTGGCCAACGCACTCTATCCCTCACCATATTTTATAAAATGCACAGTTCAGTTCGACAGCCAAGAGAGTAGTCGGATTTTTTATTTCTCAAAATTTGCCTTAGCAGAAGAAAATATTTATTCGTGGACCAGCCCTGCTGCAGTCCTTCGGTTTCAAGAACCCGGAACATTTGCCTACGCCTCGCCCGACGGAACACAAAAAGGAACACTCCAAGAAAAAGAACAATACCTTATTACTGAGGGACACATTGTGTTCATGGCTGCTGAGAGCACCGAATACGCACGGCAACTTATATATCAGGAACACTTCTCTAAACGCAAAACAGACTTTTTGTTACCAGAAATAGTGGAACAGATGGAAGCAGCGCAAGATAAAGCTATCCGCACAGCCCCATCACGAAGCTTACTCATTGCCGGGCCCGCTGGATCTGGCAAAACCACTTTGGCACTACACCGCGTGGCCTACCTCCTCCAATCCCCAGACACTGCAGAGCGATTCACTGCGGAACGTACTTTAGTACTGGTAAATGACCACGGCACCCAGAAATACTTTGCAATGCTCTTACCTGAGCTCGGTATTACTAACGTGGCCATAACAACTTTTGCCGACTTTGTATTAGAGAATATTGGACTACATGCATATACATACCAACCAATTGTAGGAGCTACGGAATACGAGCGCAACACATATGCGCACGAAAAAAATAGTGCTCTACAGGGTAGAGATGCAGTTACATACACCACAAACCCGTGGTCTGTACTCAAAACTACCTATGCAAATATTTTTAATGGTGAATATAGCTACTTACTTCGCGAGCAAGAATCTAGAAAAGTGCTCGACCGGTTCGATGTAACGCTTTTATTTCGGGCCTATTTGAATACTTTCGGCGGACTCACTAACTACGAGACTGAGTACACACAGCTCAAAGGCGGAAAGGTCAGGCGCACAAAAAAGGCAGTATCAAAACAATATTCTCTCGTAATTTTAGATGAAGTACAAAACTATCTACCCGAGCAACTCCGGCTCATAGCGCAGTGTATTTCATCTGATGGGTCCTGCGTATATGTAGGCGATTTAGCACAACAAACCAAACTGTTTACAATTCGGAACTGGGACCAAGTAGGGCAAGATTTTTCGGAAGAAAATACGGTCAGACTTCAAAAAGTATACCGTTCCACTAAACAAATATTGGAATACATACAAAACCAAGGATTCTCTGTGTCAATTCCTGAGCAAAGCCGTGAAGGAAAAGCCGTGGAGACCTATCAGTATTCTTCGCGTGCCGATATGGACGCATTCATAGAAACTATCATAAACAGAAATGCAAATGTAACAATAGGTATATTAACTCTAGATCAAGAAACTGCACATGCGCACAGGGACAAGTACGCAAAGGCTGGCAATGTAAAAACGCTGAGCATTTCCGAAGCCCAAGGAGTAGAATTTGATGTCGTTATACTTTGCGATTTGAATAAGCTTGCTCAACAGCATGGTAAATACCCAGAAAACTTAGCATTACAAATTGCTGAAGTTAGTCGCGACTTACTCTATGTTGCCCTCACTCGGGCCATGAATGAACTATATATAGTAAATGCAGCTCCGAATATATAACGTCTGATTTCTTATTAAGGTAAGTATTAATTATATTTTTCATGAAACCCTCAGTCATTCCCGCGAACGCGGGGTTTGGGTCGGCTTACCAGCTGACACGTACTAAATGCGCCGTGAGAACGGCACTGGATTCCCGCATACACGGGAATGACAATACTTTTGGAAGGAACCTATTAGATATTAGGAATTAGGCAATAAAAAAGCCGCCTTTGTAGGCGGCTTTTTTGAAACTACTATTCCATATCATCGGATGACGAATCGGACATAGGAGCAGGAGCTGAGGCAATACTTTCAGCCATCTCCATACCCGAAAAACTATCCATAGTCGGCTGGAACATTTCATCCGCTTCAGGAAGGGCTTTGTCTTTATTAAAGCCAGTACCAGCAGGAATGAGCTTACCAATGATTACATTTTCTTTCAGGCCACGGAGGTAATCTGTTTGCGCAGTCACCGCTGCGGAAATAAGTACGCGCGTAGTTTCCTGGAACGAAGCCGCAGCAAGCCACGAGTCAGTATTCAAAGAGGTCTTGGTAATACCCATGAGAAGCTGCTCGAATTTAGCCGGACGCAGACCTTGTTCGCGAATTTGCGCATTTATTTCACGAAGCCTAGAGGAGTCAACTGTTTCGCCCACTAAGAGGCTGGTGTCTCCTGAGTCAGTAATGCGAACCTTGGAGAACATTTGGCGAACAATAATCTCGATGTGCTTTTCGTTAATAGATGCACCTTGAGAAGAATATACTTCTTGAGCACCCTTAACTATATAGTCTTGAGCGGCTTCAGTTCCACGGAGCTGCAATACCTGTTCTGGATTCAAGCTACCTTCCGTAAGCGCCTGACCTTTTACCACCAGGTCGCCGTCTTGCACCTTCAGTCTAAACGCGGCAGGGAGTACATATTCTTTGAGCTGATCGCTTTCGTGTACCACGACAATTTTACCAGCTTCTACACGAGCAATACCAGTGTTGGTCGCTTTAACAGCGCCGCCACTCGCGTCCATATATAGCACCTCGCCATCACTCACCTTTTCACCATCACGTATGCTGGTGTGGACACCGTCCGGCAGTGCAAACGTATCTTTTGCTACATCGGCAGACTGAATACGAACCAAGTACTCTTTACTGCTCGTTTTTGTTATATACACCTGACCATCTATTTCAGCCATGGTTGCCTGGGCCTTTGGGTTGCGAGCTTCAAACAATTCTTCTACACGAGGCAAACCTTGGGTAATATCTTCAGCAGAGAAGGCACCACCACTGTGGAAGGTACGCATAGTCAGCTGGGTAGCAGGTTCACCGATACTTTGCGCAGCTACAATTCCTACTGCACTTCCAAGCTCAACCATACGGTTAAACCCTAAGTCAAAACCGTAGCAAAGGCGACAAATGCCACGAGTAAGACGGCACTTCAGCACTGAGCGGCACTTTACTTCAAGAATATCTGTGTACTCTTCAGCAATTTTCTTTGCCATGAGCTCGTCTATTGGTTCGTTGCGCTTAAGCACAACTGCACCACCAGACAACACGTCCTCAGCTACAATCAAGCCGAAGAGACGCTTATCATATGAGCGATTTGTTGGTACGGATTCTGTGCGAGCAATAACAGAAAACTCGTCTGTACCACAATCTTCAGCGTTAATAACAATATCCTGCGCAACGTCAACAAGACGGCGAGTAAGATACCCTGCATCAGCAGTTTTAAGCGCAGTATCAGACATACCTTTTCGGCTACCGTGAGTAGAGATAAAGTACTCCAAAACCTGGAGACCCTCTTTAAACCCACCACGAACTGGAAGCTCAATAACAGCGCCAGATGGGTTTACCACAAGACCTTTCATACCTGCCATCTGAGTTAGCTGGGAAACAGAACCGCGACCACCAGACGAGAAAATATAATCTACTGAACTGTGTTCGCGTACAGTTTTAGCAACTTCTTTACCCACTGCTTCAGAAACACCAGCCCAAATTTCAATAACACGGCCAGAACGCTCTTCATCGGTTAACAATCCTTCTCGGAATTGCTCGTACGCAGCTTCTACTTCTTTATCTGCAGCTTCGAGGAACGCTGACTTGGTTTCAGGAACACGCAAATCATCCATACCCCAGGATACGCCGGAGCGCTTCATGTAGGTAAAACCAGTACGTTTAATAGCGTCAATAAGCTCGGCAGTACGGTCAGCACCAAGCAAACGGTATGCCTCGCGAACTAGTGCCTGAAGTTTTTTCTTGTCAAAAGTTTCATTACGATAACCAAGCTCTGCCGGTACAACTTTGTTGAATATAAGACGACCAACAGAAGTTTCAAGCATGGTGCCATCCTCGAGCTGCACCTTTACCGGAGCTTGAATGTGCACGAAGCTATTGTTATAGGCAAGAACTGCTTCTTGTACAGAACTGAAAATTTTACCTTCACCCTTTGCACCAGGTCTTATCTTAGTAATGTAGTAGCACCCTACAACAACATCTTTATCGGGAGTCATAACTGGGTCGCCTGAAGCAGGCTTCAGCAAATTGTGGGCACTTACCATAATTTCGCGAGCCTCACGCTGTGCAGGCTCGGTCAATGGCACATGCACAGCCATTTGGTCACCATCAAAGTCAGCGTTAAATGCGGCACACACCATAGGGTGAAGCTGAATTGCTTTACCTTCAATAAGTACAGGTTGGAATGCCTGGAAACCAAGGCGGTGCAAGGTAGGAGCGCGGTTCAAAAGCACAAAGTGGTCTTTTGTGACCTCTTCCAAAATGTCATACACCTCAGTGCGACCCTGTTCTATGAGACGGTTTGCACTACGTACGTTATGTGCATACTCACGAGCAATAAGCTTTGCAATAACAAATGGCTTAAAGAGTTCAAGGGCCATTTTCTTTGGCAAACCACATTGATGAAGTTTGAGTTCTGGACCCACCACAATAACCGAACGGCCAGAATAGTCTACACGCTTACCAAGCAAGTTCTGACGGAAGCGACCCTGTTTACCTTTGAGCATGTCTGCGAGCGAGCGAAGTTTTCGCTTCTGACCGGTTGAGGCAGTCACCTCTTTACCATGACGCACAGAGTTATCGATAAGAGCATCTACTGCTTCCTGCAGCATACGCTTTTCATTGCGCGTAATAACTTCTGGAGATTTTATCTCTATGAGTTTTTTAAGACGATTATTTCGGTTAATAACGCGGCGGTATAAATCGTTCAAATCTGAAGCAGCAAAACGCCCCCCATCGAGCTGTACCATAGGGCGAAGGTCTGGAGGAATAACAGGAAGGTTGCCAATAAGCATCCACTCCGGTCTGAGACCGGCGGCAATAAATGATTTTGCAACTTTAAGCCGACGAAGTGCCTTCTTCGCTGCTTGTCCTTCTAGGTTTTTTAAAGAAGCCTCAAGATCGCTTGCGAGGGTTTCAAGGTTTACTTCTTCAAGCAATCCCTTAAGACTTTCTGCACCAATACCAGCAGTAAATACTGGGCCATACTTCAATGACAAGTCGCGGTATTGCAATTCGGAAATAACCTGCATGCGGCGAATGCTTTTCAGCTCAGAGCGAGCCTGGTCACGAACCGACTCAAGGCTGGAAACCTCTTTTTGCCAGACATCTTTGAGGCGAGTAACTTCTGCGTCAATCTTAGCAGCGAGGACATCTACGTCTGTACCTTTACCATCCGCCTTCATTTGAGCACGGCCTTTTTCTATAAGCTGTTGATAGCGAGTTTCAATCTCTTTCTTTTTAGCCTTAAACTCATGCTCTATCTGCTCCATCATGCCAGTACGAGCTTCGTCATCTACAGACGTAATAATATAGGCAGCAAAATAGACAACCTTTTCAAGTTCTTGCACACCAAGGTCAAGCATAAGACCAATGCGGCTTGGTACACCGCGAAGGAACCAGATATGCGCCACTGGTACGGCCAATTTTATGTGGCCCATACGCTCGCGACGAACAGATGCCTTCGTAACTTCTACACCACACTTATCACAGACAATCCCCTTGTAGCGAATGCGTTTGTATTTACCGCAATAGCACTCCCAGTCTTTAATAGGACCGAAAATCTTTTCATCGAACAACCCTTCCTTTTCAGGACGTTGGGTGCGGTAATTAATTGTTTCCGGTTTTGTAACCTCGCCATGGGACCATGACAAGATAGTTTCCGGAGAGGCAAGCTTAATGCGAACCCCCTTGAATTCTTCAGTTGCTGTTTGGGTAAACATAGATTTAGTAAAAAGTTCTTAAAGTTTCTAAAGTTCTTAAAGCGTCACGAATGACTTGTTACTTTATGAACCTTACGAACTAGCGCTCCCGCGCCCCGTTATCACTGAAATCAAGCGGGGGCTCGACTATACCTGCTTGCTGACCTTCGGCCAGTTCACCGTCTATAGAAAGCTGATCTTGATGCGTACCCAAGAGTTCCACATCGAGGCCTAAACTTTGTAGTTCTTTTACAAGTACACGGAAGCTTTCCGGTACATTCGGCTTCTTAATAGGCTCACCTTTTACAATAGATTCGTATGTTTTGCTACGACCCATAACGTCATCGGACTTTATAGTAAGCATTTCTTGAAGCGTATGTGCAGCGCCGTACCCTTCAAGCGCCCACACTTCCATTTCACCAAAACGCTGACCACCGAACTGTGCCTTACCACCAAGCGGCTGCTGGGTAATAAGCGAGTATGGCCCAATGCTTCTGGCATGCATCTTGTCATCTACCAAGTGGTGCAGTTTCATCATATATGCCACACCAACAGTGGTACGCTCATCAAATGGCTCTCCAGTTTTACCATCGTAGAGCTGTATTTTACCATCCTCAGGAAGACCTGCTTTGGCAAGTTCCTGTTTTATTTCTACTTCAGTGACACCATCGAGCACTGGGGTTGCAACCTTATAGCCAAGTTCACGGGCAGCCATACCGAGGTGGGTTTCCAAAATTTGACCGAGGTTCATACGACTCACCACACCAAGCGGGTTGAGGATTATATCTACCGGGCGACCATCGGGCAAGAATGGCATATCTTCTACTGGTACAATCTTTGAAATAACACCTTTGTTTCCGTGACGGCCAGCCATCTTGTCACCAACCTGAATCTTGCGGATAACAGCGACTGATACCTGTATGGATCGAATAACGCCGGATGGAAGCTTGTCGCCTGCATCACGAGACCATTCGCGAATATTTACTACCTTTCCGTATTCACCGTGAGGCAAGTTGAGAGAAGTATCTTTAACATCGCGAGACTTTTCACCAAAAATGACGCGAAGAAGTTTTTCTTCTGGAGTTAGGTCTGTTTCACCTTTTGGTGTAATTTTACCAACCAGAATATCGCCAGCCTTAACCTGAGCACCAATGCGAATAACACCGTTCTCGTCTAAATCTTTGAGCTTTTCTTCACCAACATTCGGGATATCGCGAGTAACTACTTCAGCACCTAGTTTGGTATCGCGAACATCTATCTTAAAATCTTCAATGTGAATAGAAGAATACCTGTCCTGCTGCACTAAGCGGCTGGAAAGGATGATGGCATCTTCAAAGTTGTAGCCATCCCAAGACAGGAAGGATACCAATACATTTTGTCCGAGTGCTAATTCTCCTTCTTCAGTAGAGGCACCATCTGCGAGAATATCACCGACATCAACTCTCTGACCGCGGGAAACACGAGGGATCTGGTTAATACAGGTACCGCTGTTTGTGCGAAGGAATTTGAGGAGCGGATATTCTTTCTTCTTTCCAGCATCGCTTGTTACTACTACCTTATCGCCCACCACCTGGGTCACCTCACCCGCTTCTTCAGCAACCACGACCGCACCACTATCACGAGCAGCCTTACGTTCCATTCCCGTACCAATAATGGCAGCCTGCGGCACCAAACAGCTTACCGCTTGACGTTGCATGTTGGACCCCATAAGCGCGCGGTTAGCATCGTCGTGTTCCAAAAATGGAATAAGTGATGTAGTAACGGAAATAATTTGCTTAGGAGAAAGGTCAACACAGTCTACATCTTCCGCTTCGCCAATGGTGGGCACGCTGCGCACACGCACCGGCACGCGACCCGGAACAAAATATCCTTCCGCATCTACCTCAACATTTGCTTGACCAATGGTGAGCCGTTCTTCTTCGAACGCGTCGAGATATTCAATGGCGTCGGTTAAGCGACCACGGATTTGGATTTGTTCAAGATCCGGCACCTTCTGTAGTTCTTTTGCAAGCTTTTCAGTAATTTTTTCACCTGCGGCAACAATGGTTGTTTTGTCATGGACAATATCAAAACGAGAAAACTCTCCTATTGCCTCTTCGCCATTATTGCTCACGGTTTTGTGCACCATTCGATATGGAGTTTCTATAAACCCAAACTCGTTTACACGAGCATAGGTTGCAAGGTGAGATACAAGTCCAATGTTGGGTCCTTCTGGAGTCGTAATAGGACACAGACGACCATAATGGGAACGATGTACATCACGTACTTCAAAACCTGCGCGCTCACGAGACAAACCACCAGGCCCCATAGCAGAGAGGCGACGCTTATGTTCGAGCTCAGCCAAAGGATTGGTCTGGTCCATAAACTGGGAAAGCTGAGAAGAAGAGAAAAACTCTTGCGTTGCCGCCACTACTGGACGAACATGAATGAGCTGTGCCGGAGTAACAGTTTCAAGGTCAGCCAGCGACATGCGGTCGCGAGCAATACGAGCCATACGAGCAAGACCTACACGATAGCGCGTCTGAATAAGTTCACCAACTGCGCGAACACGGCGATTAGAGAGATGGTCAATATCGTCAGCCTGGTCTTGGGTATTATTTAAACGAATAACTTCGCGGACAGTAGACACCATATCCTCTTTCGTCAGAATAGGACTAGCATTGTCCTGAGGGAAACCCATGCGCTGATTAAACTTATAGCGGCCAACTTCGGAAAGATCGTATCGCTCGAAGTTAAAGAACATTGCAGAAATGAGACTACGAGCATTATCTACGGTCGCCAGATCACCAGGTCGAACACGCTTGTACACTTCGCGGAACCCTTCGTCTGCGTTACTGCTTGCATCTTTTTCTAGAGACGCCTGAATGTACTTTGTCTCAGGATCGGTATCTATATCTTTAAAGGCTTCGAGAATCTCCTCGTTGCTGGACAAACCAAATACACGTAACAGGGCAGTTACTGGAATACGGCGCTTTCGGTCTATTTTTACACCAATAACATTTGATGCGTCTGTATCGAGCTCAAGCCATGCACCACGATTAGGAATAACCTTAGCGCCATAGAGGTTCTTACCGCGGAAGTTTTCGCTGCTAAAAAATACTCCGGGAGACTTTATGAGCTGACTTACCACAACACGCTCTACACCATTTATGATGAATGTACCGCGAGGAGTCATAATAGGAAAATCACCAAAGTACACGTCTTGTGTCTTGGTTTTTCCAGTGAGCTTATTTACGAGCTTGGCAGAAACGTAGAGAGGTGCCTCAAATGTGGCGTTGCGCTCTCTGGCCAACACTTCATCGAACTTGGGTTTATCGAAATAATAATCACCAAACGACAATTCCAGATTTTTTCCGGTGAAATCACGAATGGGATTAATTTCGTTTAAGAGCTCTTTTAAGCCCTTTTCAAAAAACCAGCGATATGAATTCAGCTGAACCTCGATTAAATTCGGAAGGTTAAGCATTTCATGGGTACGTCCAAAAAAGTTGCGCTTTTGTTGGACTTCAGTACCGCCAGCCTGTGCTACCTGCACTGCTATCTTCGGCTTGCTTGGCATGACCTATTTACTTCTCGTGCCCCATTTTTTGCGACAATGGGACACCACATCCCGCTAATGATTGGGATGTGTGCTAATGATCTTGTTTTGTTTGGCAAAAGGGGGTGAATCTTCCCAAGATCGTGAGTAAGGAGGTGCCGAATTATGTACTCTGTAAAATTTAGGATTTTTAAGTTTAAAAATGGACGAAATACATTTTTAAACGCAAAAATAGGCCTTTCCCGCTTGTTTAAGAGCAGAAAAGACTTCTGGGAATCCCTACCTAATAGAGTACATACGCATATATGTCACTATAATTTGTCAAGTCGCTTTTGTCAAGTCTTTTTGCGACTTTATCCACCCCTATCCACAAGTGAGCGAGCGAGCCATTCTAGACTTTTTATCTTGGCAAATGAGTTGCATGAAATATCTATTTATTAGGTTATTAGGTCAATACGACAATAAGTCCATCTCGCTCACGTTTATGAGCAATTAGGAGTTAGTCATTTCTTTCGGTATATTCTGATATACTTTCCTTATGATTGCGTACTTAGAAGGCACACTTATACACTCTTCGCTTACCTATATAATAGTGAGCGTTAATGGTATTGGATATAAGGTGTTTGCTGTGCCAGAATTGCTAGGAAAACCAGTTGGCCAGCCAATACAACTATTCACGTACCATAAGAGTACAGATGACGGCCAGTCCCTATTCGGCTTTCCCAATGCCCATACCCTCGATTTTTTTGAGCTTTTGTTAACAGTTTCTGGCATTGGACCGAAAAGCGCCCTTTCCATCCTCTCTTCCGGAGAGATACACATGCTAAAAGAGGCCATAGCCAAGCAGGATGTTACTTTTTTTAGCCAAATGGGTGGTATAGGAAAAAAAACAGCTGAACGTATTATTGTTGAACTAAAAGATAAAATTGGTCAGCTCCCCGGGGTAGAAGGCGCCCCTACAGGAAGTAGTGATGTTTTTGACGCATTAATAGGCCTTGGATACGGTACAAGCGAAGTACGACACGTGGTAAGTGAGGTAGACAGATCCGCTTCTACTGAACAACAGTTAAAACAAGCTTTAAAGCTTTTAAGTAAAACTTAAAAGCAAGTGCCTAATTCCTCCATCGTCGCTAAAGCTATGGCGGACAAGTAATATCTAATTTCTAATAGAAGACCAGGGCTTTAGGAGATTTGTATTATATTTAGACATTAGGAATTAGAAATTAGGTATTTCTTTTGGTAATCGATGCACATTCAAGAAATTACTGATACAGATAAAGATATATACAATGCCTTTGTTGCAAGCAACAACGGCTCTTTTTTGCAAAGCTATGAATGGGGCGAATGGCAGAAAAAAAATGGCAGGAATGCAAGGAGATACACGTGCACAGACGAAACAGGCGCAGTACAACTTGCAGCGCAATTTCTAGTATACCCCCTACCCCTTGGACAGTTTTATTTGTATTGCCCATATGGGCCAGTGGCAAATTCCCAATTTCCATCCGCCAGCTGGCGGACCAATTTCCAAACGGCGATACAAGAATTAATAGGGCAAATCAAAAGAGACCATCCAAAAGCATTATTTACCAAACTGGAACCAATAACGGCTTTCAACCTACAACCTACAACCTACAACCTACAACCTAGTTCCCGAATTCAACCCGGTTCCACTTTGCTACTAGACCTCACAAAAACTGAGGAGCAATTGCAAATGGAAATGCACCAGAAGACCAGGTACAACATTAAGGTAGCCAATAAACATGGGGTAGTTATTAAAACAGGCACAGATACAACAGGTCCTGAAGCAGAAGAAATACTGATGCTCATTACCAAAACCACAGAAAGACAGGCATATAAAGGCCATTCGCTTTCCTATTACCAAAACTTTTGCAAATTCTTTGCAGAAGCAGTGCAAAGAAAAAATAATATCAGTGAAATTTCCAACTTAGACACTCCCAGTATGCAGGTACGATGGTATGGCGCTTTTTACCAGGAACATCTTTTGTCGGGTGGTATATTTATTGATTTCGGCAACACTCGAACATATTTATACGGTGGCTCAAATGATGCAAAAAAAAACATAATGGCCCCCTACGCTTTGCACTGGCACGCCATACGCGATGCAAAACAAGAAGCAATCACACACTACGATATGGGCGGCCTTGAAACCAGTTCTGGCACCACCCCTGGCTTTGCCCGCTTTAAACTCGGATTCGGCGGTGGGACAACCCACTACCCAACCCCCACAGATATATCTTGGCACCCTACCAATTACAAAGTCTACAGGATCGCAAAAAAAATATTGAGATAGTGCTAATTTTATAAGCAACCCCGCGCGACTGGGTAATTTAACAATAGAAAAAGTCGTGGCCAAAGCACCGCGACTTTTTGTTATTTCACGTTTTGCAGCACATAGCGAGCCATGGCCTGCAATTCAATGATATGTTCACTCTCTATTCGAGCAACCCCCTTTACATTAGCAAGGAAGTAATTTAAATACCCCTGCAACACAAGTTTCTGTTCCGACTGGGTTATAGCTTGCTGCTCTAAAGCCATATGTATCCAACTGCGCATAGCTACATGCTTACCTTTACGACAAAGGTAGCGATGATAACTAGGATCACCTGTATTTGTGATAATTTCTGAAGGTATTAAGGTAATGCCTTCTCTTAATACCCAAGCAGCATAGCTGCGCAGCTTTTCGATAATCTCAGTACGAATACCATCCATTATAACCTCCACGGCCTTGAACTTTTGCAAATAGATAATAAACCTTGCTTAAACTTTTAGCAAGGTTTATTATACGCGAAATTTATTATACGTTATTTCGACACAAATTCTCCGGCTTCATTTACATCTATAGTTACATCTCCCCCGCGGTCAAGCTGTTTGGAGAGGAGGAGTTTGGCTATAACGGACTCAACATGGTCCTGAATGTAGCGACGGATGGGACGGCCACCAAGGAGCGGATCGAAGGCTTCGGTCGCAACTTTGTTAATGGCTGCTTCGGAAAAACCAAGTTTGATTTTTTTCTCGAGCAGTTGTTTGGTCACTGCACCAAGCTGGATACGAGTAATTCGCACTACTTCATCTGGCACAAGCGGTTTGAAGAGGATAACCCCATCAAAACGGTTAAGGAATTCTGGGCGGTAGTAATTTATAAGAATTTTTTCTAGGAGCTCAGATTTAATTGAGTCTATATCCCTCCCCTCGCGTATGCCTGCTTGTATTTCCGGCGTGCCAGCGTTAGAAGTGGCGATGATTATGGTATGCGTGAGGTCGAGTGTTTGCCCTGTCGCGGTAGTAATACGACCGTCTTCAAGTACCGCCAAGAAGAGGTTAAGCACATCAGCACTTGCCTTTTCAAGCTCGTCTAGTAAAAACAAACAAAATGGGTATGTTTTAAGATGGGTTACAAAGGGAGTAACTACTTGCTGCCCTGGGCTACCCACCAGTTTGCGCATACCATCGTCGCCCCGATATTCAGACATATCAAGCCGGAGCATATAGCGCTCGTCACCGAAATATACTGCGGCAAGGGTCTTGGCGAGCTCTGTCTTACCTACACCCGTAGGTCCTACAAACAAGAACGAGGCAAGCGGGCGCTGGCCACTTGAAAGACCGCTACGTGCGCGGCGCATACCTTCCGATACAGCAGTCACTGCTTCCTTTTGACCTATAACACGCTTGCCAATATCATCTTCCAACCGAAGCAGCTTTTCTGCCTCACCCTCAGTGAACGCACTCGTAGGTACGTGGGTCTTTTCCGCTACAACTTCTTGTATAACTTGCGGTGTAATAAGTTTTGCCGGACCCTTGGCTGCAGTCTTCACTTTGTTCGCCGCCTCTTGGAGCACTGAAATAGCTTTTTGTGGCTGACCCACATCTTTAAAGTATTCGTCTGTAAGTCGCACCGCTTCTTGTACTGCCTGGTACTCAAAGAAGGCGCCAGTCTGCCCTTCCAGCTGACTTGCGCGCATACAACTCGCAAGCATAACACCTTGCTCGTTTAAGTCCTTGAGTTCATATGTCACAAACCGCTCATCAAAATTAGCGCTATTACGTAGGGTGGTTTGGTAGTCTTCTGCGGTAGTAGTAGCTATAACCCGGATAGAACTATTCTCCAAGTGATTCACCAACACCTCAAGTACGGACAAGCCTTCACTACCAGAAGCTTTGGCGAGTTGCTGCACATCATCAAGCGCGAAAATAATATTACCACTGTGCTCAGCTTCATGAAAAATATTGAGCAGGGCTTGCTCTGGGCTCACCTGACTTCCAAGTATGCCGGCAAGCTCTAAACGAACGAGACGCTTATCCTGCAACGCATATGGTACCTGCTCAGATGCCATCCGATAAGCCAAATCGGCCAGCACTGTACTACGGCCAGTCCCAACAGCACCTTTAACCAGTACACTCTTACCACTGTTGGCCATCAGGTCCATTATAGTGTCTGTATCTGCATCGCGGCCGCGTGTAAGAGGTAGGCGATGGTACTTGGCGGCTATGGTTAAGTCAACGCTAAATTGATCCAGGTATGGCGTAGGTACTGCGGTAAGACCCTTGTTTATACCTTTATCGCTTTTGTGTCGGGCAAGTTTACGAAATATTTTATCTTCTTCAAAGAGAAGGTCTATGTTGAAAATCCAAGCTGCTATAACCTCCAGCTTGTCATAGGAAAGATCCATGTTAAAGAACAGTTTTTGTACGGGATGTTCGTCGGGAAGCTCAGTTGCAAGCGCGCACAAGAGCATAAGCGGGTCCACGGAACGGTTGCGCAATTTTAGACTTTCGGACAAAGCCACAAAAGGCACCCGAGCAACATACTCGCTCTCTTTTGTAAGGTCTAAGCTAGGTAGCATTTGCTTGAGTTGATCCGTAAGCTGGTCTGGGCTTACACCAAAACGATAAAACACAAGTTTAATAGATTCGTGTGCAAGCAAGGCAAGAAAAATATGTACTGTGGTAGGTTTTTCACCCGCAATTCCAGGGACGGAGTTCCATATCTGCCTAGCACCCTTAGTGAACAAGTGATACACATCCACAGAACGCCCAGAACTAGTCCACTTGCTTACGTTCGCCCATGACAAGACCCGCGTTACTTCATATTCAGCCGCAGCCTTGATCCGCCGCGCCCATAAGTACAATGCCCCCACTGCGCCGATCCAAACAAAAATGTTGAACCAGTGAGGTTGAACAAAAAACAATAAAGTAAACTCCTCTGTACCTACCGTCACTGCACCAAACACAAACGCAACAGCCCCCATACCGCATACTATATAGAGAACCATGTCTACCAGGCCATTTGCTGCTTCAGCTGCCTTTTCTCCCGCTATACGTATTGAGGAAAAGCTACCAGAAAACGAAAAGGCTGCGTTGCCATTGTGCGCCTCAAGCGGCCAACCACCGCTTGTCGGAGTATACTCAAAATTTTGTTCTACAGATTCATCCATGGGTGTAGTGATTACGCGAACAAGCTAAATAGTTGGTAAATAATCATGACAATAGCTAGCGGAAGTGCTAGTACGTGAAATAAAAAAAGGGCAAAAGCAAATACAAGCCTGGCTGCTGTCCAGAAAAAAATGAAAAAGAGCAAAATAACTCGAAGAAAAATACTAATGATTCTACCTTGCCGGGTAGTATCACCGTATAAAGGCTGGGTAATATTACGCAAAAAAATAACGAGCCCTGTAGAGCGCAAAATGTAGCGAAACCTTGACTGGCAATGCCGCCACGCAAGCGTAAGTCCTTCGCTATACCACCATATGGGAAAGTTAAATATTGAAAGTGGTTGATTGTTCATACTATCATTTTACCACAGATACACAGATTTCACGGACCACATAGATGTTAACGATTCGCATCTGTGTGATTGGTTTTATCTGTGCATCTGTGGTCTATACAATCTGACTAAAGACTTCCGCCCAAGGCGGGTCCACCCTAAAAACTGCATTTATTCGCGGAAAGGATTAACGATTAAGGATAGTTCCGCTATACTACCTCCATGATACGTGTGATAAAAAATTTTGCTCGAAAACTTATACCTGCTGGAATATTTAAGGCTGCCCAGCCGTATTACCATGGTTTACTTGCTACATGTGCCCACTATTATTACGGACAACCCAGCAATAAGCTTATTATAATAAGCGTAACTGGTACTAAAGGCAAAACCTCTACCGCGCATATTATCTACCAAACCCTTAACAACTTAGGAGCTCCGTGCGGATTAGTCACCACTGCAGTAATTGATGACGGCTCTGGACAGCGCATGAACGAATATCGCATGACACAAATGTCCGGCCCAGTTACTCACAATCTTCTTGCGCACATGGTAAAGGCAGGAAAAAAGTATGCGGTTGTGGAAGTATCCAGTGAAGGACTAGCTCAGCACCGACATCTAGGCGTTAATTTTGATATAGCAGTATTTACCAATCTATCGCCCGACCACGTAGATGCCCACGGAAGTTTTCAAGCGTATAAAGAAGCCAAAGGAATACTGTTTAAGACACTCGGTAAGTTACAAGTTACAAGTTACAAGTTACAAGTAAATCCGGTTATAGCAAAGACAATTGTTTCGAATGTAGATAGTGAGCACGGGTTATATTACCTCAATTTTAAGGCGGATAAGCATATCACGTACGGCATAGAAAATTCCTCAGCGAATCTAGTGGCGAAGGACATCCAAACTTCAACAAATGGCAGTGTATTCAACTTGTCACTTGTCACTTGTCACTTGTCACTACCCGGCAAATTTAATATCTATAATGCGCTTGCTTCAGTGGCAGTAGCTGAGTCGCTCGGGTTCAATAAAGAGGTAATAGCAAAAGCGTTAGAGAAGCTACAGCCAATTCCGGGGCGCATGGAAGTTTTACAGGTAGAACCCTTTACCGTACTTGTAGATTACGCTCATGAAAAAGCATCTATGACCGCACTCTATGAGACAGTAAAAAGCTGGCCACACAAACGCATTATTCAAGTATTTGGCGCAACAGGTGGCGTGCGGGATAAATCCAGACGAACCGACCTGGGAACCCTTGCGGGTAAGTTTACAGATATAGCTATAATTACAGATGAAGACCCATTCGACGAGGACCCACAAACTATAATTGATGATATTGCAGACACAGCAGTAGCAGAAGGTAGGGTTATTGGAAAAGATTTATTTAGGAACTCAGATCGCCGCGGCGCCATAGCCCAAGCCCTTTCTCTTGCCAAGCCCGGGGACCTAGTACTCATAACAGGTAAAGGAGCGGAACAAAAAATCGCCCGTGCCAATGGCCAGTACGAAGAATGGGATGATCGGATAGTTACACAAGAACTACTCTCGGAACTGTCGCGAACCCCTAACCCGTGAGTGGCATTCTTTCATAATTCTTAATTCTTAATTCATGATTCTCCATCTTAATACCACGAAACTTGAACGGATCGAATTCAAGCTACTAGATGGTAAAAAAACCATAGCCGAGGATACTGTAGCACTTGAATATCACGAAAACGGTGACATACTTAAACACCTTGAAGCATTTTTGCGAAAACAAAAAGTAAAGAGTTTGGCATCGGGCTCTAAAAACCTACAACCTACAACCTACAACCTAATTACTGGTATTCGCGTTTCTGCCGGCACCGGTTCTTACACCGGCATCCGTGTAGGGACTTCTATTGCGCAGGCACTAAGCCTTGCCTGGAATGTGCCTTTAAAAATTAAGAGCACCTAACTACAAAAAACTAAAAGAGCAGGGTTTCCTGCTCTTTTTCTGTACACTGTAGCTAATTAAATAAATTACTAATTACTGCTCCATACAAATCCCACTCCCCCCATACATCATTTGGGCGTAAATCATACGGGGCACCAAACCCGACAAAAGAGTTGTTCGATACTTTATTGCCAAGCCTATCCCGCTCAATTCCGGGATTATTAGCAAAACCGGGAAATGTATCAGCGGGAACTACTACTCGAGGACTTGTCCAGCTTATGCCGTTTACAGACGTACTTGTCGCTAAGTTTGCACCGTCCGCGTGCTGTTGACCGATTATTAGCATCCGGAACAGATTACTAGACTGGTCATATACCACATCTACTGAGTTCAAAAATTCTCCAGGGTATATCACATTCAGACGATGAACCTGCTTGTCCATCCAACTTACGGGGTCATTGGAAATTCGCAAGCGCATACGGTCGGCCGAAGCAATATCTTCAGAATCGTCTGTGTACCACATGTACAACTGCCCTCCTTTTACTACCACGGTTTGTTGACCAGCGCCGTACCCAGCCTGAGAACGTCCAGGTATTGGCTCCAAGGCTACGGCGGGACGGAGAATAGTCTTTGGATTTTTCGCCCCCACGACCCACGCACCCTCCACAGTGTAAATAGCGTAGTCACCATTTATAGTGCTGCTCCTAGCAACATTCACAATGGTTTGATTGCCACCATTTTCGTTTATATGCGCATTTGAGTAATACATGTAGTAATACCCGCCAAAATAGACAATATTCGGATCGCACGCAGCAAAGTTGCTTGTTAAGCCTTCTACGTTTGTAGGAGTGGCAGTCACCTTTACAACTGGTGTACTCCAATTAACCCCGTCTGTAGAGGAAATGTAGCGAATAGAATCCCACCCATAGCCGCCATTCGGGCCTGGTTGTGAGCAAAAGAATACGTGGTATATACCATTTTCTTTTACTATAGCGGGTCCATATGCATGACCAAAATTACCCGCAGACGAATCGGCCATTTTAACATAGTTCGGAGTAACTACTGGAGTCGCACTACTTATATTTACACTCACTTCATTACTCCACGACCAATCAGTCTTGTTTCGTGGCCTGAACCGTGCTTTGTAAATTCCTGGAGAAGTTGAAGCATCAATGGGAACAATGACTTTGCCAGCATTGTCTAAGGTGTAAGAACCCCAGGCTCCTGTAGTGGTTTGACCACAGAGGACTTGGGAAGCACAAATTTTAAGTTGGTAGTCCAGCTGCCGCTGGTTTCCAGTGTAGGTGCCAGTACCGACGTTGGCAGACAGGGTATAGCTCTGACCATGGGTTACAGAAGTAGAGTCAGCATCATTTACTTTGATAGTTAATTGGGCAATAACAGGAGGAGCCTCGGTAGCTACCACGGTAACAACAAACTGATTGCTCCAGGAAGTTGTAGTTTGTCCTTTGGGACGAATGCGTGCTTTGTAGGTACCAGGAGCAAGCGTGCCAGGAGTTGATATGGTGGCCTTACCATCAGCGCCAAACCTTACCCCAATCCAGGGGTATACGGCAGGCTGGCTGCACCCGGGAGTACAGACTATAGATTCAACATCGACTTCTCCTTGGAACGGACTGCTGTTCCGAGTTGTAGAAAGTGTGTAGCTTTGTCCTTGCGTTACCTGCTGGGCAGAAGGAGTAACTGAAACAGCACCGGTCTCTACTGGAGGAGGATTGAGCTTTGGGAGTACCGTAATAATAATCTCATTGCTCCAGGTGGCGGCGGTAGCGCCTGCAGGACGAACTTGAGCTTTGTAGGAACCAAGAGGAAGGGTTGCAGGAACAGGGATAGTGGCTGTACCTGCTTGATCAAACGTTACCCATGGAGCATAGACTGCAGACGGGTTGCAACGATCGGTGGGGCAGAAGGTAGACTTTACGTCTACGCTACCTTTGAAGGGCAGTTGACCTTGTATGGCTGAAAGGGTGTAGCTTTGGCCAGGAGTGACTTCTCTTGGACCCACTACAGAGAGCGTAAGAGGAGTAGTTTCTACAATACAACCTTGAGTAGTGTGCATAATTTGGACAGAGGCAAGTACAGATCGTGTCTCTACCGGAACCCTATTCCATGACTTGTTTTTGTACTGCCATTCGAAACTTGTAGTAATACCCACAAGAGAGTAGGTGGAACCATTGTTTGTACCAGTCACGGCTTTTTGGCCAGAACCTGCCCCCCGACCTATAATGCTGCCACCAGGATAGATACCTTGATAGAGCTCGTACTTTGTTGTAGTGGAAATATTCCAAGATAGCGTAGTGGAACCAGTGACAGCACCAGGACAAACAGTAATAGGATTTGGAGCAGCTGAAAGGACAGAACCATTGGCCGAAGAAGATAAATTCTTGCCTTTTACATAGTACGCAGAAACAACCGCTGTAGTAATACCTACAACGGCAAGTAGAGAAAGGCCGAGCCAGTGCGCTCGGGCGAGTTTCCAGAGAGGATTCATTTGTATTTTTTGTTAGTTTCTAAGTAATTAACAGAACTCTTTTACGTATTATAGCATGTATTTCATAAAGAATCAAATAAAAATTCGGGCATAATAGCCCGAATTAAACAGTATATATGCTATTCTTTTAACCTAAACCGCCAGACCGTAAGGGCAAGCATGAGTGCAAACCAAGCAAACAAAATAAGCAAAGGAATGGTAACTATATCTATTCTGAAAGGCTCTAAATATACGGAGCGTAAACCCTGCGCTAAGTAGGTAATAGGCAGTACTTTTGCCACCCACTGCAGCGCTGTTGGTAACACAGATACTGAGAAGAACATATTACCAAGCACAGTAAGGGGCAAACCTATACCAGCCGTAATAGGAGCTGCTGCCTGGTAACTACTTGCTACAGTGGAAATGAGCAAGCCAAGCATAAGAAATATACTTCCTCCGAGTATCGTAAAAACTAACATAGACAGTACATTCCAATAAAATGGAGTGTGAAAAACGAACACCCCAATACCTGTAAGGAGAGCTACTTGAATAAGCATAACCACAAGCCTTGAGCACACTACCGCAAGAGCAAGCTCCCACTGGCGAAGCGGTGTTACTACAAAACGCTTTATGACCCCCTGGGCACGCATGTCTACCATCCAATATCCCAGACCGTATATGCCGCCCTGCATTATAACGTAGCTAATAATACCCGGTAGAACAAAGGCGGAATAATTAAAATCAAGCTTAAAGAAATTGCCGATTGGCAATAACGACAACGCAACGTAAATAACAACTGGCAAAGCAACAGTCCAAAATAGGCCCCCAGTATCCCGAAATACAATTTTTAAATTAGCTTTGAGGAGTTCTATAAATGACATAATGTAGTAGTATTCGAGATTATTCTTCGTATTCCTTACCCGTAAGCTGTAGATACACGTCTTCAAGCGATGCAGTCCGAACCGTAAAACCACTAAAACTAACATTATATTTTTTTAATGCCTCTACAACACTACCGATAGTGTCCAACGATGCAATCTCTAGTAAGACTTTTGGGTTTTGATTGTAGACCTTTGTAATTTGCTCTCCAAGGCCCGTCCAAATACCAGCAGGCAATTCCACTGTAGTTAGAAAACTAACTTGGGTGGTATGGGCGAGGTCATTAATAAGACGCTTTGGTTCGTCAATCTTTAAAATCTGCCCACGATCCATTATAGCCACGCGGTTACACAGAAATTCCGCCTCTTCCATGTAGTGCGTAGTCAGCACAACTGTGGTGCCGCGACTATTTATTTGTTTAATCAGGCTCCACATGTCGCGCCTGGCACGAGGATCGAGCCCTGTAGTTGGTTCATCGAGAAATATAATTTCTGGATCATTGACCAAACTTGTGGCAATAGTAAACCGCTGTTTCTGCCCACCAGACAAATTTTTCACCCTCTCTTTTGCCTTCTCCTGAAGACCAACAAAACCCAAAAGCTGCATGGGATCCTTTTTAGTTCCATAAATAGAAGCAAATAAGGTAAGTAGTTCTACTAGCGTGAGCGCAGGCAAATACTCGCTGCTCTGGAGCTGCACCCCTATCCGCCTTTTAATGGCATGGCTGCTGTCTATATTATCCAAACCTAACACCACAACACTGCCCGAGGTTTGTTTTCGTATGCCTTCTATAATCTCAAGTGTAGTGGTCTTACCAGCACCGTTTGGTCCCAAAATACCAAATACTTCTCCTGCATGCACCTCAAACGACACACCCCGCAGCGCCTGAAACAATTTTTCTCCGGCTTCGTTCACACGAGATAATTCGTATTCTTTTTTAAGAGCCACGACCTGTATCACATCTTCCATGCATATATGGTATCACGCATTAAAAAAGAGCAGAAGTACTCAATGTAAAATGCTACAATACAATAAATACAGGGAATTAAATACCTAGCGCACATAACCTTTAGCATTTGTATGCCAACAACACCGTTTCCAAATGGTTTTTTCTGGGGGACTTCTACAGCCAGCCACCAAATAGAAGGCAACACCACAAACGACTGGTCAGAGTTTGAACAAGAACAGGCCGCTCGACTAGCCGCAGAGGCACCTCGGGCATTTGCGAAACGCTCCCCCATTTGGGAACAGATTAAGGCGGAGGCTACGGACCCGCAAAACTATATATCTGGCGTATGTGATGACAGCTATAACAGATGGCCGGAAGATATAGCGCTTTTAAAATCCTTGGGGGTAAACTCCTACCGCTTCTCTATTGAATGGTCCCGCATAGAACCTGAGTTTGGCCGCATAAACACAGAGGCGCTCGCGCATTACCAAGACATAATTAGCACGCTCAAGGCAAACAATATAGAGCCTTTTGTTACCATTCTACACCGAACCGTACCCGTATGGTTTAGGAATCAGGGTGGCTGGGCACAGGCAGAATCTGTTCGCACATTTACACTCTACGGCAAATTACTAGCAGATACCTTTGGTTCAAGTATTACCTATTGGACTATTTTAAACGAACCAGTACTAAACGTGGGTGGTGGATATGCTGCAGGGAATATCCCACCGAATAGAAAAAATATAGCTGCAGCGCTCGCTGCATACCGCAACATGATTCGTGCCCACAACGAAACATACGCGGCCATAAAACAGGTTAATAGTAGTGCGCAAATTGGCTGTGCCCACGCAGCAGTATATGCAGAAGCAGAAGACGGGCATTGGTACAACAAGTTATTGGTGAATGCAATACATTACTTTGCTAATTGGAAATTTCTAAACGGCATTCAAAACTATACGGACTTTATTGGAATACAATACTACACCCGTGGTGTTATAGGCTTCCGCAAAAGTAAGTATCTTATTCCGCTACCAGGAGAAATACGGCAGCCCGGACCCGCAAGCGATATGGGACAGGAAATCTATCCAGAGGGCCTGTACAAATATGTGAGCATGGTTTGGCAACGATACAAAAAGCCAATTATAATAACTGAGAACGGTATAGCTGACAGAAACGATCAATATCGTGCACAGTATATTACGGACCACATAGGACAAGTGCAAAAACTTCTTGCGAGAGGAATTGATATGCGAGGCTATTTTTACTGGTCACTTCTCGACAACTTTGAGTGGGACAAAGGTTTCTGGCCACGATTTGGCCTCGCTGAGGTAGACAGAAATACCCAGAACAGGGCATTTCGACCAAGCGCAAAAGCATACCAAAAAATCCTAAAATCAAAACTACCAGACTAACGCCTGGTAGTTTATCTTTACTAGAACCCCTAGCGATAATACTCGGGAGGAATACAGAAGTTACTTGCCCAACCTGCAGAGTACTGCTTTGACAAAGCCTGATCATTGAACACCAAAGTATATATAGCGTATCCTGGTGCTTTTACCGTATAAGGAAGACCGGCAAATACAAACGTATTCAAGTTCACTGTTGTCTTTAAAGCAATATCGGGAAGCTGCTCGGTTTGGCCAGTCATCGTGTTTACATACACACCTGTAACTTTATCCGTGGGCTTAAGTGCATATCCAGCTGGCGCATGCTCAATCTGTCCAACAGCCTGAATCTGGGTATATTGATTTTGCGTAGGACACAAAGGTATGCCATTTGACGGAATACTTAGGCTAAGCTTTGTTGTTTTAGCACATGGTCCTGGTTCTGGCAGAGTCCGCATTATCTTAGTTACCCCACCGTGGATAAATGTGTATGTATTCTGAGTATTTCCAGCACCGAGCTGAATAGAGATAAGGCCGGAACGTATTGCCACTCCTTGGTAGTTTTCTGCGGTTGAGCTAAGCGTGCTTTCGCCAGCACCGCGGGCAGTATACTGGAATGTATCGGCTCCAGCTCCGCCACTGGCCGAACATATGTACATAACTTCGGGTACGACTGGTTCGGCAACAGGGACCTGGTACGCACCGTTCTTGGCCGCGCCCACTAATTTTAGTTCACTAAATGCAAGGGCAGGAACAGTAGTAGCACCAGGGCTTAATATGGTCGGAGCACTAAAGTACACTCGAACGAAACGACCAAGACCAGATGTCTGCAACCCCACCCACGCACCTGGAGCGGATGCTGTGGAAGGAAAATGATGTTCACTAAAACCATCATAGTTATTTGAGTTAGCGTAATCATCGTACACACTGATACCATATCGGACATAGGTACCATTCCCTGTAAGCTGGGGTTTTAGACAAAGCTTGCTAATTTTGAACTGTTCACCTAAGTCCAAAGTTATCCAGTAACTTGAGGTATTATTTGGACCAGACCATACTGTATTCTGGTCGCCATCAATCAACTTTTTCGCATTTGCTGTAGTGTCGCCAGCGACATTTGGAATAATGTTTAGTGGGCGTATATAACTATTGGAATCACAAGACGCATTCGGGTCGAGCGCTACCGGCTGCGGAGGGGTCGGAGCTGAAACAACCTTTACCGAACACTGCGCACTCTTTGCACCTGAATACACCACCACAGCAGCAGGATATTCATAGGGTGTTAGACCATCGCTGTAGGCAGCAAAGGAAGGGGTGATAAAAGGCGCAGATACATAATTAATTACTGGAAGAGCGTCCATAGCAGTCCAACGGTAACTAGACTCTCCGTCACCGCCTAAGGCAGTAAACTTAATAGGTTTACCGGCTTCAACTGTTGGGCTTGCAGAAGCGCAAGATAACGAAACTGGGGCAGGGGGGGCAGGATTCACTGCAGGACAAGTTGTAACCCTAAGCACAGATACACCAGTCGGAAGCAATTGACCATTCGCACGGAGCTCTAACACGCCGACCTGAGAAAGATTTGTTTCAGCTGCATTGGCCTCAATAAGCTCGTTAAAGTTAAAGCACCAAGAATTAAAGACAGCAAGGGATGGTATGCCAATAAGTCCATTATCCCCAACCAAGTATACGGTACCGGCCTTGTTCACCAGCTGACCCACCCTCACCGGAGCAACTGGTGCTGGAGGAGCTGTGGCCGTAACCACAATAGTACAATTTGCTTGAGTAGTATAATTATCTACTGTAACAGTCTTGTTGCCCGGCGTACTGTAAGTAACTACAAGACTATTTCCACTCCTTATAGAAGAACTTGCTCCAATAGCAGACCACGTGTACGTAACGTTCGCTGTGCCAGTAGCGTTAGTGGTAACTGTAGCTGGCTGACCCACACCTACGCTCTGGGTTCCTGGAGTACAGGAAAGTGTAGCGGGTGCCGGATTCACTGCAGCAACGGTTACCTGACAAGTTGCAGTTTGATTTCCTGAAGCCACTGTCACAGTCTTACTACCTGCTGATGCGTAGGAAAGCACATAGCTTGCACCGCTGGCAGTAGCAGGAGTTGCTCCGGTTGAAGTCCAAGTATAGCCACCAACACCACCAAGGGCGGTAAAGGTAACTTGCTTACCGACCTCTGTGGTCTGTGGGTTAGGATTACAAGTGACCCGTGGGACTTCTAAAGGTGCTGGAGCTACAGGCGCACAGTCGGTCGCAGCATTTAAACTTATGGTAACAGTTGCGGTACCGTCTTTTATTTGTACTGGGGTTTTCACCTGTCTGTTCCCAGATTTTGTTGTCTGTATTCGAGTTGTAAACGTCTCTATCCTAAACGCATCACCAACTCTCGCAGCCTGAACTGTGTATTTACCAGAACCCGTTCCCTGTGTAAATGGTTCTGTATTAGCTCCTTTAAAGAGCTTATAGCCTTTATTTCTTCCGATATTCCAATAGAGGGTCGTTTCTGCTGTAGCGCCGTTGCATACAGAAATCGGATTTGGATCCGCGTAGATCATCTTAGCACTTGCGTCACTCGTATTTGCTGTTGGCTGACCAAAGGCCACCGGCCCCCCAATAGGGGCACCAATAACAACAGATGCGACAAGCGCAAGACTACCAATTGCAAGAGAGGCTACAACAGGGATACGATGTGAAACCACCCTGCTCACCCATGAGCGTGCATTTTCCGACATATTTATTTTTTATTTAGTTTATTTTTTGTTTCAGTTCCCTATTTTGGGGAATTTGTAACTTTGTAGAACCATTATATCACAATAATCGTCTTACTGCAAGACATACTCATCGCTTTTGACAGAAACATGCTCGATCAATACAATATTATTAATGCACCCACAAACATATTCAGAAATTGCTGCCACTGCGATAGATATGTCCCGCCCTCCACGGTAAGGCTTTTTGTATGGATGCGACATTTTAGCCCATTGTAGCCTTCGCCGTTGCGAAGGCTGTTTTTTTCTCTCATTACTTATTTCTAACTACTAATAACTATACTATGCTCCCAACATTCTATATTTCTGACTGCTTTGACGATAACGTGCGCGGCCGGTACGCAGCGCGCATAGCCACTACAGTACCACAAGCAGGACCAGTGCAATTTATTGGTGCCCAAAACGACTTAGAAGCTGCGGGCAACCTGGTTGATGTGCTCGACGGACTTGAAGGCGCTGAGTCTATTATATTTGTAAATGTTGCACCGCGCGGTACAGTCAAAACCATTTGGCCAAACGGTACCCCCTTTGGGTATACAAAGTTCAATAATGCTCACATATTCACTACAGTAGATGGGTATACGTTGAGCTTACTTAAAAAAATTTCGAAGCAACCAATTACAGTAGCCGTATACGACATCCCCACGGTAGTAAGCTCGCTCACTCCGGATATTGCTTTACAAAAACACATAGTTAACAGCCAGTTTAGAAGTTTTGACTTCCTTCCACGTATAGCAGGACATGTACTCAACGGCAACACAGTGCCCTCCACGGAATTCACAGCCATACCGAATGCACCCGCGGCAGTGTGGTGGACCGACAACTTTGGCAATGCAAAACTTACTCTAACAGCAGAAGAAGCACACTGTACCATAGGGCAAACTGTTCGAGTAAGAATTGGCAATGCAGACCACTCTCTCATCTACTATAATAGATTAAAAGATTTGCCTCATGGCGAGCTTGGTATATACACAGGTAGCTCCGGGTTTGGGAACTTGCGGTTCCTAGAAATTACCAAACAAAAAGGTGAATCACTCAGCATAGACACCAGCAAGCCTTTAGGAATTATTTCGGGTAATCTTATAACATTCATATAAATACCACCTACGTCCACTATGCTTGTAGTGGGCGTTTTGGTATGCTACGAATATGAAATTTGACCTTCAAAGCAAATACAAACCTGCTGGTGACCAACCCGGGGCAATTGCCGGTATCCTTAAATCTCTGAAGTCGGGAAACAAACATCAAACCCTTTTAGGTGTCACGGGAAGTGGCAAGACTTTCTCCATGGCAAATGTGGTACAAGACCTGCAGCGCCCTACACTGGTCATGTGTCACAACAAAACCCTTGCAGCACAGCTGGCAAGTGAGTTTCAAGAATTTTTTCCAAATAATGCCGTACATTATTTTGTCTCGTATTACGACTACTATCAGCCAGAAGCGTACATTCCGCGATCTGATACATTTGTAGAAAAAGAAACCCAGATAAACGAAGAAATAGACAGGCTCCGCAATGCTGCAACACAAAGCCTACTGACCCGAAAAGACGTACTAATAGTTGCGTCTGTTTCATGTATTTATGGACTTGGCAATCCCGCGAACTACATGGAGCTTTCTATGGAGATTAAACGCGGACAACAGCTCAAGCGAGATAAACTATTACGCAGGCTTACCGATTTACAATTTCACCGCAATGACTTTGATTTGAAGCGCGGCACCTTTAGGGCACAGGGTGACACCCTGGAAATAGTACTCGCAAGCGAGGACACACTCATTCGCTTAGAATTTTTTGGTGATGAACTAGAAAAAATTGAACGGCGCGACGTACTCACAGGAGAAACGTTAGAAGTGCTGGATAGCATACACATATTTCCTGCAAAGCACTTTGTGGCAACTGAAGACGCGATACATACAGCTATAGAAAATATTCGGAACGAACTCCTTGAGCAGCTGGCGGTACTGCGCGGGCAAGGAAAAATACTTGAAGCAGCACGTCTTGAGCAACGCACAAACTTTGACTTGGAAATGCTCACCAATACTGGTTTTGTGGCGGGCATAGAGAACTATTCAAGGCATATGGATGGTAGGCAAGCTGGCGAGCCGCCTTCTACGTTGATTGATTATTTTCCCGATAACTTTTTACTGTTCATAGACGAGTCACACCAAACTATTCCGCAAGTTGGCGCCATGTATAATGGCGACCGCGCTCGCAAAACCACACTGGTAGATTACGGTTTTCGATTGCCCAGCGCTATGGACAATCGCCCACTGCAATTCGCTGAGTTTGAAAAAAAGGTGGATCAAGTTGTATATGTATCTGCCACTCCGGGGCCCTACGAGCTGCGCAAAAGTCTGGAGGAGAACAAGACGATCTCCCGTCCTGGCTCACAACTCAAGTCTCACGGCTCAAGTCTCGACCTAAAGGGTGTTACAGTGGTAGAGCAGATCATTCGCCCAACAGGACTGGTAGACCCGACCATAGAAATAAAACCAATTAAGAACCAAGTAGACGACTTGCTTGAGCAGATTCAGACGCGCGTAAAAAAACATGAGCGCGTATTGGTGACCACCCTCACAAAGCGCATGGCAGAAGAGTTAACTGAGTATCTCAAAGAGGCAAATGTAAAAGTACAGTATATTCACTCCGAAGTAGATACAATGGAGCGCATAGAAACACTGCGCGATTTGCGCTTAGGAGTATACGATGTACTAGTTGGTATAAACCTTTTACGTGAGGGATTGGACTTACCGGAAGTTTCCCTGGTGGCAATACTCGACGCAGACAAAGAAGGATTTCTTCGAAGTGAAACTGCCTTCATGCAAATAATTGGTCGCGCTGCCCGCCACTTACACGGCCACGTTATTATGTATGCAGACCGCATGACCGGCTCCATGGATCGCGCCATAAAGGAAACAACCAGACGCCGCGCTCTGCAACAGAAATACAACGAAGATCACGGTATAACACCGAAAGGCATACAAAAAGCCATAGCAGACACACGCATGGCAGGAAGCAAAGTCCCCGAAACACTTCCCGGCAGCAGCATACAAGAAGTAGACCCGGGCAAGCTTAACAAAGAGGAACTGAAGTACTATTTGGAAGAACTTGAAAACCAAATGGACCTTGCGGCAAAGAATCTTGAGTTCGAACTCGCTGCAACTCTCCGCGATAAAATAACTGCAGCAAAAAAGTTATCAAAATTAAAGAAAAAATAACATTATACTCTACATCTTTGAATTCAGATGACATTTAACCTGTCTCGCAACATTACCCTCGCATATATCCTCATAATTTCCCGTTTCTCTTGGTTTTGGCTCGGTATATGGGCTTTGTACTATCTCAAATTCACTAATTATACTGGCATTGGGCTTATAGAAACAGCAATGATTTTAAGCCTTACCATTCTTGAAATACCAACGGGCGCTGTTGCAGATCTTTTAGGTAAAAAGTGGACACTCTTTTCTTCACTCCTCCTTCAAGCGGCAGGAGGAATCGTCATGGCAGCAGCGATAAATCTTCCGACTTTACTTATTTCTGTTGTTCTACTTTCTGTCGGCGCAGCACTTTTCTCTGGCACACTCGAAGCGCTCGTATACGACTCACTCAAACAAGATAACCGAGAAAACACCTATGCAAAAATCATTACCAATATAAGCTCACTCCAACTTATAGTACCCGCACTGTGCGGGGCAATAGGCGGTTTTATGTACGCATACAACGCACGCCTTCCCTACTTGGCAAACGGCATTACGTATTTTTTAGGCGCGCTTCTCTGCATATTCATCACCGAGCCGAAGATAGATACAGAAAAGTTTTCCTTTACGGTATTTATGAACCAGCAGAGACATGGGTTTAGGGTGTTGTTTCATACACACGTTAAACGCATTGTCTTTCTTCTACTTACTGTGGGGGCGATTGCACTTATAACAACAGAAGTACTAGATAACATGCTCAGCATTGAGTTTGGATTCAGGGAAACCAAGCTCGGAATTCTGTGGTCCCTTATATATGTAGCTTCAGGGCTTATACTGCAGGTTCCTATACAGAAACTACAAGAAAAGAGTGAAATATTTTTGGTGCTATTTTTTGGAGCAGTTATTGCGCTTTCTCTGCTTGTGTCTCCTTATGCAGGATTATGGATTGGTGGATTCCTCCTCTTAATCCGTTCTGTAGTGGTAAGTATGCTGGGTAATACTACTTCGGTTACTATAAATAGATTTACCGAATCACGTTATCGTGCCACAACCTTATCTAGCTTTAACATGGTTAAAAGCGCACCGTATTTAATCACCGCACTAGGCATGGGAATAATTGCTGATATATATTCAGCGCGCATACTCGGATTCGGTCTAGGAGTGCTATTGGTTATAGTAATTATTATTTGGAAACTTACGGATATAAAATACGCCACTCGCACCATGGCTGACTAGGCGCGCAATTTTAAATACACTTGCGTAATTCTTAAAACCTGCGAAAATACTACTAAGTAACAAATTCTACGTAATCCCTATGGACGAAAATCCAACAAACCAAAGTGCACAAACTCCTCCTCATGAACCAGGAGCGCATACCATGTACACCGAAGAGCACAAACTACCCCCAAAACTTCCCGCCTATAGCGCCCTTCCCCAAGTAGAAGGCCAACTTGAGGAATACCTCGGACGCCGCACGCCTCAACTTCCTGAAAAATGGCGCCAGACTATTGCCAAAATTAGTCCATGGATAACTTTGGTAGTGCTTATTCTCACTATTCCCGCCCTCCTTGCCATACTTGGCTTTGGAGCAGTGATTATCTCCGCAACAGGCGCGATAGTGCATTACGGAGCATGGGGTTGGTTCCTGTGGATACTCACGCTTGCCTCGCTCGCCTTGGAAATAGTAGCGCTACCCGGCCTTTTCAAAAAAAGTAAGCAAGGCTGGAGCTTCATATTTTATGCAGCACTTTTAAGTGGTGCTACTAATATATTGGGAATTAATATAGGCAGCCTCGTGGGGACCCTTGTTTCCTTATACATTATCTTCCAAATCAAAAATCAATATAAATAGCTCACGTCGTTCATGTTACGTACAAATCCTCCTCTGGGGGATTTTTTTATGCGAATAAAATCGACGACATGCCCTCTTTCCGTAAAAAATATAATAAAATTCATTACCGCATATATATGAGTGATATACTATATGTATAAGAAAGAATTAATCTAAAATATGGAAACAAAACATCATTCTGAGGATTTGCACCATGGTGCAACGGATTCTCTAGTCGAAAAAATGAGCCACCGAGGATCTTTTGCCGTTCTCTTCGTTGCAGCCTTCTTGGTTGTCGGCTTAGCACTGTACGGCCTTTTCGCGGTAATGAGCAAAAAAGATACTGTCGCAATTAATCCGCAGCGGTCAGAAGCGGCGCCCCCGACTCGCCTTGGTGCAAAATTAAACATAACCGTAACCCCTACCCAAGTCGCTCCGGGGGGTAGCTATGTACTGCGCGCTTCATACACGGATGGCTTAGAACGGTTGCAGCCATATTTGGGCAAACTAAACTATAATCTACGATTCTGCCCAACGGGTGGCACAGTGTGTTCAACCAGCACTGGACCATGGGGAGATTACACGTTAACACCTGACCCAACCAACGCCAACGTGGGAATGGTGATTGTAAACCTGCCAAGCAATACTGCACAAGGTATATATAACGCTTCGTTCACGCCAATCGGCCTCAGAACGCCTTACGGCGGGTGGCTGTGGAGCGATGAAGTTGCTATTACAGTAGGAGCAACCCCAGCTCCCGTAACCACTGGCAACCTTATACTCAATGGAGATTTTGAACAACCAAACCTCCCCAACAACGTCGAAGGTTGGGATACAATCGCGCATGGTACGCCAGGTCTTGCGTGGCGCGTAAACTGGACAAACCCAGCACAACACACTCTTATATGCACGGGACCACGCCTCGAGATACAAGCAGGGGTTAACGGCTGGGCCGCATCAAGTGGTGAACGATACGCTGAACTTGATGCTGACTGTGGTACGGGCGCAGATCGAGGTATAGTAACTGACGCACTCGTGGATATAAGCCAGACCATTGCCACTCAAGTGGGGGGCGTGTATAAAGTATCATTTGCTTTTGCCGCACGCCCAAACACAAATCAATCCGATAATATTTTATCCGTATACTTTGGGGGACAGCGTATTGCTCAAATAAACAACGACGGGGGCAACTTCAATAACCCTGAATGGCATAATTATTCATATTACGTAACCGCAACTTCGTCCCAGACAGAAGTACGCTTTTCAGGACGCGATTCCAACGGCGATTCTTATGGCATATTCGTTGACGGCATAGACGTACGACGCATACAGTAAAGAACGTATATAAAAAGCCTTGCGGAATTCCGCAAGGCTTTTTATATAGAATTCGGCGGGACACCGCAAGATAAAATATATGATATAATTATTGCAATAAAAAGTAAATACATACATGCATGAAAGAAAAACATCACCAATCTGAATACAAGCCCCATGAAGCGGATAGGTTGGCAGTAGAATTAGAAAAAGAAGCAACTGCAATTAGACGGTTTGGGTACAAAGGTTCATTCGCTGTACTCTTTGTAGCAGCTTTTCTGTTTATTGGTTTGGCCCTCTACGGAATACTCTCTCTGAGCAAAGGCAAGACCGATGTTAAGTCCCAGCAAGCAGACGCAAGCATGCTGACCACCCTAAACGGGAAGCTCGCCCGCCCAGTAGCCTCTACCAAACAACTTGCAGTAAGCATAACCCCAAGCCAAACAACACCTGGAGGTAGTTACACACTAACTGCAGCGTACATTAATGAGTACGGGCAAAACACCCCATACAATGGGCTACTTAATTACCAACTCAGATTCTGCCCTATCAGTGGAGGGACATGCCAAACCAGCAGCGGTGCATGGGGCGACTACACTCTATCCAACGGAAGTGTAATTGTAAACCTGCCGAGCAATACTGCACAAGGTATATATAACGCCTCCTTTATACCACGCACTCTCGCTGGTTTTACCTGGAGCAATGAAGCAAGTGTGACCGTCGCGAGCGCAAGTGTAGTGAACCCACCAGCAACTACAGGAAACCTGGTAATAAATGGAGACTTCGAAACCCCTGCACTTCCAAACAATGTTGAGGGGTGGGATACCATCCCAAATGGCACCCCTGGCCTTGGCTGGAAGCTTGCTTGGGTAAACCCATCTCTACATACTATTACCTGTAACAGGCTTGCATTAGAAATCCAGGCAGGCGTAAACGGTTGGAATTCAGCAAACGGCAGCCGCCATGCCGAGCTAGACTCTGACTGTGGCACAGGAGCAGATAAAGGCATAATCTACGACGCGCTCGTAGACATAAGCCAGAACTTAACCACTCAAGCAGGAAAGACATATAAGGTATCATTTGCATTTTCAGCACGGCCCGGCACCGATGCGGGCGACAACAAGTTGTCAGTGTACTTTGGGGGACAAAGAATTGCCAACCTCTCCGCAGATGGGTATAGTTCTACCAATAACACAGAGTGGCAAACATACACTTACTTCGTTACCGCCACAAGTAGCCAGTCAGAACTTAAATTCTCTGGTAAAGAGTCTCAAGGCGACTCTCTTGGTATATTCATAGATAATGTAAAAGTGGAACGTGTACAGTAAAGCACTTAAAAAACAAGCCCATATGCGGGCTTGTTTTTTTTGAATATTTTCTGTACAATAGATTCACCGTGTCAAAGGTTTAGTGATTTCTCAATATAATAACTACTATTTATTTAAGAGCTAATTAGTTCATGCCAAATACGAAATCGGCTGCTAAAGCCATGCGTGGTTCTGCCCGCAAGCGGGTATACAACCTCCGCACCAAAGATAAATTTAAAGCTGCAGTAAAGACAGTTAAAGACGCTGTTAAAACAAGCAACGCTGACGAGGCCCTTAAAGCTCTCACCGCAGCTTACGCAGCTCTCGACAAAGCAGCAAAGAAAAAAGTGATTCACAAGAATACTGCGAATCGCAAAAAGAGCCGAATGGCTAAGGCGATTAACAAGCTGAAGAAAGCCTAGGCAACTATATCCCATTCAACCCCCTATGTTAGGGGATGAATAAGAAAAGACCCCCATGCGTGGAGGTCTTTTTAATGCGGGGACACCTTATTTTATAATCGATCCATCTTCCAACCCCACCTCATCCCCATCTGTACCACCATCACTAACATCATCTGGGGTACCAGCTATTTTATCGTTCTCATCAACATCATCAGTAGCACTCGGTGGTGTGCCGAGATTCGTATTCACGCCAACACGCTCAACATCTTTTGCCGGATACACCACAGCAGGATCACCCGTGTCTATCACTGGGTCTTGTATTTCTTCTTGGTCAATTACATCGTCTGACATACTAGGTAGTTATTTTAATAATCGAAAGCATACAAAGTTAGGATCAGAAAAACAGTACGGAATTATTCCTGTGAATCTGCAGATGGGCCATATATGGACGGCACCTTACCACCCATAGCTCGGAAATATGTGGAAAGTTGTCCGCGGTGGTGAATAAGGTCGAGCACGAAGCTAAACACCATCTTACCTTTAGGCGCTTTCCATTCGTTGGCACCAGCCATGTGCATACGGGCTTCTACATCCCATTCGTCGTCCGACATCTTTTCAGCTATAACGGCGCTTTCTTTAAAATATTCAGCAAATGATTTTGCAAGCTCCACGGGCGATCCCGCTGCCGGTTTTTCTGTAGCAGCAAAATCTATATCGCCAGTTTCTAAGATTAGTTTGAGTGTGGCAGCCTCACTCACGAGCACCATAGCAAGCTCTAATGCTGTTTTTGACTTTGGGTCGGGCCGGTAATCTACGTTGGTTTCTGGTATTGCGTATAAGGCCCGTTCAAAGCGAGGAAGCTCATCTTTAATAGTGTATATATAAAATTCTCGTTCAGTCATATTGTTAAGACAGACGTGAGAAGTGAGGCGTGAGAAATGAGAGCGGTCTCTGTATTTACTCACGTCTCCAGCCTCATATCTCACTACTGTTTTTAATTATTTCTTATTAATAATATTTACAATTAATTTTACCATAACCTCTTTTTGGTCTGGCTTGCTTTCAGCGATTAAAAGCGCCAGGGCTGCGAGTGCGTTATCATTTAATTTGCGCTCGCCTCGTTTATTATATAACGCGCGGTTTTCTATTAAGTAGAGAAGAAACAACAAGGACCCGATGCGTTTATTCCCATCTACGAATGGGTGGTCCTTTATAGCAAAGTATAAAAGATGTGCGGCCTTTTCTTCCAAGCTTTCATAGAGAGGCTTGCCACCCCATGTCTGCTCTATGTTACCGAGCAATCCTTGGAATTTACTACCGGACTCAGCGCCGAAAATATCACTCGCCTCTCCTTTGGCCATGAGCCGTTTCTTGAACTGCACAATGGACTTACTTACCTTTTCGTAATCGAGCTTATAGACTGACCTCTTAGTAACATTCTCTATCTCTAACTCATCGTGGTCGTACTTGTTCAGCAGTACCCATGTGGCAGTGTAGTCGGTAATTATGTTGAGGAGTTCTTTTTCGTAGCCATCGAGCCTATGGGTTTCTACGGCCCCTTGTAAAAGTTTTACCGCTCCTTCAAGCTCTTTCAGTTTTGCCTGCGATTGCTCTTTAAGCCGTTCCTGGTTTACCAAAAAGCCTTTAAGTAGGTAGTCGCGCAAATGTTGGGTAGCCCAAATACGAAACTGAGTGCCGCGCTTAGATTTCACACGATAGCCAACAGAAATAACCACGTCTAAATTATAGTAAGTGGTTGGCTTATCTAAGCCAATTTGCAAATTATGCGAATTGGCTTTCTTAAGCGAAGTTCTCGCCTCCTCTAACTCCCTTTCCTTATAAATATTACTGATATGCCGAGAAACAACACTAATATCTCTTTGAAACAAAACAGACATTTGCCCCTGCGAAAGCCATACTGTTTCACCCTCAAAACTGACCTCTACTGCGGGACCTTGATCATCTTTATAAATAGTAATTTCGCTGGTATTTTGTTCCTTTGTTTCTTTCATATTATTACGTAATTCTTAATTCGAACTTCGTAATTCTAACTTGTTTATTATATAGTATACCTTCGTTTACCCACAGACAACGGCACTTATACACAGACTTATCCCCCTGTCGCTCACCACGTCGTTATTGAATGATAATGCCCCACGAGCGACAGGACAAGCCGTTACCACCAACCACCAATAACAACGCTATTTACACCAAATCCACGAAGCGTAAAAACCGCTCCCCCTTTTCTGACGCACAATACAAACCATTAGTACCCACCTCTACTAGCTCGTGGGATAGTAGCGCACTACAGACAGCTTCCCGCTCAAGCACAACATCTGTAACCAATTCGTCAAAAACCAATGACCCAAGAAACAACTCTTTGGTGCTGCTTCCCAAATTATATAATTTTAAAAGCGCTTGCTTGGTACGCTCTACAAGATATAGGTTTAAATACGCAAATTCATATGTTTCTTTGAGTTCTAGTAGTGCACCGAATGCCACGTCCGCATCTTCTAGTTCTTTATTCTGTTCATCAATTGTTTCCAAGGCACTATTTACCAGCTGTTCTAGTTCTTCTATTTTTTCTACTTCCAGTTTTTGCAACACCTTTTGTACTTTTGCGTATTCATCAGTTTTAATAACATCTTTTGACTCATCCTGTTTAGACTGCTCGCTACTTACCTCTACATCTCCCTTGCGAAAACTGATAGATATTTTCCGCACTAAATCACTTAATGCTTTTCTGCACATTACAATAAAAACAAGCCCAAGAAAGGCTATCACCCCATACCAAGAGGCTATAATCTGGAGGAGCTGGTTTTGTACCGCGTATTCCATACGCCATATGGTATACGCACGTATACCTATTGTCAAACCTGCTTATCCACCGAGCGTGGGCAGTATGGATTTATATAATTAAAGGCCGAAAACCAAACCCGAGTTGTAAAACAAGAGAAACGAGAACTCCTAAAATTGATAATATGTAGGTTGAAAAAATCCAGACTGGCTTTGGTTTAAGCTCAGGAAACAGCTTGCGAAGATAGTGGTAGTAAAAAGACTGATACTGTTTATTGCCAAGTTCTGCGTGAGTTAATACGCAACCACCAAATATATAATATTGTAACTGCAGTAAAAAAACACCACCTACAACATACCAATAACTAAATAATATTGGAGTTGCATACGTAAAGACAATAAATACCAAGTGAAACCAAAATATAAATCCAAAGTCTTTTTGTGTTTTTAACATTTCTTAACTTTTATTGCTTTTCCATACCACCCCAAGTATCTCCAACTTTTGCTTCACAGACCACTGGCACCGATAGCTTTATAGCCTCTTCCATGAGGGGTTTTATGAGTTTTATATATTCTTCTACTTTATTTTCTTTTACTTCAAATACTAGTTCATCATGCACCTGAAGGAGCATGCGGCAATCAGATGTGGGGTGTGAACCTTGAGACGAGAGTGCTTTGTTGATATTAATCATGGCCACTTTAATAACATCGGCAGCCAATGACTGAATGGGAAAGTTAATTGCGGCACGTTCAGCAGCCTGACGGATAAAGAATTGACTGGATTTAATTTCAGGAAACTTTCGCATCCGACCAAGTTCGTTTGTTACAAATCCATTGTCTCGGACCTCGGTTTTGATTTTCTCTAAATACTCCTTTACTTGCGGATATGTTTGGAAGTATTTATCTATGTACTCTTTTGCATCCCCATGCGCTATCTCGCTTATACGATAAGAAAGACCAAATGCAGATAATCCGTACAATATACCAAAATTCACTGTTTTGGCATGACGGCGCATATCTTTTGTAACAGCATCTGCGGGTACATTAAATATACCCATAGCAGTTGTTGTGTGAATATCTTTTCCAGAGTTAAATACTTCTAACATATTCACATCCTGCGCTAAGTGCGCAACTACCCGAAGCTCAATTTGCGAATAATCTAGACTTAACAGCTTATATCCTTTCTGCGCGACAAAAGCTTTACGAATTTCTGCGCCCACACCCTCACCCTTAATGGGTATGTTCTGTAAATTTGGATCTATGGAGCTCAGCCTGCCAGTCGCAGCTATTGTCTGATTATAGCTCGTATGAATGCGTTTGGTTTTTGCGTTCACCATCTCTGGTAGAGAAAGCAAATAGGTGTTTTGCAACTTGGTCAACTCTCTGTACTGCATTATTTTTTCTACAATTGGGTGCTGTCCGAGCAATTTTTCAAGTTCGCCCGCGGCAGTAGAAAGGCCGGTTTTGGTTTTTTTAGCAAACTCAGACTTTAGCCCAAGCTTAGTAAACAAAATCTCTCTGAGCTGTGTTGGCGAGTTTATATTAAACTCTTCTCCTGCCAATGTATGTATGTCTTTAGTAAGGCTGTAAATGGTTTTTTCTGCTTCGTCGGATAATTTCTTCAAAAATGGCACATCGAGCAAAATACCCTCTCGTTCCATATGTTCCAGTACTGATACCAAAGGCATTTCAATATCGTTAAAAATAGACTGCAACCCATCAGTTTTAAGCCTTGGGCTAAATAGTTCATAAAGGCGATACGTAATATCTACATCCTCTGCTGCGTACCAAGACACCTTTTCTACTGGAACCTGGTCCATGGTTATGGCGGCTTTTCCTTTGCCTATCAGCTCTTCAATGGGCTGCATCTGGTATCCCAATTCATTAAACGCAAGGGCATCTAAACCGTGCTGGCGAATGCCAGCGTTCAGTAAGTAGGAAGCTATCATGGTATCAAAATATATTCCACCAAGCACTACGCCGGCATTGGTCAACATGTGCTGGTCAAATTTGATGTTGTGGCCAATTTTATACATGTCACTTTCCAGTATGCGAATAAAAGCTTTACGCGCAAGTGCAATACCCACAGGAATATAATAAGCCTCCCCAGGAGCGTAACAAATAGACACGCCCACGAGTTCCGCATCGATAATATTCAGCGAAGTACTCTCTGTATCTAGTGCAAATACTTTTTGCTTTTCTAGCTTTGCAACAAGTCTGTCCAATTTTTCCTCAGTATCTATAAGCTGATAGTCTTGCTTGCCGATAGATGGTTTTGTTATTCCGGCCTCCGAGCCGGAATCCAGGTTGTCTGATTCAGGATGGGTTCCGGATAGCCCTCGAGGACTCGTGGCTTCCGGAATGACAGAAGAAGAGGGGGTATACCCCTTCGGCAATTTATCCACTAAGCTCTTAAATTCAAATTTCTTAAAGACTTCTACTGCTTCACCAAGTTGCTGCCGACCAAAGTTATAGGGCGGGATTTCTATGTCGAGCGGAACATTGGTAACTATCGTGGCAAGCATATACGACTGTCTAGCCGATTCTTCCTGTTCTGTTAATAGCTGGAGTGTTCGAGGCTTAATATTTTCCAACCCCTTACCTGCATGTATCGCTTTGTACAGCGCATCTATGCTTCCAAATTCTTTTATTAAATCCGTTGCGCCTTTTTCGCCAATTCCTTTTACTCCCTTAATGTTGTCGGAAGGGTCGCCGCGGAGCGCTTTGTAGTCAATCATCTGCTTTGGCGCAAAACCATATCGCTCCATAACAGCCGCTTCATCGTAAATAGCAGTGTCGGTAATACCTTTGCGGAGTGTATAAATTTTTACACACTTATTCACGAGTTGTATAGCATCCATATCACCCGTAACAACCATTACCTCGCATGCATCTTTATTTTGTTTGCACAACTCAACGGACAAGGTTCCAAGTAAGTCATCTGCCTCAAACCCAGCCTTTTCAAAAATAGGAATATTAAGCGCGGTCACCACCTGTTTTACAAGAGCGAATTGTGGTATTAGATCATCCGCAGTCTTAGCCCTTGTACCTTTATAGTCAGCATATTGCTCATGTCGAAATGTTGGACCTGCTAAATCGAACGTGCATATAATATGTGTTGGCTTTAAGTCCTTAATAGCCCGGAGCAGTATCATGGTAAACCCGTACACCGCACCAATAGGTTCGCCTGTTTTGGTGATGGTTAATCCTGGAACAGCGTGAAAACCCCTATGAACTAAGGCATTTCCATCTATCAGCATATATCTATTCTTCACTTCTTTTGTAGGCATAGCTGTATTATACGCTATACAAAAACTCAGGGAAATCCTGAGTTTTTGATCTAGATACTAGACATTCCCTACGGGCTAGTCTCCGGCCACCCTAAACACCTCTTCTACGTCAGTCATGCCCTGCAGTGCTTTTACTAGCCCATCTTGCGCCATAGTAAGGGTGCCATCGCTAATGGCCTGTTTCTTTAAATCCAGCATTGAAGCACTCTTGAGAATTAGGTCCTTCATAGCATCATTTACATGAATAACCTCATAAATACCAACACGACCCTTATACCCAAGCCCGTGGCACTGATCACAGCCGGCGGAATGATAAAACTCCAAAGGGTCTGGCAAGATAGTTGCAGCTGCTGGTGGAATAGCTTGTAGTATTGATTGTACATGTTGCAGCAATGCAGGCTCAAGAGTACTAGTGGTTTTGCAGTGCTCGCACAATCGCCTTACCAAACGTTGTGCAATAACCGCATTGATAGCTGGAGCAATAATGAACGGCTGAGCACCCATAGTCATAAGTCTTGGCACCGCACCAAACGAATCGTTGGTATGCAAGGTAGATAACACAATATGGCCAGTCAAGGCCGCCTGAAGAGCAGTATCAGCAGTTTCTCCATCTCGAATTTCACCCACCATAACTATATCTGGATCTTGACGCAAAATAGCGCGAAGCGCCTTAGCAAAACTAAAATCCACATTGTGGTCTATAGGCGTCTGTTGTATACCTTCAAGCTTATATTCAACCGGATCTTCAATAGTTATTATTTTCACTCCGGGGTCATTAAGCTCGTTTAAAAAAGCATATAAGGTAGTTGTTTTACCGCTTCCCGTAGGACCGGTGGTTATTATCATTCCATTCGGTTTCTGAAGCTCTGTTTCAATAATTTGCTTAGACCTACCCACAAGCCCCAGATCATCTACTTTCAGACGCACCGCGCCTACACCGAGCAAGCGAAGTACAAGGCCTTCTCCATACGCCGAAGGAAGGCTCGAAACACGGACATCAATGGGAGCAGTGTCCCACAAAAATGTCATGCGGCCATCTTGAGGTAAATTTGCGACATTTAATTTAAGTTTGGAAAGTATTTTGATACGTGATACCAAAGCTGACTGCAAAGACTTATCTATATGCAGCATATCCTGCAGAACCCCGTCCACACGCAATCTAACTTTAATAAGATGGTCCTCCGGCTCAATATGTATATCTGAGGCTTGAAGCTGCATGGCGAGCCCAAACAAACTACCCACTAATTCAGTAATATTTGTTCCTTTTTGTAGATTTGCATCTTTTAACCGAGTCGTAATCTCAACATAATTCTGAGATGACAATAGCCTCACCTCTTCTATAACATGTGCATGAGGAGTGACGACATTTTTATAGAACGTTAGGGCATAGGTAAGTCCAGACTTAGACACGACATACGTTTTTATGGTAAAGCGACTTGAAAGTTCGGCAATTTTTGCTTGCAACAGTTGGTTGCGTGGATCGACGGCAGCAATGCGCAGTTCATTATGATCGCGGGAAAATGGAACAGCTTCTGCTTCTACAGCCTCGGGCTCAGAAAACAAGCTAAGCGTGTTTAAGTCTGCTGGAAATGCGTGCAAATTTACGTATGGAAGTCCAAATAACCGTGCCTTTTCTTCTGTATTCGCCTCTTCCATTTGCCTATTCATCCGACTGAGTGAATCTGATAGTGTTGTTTTGTTTGATTGTAAGAAGTTTTTAGACATTTTTGTTTATTTCAAATGGTGTCTTGTTTGAAGGTATTTATTGATCTAAATTATCCTTTGCAGATTTGATGACGAGAATAAAAAACACCCTTTGGTTTATTATACACGAAAGGGTACGGGAAGATGTACTACCCATAATTAGACCTGCGTAGGTATAGCCTGATTCAGCGCATCTACTAACTGCTGCTCAATTTTTTCAACAGTAATTGGTGTTTCTATAATGACAACTTCAAGCCCTGTATCAAGTTTCACATGCTCTACCCCGCTACCACCTAGCACTGCGACCAAGTCATCGACATTAAGCTGAGCATTTTGTACCAGAGCAACCTTACTTCCCATAGCGAATGGAACAGCCAGTGCTATAGTAATCATATTATTAACATTTTCATAAAGTTCGGCGAGGACATCTTTAGCTGTCTCGGGTTTCTCATTAGTTTTTTCAAAGTCCGCTGTAAGCAAAACTGAATATGCGGCAGACCTCCCCTCGAGAACCTTCAAACGAGCTAAACTCCTACCCCACAACTTAAGAAAACCAAGTCTTTCTGTTTTAAATAGATGTTTAACTACAAGCGGATACTCAGCCCCTGCTGCAATTAAATCTGCAACTACCGCGAAAGTATCTGGTGTTGTACGAGTACTGCGAAGGCTATCCGTATTTGCAAGAATACCGGCTAAAAGTGCTGTCGCCGCTAACGGCAGGAAAGATTGCTCGTTTTTTATGGACGATAGCATATGATAAGTCAGCTCGGATACAGAACTAGAAGTCACACTTACTAGGTTCAAAGTGCCGTGGTTTTCATTATGAGGATTTACATCCATGTTAATCCTGGGCAATGCATAGAATAAATCGGCATGCTCTGAAAAAGTCCTTCCTAACTGTTCAGGACTTTCTACTCCACACAATATAAGAATTTCAAAGGGTAATTCACTAGGTGCAACGCTCACATCGCTCGGCAGAAACTGGCCTTCTTTAGAACGAAGGTAGATGTTCACTTTACCTGGTAGCGTATCGTAACTAAGTTCAGCCAACTGGGCTTTGGTCGTATCTAGGGATATAACAATTTGAGAATATGCAACCTCCAGAGCGTGAACTTGAGTGCTCAGCTCCAAGAACGAAAGCTTGTGTGGAACTACGCCATCACTAATAACTTCAACTGTTTTACCCAGCGAACGCAGAGCGGCTTGCATGCCTAGCGCAGCCGCCGCTGCGTCAATAGTGGGAACAGCAGGCAATATAATGCCAATTTTGGTGTATTTCTCTAAAAATGATGTAATAGTTTGTAATGTAGTTTCATCCATATACTTCAACATAGCCTAACTCAGAAACCGTCTTGCTTAGGGGTAAAAAGCTATACTCTTTCGAGTCCATGAAAGCTCTACACTATACCTCATTTTACTTATGAGGTCAATAAAGTGTACTATAATATAGAGTAAGTTATAAATCTTTAGCCATTCCAAGCTCCAAGGTTAGGTATGGTATGGCTATATAATATAAACTATATCGCTATTATATAGCTCATGCACAAGACTTTTAGCACAACCGTTAAGAATACGGAAGCCCTAGCAAAAACAATTGCAAAGACCGTTACCGGTGGTGAGGTATTTGCCCTTATTGGACCACTCGGCGCCGGCAAGACAACATTTACTAAACATTTAGCAAAGGCTCTGGGATATGCAGGTAGGGTGAGCAGCCCAACATTTGTACTCTTACAAACATATCCGTGTAAAAACCCAAAAAATAATGGGACTCTATTTATCCACCACCTAGATTTGTATCGAATAGAAGATGCTTCAGAGGCTATTCAAAGCGGAATCACGGAGCAATGGGGGGCAGCCAACAGCGTTACAATAGTTGAATGGGCAGACAAAGCTCCAAGTCTTATACCGAAAAACGCAATTACCATACATTTTAAATAATCATGACCTTTTCTTTTTCTTCCAAAGTTACATATACAATTCTCGCCTTAGCAGCAGGGACCGCGTTTATATATAGCGGCAATATTTCTTACGCGCGTGCAGTGCCGGTCAAAGAAATAATAAAAATTGCCAACGATTCAACTGAATCCCAAATCGCATTGGACGAAAAAACAATTGACGAGCTTACTATACCATCTCCCCTATCTATGGTGAGTATTGCAAAAACACCACTATTCCTAGAGAGGCAATCGCTTAAGCCGCAGGCGCGAGATACAATACAAACAAAAATTGAGCCACATAATATTTATAATTGGACAGTTATTCACGCAAAAGACACAGCCACTGAAGCTGAAGATGCAAAGATGGTTATTGAAAATAATCGCGTAGTAGCTTTTTCTCCTGGAAAAGATGGGCTAACACCAGACATGCGCAAAACAAGCATAGCGCTTTTGAACACTTTGGCAGCTAAAAATCCTGCGGTTAGCGTTATCGGAATTAGGCACAAACCTCAAAACGCACTCGCAGATACCAACACGCTGGGAATTAATCAGTTGCTCAGTGGCGGTATTTCAGATTTCTCCAACAGCTCGAAGAATAGACTTGCAAATATAGAAGCTGGAATACAACAAGTAAAAGGCGTAATTGTGAAGCCCGGCGAAACATTCAGCTTTGGAGAGTATTTAGGTGATGTAACTGCAGCCAAAGGTTTTAAACCAGAAATTGTTATTAAAGCAGAAGGACTTGTACCCGAACTTGGAGGGGGTATTTGTCAAGTTTCCTCAACCCTATTTCGAGCAGTCATGCAGTCGGGCATGCGGATTACACAGCGTCGTAACCACGCGTTCTCAGTGAGCCACTACTTTCCTCCAGGAACCGATGCCACAATTTACACCCCAGCTACAGATTTAAAATTTATAAACGACACCCCTGCCCATGTGCTCATTTGGCCATATTATATAGATAAAACCCACTTAGCCTTTGACTTATATGGGACAAGAGATAATAGAAGCGTGGTAGTGGACGAACCAATCCAGTGGGATAGAAAGTCTGACGGCTCCATGAAAGCCTCGTGGACACGGCACGTAACAAACAACGGCGTGACCCGTGATGATGTACTTAAATCTACCTACTTACCACCGGCGTTATTTAAAAAAGAAGAGAAGTTTGTTATTGCTGCGCCAGCCACCCCGCAACCCGAGGACACTATAACACCCCCTGTGAATACGCCCCCGCCTAGCTCAGCTAACTAAACACGTTTAAAAGAAATCCCCGCTGCCAGACGGGGATTTTAAATGCTTTGCAGCTATTGGATAATCATTTACAATACTATTATTATGATAGAATCATCGAACGAAAATTCTGAAAAAGTTATTGCAGGCACTGTAGAGCCAGATGAAACCGCACTTGAACAAACCCTACGACCACATGTACTTACCGAATACATTGGACAAACTCAAATTAAAAACAATCTTGGAGTGGCAATTGCTGCAGCAAAACAACGAAATGAACCGGTAGAGCATGTCTTGTTGTACGGTCCGCCTGGCCTGGGAAAAACTACGCTAGCAAGCATTATCGCAAAAGAGACAGGAAGAGAACTACGCATAACTTCCGGTGCCAGCCTGCAACGAGCTGGAGACCTTGCAGCAATCCTCACAAACTTGGAACAAGGCGACATTCTATTTATTGACGAGATTCATCGTCTTCACATTACTGCGGAAGAAATTCTCTACCCTGCCATTGAAGATCGCGTGTTAGACATAGTTGTCGGTAAAGGACCGGGGGCGCGGAGTATTCGCATGCAGCTACCAGCATTTACCCTGGTTGGAGCGACCACGCGAGTAGGCCTTATCTCTGGACCGCTCCGCGACCGATTCGGACACGTATACCACCTTGAGTATTACACTGACGAAGATTTGCAACATATTATTGAACGGTCCGCACGGATATTGGAAATACGGTTGTTACAAGAGGCTTCTACAGAAATTGCGAAACGAAGTCGAGGAACACCACGAATAGCAAACCGCCTCCTTAAAAGGGTACGAGATTTTGCACAGCTTAAAGGCCGTGATACCATAACTGGAGACGATACTATGGAAAGCCTAGAACAGCTGGGCATTGACCCTCTTGGCTTAGATAATGGCGACCGCTTAATTATGGAAGCTCTTATTAACAAGTTTAATGGCGGTCCAGTCGGACTACAAACCCTTGCCATAGCAACTGGCGAAGCAGAAGATACTATAACGGACATATACGAGCCTTACCTTATTCGTGAAGGACTTATACTTAGGACCCCTAAAGGACGCCAAGCAACAAAACGCGCATACGAACATATGGGGAAAGTACCCCCAAATACTCTTGTGTAAAAAAATACATGCCATCATTACTACCTGACAACATATCGGGAATACTTATTGCAGTGTACCTGCTTTTGGTCGCTTTTTTAGGTATTTTCAGCCTAATTACCATAGGCATTTTTTTTAAAAACGCGGAAAAGCGTTCCGTGGCCACCAGCATTAGTACTGTATACGCCATTTTATTTTTACTCGTTGTTATTTTTTCAGTACATACACTGGCTAACTTATAAATCTCATGCACAAACTTTTTGAGTCACAACTCGATGACGAAAAAATATATTTAGTTATACGAGAACATCCAATCTTGCTATGGTTTCGGATAGCTCTCATAGTGTTCTTGTTTATTATTGGCATTGCCGCTCAAATTTTGGTACCTCGCATTATCCCCGATTTCTTCAGCGAACTTGCGCTGGGTGTAATTTCTTTACTGTTTTACGTATATTATTTAGGGCTTCTTTTGGGATCTTTGTTGGTCTTTGTCTTTTACTACCTTTCTCTCCAGATTGTTACTGATCATCGCATGGTAGATGTGGACCAAAGCGGCCTATTTCGAAGAAAGGTAACGGAAATACAAATTGAAAATGTAGAAGAAGTAACGAGCAGCGCTCACGGACTACTTGCAACCATATTCAATTTTGGTAATGTACTTGTTCAAACAAGTAGCGCACAAAATGAATTTCAGTTTGAAAACGTCGCCCGCCCAGAACAGGTAAAAAAGCTTATTTTAGATATATACGAGCAACATCGAAAGATGGCGGTAAAAATTACCGAGACCCCATCACCGAACCCCCTACCAATGCCACTTAATCCGTAAGTGGTATACTATCAAAGACTAGAAGCATACAAAGACTCCCAGAAATATATAAGCTATTGCGCTGCCCCATAATGACATATGGGCCAATACTCTTATAGTTTTCAGAGTCTTTATTAATCTCTGTAATAATTATGATTCCTGTAATCCTCTGTGGTGGCGTTGGCACTAAAATGTGGCCAGAAAGCCGCCAAGATTCTCCCAAACAGTTCCTACCACTTTTTAATGGTAAATCGCTTTTTCAGCTTAATTGGGAAGCACTGCGTTTAAAATTTGCACCAAAAGATATATATATTCAAACAAACGAACTACAGGCACAACTGGCCAGAGAGCAAGTAAGCGAAATAGTTGAAGAAAATATATTTCTTGAGCCAGAAATGCGGAACCAGGGACCTGCAAGCGGCCTTGCTGCGGCTATGCTATACAAACAGTTTCCCGATGAGCCGTTTATGATCGTTCAGGCAGATGTATTGCGCCTGCCTAGTAGTAAATTTATTGAAATGATAGAGGTGTGCGACAGACTCGCCAAAGAAACTGGAAAATACATTACAGGGGGCATCGCGCCTACGTACGCTGTTATGGGAGTGGACTACTTAGTACCTGGTAAACGTGTATCGGAAGATGGTGAGGTAGGCGTATACAGCGTAAACAAATTTCTCTGGCGCGCCACAAAAGAAGAAACTAGCAAGTACATTCACGAAGGAGCACTTATCCATGCGAACCACACCTGTATGACACCTCGGGCTTTTCTTGAAATGCTTAAAAAATACCGCGCTGACTGGTATGAACCACTCATGCACATGGTTCAAGGAAAAAATATAATCACCGAGTACACTAAAATGCCTGCAGGACCCATAGAAGAAGTAACTCAAAAAGTTCACGCAGCGGGCGAGTCTCTAGTAGTACAACTCCCCTTTGATTGGATTGACTTTGGCACCTGGGAATCGCTCATGAACTTTGCCGCACCGCAAAAAACTACTGATGCCGCCCATATAGAAGAAATAGATTCTTCAAACAACTTCGTACGAGTACAAAACGGTAAGCAAGTTGCTCTGGTTGGTGTACAAGATTTAATAGTGGTAGATACCGAAGACGCTCTTCTAATTTGTCATAAAAACAAGTCTGGTAAAGTTGGAGAAATAGTTAATAGCCTAAAAAAACAAGGCAAAGAAAAGCTACTCTAGTAGTAAATGAAGATAATAAATACACCCCTCGTATGAGGGGTGTATTTATTTAGATACAGAAAAATTGAAAACTAAATCTGGTGTAACGATTTTAAAATAATCTTCAGATGAGAGACTTATGCTTGTATCTAATTTCGCGGCATTGAACGCAATACGGGGAAAATTTTTAAGCGACTCAGAAACGTATAATTTTTGCACTTTATCAAAAATTTGATTACCAAAGGGCGGCATACAACCTGGCACCACACCTGCAATATCGACAAGCTCTTCTTTGGTAGAAAAACGAAACTGTTTTAATTCAGGTAGTCCACTCTTTAATTTTACCTTATCTATAACATGCGTACCGGGCAAAACAAACACCACAAATTCACTTCCACTTTTAAAATCCACCTTGCACAGCAAAGCTTTCGCGCCCACAGCATCGGGCATACCAGCCTCTTTGCGAACACGCGCAGACTCTTCGCTCGTGCGACATTCGGGATGAGAATATACGAAGTATTCTATGCCGGCAACGATAAACAATTGCTGTATTTTTTGAAATGCAATTTCATTCATATAGTAGCGTGATATATAGGCCTTATACGGCTATATATCCCTATGCCTTATATTCTTCTTCCTGTGCGCTCGGGGTTAAAGTAACGTGCTGCGCTGCCATTTCAAGTGGGTGGGTGGTAGTAATAAAAGTTTGGAACTTTCCTTGCAGAAACTTAAGCAAGAAGGTACGACGCTGCTCGTCGAGTTCAGACAACACATCATCAAGGAGCAGCACAGGCTTGTCTTCTCCTTTACTTAGATACTCAAGCTCAAGAACTTTAAGAGAAAGAATCTGACTACGAAGCTCACCGCGCGAAGAAAACGGGGAAAGAAATAAGCCATCGCTCTTTAAATTAAAATCATCACGGTGCGGTCCAACAAGGCTCGTAGAAAGCATAATTTCTCGTTGCGTTTGGTCCGCGAGTAGCTTACGGAGCGCAGCCTCAACCTCTTCCATGGTAGACCCTGGAAGAGTTGCGTATTCTACTTCAACTGGACGGTGGAAACCTGAGATGTTGCTGTAGATATCGGCAAAGTGTTGATTCAGGAAACTGATAAAACGTTTCCTATGCATAATTATAGGGACACCCAATTTTACTATTTGCTCATTCCAAGCAATCAGATCGTCGTGAGAGGCTGCCCCACCTCGAATCTGCTGCAATACTCTATTTTTCTGACTTAGTACTTTTTTATAATTTGCAATATCTTCCAAATACTGTACGTCTTTCTGTGAAAGGACCATGTTCAAATACCGGCGTCTGCTTTCCGGACTTGCTGTAAACAGGGCAACATCCTCAGGCTCAAAGATAACTACATTCAAAAACCCTTGCACTTCTCGGCGGCGCTTTACGACTCCATCCAATTTAAAGTTAGCGTAAATTTTATCCCGCTGTTCTAAAAATATTTCAATAGTATGGTCCTGCCCTCTGCGCTCCACCACTACACGCACTTCAGCGGTAGTAGTATTCTTCATGAAAATAAACTCTGAATCATCACGAAATGACTTAAATAGGGACGCGAAATAAACGGACTCGAGCAAATTAGTCTTACCAACTGCATTTGGCCCCGACAATACTACTAAATCACTCGTAATATCGAGCTGTAATTCTGGGTAATTTCGAAAATTCTTGATGGATATCTGTTTAACTCTCATATTGTAAATATATAGCATGTCCGAAACAACGAATATACCCGAACCCACGAATATCAACGAATTGAATTCGTAGTTATTCGTGGATTCGCCCATTCGTAGATTCGGATATTATGTTTTAATGGGCATTACAAGATATATATAATTTTTATCCTCTGGGCTTTGCAATATTACGGGCGTGGTTGGATTGTTTAGCTTAATATGCACGCTCTGAGAAGTCAAAAACTGAAGCATATCGAGAAGATACTTATGATTAAACAAAATAGTATCTTCTCCCCCAGTTACTTCAGCTGCAACCTCTACAGTACCCTCTCCTGCATCTTGAGAACGGGCCGAAAGCGTCAACCCACCCCCCGGGCTATACACAACGGATATACCGCTTGCACTCTTAGCAAACACAGAAACAGCCTTAAGTGCTGAAATTAATTCAGTACGAGAAGCTGTGATTGAAACTGTGAATTCTTTGGGGATAATTGCTTCATACTCTGGGTAGCGGGCATCCACCAAACGGGTTGTAATTATAGTTTCATTAACTGAAAAAACTGCTTGATTATCACCAATATTAACCTTAAACTCACCGTTTGAATTATGCAAAAGACGGAGCACCTCGCTCGCAGCCCTGGCGGGGATAATAATACTGAAATTGGGGAAAACTTCAGCACCAACCTTAAGCACCACCTTACTTTCAGCAAGCCTGTACCTGTCAGTGCCTGCAAGTACAATTTCGTTCTGACCTGAGCGGGTCATAAATACTCCACACAGCTCAATTTGCGTTTCATTTGTCGACACCGCAAATAGAACGCCCTCTAACGCATGGAAAAAGTCCTGAGAAGGTAGGGAAATGGCATTCTCGCTTACTGTATCGTTAATGACTGGAAAATCTTCCGCAGGGACCGTTTTAAGCACTGTACGGTACTTCCCTACTGAGAGTCTTAGACCTTCTGTAACTGTTTCCAATGTAACGGGCTCTCCTGGAAGATTATTTACCACTTCAACCAAAAGTCGTGCTGGCAGGCATACAACACCATCTTCTTCAACTTTGCAGCGAACAAACTGAGATATCCCTATTTCTAGATTTGTAGCACTTATTTTTAACAGACCATTCTGTGTTTGAAGCAGTACATTTCCTAGTACGGCCAAAGTACTACTAGCAGCCACTGCCCTACTACAGACGGCAAGTGCATTTTTTAGATTTTCTTGCACCACAACAATTCTCATAGATTATTATTAAATAAATATATAAATAAATTAGTAATAGTAATAAGGGCGGTGGATATGTGGACAAACCGGAATAGAATCAAGAATTATGAATTAAGAATTAAGCGAAAACATATTTTTTATCGACAATGAGTTCGAACAACTTGTGTATAGTCCGTGTGAGTAAATGGGGAAAAGTGCGGACTTTGTCTTTGGGGCATGAGTTATCAACCACCTATTAGGGGTTTGTACTGTGCTTTTCCACAAGATATTTCTTATGCTTGATTCATGATTCTAGTCTTATGTCGTATAAAGTTTATCCAAGATAAGGTCTACTTCTTGTTTGAATGATTCTTTTTCCGTAAGCATGTTTTGGATTTTTTCTACTGCATGCATTACGGTCGTATGATCTCTCCCCCCAAAGAACTCTCCTATACTGGGAAATGAGCTGGAAAGCTCTTGTCTGGCAAGAAACATAGCTATTTGTCGCGGTTTTACGAATTCTTGTCTGCGAGACTGTTTTATGAGGTCTTCACCGGTTACGTTATAGAATTCAGCCACTAAGGAAACTATCTTTTTTACCGTAACGCCTTTTTTCTTATTATTCATCATGCCCTGAAGCATGCTTTGAGCTTGTTCAAGACTTACAATGCGGTTTTCCATGTCTTGAAATACCAACAGCCTGTTAAGTGCTCCTTCAAGCTCACGTACATTGCTTTGGATATTTTCGGCAATATAATAGACTATTTCTTCCGGTAGGTTGGTTCCACGTTTTAAAAGTTTGGTTCGGAGAATTGCCATGCGGGTTTCTAGGTCCGGAGCTTGGATATCTGCGACCATCCCCCACTCAAAACGGCTTACGAGCCTTGCCTCAATTGCTGGTATTTCCTTTGGCAGGCGGTCTGCAGTAATTATTATCTGCTTACCTTTATCCCTGAGTTCATTAAAGGTATGAAAGAATTCTTCTTGCGTTCCCTCTTTTCCCGCAATAAACTGGATATCGTCTATAAGAAGCATGTCTACGGTGCGGTAATGCTGCTTAAAATCATCCATTTTTTTGGTGGAGATTGCATTTATGTAGTCGTTGGTGAATTTTTCACTCGTCAAATATAAGACTTTTGCCCGTGGATTTTCTGAAATAAGCTTGTTGGCAACTGCATGCATAAGGTGAGTTTTGCCAAGACCTACTCCCCCGTAGATGAATAATGGGTTGTATTGGGTCCCTGGGTTCTTGGCAACTGCAAGGCTTGCGGCGTGCGCAAGTTCGTTGTTTTTGCCTATGATGAATGTGTCAAAAACGTACTTAGGGTTAATGTTCGATTGAGCAGTATTTGTAACTTGGGTCGGATATGCTGGAGCTGTTTGGAGGGGGTCGCTTGGTTGCAGATTTTGAGTAGGTGTGGGTGAGGTTTTCACAATTGTTCCTACTTGGTACTTGATAGTTTTTATTTCCGGAGCAATACCTTTTAGTGCTTTAAGCATTTCAGTATTGTATTTGCTCGCTATCCAGTCGCGATGGTATGTGGAAGGGACTGCAACAGTAATATTATCGTCAGTTTTTTCAATAATATGGGTATTTTTAAGCCAAGTATTAAAATTTGCTTTAGATAGTGATACTTCTAGATGGCCCAAAATTGCTTGCCAGATCTGTTGGTTGTTCATAAAAAAGAGTACATACGTAATTAAGGGTAATGAATTAAGTAAAAATACCTTTATTTATTACGTAATACTTACTTGCTTGATTCTGATTTACTTATCTTATCAAGGTAGTTATCAACATGCTAGCAGGCAATAATACTGCTTATATAAGCGGATTAGGTGTTTAACTGTTGATTGCCTGTGGATTACTTGTGATTTTTGTGGATATTGATAGTGAATAATGGGTTAATGAGTTTAACCTGTTTGGTTATTTATAGGTATTTATATATAGATATAGTATGTTGATAGCAATGAGTATTATCAAATCCTATAAAGCAATCTAATACATAATGAATTAACGATATATAGTCTATAAAAACCCCTTATTTAAGGGGTTTTTATATCAACTATTCAGTTACTATCTCGGGTTCCGGGTCAACTGCGGGGGTAGGTTCGGGGGCCGGTGTTTCACTTTCTGCGCCATCACCACCTTCCTCAGTGGTGGGGGATGGAGGGTCTGTTTGGTGTGTATTTTCTGGTGGGGTATTGTTTTGTACTACTGGTGCCTGCTGAACGATTTGTGTTACTTGCTGGAAAGTGGACAAAAGCATGACCCGAATAGAGCCTGTATTGTCGGGGGTGCTATCTAGAGAAATTCCAAATACTTGACCCTGGGCTTCCGATGGAAGCTTTGCAGCTTTTCCAGCAAAGGTTGATGCAGTAAGCTTGTCGCCTAGAGATACGCTCCCATTCACAAATACCTTTTTGTAGGTTCCTGTTATGACGATGCTTACATATTCACCTGGTTTAATAGTTGTTGGGTCGTCTGTAATAGGGGAGTCAGGGCTTATATTAAAGTCTGAAAGGTTGCGGTCTGCTACGCCAACAATAATTGTGTTTGCACCTGCTACTGCTTTTGCAATGGTGAGAGTGGGTTGGTCACCCAGTATTGGTTCCTCTGTTGCGCCAGTAAGCATAAGTAAGTCCCCTTGGTGTATGGTTTCGTTGCTGGTATTCTTTGCCACTATTGCGGTAGAACCTAATATTCTACCAAGCACAGCAACGTCTTTCTTTACAACCAAGGTGCCCGTGAGTATGGCAGTGCCTTTGGTGTTTATGGTAAAGAGGGAAGTATCTGCATTGGTTATTTCCAGTACTATGCCACTTGCGAGGTTTGCATTAATATGAACGGTACCATCGTTTGCCACGAGGAAGTTGTCCATGCCGTCCTTTTGTAGCTGTAAGAGATTACCACTATCCTTTTGATTTATTATGAACGAAGTATCGTGGCCTTCAATTGTTCCGCCGCCAACTTCATTTATTACCTGTCCATCTTGTTCTCCAACAGTAAAGGTAAATGATGGTTTGGAGACATTGCCTTTAGGGTCTTGAATAAGAGAGGTGTTGTTTAATTCTTTGGTTGCATTTACCAAAGCAGCAAGGATTGGGCGGTCCGATAGAGATAGATAACCTTGTGGGTCAGTATCTACTGCCTCAGGGATTGCTGTTTGGATATTCTGAGCGCTGAATCCAGCATTAAGGAAAGTTTGGTCTAGGCCTGATAGAGCGTTCCAGCGATAGAGGATCGGATCTATTGCCATTATTGACGAAAGGCCGCGGTCAAATGCTCCTTGTACATCTTTTAGTCGAATATCAGAAGAGCTGGTAAGGTTCCCCGATGCATCTGAGCTCACAGTACCAGTGCCGAAAGCGTGGATACGGAAACCACCTGCTCCGGAAATGGTTACACGTTGGTTTACGCCATTTGTGAAGAACGCTATGGGGGCGTTGGCTCCATTGTAGAAGTTAAGCGAATTGGCGCCTCCAAAAGTCGTTTCAGTTGAGCTACTGTAAATCATCTGTCCGCCATATGCATTTGAATCATTTCCCAAGGCGATACGTGCGCTCGCGGAAGATCCGGAATTGTTATTATAGACTCTGAGAATGCTATAGGTATTTTGACTCTTTTGAATATCTACCGTGCTTAGCGAATCAGGGGCGGCCGTTCCTATTCCAACTCGACCATCGTTTTGGATTATCAGTCCCGGGCTGTTTGATGAGTCAATTACGCTTAGTAATGCCGGTAACTTATCTGGGGTGGTGTCATTAGCGTTGTTAGAGAAAGCAGTGTCAACCGTCAGTGAGGTATCGGACGCAATAGCAGTAACCGTCCTGGTTTCTCCGGTAACTGTGATGCGGTCGCCCACGGCCAATTCAGTAAGAAACGCAGTGCCGCTGCCAGTAACTGTAGTTGATGCAGCTGGGTCGATATCTCCGGTTAGCTCAGATGTGGCATTTGCTTTAATATTTGCGGATCCGATGAGCCGCAAGCCTGGTTGACTAGTCACGTTGGAGATTGTTGCAAAATTGGTGCTTACGTCGCTAAATCTATATCTTGCTCCTGTTGTTACTCCACCTGTGCTGAAATCGAATCCGCTTACGTTGCTTGTGGCGATTGAACCGTAGGTGTCGTATGCTTCATTGAATGTTTTAATATGATACGGAGCATATCCCACATCGCTTAATGAGCGTATATACATACCAGTGGTGTAACCGCTTGCTGCAGCATCCCATCCGTCAAAGTTGAAAGTGAATGCGTTTGATGTTGCGCTTTCACCACCCCCGACTGATTCGCGGCTGTTGACTACTAGGCCCATGCTAGCGTTCGTGTTGCCCCTTGAGCCGTTACGCACGTATATACCTGCGGTCGACTGTTTTTCCAGTTGTGCTCCCCAAGCATAGTAGGCAGTAGTACCGTTGTTGATTATGAATGTTACTGTGCCGGTTGAAGAACCGTTAAAGGCTTGGGTAACGGTAAAGCGTTGCCAGCTAGTAGTAACTGTCACCGTGTTGGCGGTACCGGTTTGGTTCCCGGAGTCTAGTCGTAAGTTTACCGTGCCGGAGCCGGATGACTTTTTGAGCCACACAGAACCTGTCCAGGTGGTGCTGGTAGAAGAAGTAGAGAGCCAGTCTGCTTGTTTTACGTTATCGGTAGAGCTTCCACCTGCGCCAATTGTGTCCGCAGTTGTGTAGCCGTCCGGTCCTGTGGTGCTGTTGGCGGTTATGCTGACACCTGTTTTGGTCCACGCGGCATTGTCTAATTCTTCCGTGTATTTTATACGATTTTCGCTTCTGCCAAATCCACCCTGTGGCGAGTACATATATCCAGAGTCCAAAAGCAGGTCTGATCCATCCCCTAAGTTTAATCTTTCAGATGGGGTTGTTTTTGCGACACCTATATTACCGCCGGCAAATATTGCTGCGTAGTTCGTATCTCCGGAAGTTGGTTCTTCCACGTAGAGTCCAATCTTGGTGGTTGTGCCTGTGCTGTGGGTGTTTGAGTTGGCTATGTAAGCACCATAAGAGTTAAGTGTGCCTCCTGTAGTGAGCCTTCCGTTGGCTTGCGCGAATATACCATAAGAATTTACTGTTGCGCCGGTAGTGGAATCACTCGAAGTTGGTAAGAAATATCCGCCGTATATATTGGTTGTTCCACCGTTGCTGGCACCCGTGCTGCTGCTAGGGGCAGAGTAAATACCGTATATGTCCCTAGTATTTGCGGATATGGCACCTGTTGCGTTGGCTGAGAAATATCCGCCATAGAGGGCATATGAATTGCTGGTAGAGTCAGATGTGACGTTGGAATACAATCCATAACCAGTTTTGCCTCCGTTTCCTGTCATAGTTAGATTGCTTTGCAAGTTGTAATTTGTTTTATTCGTAGCCGTGCTGTCGGTTCCGTCAATTTTTATGCCGTATCCGGTGCTAGTACTGCCGGAATAGTCTGGTGCAAAGTAGGCGAGTACGCCGGCAGTACTACCACTTCCTACATCCGAAACGACTTTCATAAAACCAGAAGATGTCCCTGTGATAACCCCGGTGGACGTCGGACCAGTAAGTGAAAGGGCGGACCCGGTTGTTAGAGAAGTCATGGATATTGCCTGACCAATGCCCACCGTTGAAGAGTTTGCCGCTAAGTTGATAAACGTGGCCGCACCTGTGGTGGAAGTAGAGCTAAGGTTAATAAGGCTGCCGGTGAATCCGGTGGTGGTTCCGGTCTGGGCAATGTCAATGTATTTAGCCGAGGTTTGGCTTGCGCCGTTGGCTGCGATAGACATCATGGTGCCGGATGTAAGGCTGTTGCTGTTGAAGGCAAGGAGTCCGGTCCCCGTGTAAGCGCCACCATTTGCGCTAATGTTCAGTGCGGTACCGGTAGATGCTGTGCCCATCACTAATCCCATAAGTTGGCCACCTGCCATAGATCCACCACCAGTGACCTGAATACCGGTACCGCTGGTAATGCCGGTGGTTGATATATTTAAGGCTGTGCCTGTAAAGCTGGCTGTATTATTTGTAAGGTTTACTAAGGTGCCCGCAGTAGAAGCGGACGAGGTGACATTGAGCAACCCTCCGGTAGAGGTGTATGCTCCGCTGTGGCTGATTTGTACTAAACCATTTGCGATAGCCGAAGTTCCCGAAGCAGACACTTTCAAAGCGGCGCCGCTTGTAATACCTGAGCCAGCAGCTATGTTTGTAATTGTACCGGTTGTTATGCCGGTGCCAGACACGCTTTGTACAACACCGCCTGTGGTTGCGTTGCCTGTGACGTTGAGTAGGCCGCCGCTGCCAGTGTATGCCCCACTTGCCGTGAGTTGTACTATACCGTTTGTTACTGCGCCAGTGGTGGCGGAAGTAACTTTTAAGGCTGAGCCGGATGTAAGGCCGGTAGCAGAAGAGGTGATAGAGAGGTTGTCTGTTGTGGTGGTAGCACCCCAGTCTAATGTTTGGGTAGTAGTGCCCATGTTTATGGCGCCATTGCCGCTGGGGTCGCCAATAGCGTCAAATGCCGTTGCCGCACCCGCGCAGCCTGTACAAGAAGTAACCGTTAAGGCGCCACCACTGGTAAGTTTTGCGACACTTGTATTTGCGACTTGGAAGTCGAAAAAGTTACCCGTAAAGCTTGCAGGATTGGCCCCGATGTATGTTCCGTTGGTCGAGCCGCTGGAAAGAGCTGTGTTTGAAAGATTGAATAATGCATGCGTTGCAGAGGCGTTTATAGCCGTACTAATAGAAAGGGGGTCTACCGGGGTGCCCGTGCCAATGCCAAGCCCTGTCGAGTTCCAAATTCCCGTGGTTGAGTTGTTAACGCTGAAGGTAATGTTGCCACCGCTTGATCCAGAAACACCAGCTCTTAATAGAAGGTTGCTTGCGCCGCTGTCTCCATTGTTTCCAACTGAGACAGTTGCCGCTGGTTGGTACCAATAGCCAGAAGTGGCACTAAAATTGGTAATGCCTTGACCGATTGTAGAAATACCACCGGCCTCATTTAGGCTAAATGCAGTTGTTCCATTAAGTTTTACATCTATTATTCTTCCGTTAAACCCGCTTGGTGCGTTTATACCAAGACCTGTGCCGCTTGTGGACCACCCGGTAGACGTCGCTCCGCTTGCTTCGACTAAGAGTTGGGGTTTGGTGGTGGTTGAGTCACCACCAGTGAACCACGAGCCACTTAATTTGGCTCCTGGGTTGGATGCTGCACCGTTCGATCCAATGTGTAAGAAAGCGGTAGGGGAGGTGGTCCCTATTCCAACATTGCCACCAGTAAATACTGCTCCATAATTGTTGGTTGCGCCGGTTGGAGCATCAATATATAGCCCATATCCGTTGGTTACGGCGCCTGAACCAGTAGTAAGGTCTGCCGTGCCAATTCTGAGCCCTACCGCATTGGTAATGGCTACGCCAGTAGAACCGGCTGCTATGGGAGCAGAAGAAATAGTTACGCTGTTTGCGTTAGTAATCGCGACTTGTGTTGCGTCATTGTCTTGTATGGTAGGCGCGTTAAATAAGAAGCTGTCCATTGCAGTAGTAACAGCAGTAGAGCCAGTAAGCGTAATAGTAGGGGAGGTAAAGGTCCCCGTCGTATACTCTGCGCTTGTCGCGCTTGCGACGGTTTGGGCTGGGGCGACGACATGTAAAGCGGAGCTGGGGTTAGTGATGCCAATGCCGATTTCTCCCGCAAAATAGCTGTCAGAAGTTGAGGAGCTGTATATGCTGTAATTTCCAGTAGCGGGTACACTAGAACCTAAAACCAGGTTAATGTAGTCTGAGGCACTCGTAGAAGCATACGCGTGCAAACCTACATTGAGCACCCCGCCACCTGCTACAGTAGCCTGGAATTGACCTGCTATATTTGTATACGCATTGTTTGCTATTGCGTACAGACCTATGTTCGTATTGTCAGTCCCGCTAGTGCTGTTGGCAAAGTACCCAGTATAGGTAGTTTGGTTGTTAGCACTCGTGCCAGCAGAAGAAACATTTAATGCCTTTTGAGTGTTAGACGCAGCGCCAGTACCTGTAACTGCGATAGTAGCCAGAGATCCCGAGGTTAGCGAAGAGCTGGCCAAGGAAAGGGCGGTACCCGTAGTCAGAGAGTTTGCTACATAAGATAATCCTGTTGTAGTGGTGCCCGTAAAGTTTTGGGTCCAGGTATTAGCTCCTTGGTTAAGAACAAGAGCCGCATCCAGGTCCATGGTATCTTCAAAGTCTGTGTAGTCTAGGGTGTCGTCATCTACTTCACCTCCAGAAATTGTAGTACCCAGTACTGTCTGTAAATCGCCGCTTGAGAGTTGCAATCCGGTGCCTACAAACTCATCTATTGCGTCACTGCCAATAGTAATGGTTTGAGCTGCAGCTATGGTGATGCCTGCATCAAAGGTTGTGGCGTTGGTTATATTTCCGCCAGACACAGTAAGGTCTCCTGCAAACGTACCGTTGCCGGATGAATCTATAGTGAGTTTATCGCTTGTTCCAAGCGCTGAACCAGAAATCTTAAATTTGTCGCTATCGGAATTGTCGATTCCTATAGTAAACGTGTTTGTGCCATCTGCGAGTTCAAAGCCGATTTGCGGATCGCCCGTGCTTGTGTTTCCGATACTTATTTGAATAGGGCTGGAAGAGGAGCCTAATACTTCTAGTTTTTGATCCGGTGTAACATCGCCAATACCGACATTGCCATTCGTATCAATGCTTAAGAACGGATTGGTCCCGGGTGTGGTGCCGTCGCCAATTTGAAAGGTGTCATCATCATCGCCCCCTGCGTCATCTTGTACTCCCATCCAAAAATCAGTATCAGTAGCGGTGGTTGCGTTGAGTACCAGGCTCGGATCTGCTTTTGTGATGGTTTGGTTTGCGCTAAATACATTGGCCTGGTTTAAGTAGGCGACATTGTTCAATGTTCCCGCTGTGTTAATGTTCGTCCCACTAAGCAAATAGTTGGCTGCGTCAAATGAGGTGTAGCCACTATCATCACCGAGCCTTGCTTGCAGTGTCGCGCTGCTCCGTTTAAGGGCAGGGAAGGAGGTTGTTGCTCCACCAAAAATAAGTAAGTTAAATGCGTTTGTGGCGCTATTTTGCAATAATAAATTAGAGTCAGCAGGAGAGCTTATAACACTGCGACCGTTAAATCCAATATACCTACTTGCTGCGGCGTATATGTCGTTTCCGCCGAATATAGTACTGGCGGTTGTTACCGTACCATCACTTTGTACAGAGAGTTTGCTAACGCCGCCGGTCTGCAAATCTAACAAATATTTGCCTGCGCTCCCGGTCGCTGTTTCAGTGGCGTTTACTAGAAGGGCGGTATATCCCCCAGCTCCGCTTTGGTTAATGACTGGTGCTATGCGTGCAAAAGTTTGAGCTGCCGTGCCAGTCAGTTCGCCAGTCGCTCCGGCACTATTTACATCGAATGCCACAGGTGTAGAGGTGTTGTTAGAATCTGCTGCTTGTTGTACATGGAGTTGGGAAGTCGGCGCATTTATACCAACGCCAACATTGCCTCCAAAGTAATTATTTCCCGCAGCGGCGTATAAGGCGTAGTTTGCTGCCCCATTGGTGGCAGATAGGTCTAACGCTATGTTTATACCACTTCCACTTTTGCTATTGCTAACAGATGCGCCATAGGTAAGATTCCCGTTTGAATTTCCAGAGTTTGAGACATTTAGTACTTGTTGCGTAGATCCTGAAGTGTTATCGGAAGTCGAACTAAATGTAATTACTGCCCCTGAAGTTACAGTACTGCTTGTCGCGTATAGGCCCGAGCCGCTTCCGCTCCCACTTGTAACTGAGCTAGAAATAATAACCGATCCAGTGCCATTGGGGGCGATAAGCAGTGCTTCGTTTGTGCCGGTAGTAATATCTGTGGTAACGCCATTGAATTTCAGTCCGCCAGAAGAATCTATTTGGAATAAATCTCCAGAGCCCACTGTTAGTAAGGCTGCTGGTGTGGTGTCGCCAATACCGATGTTTGTGCCATTTGTGAATAATACTGTTTGATCATCTATGGTTGTGCCTGTTGATGGGTAATATCCAAAATAACCAGCAACACCACTGGCCACGGTTCCGGCGCCACATGCACCCCAGGAAGGAGCTGCGCTCGTATTGCCTGTTAAACATTGTCCTGTAGTACCTGCTGCGGTTACCTGAACAGCGCTCGTGCCATTGCCGTAGAGTACGCCATTTGTAGTGAATGTATTCGCACCCGTACCACCTTGTGCAACAGTCACCAGGGCATTATCCGTTAAGATGGTTGCTGAAGCGTTTGGTAAGGTAAATGTTTTGGTAGAAGTGGTAGGGCCAGTGAATGCAGTAAAGCCATTACCCGTACCACCATTGGCAGCTCCGAGAATGCCTGATACTTCAGCGGTAGCTAAATCTACTGCGGTCGAAGTAGAACCACTACCCGTAAATAAGGAGGCGGTTAAAGTATCTGATACATATGCATCAGTCAGGGCAGTGCCGTTCCAAGTGCCTGTGGTAATTACTCCAGTGTTGGCGGTAACAACTAAACCATTGTAGGAAGCAGCTCCTGTGACAGCACCAGTCAGGGTAAGGGTGGTAAACGACCCACCAGCAGTACAAGCAAACGCACCAGTAGAATTAGTTATTGTACAACCGGTAGAGCCAGAACCACCACCGAGCAGTATATCGCCAGTGGAGGTGGCACCAAGGCTAACTGAACCGGACCCTTTAGCATCTAGGGTTATGTTTTCATCTGTTCCAGAAGAGATAGCTGCTAGTGCCACACCACCTGCCGCGGCCGCAGAAGTAATCTTTACACCAGTAGTAGAAGAAGCGGTGTTGGTGTCTACTTGTAATGCATAGTTAGAACCTGTTCTTGCAACTGTCAGGGCAGTGGTTGATTGTATGGTAGTGCTTTGTGCTCCCGTATTCGTAATACCTACAACCGCAGCTATGGCACCGGAGGAGTTAACTTGGAAGAGGTCTCCG
>CAZYMS010000001.1:65668-101021 GCA_964648985.1 uncultured Candidatus Saccharibacteria bacterium
GTGGTTTTGTTGCCGTACACGGTAAGAGCGCCGGCCGCGTCTTGTACGGTGCCGGTTAAGGCCATACCGAGCACTGCAGTGTCGGTAATGGTGTTGCTGGTTACTTGTATAGTACCGGCGGTTTGTGTTGAGTTGCTTGCGCTTATAACCAGCCCTTGAATGTCGGCAGTGGCGCTATTTGAAATAGTCAGTGCGTCTCCGGCAGTGTCCGGTGCAATAACTGTTTTGCCGTCAGTATCTACGTCGAAATCTGCCAGATCAATGTTGCCGTCACCATTTAAGCTATTGGCCACAAAAGCAAAAGGTGAAGATACTAACTGTTTGCGAGGGGACATTTCACCGTCATAGCTGGTACCTGTTGGCGCAAAGTTTACGGAGAGGTACAGAGACCCGCCTGTCATGTCTATGCTAAGGGCATTACAAGAACCAAGCTTGGCGTTAAATACACCGCTAGTCACCGTAAGCTTGCCACATGCACCGCTTGCTTGGTCAAATGTTTCAGTCCAAAGAAGTGAACCACTTGTTGCTGCGTCGTATATTTTGAACTCAAATGCGTATGTACCATCTGCTACATTGGTTCCTGCTACTTTGTTTGTGAGTTTTCCTTGGAAGTTTATGTATTTAGGGATTGCAGCTTGTGCTGTTTGGGTGAGTGGTATCCAATTAACGCAGATGGCAATTAACGCCAAAGCAGCATACAAGGCGGTATGCTTTCTGAAATTAAATTTTGTTTTCAGAGAAAAATGAGGCACGTTTTAGTTTTGACCACAGATACGCAGATAGCACCGATGACACGGATTTTCATGAGCGCTATTTTGTCCTACGGTGATTTTATTTCTTTTGCTTGTTCGTTTTTGTTTTGGTTCTAGAAACGAGAAAAAGCCAGATTCCATTAGATGGTTGCTGGCTGGGGGGCGAGTGAGGTGTAGAGCTGCGAAAGTGCTTCTTTGGTGAAGCGACGGTCTCGGCGGCTGCCAATGCGGATGGCTACGAGCCTACCTTCTTTTTCCCAATTTCTTAAGGTGTTGGGGTGCACATGAAGAAGGTCGCAGGCTTCACGCAATGTCAGCAGCTCTGGGAGTTGCATGTTTTGCATTTGTTTTATGTTCGACCCCAATGTACGAATGTCACATTAATGTCGCGAATTACCCAGTTGGGTAGTATTCATTCGGGACATTCGTGTGGTTATTTGCAAATTCGGGTCGGTATTAGTTATTTTTTCTTTTGGTTTCTCCTCTAGAATTTAGAGGTAGATAACTTTTGTTAGGTAAAGGTATGTAGGTTATCTACATACAACTTAACAAAACTTACACATATTTTAGCATAGTTATCCTTTCGCGTCAATAGAAAATATGCTCATATTTGAGCGGGCTTGGTCAGTGTTTTCACGTTCAAAATTAGCATAGAATAGATCAATACAGAAATATATCAGGCTTATCTAAAGGATATTATTACTAATTCGTATCATCGGTGCTCTATTTCTACAGGTTGCAGTATTTTAGTAATTTACTAAAAAAATTATGCTAAAAGTTTTTTATTTTGTCCTTTCGTAATGCTTAAAAAGCTGTATACGTTAATGGCCAAATTTAAACCCCAAAGGTTTCACATAGGTTGCTGGTTATATATCCTGTTCAAGGCATTAAGCGTATGGGTGCGGCCATATTCTATGCGTATATTTACAGAAAAAAACTACCAGGTTTTGCCTGGTAGAGTTTACCCAGAAATCACTGGGTGTGCGTATATGATGGTGCTTCTAAAAATAAGCTCTTAAATTACTATTATTCATTAGCGGTTACTTCATACATGGGAGGGTCGTCTGAATTATCGCGTTTATCGACTGGCGGCGCCATGGGTGGGGGTGGTTTTTTATCACGACGCTTGCGCCAAAACAGCAGTATGAGGAGCAGTATGAGTAATAATAGAATAATTATGCCAAGTATAATTACAAGCCACTTGCTGTATCCGGTATGAACAACCTGTACAATAAACTCTCCTGGGGCAACTTCTGTAACCTCGAAATCCTTTTCTGCGACTGATTGGTTGCCTGCCTTGTCTGTTGCAATTATGCGCAGATGCTTCTTTCCCGGGGTTTGCAAAGGGAGTTCGTATTTGTCATTTGATATGTTAGTAAGGGGAAATGGAACATCTCCGTTTATTTGCCCTACAATTGTAGCTATTCCTGAGCCAGTATCGTGGATTATTAGGGATACATAGGGGTGCCGCTGTGCCGTTTCGGTGGTATCGGGTAAGTCAAAATTATCAATTATTGGCGCGGCAGTATCTATATGTATAGTAAAGTGGCTTGTGTCGCTCCACCCAACGGTGTTTTTTAGATGAACGTGAAAGTAGTACGTACCATCAGAAAGAGGACTTGTTTGGTTAAATGCTTGTACAGGGTCTTGCTGACCACTAACTAGAGTGTCTGGATTTTGGTCTAAAACAAAGCCAACCGCAACCGTGTCGCCTGGTAAGTCCCATGCAAATTCAGGCTGGTTCTGGTTGTACCAGGTATTTTGGTCCGGGTGGGTGGGGGACGTAATGGTTGGTGCGTTCGGTGGTTGTGGCGTGCCGGGTTTAATTGTCCACTGTGCTGGTGTGTTACCTGTTTGTACATTTGTGCCTTCACCGTCTGCTGCAAGGATGGTGCTGTTGGTTACAGATATATTAGCTACGCCTGTCCCTGTGGTTCTAAAGGTTATAGTTAAAATAGCGCCCGTGCCTGCAAAGGGTTTATTGGTACCGCCTGCAAAACGCACACTTCCATTCTGGTTGTTTACGCTCGGCTCAGTTTGCCAAAAGCCAAATACTCCATTTTTTGAAATATTTGTGGCTTGTAGGAGGTTGCTGGGGAATACGAGAGTGCCATCTGCTGCGTTTATAGGGCCAGTACCGCTGCCAACAACTACCTGAGCTCGAATAGTTTGTCCAAGGGTAACAGTTAAGTTGCCTGGGGTCACGGAAAAACGGGCATCTCCGGCCTGTGCGGATTGTGGTGGTGTTATTATCCAACAAAGGAGTAAGGCAAAAAAACCTACTCGTCCCAGTATATTATTTTTTCTTTTTTTGCTTGAGAACAATGACTACAATGGTTACTACTATGAGGGTGATTATACCTATAAGCACTGCTAGTCCCGCAGCGATAACTGCAAGTAAGTGCCACGGTATGACCCAGAATGTTGTTTTGGCGGCTGTGGTAGTGCTCGTATCATTATTATACGTTAAAGAGAGATTCGCAGTATATCTGCCCAGGGCAAAGTATTTCCACTCGTGTTTTACCTTGTTCCAGAAACCTTGGGGTATTGCAGGGGGCCGCTCTGCTTTTTGGTCTTGAGCACTACCGCCGCTGCTAGCAAGCCATGATGTTTCGAATTTGCGAATACTTTTGCTTAGTACATTGCTGCCTGCGGGGTTTGCAGGGACTAGTTTGCTGGTCCTGCCAAATATATTTTTTATGGTGATATCACCGATTGGTTTTACCCATGAGTCACCGATATTCTGAAAACGAAAAGAAAAATCTACAGGAAGACTCCGAGGTGTGTTTTCGGTGTTGGTCGTCTTAAAGTCTAAAATGGTTGCACCTTGCTCAAAGTTACCTTTTACTCGAAGAAGAACAAGCGCGCCTACATCGCTTTCTACACCTACTTCGCTATTGCCTTGAATATCTGGGGCAAGCGTAGTGCCAAATATTGCTGCTGTGTACCCTCCGGGGTCTGCGTCCTGGGGCACTGTGATTTCTAAGTTCACGTCTTTCCACTCTTTTGGCGCTACAGTTACAGATTTCACTGCGGACATCCATGACGCAAGGCCGCTATTGTTCGTGGTAAAAACTGGCTGCCCGTTTTCCCCTTGAGACTCAAAGTTTCTAAACTGTATGTAGTACGTTTGCGTCTCGCTCTTATCGTTTTGCAGAGAGATTTTGTCGCTAAAAGTTGTTCCCGGGTCTACTTCTCTCTCAATGCGAACAGGTGATACCGTAAGCGCAATAGCTTTTTCTGGGGTTGTGGTTCCAAGTAGGGCCCCGCAAATAAGAATAAATAAAATAAATAGTATTCGTTTTGCCCGATTTTTCATGGTTAGTCCAGATTATTACTGTTTTTGCTGATAATCCACTTATTGTAACGCTTAATGGCAATGTAACACGCAGAAACCACGAGCACAAGTAATCCTCCGTAAGTGCCAAGCTGCTTTATTGGTATTACCCAGAAGTAAATAACACTTCGTGCCTCTAGCTTGGGGTTTCCATAATACATAATAAGCTCTGCCGTGTAGCGCCCTATAAGCCATGGATTATTAAATAACGATTCAAAGGTGCGAGTGCTCCCTGGGAGTACGAACTGTGCACTCTCGTTAATATGTGCCTCTCCAATAGTTTTGCCAAACAGGTTACGAATGGCGATTTGTCCTTTTGGTTGTACGTGCACATTGCCTGTATTTTTAAAGGTGCTTCCGAATTGGATTGGTGTGACAGTGTATATTTTCTTGCTTGTTCTAAATTGCTTTATGCTACCGCTGGCATTTGTGTTTCCAGCCCCCACAAGGATGATGGCTCCAACTTTTTTGACGACTGTAATATTTGCGGCCGCTTCTTTAGCCTCGCGAGCTGAAAACAATAGTCCGCCGTAGTGGGTGCCTGGTTCTGCATCTGAGGGTACTGTAATGGAGAATTCTACGTTGGTTTGTCCCTTGGGGGGGATTGTAAAATCTGGTTGTGTGGTAATGATAATCCAAGATGCAAGAGAAAAGCTTGGGTGGGATGCTTCTCCCGTCTCCAAAAATCGGACACTTCCGTGCTCCCCAGAGGGAACAAAGTCATTTATGCTAATTGCTATGGGCAATTCGTTGTCAGAAAGGTTGAATATCGTAATGCTGTTGTTTTGAGTTTGTCCGGGCGCAAGAGTGGTTTCAATGATGAATGGGGATATGGCAAGACTCCCTTCTGATAGGGTGCCTGTGTTCTGGGATTTCGTTGACAATGGCGGCGCAATACTCAGAGCCGCCATCGTGGTGACCAGTAAGATAAATTTCCAATATCCAATTACCAATTTCCAATGAAATGTTCGAATGTTCAATATCGCAATTATTTTAGTTTGGTAATGTAGTATTGCATTGGGCATTGGAAATTGGTAATTGGATATTTAGGTGGTTCAAAATTGTGCTGTTGTAATATAGGTCACTACATTTGCGTATTGCCCTGCTTCTTGCACATTGCCGACTTCTAGTTTGTAGGTTACAGTAGTGGTTTCGCCAGTCACCGGGCCTGTGTTGCAGCCAACTTCATATGGGGTGCTTGCAAGTGCTGCCCAGGTGTTGTTTGTAGAAAATCTAGTTGTGGTGCCTGTGCACAAGTCTTCGTCAGAGCTGTGGTAGCCAAATCGGCCAGTGGTAATACTACCGGGCCATGTTGCGGGGGCCGCGTTAGTCCCCGAAACAGTGGCGATTTCTTTGCTTGTGTTGGTTCGCAAGTTGCCGTCTTGCTGAACTGTAGTGGTGAACCCGCCTGTTGCATTCGTAGACACGGTAACTTGGTGAGCTGCTATGCTTGGCGTTCCGGGGATTAGCGAGCCATAGCTAATGCCGTTTGTGGTGCTCGTAATAGTTGTGGTTTCTCCATCAAGGGTGGTGCCGGAGTTTACTCCGACGAATGTAATAGTAAGTGACGGGCTGCTGGTAGTGGCGCTTGCCGTCACCGAGTATGCTGATTCAGTATTTGTTCCATAGCGCGCTTTTACTTTAATTTTATAAGTCGTACCTGAGGCAAGTCCGGTCACGCGTTCGCCGCTACCTCCACCCCAGTTCGTATAGGTTTGCCAGATAGCGTTGCTGCCCACAGTGTCATCGGTCTGGATGAAGCTTGTAGTTGCAAAGTCATCACTGGATATGGCGATTGCGTATGTGGTATCGCTTTGCTGGCCATTTCCTGTGGCGACTATAAAATCCAAGGCATTGTACAATGTGCCGCCCGTGTTGGTAAGTGTGGGCTGTGCGGGCACGCCTGGGTACGCGTGCTGTATGAATCCAGGAAATACACTGAAGTTAGTAGAGCTTGCCGATGAGTCACTTGATCCACCAATAGACTCTCTTCCCGTATAGTTCGTTGAACTAGCGGATTCTCCACCCGAATCTATGCTGGCGTCAACTTCGTAGTTTGTACTTCCCAGAGTTTCTGCAAGTACCGGGTGGACGCCAGAGATGAGTATAATGCAGACGATAATGAATAATGTTCGAGGCATACGTGTACTCATATTTTAACATAAACGCCCTGCGTTCTTGCAGGGCGTTTATGTGTGGGACTACTTTCGTTTCAGCTGTTTTTGAGAACGAGTAATGATGTGCCTATTATATCGCTTAATAGAGAATCTTAAAATTATTAACGCAAATATGCCGGCTGGAACAACTACTGATAGAAAGTGCACAGGCACGACCCAAAACGCAGTGGTTGCTTTGGTCGTGGTATTTGTGTCGTTGTTATAGGTTAAAGACAGATTTGCAGCATATCTGCCCAAGGCAAAGTATTTCCATTCGTGTTTTACTTTGTTCCAGTATCCTTGGGGAGGCGCGGGTGGGCGTTCTGCCTTTTTGTCTTGTATCTCGTCGCCCGAATTTGTAAGCCACGATGCTTCGAAGCGTCTAATGGATTTAGGAAGTACGTTGCTTCCGTCTGGATTTGCAGGTATAACTTTGGTAGTTTTTCCCGCCATGTTCTTTATGATCAGGTCCCCCAGCGGTTTTGCCCACGATTGACCGCTATTCTGGAATCTAAAGTAAAAGTCTACGGGGAGGCTGGTAAATACCGATTTTTTATCTTTCGTGAAAAACTCCAGTATTTCGGTGCTCTCTGTAACCGCCCCACTCACTCGGACCAACAAAAGGGAGCCGACTTGGGTCTCTACTGCCACATCGCCGTTATTTTTTTCTTCTGGCGGCACTGCGGAAGCGAAAATCCCTGCAAAATAGCCCCCTGGTTCTGTTCCCAAAGGAACTGCAATGCTGTATGGAATATCCTTTTGCTCTTTAGGCCCTAGTACTACTTTCGATTCTATTTCCACCCAAGAAGCAAGTCCGTCATTTTTAGGACTAAATTGGGGTACGCCTGATTCGTCCTTTGCGTTAAAGTTCTGAACTGAGAGGTAATATATTTTTGTGTCCTGTTCTTCGTTGGTGAGTACCAATTTGCTATGCAGTCGTTTCCCTGGGTCAATTTCCAGTTCGGCCTTAACAGGGGATACGGTAAGCGCTTTGGCAGTACCCTGCAATAATATAGCTAGTAAACAAACAAATACCAGGCAGGCAAATGCTTTGGTTAAACGATTCATTCCATATAAGTTACGAGCGAGACTTGCCATGTAAATAAAAACCCCCTATGTCCATTATAACATTAGGGGGGCGAGCGTTACGAAAATAATCTAGTTTAGTAGGTCGCAGTTGCAACGTACGTAAGAGTAGTGTTGTAAGCGCCTGCTTCTGTGGTTCCTGAAATGTTTGCTAGATACGATATGCTCAATGTTTCAGTGGCCGTTGGTGCGGTTTCAGAAGCAATTGTAGTAGTTGTGCTTGCTGCAAAGTTGCACGCGCTGGTGCCGTTTGCAGTTCTTTGGTACGAAGAAGGGATGGTTGCATCACCGCTGGTGCTTACACCCAAACAGAATTGTTCTGTGCCTGGGGTTCCGTCACTGTCTGCTGCTATGGTGGCGGGGTTTATGGTATTGCCACCACTTGTGAGCGTTGCTCCGTTATACGTAATTGCGTAGCCACTTTGGGCGTTTGTGGCAATGGTAAGTACATTTGCCACTGTTGGTGTGGAGGCTGAAGCGTTTGTTCCGGTAGCATCTGCTGTGGCCCACCTTCCGGTAGATGTGGAAAGTGTCCCAAAACCAATAGCGTTGTCGTCTATCGTGAAAGTGATGGTAGAGTTTACCGTAGCGGTTATGGCAACCTGGTCGTCTGCAATAATATCTACGCTAAGCGTTCCAGTGTCGCCGATGCCTCCCGCAATGGCGATGGTGTCGTCGTCGTCAGCTGCGCCGTTCGTTACGGTGGAGGTTGATCCAGTACCGCCTGTCGTTGCGTCTGTGCCCATTTCTACTTTAATGCAGAATCCTGCAGTTAAGGTATCATCTGTCTCAGGGCTTAAGGTGATGACTTGGCCGGTGACGTCTACTCCCCAGTCAGTTGCGGAGGGGGTCAATGCAACGATTTCGTCGGTGTATGAGGCGGTTGTGCACGTTCCACTGTCTCCAAGTCCGATATCGAAATTCGCAGCCGCTTCAGCAGCTAGTGTAAAGTCAGCACTAAACGTAAGAGTGATTGTGTCAGCTCCACCAGTTTGTATACCGGTTGGAGTAACGAAGTACATAGTAATACCGTCCGCGGCAGTGCTAGCCTTTATACGTTTAAACACAGCCCTGAGGCTAGTAACTTGAGCAGCGTTTGCTGGGGTTGCTCCTGCCAAAAGCGTTCCTGTCACTAAAACAAAAATAATTGCTCGGCACGCAAAAGAGAGTAGTTTTTTACGAGTACTGACGGAGAATCGTGACATAGCACCGTATGATCTTTTAATTACTGTTTTTTATTTCTAGATGAAGAAGACATTAGTGTTGGTATTATAGCATACAAATTTATCTTTGTACAGACAAAAGAATTTTCTTTCTAATATAATATCGTCGGATGAAAATTGAAATACATACGAGGAGGAGCACAAACAGTGTGAGGTAGAGCGCAGTGCTATATCTGCTTGCTTTTCTGTGTGCATCTAAATCTATAAGGCTGCTGATGATTGCTTGGTTGCCCGAAGTGTCTATTGCTTTAAGGAACACCCTTACTTTTCCCGTTTGGTGTTTGAGAGTGTGCGGGCTGGTCGCCGGGTACCATGCAGAGGTATGAGGGTATGTTTCGTCTCTCTGATTAAGTACTTCGGCCAGTTCGTACTCGTGAATACCCACATTGTCTGTTGCTCCGAACGCTGCGAAATACTTATCGCCAAACAATCCACTGTCATGTCCGATATCGAGCATGAGGTTCGCAGGCGGGGTTGTGTCTGGCGCGGTGGGTATTTTAGTTTGTGTTTGCCCGGGGGCGGGCCTGCGGCTTTCTAATAAGAGTGGGTTAAATGATAACGCGTCATGGGTGCCTAGGCCATCATTTAATAAAATACTTGAGCCCTGTTTAACGGTAAAAGAAAATGGAGCAATGGCTTTTACTTTAAAGTGCACTGCAGCCACCAACCCTTTTTCTCCCGTAAAGCCAGGGGTGGGCAGTCCTCCGGTAAGCGTTACTTCGCCTTTTTGTTTATTGATCTGTGGTTCGCGAGTCCATATGCGTATAATTGAGTCGCCCGTAAGCACCTGCTCCGCATCTACTATATCGGCTGGGTAGGTCAGCGCAATTCCAACCGCGTTTATGGCCTTTGGTGCATCTACGTGAATTAATACAACAAATTCATCTCCTAAGTACAGTGCGGAAGAGGGTGTGGACATTGTAATGGTTGCAGCATGAGCAACTCCTGGGAGCAACAAAAATCCAATTACAAATAATGCAATAGCGGCTGTTATGTGCTTGATTCTTGATTCGTGATTCATGCTTCCAATTTTAATCTGTCCATTCGTAGAGCAAGATGCTAAAGTCGACCAGATTTACCTTGCTATCCTTATTTATATCCGCGCGGGGATTATTTTTTACGTTACCCCAGTTGTAAAGCAGGATGCTTAAATCAGTAAGATTAACGCGGCCATCGCAGTTGAGATCAGCTTTAAGCGATCCACATCCGGTGATTGGATTTGCTGGTGGTACCACGTTGGGCGGAAGTGCTGGGGGTGGGGGTGTGCCTCCGCCACCGCCACCGGATGGTGGGGGTGGGTCAGGGGGTGGGGGTGGAGGAGGAGGTGGGGAGGAGATTGTAAAAGTGGCAATAGTAAGTCCGCTATCGCCGTACCCGCTTTTTACCGCATAGGCTTTAACGGTTGTTGTCGTAGATATAGAAAAGGGGCCAACGTATAGATTTGAACTCGTGGTGGGGGCGGTGCCATCAGTAGTGTAATATATATCTGCTCCACTGGTCGGTGTGCTTATAGAAACACTGGTGCTAGTTATAAAACTGCCGCCGTTTGGACTTATCGCAGGGGTTTCAACACTGTTAGTAGGTGCGTTAGCGTCTATGCCTACGGGCTGGACAAGGGCTACTTGTATAGTAGATGTGTCTATGGTAACGTTGCTGGCATTTTTTGTCGTTATGGTCTCAGTATATGATCCTACGCTGCTGGGGTTGGTGATTTGCTGGTCTCCCGCACTGCCAACTACAGCGTTTGTGCCTATTAAGATAAAAAAGCTATCACTGTCATTCAGCGAGTCAGTGTCGTTTAGAGTTATGGTAATGGATCCAGATGTGCCAGTGACAACACTTGCTCCCAGGGCGCTGCCACTGCCGGTACCAGGGGTGGCAGCAATAGGAACGTCAACTGTATTTATTGCTATGTCAATGTCGGTATAATCAAGACCGGCGGGGATGGTAAATGCTCCGGCCTCGGGAGTAAATACAATTTTACCACTTGCGGGTACAGTGCTTGCAGTTGCGAAACGAATGTCGTGGTTCGCTGCCAAACTTGGGGTGGAAGTTGAAAGTGTGTCATTCACTGCCACAAGCCGTGCCGCAAGCAAGGCTGGGGCATACAGGCTAGTTGTTATAGCAGTAAGGCCGCACGCTGTAATAGTAATGTACAGTAGTCTGGATTTGTAAGACATAAATTCAAGCTTTGGGCTGGAAATAAACAGCGCCTACACACCTTCGGAGTGTCTAAGTCTTTGTCTGCGTACGTCGAATATAAAATTTATAATAACCATGAGAAATAGGCAGCTGACTAAGACGTATAGCGTTCTGATTGCTGCTGGGGTGGGCTGCAGTTTGTTATTCAGATAAGATTCTTTTGCGCGAAGTTCTTGGTCTTTTTTGTTCAGTGCTGCTTGCTGTTTTTGCAAGTCTGCGTACAAGGTGTTTGTTGGTGTAACGGGGACTTCTGCGCTTACTGCCGAGGTTCCCGCTACAGTACCTGCAGGGATCGTACTGTCTTGCAAGTATCCAGCAATGCTTTGCTGAATAAGGGTGAAACCTAGTAGGCTCACAAAAAGCAGGGTAGTGACTGAGGTGGTAGTTGATAGGGTCGGTGACTTTTTTGTTTCTTTTCGTGCCGTCATAGTGGCAGTATAGTATATTTGTTGACTTTTGGCGATGTTTTTCTGTATAATAGCCCTAAGGAAGTCCAGTTTTCCAGATATATCACTCTTTCATTAAAATAGATTTAAACAACACATGAAGCGCACCTATCAACCGAAAGTAAGGAGACGCCTCCGCGTCCATGGCTTTCTCAAGCGTATGCAGACAAAAACAGGCCGTAATGTACTGGCAAGCCGCCGCGCAAAGGGTCGTAAACGTCTCACTGTGGCCTAAGTAAGTAAAAAGTTCATAAAGTCCATAAAGTTCTTAAAGTTTTACTTTATAAACTTTTTACTTTACGAGTTTTATCAACTATTTCCATGTTTGCAAAGCAAAATCGCCTCGCTAAAGATAGGGATGTACAAGCCGCCTATCGAGCGGGGCGGACTTTTTTTACTCCCTTATTTACTATAAAATATTTGAAAACGCGAGAGATTTCTCAATCTTCGCGTTTTACTGTTGTTGTTTCTACAAAAGTAGCTAAACAGGCAGTGAAGCGTAATCGAATAAAAAGAATAGTACGCGAATTTCTTCGCATTCGAGTTGGAGGCCTCTTGCCTGGCGACTACATGTTTATAGCCCGTCCAGTGGCCGGTAGGGCCACTTCAGGCGAATTAAGGGCTGCTGCGGAAGAAGGGCTTAAGCGGAATAAATTGCTCCTATAGCAAATTTTCGTAATGGTACTGTATAATGCAATGGAACTTAATTGTTCCATTTTTTAATGAAGTATTTAGCTGTTGCTCTAATCCATTACTATCAAAAGACCATTTCTCCCGATCACGGTATGTTTCGTGGCCGTTTTCCCTATGGATTTTGTCCATATTACCCAAGTTGCAGTGAATACACCAAGCTATCAATTTTGAGGTTTGGCTTACTAAAGGGTTCTTGGCTTGGTATGATACGTATTGCCAAATGTAATCCGTTTGCCGAACCTGCAATAAATCTTCCGCTGACATTAAATTCCAAAATTCAAATTACAAATAACAAATAAATCACAATATCAAAATTCCAAATTATAGACTTAACTCTGATTTGGGATTTGGACCTTGGAGTTTATTTGGAACTTGTAATTTGTAATTTGTTATTTAACTAATCTATGCTTGCACTCTATCATCAGCTTATCTACGAACCGTTACTAAACCTTCTTGTCTGGGGCTATAATTCTATACCTGGTCACGATATTGGTATCGTTATTATTATCCTAACCGTCTTGGTTCGTTTGCTGCTGGCACCAACCATGCACAAGCAAATAAAGAGCCAGCATGCCATGTCCTCCTTGCAGCCCAAGCTCGACGAGGTTAAGGCGAAGCATAAAGATGATAAAGAGGCTCAAGCCAAGGCGGTAATGGCTTTATATAAAGAGCATAATGTGAACCCCTTCAGCTCTTGCTTGCCCTTGCTTATTCAATTACCTATCTTAATTGCTTTGTATCAAGTTTTTAACAAAGCTTTAAATGGGCATTTGGACGGTTTGTACCACACAGTATTTAATCCCGGTACTATCAATCCTTACTTTCTCGGATTTATAAATTTAGCTACCCCAAATATCATATTGGCAGTTGTTGCCGGGGCTCTCCAGTTCTGGCAGGCTCGCATGATGCAGGTAAGGAATACCACTAAGACCACAGATGCTACGGCTAAGGCGATACAGATGCAGACTACTTATTTATTGCCTTTGGTGAGTATCTTTATTGCGTGGCGCTTGCCTGCTGGCCTGCCCTTGTATTGGGTGGTTACCACGTTGTTTGCCATAGGGCAGCAATACTATATAATGAGAAAATCTGAGAGAGTTTTTTAAGTCACGCATATGGATTCAAACGCATCTTCGGAATATAGAGCCACTATAGAGCAGCTGCTCCGTGAAATCCTTTCTAGTATGGGATTTGCTGCCACGGTACAAGCCGAAGATACTATGCTCAAAGGATTGGTGTTTAATATTGACCTTGGGGATGAATCGTATTTGTTAATCGGACACCGAGGTGTCCACTTACATGCACTTGAGGTTATTGTGCAGGCGGTTGTTGCTCGGCGCACGAGTGGTGGGTCTGTTCGGTTTAGTCTTGACGTAGATGACTATCGTCAGAAGCGCGAGTGGTACATAAAAGAGACAGTGCGTCGGTCTGTACAAGAATTAAAACGTATATTTCGTCCGGTTGCGCTTGAGCCCATGCCAAACTACGAACGGAAGTTGGTCCATGCGCTCGTACAGGCAAGTTACCCTGAGGTAGTTTCGACTAGTAGTGGTATGGAGCCGCATCGAAGAGTAATAATAAAAATGAAGAATCAAGAAGTAAGAATCACGAATCAAGAATAGTCATTGAAAAAAATTCCTATCTTACTTAATTCTTAATTCGTTATTCTTAATTCTGCATTGCCATGGCTCGGACTCATACACAATTTAGCATAGAACTACTTGCAGCTGTCGCACGTGTTGATGGGCCGTCTACTTTGGCTTCCATCTTCAGTCTTTTTTCTGCAGACAAGGGTCGTAAAAGTGTCTATGACACGGTATTTCGCCTTATACAACAAGGTTTTCTGATGTATAGTAATCCGGCAAAGACACAGGTATCCATTACTCCCGATGGCTTGGGTCTTCTTACTACCAAACGTCCCGAACGGGACGGGGTGTGGAAGTTGGTTATTTTTGATATCCCAGAACGCCAGAGAAGCGTGCGTACATTTTTGAGAAATAAGTTAAAATCGCTTGGATTTAAAATGTGGCAAGCGAGTATATGGGCTTCGCCGTACAGGCTAGATAGTCAGCTCGAGCTCGAGCTCAAACAATTGGCTGAAAAATTATTTGTACGCGTCATTAAGACCACAGACATTAATCACACTAAAGATTTGGAGGCACTTTTTGCTCCCTCTGAAGAAAAATAAAACACGGGTTTGCGCCGTGTTTTATTTTTGCCTTCCACATTAGTTATTCAATCGTGTCATCAACAGTAAACGAAGTTTTGGCACTGCTATTACCCCCGGCTTTTACTTGAATCTTGTATGTGCCATTGGTTGGTGCATCCCAGCTTACGCTGTAGGTATATGTCCCATCTTGTGTATTCTGCGTGGGAAAGCTGGTGCCGACCTGGTTGTCGTTTATATAGAATGTAGCGGTTCCAAAATTGTTACCACTAACTGCTTGTAGGATGATTGGTCCGCTCAGGTGCGCATCTTTCTCGGGATTCGTAACTGTGAGCGCCTGATTCGTTGCAAAAATAACCTGGACGCCAATATCTGAGCTACGACCATTGCTGTTTACTGCATGAATTGCAATGGTCCGGTTTCCATCTGCAAGCTTTTTCTGTACGTTAAATATGTATGGTCCGTTGCTTGTCTTGCTTTCGATAAGTTGTCCGTCTATGAGTAGGTCTACTTTCGTAAGGGTGCTATTTGAATTGTTTTGAGCAACAACGGTAAATGGTGATTTAGTAATGATCGTTCCGTCGCGTGGTTCAGAAATAGTAATACTTGGTCCGTCTCCGGTAGTGCTTGGGGGTGCGGTTGGTAGGCTGCCCGTATATATGTAGGGTAGGCCTTGTTGCTGCATTTTTTCGATCCATGACTGTACTGCACTTTCCCAGCTGGTGTTATCTGGCTGTTCACTTCGGAATGAAAGATATGATCTGGTTTCTATATTCTCCGGTGGTGTAAGGTTGTTGGCAGGTAGACCGGTAGTGCGGTCAATGCGAACTGATACATGAACATTGTCGTAGTCTTTGGGTACTGAATAATCGGCAAAGACCTCATCCTTTGTCTGGGGAGTAAACTCAGTGGGTAATTTGCCTGATACTGCGTCTACGGCTACTGTTGTAATTCCGTTCGGAGCTTTAAACTGCTCTACTGGCCTGCCTTTGAGGGCTTCTTTAAGAAATTGGTTTGTAATAGGCGCTGCTACTCGACCTCCGTCCGCATTGCTCTTCATGTTCTCATTATTGTTGTTTCCTACCCACGCACCTACTGCAATGCTCGGGGTATAGCACATGGTCCACCCATCTTTCCATTCGTTGGTAGTGCCGGACTTGCAGGCCACGGGACGGCCGGGGAGTGTGAGGGGGCCTCCTGCACCAAACACGTAGCTGCGGGCTGAATCGTCTGAAAGTATATTTGTTATTTCGTATACCGCCTGTTCGTCAACAACGCGTTCGCCTTGGTCCTTATATTCTTCAAGTGTATCTCCAACTCGGCTCTCTATTTTGAGTATGGGTGTTACTTGGTGCTTTATACCCCCATCTGCCAGTGTTGCGTATGCAGCTGTGTGGTCAAGTAGTTTAACTTCACAACCACCGAGTACCAAGGAAAGACCGCAATTCTGGAGTGGACTGGTAATACCAAGGTCGTGTGCTGTTTCCGTGGCGTTATTTACCCCAACCAGTGCTAGCATTTTTACTGCGGGAATATTTAAGCTTCCTGCCAGTGCTTTACGAATGGATACTGGTCCGTTATTGTTTCCGCTGTAGTTTTTTGGAATATAGTCTGTATTACCGTATTTACCAAAATTGGTTGTTACGTCCATTAGCAGACTTGCGGGGGCATATCCAAATTCTTTTGTGAAGGCAGTGAGATACACGTAGGGCTTAAAGCTACTACCTGGCTGTTGCGGTGTTAGCGTAACATTTACGCTCGGATCAAATTGACATTTCCCCGCTTGGCACCCTGCAGGATAGCTTTTACCGAAGAAGTCGCGGCTGCCTACCATGGCGAGGATTTGGCCTGTCTTCGGGTCTATAGCTACGAACCCTGCGTTGTGGGCGTTGTTGTTCTGAGCATTCTTTATGCCTTGGTCGTTTACTATTCTTTCAGCTGTTTGTTGTAAGTTGTAATCAAGAGTTGTATAGACTTTTAAACCACCCTCTTCCAGAGTGCTTTCCCCATACTTATTTGCTAGGTAATCTTGAACATACAATACAAAATGAGGAGCCTTCAGGCTGTTCTGGGGGGGGAGGAAGGTAACTTTTGTGGCAGCGGCAGCCTCTTTTTGATCTTTGGTTATGTAGCCTTGCGCCTCCATGAGCGCTAGGATAGTCTGCTGTCTTCTGTCTAGCGCGTCTCGATGTGGTCCAAATGGGTTGTAATAGGTCGTGGATTGAGGGAGTGCTGCTAGATATGCGCTTTCTTCAAGTGTTAAATCTTTGGCTGATTTATCAAAATACGCCTTACTTGCTGCTTCGATTCCATACGCATTGCGACCATACGGTATTTCATTGACGTACAATTGCAATATTTCGTCTTTGCTATACCGTGCCTCAAGTTCAATGGATAGAATAACTTCTTTGAGTTTGCGTATCCAGCTTTTGTCTTTCGTGAGCAGTGCGTTTTTTACGAATTGCTGAGTAATGGTACTGCCCCCTTGTTGTTTGCTGCCAGATGTAATATCTGCCCATACGGCTCTGAGTAATCCGCGAATAGAGATGCCTCGGTGTTTGTAGAAGTCTTTATCTTCGACGGCAATGGTGGCATGGGTGAGGTTTGGTGATATTTGATCTAGTTTTACCAGCGTGCGTTTTGCTTCGCCGTGAATTTCGTATAAAAGCGCACCATTGCGATCATATATCTTAGTGGATTCTGGTACTGTGCGTTGTAGAAGGGTATTTGGATCGGGTAGGGTGAAGCTGAAATAAATGAACACCAGAGCAATGACGGCAACTCCCAATGCGAACGCGCGGAAAAACCAGGAGAGTAATTGCTTCTTGTTGCGTTTAATTTTCAACCAAAGCGACTTGGCATGCTTCACCGATTTTTTTGATACAGACTCAATAGAGTACACTTTCATATATTCGGTAATTGTTCACGCACGGTTCCTGCCAGTAGTGTGTTCGTGCGAGTGTGGTTAATATGTTAGATATGACATGCATATACTAATGTAGACTATATTATACCGGCTTTGTGGTGAAGAGAAAACCCGTATGCATACTTGGGCTTAACATGGCGGAAAATGCTATAATATTCTACAGATTACGGATTCGTACACATAGGCAGATCATTACATAGTGCTCATCTGTATATCTGTAATTATCTGTAACTTGCGGGTGTATATGAATAAACTTGAAAAAATAGATGACCTGTTAAGCCGAGGCGTAGCGGAAATAATAGACTCCGAGCATTTGAGAGCGGCGGTCAGCGGCAAGAAAAAGCTGCGTGTAAAGTTGGGTATTGATCCCACCAGTCCAAACATTCACATTGGTCGAGCAGTGGTCCTGTGGAAGCTCCGTGCATTTCAGGAGCTTGGCCACCAAGTGGTGTTCATATGTGGTGATTTCACTGGTCTTATTGGCGACACATCGGACAAAGAATCTGAAAGGCCCATGCTGACTGAGGCTCAAGTAGAGAGTAATATGAAGTCGTACTTTGCACAGGCTTCTACTATTATAGATAAGTCCAAAGCAGAGATGCATTATAATTCCAAGTGGCTAAAAAAATTGGGCTTTTTGGAAATTGGGAAAATGGCAGACGCATTTGGTTTGCATGAATTTTCAAGTAGAGAACTCATTAAAAAGCGTATGGATGCGGGCAGGCGCGTGTCGCTCAGAGAACTTATGTATCCCCTCATGCAAGGCTATGATAGCGTTGCCGTTAAGGCTGATGTAGAGCTGGGTGGGACTGATCAGCGATTCAATCTGCTTGCGGGCCGCAGTATTCAGCCTCTCTACGGCCAAGCACCGCAGGACATAATGACGTTTGAACTGCTAGAAGGAACAGATGGCCGCAAAATGTCGAGCTCGTGGGGTAACGTTATAAACTTGGTAGATACACCAACTGATATGTTTGGCAAAGTTATGTCCCTTCGCGATGAACTCATAGAGCGTTACTTTATGTTGGCAACGCACATGTCTCTCTCTTCGGTTCGAGCGCTATTGCGCGATATAAAAAATCCTCGCGATCAAAAACTTACGTTAGCGCAAACGCTTGTTGAGCAATATCATAGCTCTAAAGAGGCTACTGTAGCTAAAGAAGCTTTTATCTCCCAATTTAGCAATAAAGAACTACCAAGTGACATAGAAGAAGTGAAAATAAAGCCTGGTAGCTATCTCCTGGTAGAATTATTGGTAGTAACAAAGCTCGTTGCTTCCAAGGGTGAAGCGCGAAGGCTGATAGAGCAGGGTGGAGTAAAGATTGATCAGAAGGTAATAAGAGCTAATGAAACAATAGAGTTGCAGAAAAAAAATAACTTGCTCTTGCAAGTTGGAAAAAGAAAGTTTATTCGTATAACTTAATAATTTTATCAAACAAAAGACCTCTGAAATGCAGAGGTCTTTTGGTAACTATGCCTGTTGTTCTGGAGTTTCAGTTACAGGAGTTTCTTCTACTTTTTCTACTTCTTGTTCGCCAGTTGCGTCTGCAGGTGCAGCTGTAACTGGAGTTGTGTCGTCAATTCCTTCGCTCATATTATTCTCCTCACCTTTCAAATTAGAAAGGGAAATTACTGATGAGGGGTAAAACAATTGCTTGTCTTGGACAAAGTGTAACAGCTGCACACTATTTTGTCCAGCGATTGGAAGTAGTTGGTAGTATGTAGTCAGTTGCCAGCCAGGGAGATTCTATTGGTTTTTGTACAGACTACTGACAAGTGTATTCTGACTACTATTTTGCGTGCATGGCACAGCAAAGTGCAATTGCCAGTGCGTCTGCCGCGTCATCTGGTTTTGGTATACTTTTTAATTTAAATGTGTGTTTAATCATGAACTGCATTTGTTTTTTACCTGCAGCGCCGTATCCTGTAAGTGTATTTTTTACTTGCAGGGGAGTGAATTCATGAATAGCGATATTGTGTTGCGCAAGTGTAAGTAAAATTGCACCACGTGCTTGCGCCACAGTTATAGCAGTCTTCACATTTGTTTCAAAGTATAACTTTTCCACACCTGCAGCAGTGGGTTTGAATTTTTTTATAATAGATTCCAAATCGTCTGCTAACACCTGTAAGCGTTCAGCGTCGTTCAATTTTTTATCCGTAGTGATCACACCAAAATCAACAGCCTGCCATTCATGGCTCTTTGTTTTTTGGATCACGCCAAATCCGGTCGTTGCAGTGCCAGGGTCTATACCTAAAATTATCATGAATAATTTTCAATTTTTAATTTTCAATTTTCAAAACTTAGGTATCGGTTTTGTTTAAAAATTGAAAATTAAAAATTAGAAATTCCGCCAATTTGTCTTACAAATTGGCGGAGGTGTGTACAGCGACTACATCTTCATTATCTTCCAGTTCGGCAAATAGTGCATCTACTTTAGGTTTTTGCTCTTCCGTAAGATCTACCCCTTGAGACGATTCTTTAATTATTTGTGCTCCGGCTATGTTTGCGCCCACATCCTCCAGGGCCTTTTTTATTGTCTGTAAATTTTCTGGCTTCGTGTAGACTTCCAATCCTTCTTCCGATTCTCGTACATCTTCTGCTCCCGCATCTATTGCTGCTAATTCTATGTTTGATAAATCTTGCCTTTCACCTTTCACCTTCTCTCTTTCCACTAATATTTGCCCTTTTATTTTAAACTGCCATGCAACACTGCCCATAGCGCCAAGGCTGCCGCCATGTTTGGAGAATGAATGTTTTATAGTTTGCACGGACCGGTTAGTATTGTCTGCGGCAACTTCTACCAGAAATGCGGTTCCAAATGGACCGTATCCTTCATAGGTAACTTCTTTTATGGCTGCTGCTTCTGCGCTTGATGCTTTTTTTATGGCGCGGTCAATATTATCATTTGGCATGCCTTCGGCCTTGGCATTTTCTATTTCCGTTCTCAGCTGGAAATTCAATGCAGGGTCACTACTGCCACTCTTTGCTGCTATGGTAATTTTTTTTGATAACTTTGAAAATAGTACGCCACGTTTAGCGTCCTTAGCTCCTTTGGTACGTTTGATTTGTGACCACTTAGAATGTCCGGACATTGTAGAAATGCAGAATGATGAATTTAGAATGCAGAATAAGAGAGTGCGGAATCCAGAATAAAAACAAATGCAACATTATGATAAGGAAGTTTTGCTCACTTGCCAAGGTGGGCTAGTTATTCTTTGATGCTTTTTCCCAGGTGTATTCCGTTGCTTTCCATAATGCTTTAAAGAATTCTCTAAAGTTTTTTGCAAGTAGCGGCTCTTTAAGTTCTATGAGATAGTGTGGGTGCTCTTCTAAGGACAGCAAGATAATATAGTCGCCGTATATCCATATATCGGTAGTGAAATCTAAGTCTGGTATAAGCTGAAATTCGGCTTTCCCTGGTCCGCTCTCTACTGCTTTTCTCCTCGCTGTAGATTCATCGCTAAATAAATGTAGTTTTATTCCTTTGCTCGCCGGTCTTGTCCAGTACCATTCTATCCAGTCTGGATAGTCCGTCTCAAATTTATCAGACTCAAATCCCCACACGGTATTATCGTAGGTCCTCAAGCTGTTCATCCAGGTTTCTGCTCGCAAGTAGAGAAAATCGGTAATATTGGCTTCCTCTATATACCTCAGTCGTGGTTCTGCCCGTAGCTTCTGGGGTACAAGCTTGTCTAGTTCGCTTGCTGCTCGTTTTGCAAGCTCCATACGTTTAATGAGTTGTGCTTGTTCTTTGCCTAAGTGATCTACAAGCACACTCGGTGGTTCGGCAATAAGTTGGACAATGGGTTTGCCCAAGTCTTCCTTTGCTAAACCGTATGCAAGCAGTCGTTTAACTACTGCGTAGCAGGTAGTGCGATTAATGCCGGCAATTTCGGCTGCTTGATTATAACTCAGGCTTCCATGTTTGCTCAGTGCTAAATAGATTTTAGTTTCATTTGGGGTTAGTCCGACTTCGGACAAAAGATGGTCTATCATGCGAATTTGTCACATATACTACAACAGTAATACTTCTCTTATTCTAGGTGGATATTCGTAGTATGTCAATTACATCTATACCATATATTTCCCTATGCGAATACAATATACATGTAAAAAGAATACAAACCTCCTCTGGTAACCCTCCTTTGAGCGCCTGATGCATAGGGTGCTCAAAACAGGGAACAGGGAGTGGGAACATTAGGGTAAGCCATCTCGGCCAACCGCCCACACTCAGCCTGTACTACCGAAGGAGGTTTTATGTTGCAAAAAGTGCTATTGTCTTTGCTGTTAGCTGTGTTGCTGTCGTCTATTTGTGTGGCTCAGAATATTAATGAAGCCACAAAGGCGGCTTGGCAGAAGTCGGCCAACGGTTACGTATGGGTTGGGACTTGCTACTGGGCTAACATTGTAATGAAGTGCTTTGACGATCGCCAGGTGGTGCAGGGTGGGGTAAATCTTGTTCTGCAGAAGAAGGGTACGAGCGTGAGCGTTAAAACTTGGTTTTCACTGACCCCAGATAAAAACTCAGTTGGTAAACGATGGACTGGTGATGCGCAAGAGTTTGATCTTGGTGGGGAGATTGCTCAGGTGTTTGCTCATGGTTGGGCAATGAAAGCAGGCTATTCGCATTTCTTTATAACAAAGAGTGCGGGTAGTGATGTCGAGATGGTCCTCTTTGCAGTCAGTAAGCAAACTTTACTGACTGAGAAGAATAAGCTGGTTGGAGCGTTTGAGTTTTATCAGTTTATTCCTACTTCCACCAAAGGTCCCGCTGCTGGCCGCTTCTACTTACCAAGTATTACGTTTATTCGTACTACAGGTAATTGGACAACCAGCGCAGGAATTACCGCAGCCTTTAACTCCGCGGGTGTGTTCGGTTTTAAGGCTGAGTCTGCAATGCGCGTTAATGGGCAGTTGCTCTATACGTTGCCGAATGGTGTAAAAATTGGTCCAGACTTCGTGTATGGTGGCGCGCCTGGCAGCTCTGAGCGTCGCATGGCTGGCGCAGTCGGTCTGTTATTGGTCTTCCAATAGCAGTATGCCAAAGTTATTTTTGAGCAGGGAGTAGCATTTGCTCAAAGCCTCGGACAAATAATCCGAGGCTTTCTTTATTGTTAATTAGATTTTTTTACTAATTTATAAAACGATTTTGGTGTAAATACTGTATGCGTAAGAAATTGATTTTTAAAATCTGTATATCCTTGCCACGAGCGGGGTTCGCCATTTGCTCGTACTACACCAAAGTCTAAATAGGTAATGTGCTTTGCTATGGCTGCTTGGTACCAAACATCTATGAGTCCTGTGCCAATAGATCCGTGTCGTGCAGGAGGGAGGTGGAATGCTGCTAAGTGTACGGATGTTGCCGCTTCCGGAACATGCATGACTGCAAGTCCTGCAAGAATTTCCGTTGTGCCAGGTTTTCGTGCAGCAAATAATTGTATGTTTGATCCATGTGCCCGTATTTTGTATTTCACTAACTGTACCATAATGTGCGATAGGCCCATGCCCATGCGAGCTTGGGTGAAAGCAGTGCAGAATTCTTCTTCAGAGGCTTCTATTATTTCCCATGCAATACCTTTTTCTTGCAACCATTTTTTTCTATGCCGTTTTGCGTGGCCACTCCAGTTTTCCCAGTATTGTTCCGGGTTTGTTATGTGCGCCATGCCGTACGAATGTGTACCTCCAAATAGTAGCGAGCGGTGCCACCCTGCGGGCCTTACTATTTGTCTTAGTGGTTGCCAAAAAACTATTCGGTGTTCGCCAAGTGGCTGTATGTTCGGTTCTGTAATGCCAATATATTTTTCTACATAGAATGGGCCGCGTTTTACTCGTAGGCCTGTAGCCTTCCCTGCATGAACGAGTATGTGATTTTTCTGTATGATTGTCTCGCGCTGGGTGAATGCGGGGTGAGCTCTGTAGCGTTCATAGCCTTCAGGTAATGCAGGTCTGTACAGTGAAAGTGAATTTACACGAAAGCGCCAAGATTGTTGGTGAAGAAAGTATTTAGTAACTGCACCAGAGCCTGTGCGACCAAGCCAATAATTTACAAGAAAGTATCCGTTGGGGGCTAAGTGCTCTGCAAGGTTTACAGTAAACGGTTCGTCAAAGATATGTTTTGAAATTGTATTGCCTTGGTAGAGGTCAAATATAACTAAATCAAACTTCGTAGATATCTTTGGAACCGTAACCTCTACGTCGCCTAGTATGATTTCAGTTTGTTCTGCTTCTTTATGGCGTATAGTCTTAAATACTTCTGCCATAGTTTCATCCCATTCAAGCGCAGTTATATGCGCGTTGGGAAATTTTTTAAGTATTGCTGGAGTAGCGCTACCACCTGCGAGTCCGAGCAAGAGGACCTGCTTGATGCGAGTCCCTTTAGTAATTTTCTTTAGAGCCTGCTTCCACATGGTGTCTGTATAGGGAGAGCTTTCCATCTGGCCGTGTACATATACCGTGTATCTACCAAACAAACGGCGTACCGTAATGGCGCCGTTTATTTTGGAACCAAATTGTTTTTTGCTATAGAGCCAGTTCATGCTTCTTCCAGGATTCGTACAAAGAATTCATTTATGCGACTATCGTTCTTTAAGTCTTTATTGCACACTATATAGTCGCTACACATCCACGTTCCGCGAGATTGGTACTCTACGCCTTTTGGTCGTTTCCTGGTTTGTGTGGCAACAAAGAATACGTTGCTTTGCTTGCGGTGTTTATGGCAGAATTCACAAAAGCCCAGACGTAATGCTCCTGCTGGGGGTAGCACCACTTCAAGCCTGAGGCCGGTAGATATACCATGAAAGTCGTACACTACAAACAAACACATGTCAGATTGGTCGAGCCAGCTATAGTAGGTGAGTGCTTCAAAATTCACCTCTTCCAGTTTTGGCGGGAGGCGCAAATGTTTTACCTTCTTAAATAGTACTCTAAGTATCTCTCGAGATATGTGCCTCATACACTTATTGTCTAACACTCGTCGCAATTGCGACAAGTGTTAGACTCTTACAATAACCGCTGTTCTTTGAAATATTTGTGTAGCACTTGTTCGTCTTGTGTGTCTAGGCGACTAATTTCCATAACAGTTACGAAACGGGCAATATGATATTTCGTTGATATAAATTCTAATTCTGGCCTGGGGTCGAAGGGGTGAACCCACAATGTTCTTTGTAATGGGTAAAAGCGTAGGCTGCGGAGCTTTCTTCTAAACAGATCGGCGGCTATCTTATGGTCTTTGGTTGGTATATCTGCTGCTACTAACCACCAGGAGCCCGCCCACTTTTTTGGGGCTTGAATGGTGCGTATGTCATTGGTTATATGTTGCAATCGCGCTTTCCCTTTTTCAGTTAGACAGGCGAATATTCCTTTATTCGTATCTTTTATACGTATGTGTCCGGTACTTTTTAGGTAGTAGAAAGTTTTTAAAACCTTTTGTCTTTGCTCTTGAGCGCGAAGGGGTCGCCTGTAGCGCCTTTTTAGAAACGGAGCTAGTATTTTTAGGCTGTTGGGGGCAGCAAGTGCCATTCCCACAACCCCCGCAGTACCGGCGAGTATTAGTATGGTTGTTGTAATGCTTTTTGCTTTTTCCGACGTTAGCAGTGCCTCCACGTTTTGTAGCTGGTCTGGCGGTAGGTTTTGTAGTAACTTTTTTAGAGAAGTTTGGGGCATGTGTATCTTGCCATTCCCTAATATAAGTCAGTATACATCAAAATATATTGTCTAGCACTTGTCGCAATTGCGACAAGTGCTAGACAAGTATGCTTATTTGAACGATATGCAAATGACTAGTTCGCCCTTGGTGGTTTTGGCGAATTCTTTTGCTAATTCTATGGGGGTATTGCGATAGTATGTTTGGTGGAGCTTGGTAAGTTCGCGACCAATAAATACTGTGCATTCTGGAAAATGCTTCGCTATAATTTGCAGAGTCTTTTGTATGCGTTGAGGGGACTCGTATGCAACGAGGGTTGCATCTATGTGTTTTGCTTCTTCTAGAGCTTTTACAACTTTGGGTTCGGTTTTTGCAAAGAACCCTATAAATATATACTTATCTGTTGGAAGACCAGACGCAACGAGCCCTGTTGTTGCGGCATTCGCACCGGGGAGGGAATCCACTGCAATATCATTTTCCCAACATGCCCGTACAAGGCGAAAACCCGGGTCCGATATTCCAGGTGTCCCGGCATCAGTAATAAGCGCCCCGTGCTCATTCTGTAATCGTTCAATGAGTTTGGGTAGTATTCGTTCTTCGTTATGATCTGCAAACTGAACGAGTTGTTTTTTTGGTATTTCAAAATGTGCTAACAGTTTTGCGCTATGGCTTGGGTTTTCGGCAATAATAAAATCCGCACTTTTCAGCGCCTCTATTGCACGCAACGTGCTATCGCTCAGGTTTCCAATGGGAGTAGGGACTATGGTAAGCATGCATAAAGTATACGAATTTATTATATATTCGTACAGTTGCTCAAAACTTACATCTTCGGCTATAATTTCCCTACGGGTGAAGCGCCAGTGCTTCATTTGCCTGCGCAAAAAATAAGGGCGTGTAGCTCAGCTGGTTAGAGCACGAAGCTTATACCTTCGGGGTCCATGGTTCGAGTCCATGCACGCCCACCATAGAAAAAACCACCTCGTTAGGTGGTTTTTTCTATGGATAATCTTTAGATAATTGTTGCACTTGCTACGCTGTCGCCGCTGTCGAGTTTCATGACGCGGACACCTTGGGTGGCGCGGCCGAGAGTGGAGATGGCGTTAAGGGCGGTGCGAATCGTTTGGCCTTGGCGGGAGATGATGACTAAGTCATGCTCTTCTTTGTTGTCGAGAATGTACATGGCCACTATTTTTCCGGTCTTTGGACTTATCTTCACGGTTTTAATGCCGCTCCCAGAACGCTTTTGGAGTTTGTAGTCTGCGAGCGGGCTCTTTTTACCTAAACCGAATTCAGTGATAACCAGAACTTCTTGCGTTTTAACATCTAGGTTTTTACGGATGACATCCATAGAAATAATGTTGTCATCTTTCTTTATGCGCATACCGCCAACACCTGCAGCAGTTCTACCCATGGGGCGGACATCTTTTTCGTTAAAGCGAATAGCCTGGCCATTCTCTGTGGAAAGCATTATTTGGTCGTCGCCGGCAGTGGTTTCTACCCATTTAAGCTCGTCGCCATCTTTAATGCCTATGGCTATCATGCCGCTTCTGCGAACTTTAGCGAACTCTTCGCGAGCGACTTTTTTGATTAAACCTTTTTTAGTAGCCATTACTAGGAACTTGGCTTCATCTTTCTTTGAGAAAGTAAGGACTGCGGTGGTGGTCTCACCGTTACCAAGTTGGAGGAAGTTTACAAGCGCTTGCCCCTTGCTGGTTCTGGAGCCCTCTGGTAGCTCGTAGACCTTGGTCTGGAATACACGTCCCTTGTTGGTAAAGAAGAGGATGTCGTCGTGGGTATTTGCAGAAATAAGTTTTTCTACTACGTCTTCTTCTTTAAGCGACTGGCCTATAACACCTTTGCCCCCGCGAGTTTGTTGTTTATAGGTGTCAGGGAGTAATCGTTTTACATATCCAGATTTAGTAATGGTTACTATCATCTGGTTTTCAGGAATAAGATCTTCTGCCACAAATGCACCAACTGCATTCTTAACTATTTGCGTGCGACGCTCGTCCCCATATTTGTCGCGCATCTCGGTAGTTTCGTCTTTGACGATACCAAGTATTTTTTTGGGATGGGCGAGTAGATCTTCGAGTTTGGCAATAAGCTTTCGTTTTTCTTCTAACTCATCTTCTATCTTCTTACGTTCCAGGCCTGCAAGTGTTTGTAACCGCATCTCCAATATTGCAGTAGACTGTAGGTCTGAGAGCTTAAATTTTTTCATCAAGTTCGCATGAGCCTCTTCTTTGGTCGGGCTTTTGCGAATCGTATTGATTACTTCGTCAATATGGTCTAGGGCAATTTTTAGACCTTCAAGAATATGCGCCCGCTCTTTTGCTTTACGTAGATCATATTCAGTGCGACGACGAATCACGACCTGGCGGTGCTTGATAAACTCTTCCAGTACTGTTTTTATATTCAATACGTGAGGTTCCAGTCCGTCAACGAGTGTGGTCAGATTGAGGTGAAATGTATCCTGTAGCTGGGTATAACTATAGAGTTGATTTAATATCTTGTTCGCTAGTGCTTCTTTCTTAAGATCCACAACTATACGTACACCATCAGAAGACTCGTCGCGTACATCTTTGATTCCTTCCAGCTTTTTGTCGCGCACTAGATCGGCAATCTTTTCAAGTAGAGTTGCCTTGTTTACCCGATAGGGGATCTCGGTAATGATAATGCGGAAACTGCCGTTTTTTGTTTCTTCTATTTCTGCTTTACCGCGTACTACAATACCCCCCCTGCCAGTCGCGTAAGCGTTTTTGATTGCTGCAATATCGTAGGCGATGCCCCCAGTAGGAAAGTCCGGTCCTTGTACAATGTCTGTAATATCTTCTACAGTAGCGTTCGGGCTTTCTATGAGATGAATAACAGCATTCGTAACTTCTGTTAAGTTGTGGGGTGGTATGTCGGTGGCCATACCAACAGCTATACCCAGTGTGCCGTTTAGCAATAGCTGTGGAATTTTTCCCGGCAGTACTACTGGCTCTTTTTCTGTAGCATCATAGTTATCTCTCCAGTCAACAGTCTCCTTTTCAAGATCGGTAAGCAGTTCCTCAGCTATGGGGGTCATTTTTGCTTCCGTATAACGCATGGCTGCAGCGCCGTCACCGTCGAGTGAACCAAAGTTTCCCTGTCCTTTTACTAACGGATAGCGCATGGCAAACTCTTGGGCCATGTGTACCATGGAGTCGTATACTGCTACGTCGCCATGTGGGTGGTATTTACCCAACACTTCTCCTACAATCTTCGCGGATTTAGTTGTTTTGGCGCTTGCTCTTAAACCCATGGTACGCATGGCATACAGTATGCGACGATGAACTGGTTTAAGCCCGTCTCGTACATCAGGAAGAGCGCGTGATACAATTACTGACATTGCATAGTCGAGATATGACTCCTGCATTTCAGATTCTATGGTACGCGGCCGGATGAGGCCAATTGCATTGTTTGCTGGTTGATCGGAATTAATCTTAGCCATAATAAAATTCAGAAATGAGTAATGAGGTTGCCAGTAGGCGGGTGAGTGTTGAATTATCGAGGGAAGTCGGCGCGTGCTCTATTTGTCCGTTCCTGTACCATCTTAAAAAAGTTACTAGCGCTCTTTGGTCGCCGTGGTATTTGGCTTGTTGCTATCCATAGCAGTAGCAGTATTACCAAGGTAGCGCCTACGACGGCCCATAGGATTTGCTCTCTCTTTTTTTCTGGTAATTTTTGTATTCGTTCAATTGTATTCATGCTGCTTGGGAGGGTGAATTACAAATTAAAGATGGGGGTCTTAGATCTTTTTCCTAGTTTTAATATTATGTCGTAAGTATTATTACTTTGGTTTCTTCACTTCCTGCTAAATCTTTTTTCTTGAGTATAATTTTGTCTAGCGACTCTGCCTTGCCGCCCATTTCTTTAGTAAAATGTTCTATAGTATCAAGTTTTAACTTAAGTGATGGGTCTGCAAAGTGTGATGGTATAACTATTTTAGCTTCTATTTGGTTTACTATTTTTGCTGCGCGGCTTGCGTCTATTACAGACTCACCACCAACTGGTATGAGTAAGACGTCTATCTCGCCTAAATCTTCTAGCTCGTCCTCCTTAATAGTAAAGTCCTTAATGTGGGTTAGGTTGAGAATTTTTATATCTTCACTTTCTATAAGATACACAGTTATATAGCCACCTTCTTGCTTAAGAGGTATGCCAGTTACCGTGACACCTTTTACATCGTACTCTCCAGGGCTATCTACCATAAATGGCTCTCCGGAGAGAGAGCTAAAGCTGCTGTAGAGCGGGTTTGTTTTTTCGGCAAGAATAACAATGTCTGCGTTTCCGCGAGGGGGTGTCATGCCTGACTCTTTACCGTACGGGTCAGTTACAACAACTGCGTCTTTGGTGGTGAATTTAAAACTGGAGAGTCCGAGGAATTGAATATGCATAAATTGGAGAAGTAATCCTTAACAAGTACCATTTCACTAAAGGCTTGCACAGGGAGGATTAAAGCTAAATTCTAATATAATTCTACCATTTTTGCCCTAAAGCACAAAATGAAATGACATTTTTTATTGCCTGACTGGGCGGAGGAGCTAACTTGCTTTTCTCTGGCTATTTCACTATACTGTATCTAGCTTATTTGGCTTTGGTGCCTCTGCCTGTGGCAGAATATTTAATTCTTAATCCTCCAAATAAGAGCAGTCTCGGCACCTTTTATTAGTAACTAACTTATGTAGTATTTTCGAATACCAAGCATGAATTAGTTCTGTGCGTGGTTTTTTTATAGCCTAAATTGGCTTTTGCTCATAAGTTGCTTATTGAAAGATTTATATATGTCAGATGAACCTCAAGTACAAGCAGTAAATACTGCTCAGCTCAGCATTGACGAAAATGCTGCGAATAAAGCAAACAGTATGGAAGATCTTATCTCCAGCGGCGCGGAAATTCGCGTACTGAAGGTAGGGGATATGGTAGAAGGTAAGCTTCTTTCTGTTGGAAAGAACGAAGTATACATTGATCTTGAAGGGTACGGTGTTGGTGTGGTGCGTGGTCGTGAATTGTACGATGACCAGGCTACATTAGCCTCTCTTAAGGTCGGGGATACTATATTTGCCTCTGTTGTCGAACCGGAAAATAAAGATGGCAACACTGAGCTTTCCCTTCGCCAGGCAGGCCATGAACGAGTATGGCAGACATTGAAGACAAAGCTTGAGTCCCGGGAAATTGTCAGCACTAAAATTCTCGGTGCGAACAAAGGCGGTCTTATGGTTGAGATTAATGGTGTGCTTGGTTTCTTGCCAGTATCCCAGCTTAACCTGGAGCACTATCCACGCGTAGAAGATGGCGATAAGCAAAAGATCCTTTCCGCTTTGCAGAGTTATGTTGGTCAGTCATTTGCTGTGCAAATTATTACGGCAGACCCTGAAGAAGAAAAGCTTATTGTAAGTGAAAAGGCTGTCTCTGAAAAAGAAACTGAAGATAGGCTTGCTCGGCTTAAGATGGGCGATGTCGTGTCTGGTATGGTTACCGGTGTGGTTGATTTTGGTATCTTTGTAAAGTTTGGTGACTTAGAAGGTTTGGCACATATTTCTGAGCTTGCATGGCAGCGCGTTGAAAATCCAAAAGATTTATTCCGTGTCGGACAAGAAGTGCAGGCTAAAATTATTGCAATAGATAAGGGTCGCGTAAGCCTTTCCGTAAAACAGCTCCAGCCAGACCCATGGCTTGAGGCTGTAAAGCAATACCAGATTGGTCAGGTTGTAGAAGGTAAGGTAACTAAGATCATGCCGTTTGGTGTCTTTGTAGAGCTTTCTAAGGACATTCAAGGTTTGGCACACCTGGCTGAGCTTTCTCATGATGCAGTGAAAGACCCGGAGGCGTTGCTTAAGGTGGGCGAGACAAAACAGTTCAAAATTATATCCATTGAACCAGGGGAGCACCGCCTCGGTTTGTCTCTTAAGGCTCTGGAAGAAAAGCCCGCTAAGGCTGCTTCGGTAGACGAGGTTGCTGCTTCTATAGAAGAAGTAAAGGCTGAATAACCATCTCCAATTACAGGAAGCGCTCCACAAGGGGCGCTTCTTTGTTAAATATTGCCTATTTTGGGGTTATTCTGTAGAATTAGTGAGCAATTATCTATTGAAAATAAGGTGCGATGGTGAAGTGGTAACACTGCGGTCTGCAAAACCGCCATGCGCGGGTTCGAATCCCGCTCGCACCTCCAGCTATGATAAAATAATGGTAGACACCCTAGATATTGATTACTTTGCGTTTACCATCGCATGATTAAAACAACTAAAAAAAGAACTTAGAGTACTGAATTATTACTTGAGGCGGTTAAGACGGGTACTAGCAGAAGGCAGGTTTTGAAGAAGCTTGGGCTAAGACAGGCAGGCGGAAACTACGATCAGATAAAAAATATATTACTGAATTGTATCTGGATACCTCACACTGTACGAGCATGCTTTGGAATAAGGGGCTGACGGGTATTGGTACTCCTCGGTGGGCGCTAGAAGATATATTGGTTAAGGGTAGTTCGTTTCAGAGTTACAAGTTAAGGAACAGACTATTTAAAGCAGGCCTCGAGCCTCAACATTGCGAACAGTGCGGTTGGGCTCGATAGTCTTCTGACGGTAGACTGCCACTTAAGCTTGAGCATATTAATGGAGACAGTACCGATAATAGAATTGAGAATTTAAAGATTCTTTGCCCTAACTGCCATAGTCTTACGTTAACCTATAGGCCAAGAAAAAAGTAAATGTATATGCCCGAGTGGTGGAACTGGTATACACGCAACACTTAAAATGTTGTGCCGAAAGGATTGAGGGTTCGAGTCCCTCCTCGGGCACCAAAAAACACTCCTACACATTGCAGGAGTGTTTTTATATTTAGTAGTTATTTGGCAAAAGCAATCTCTTTATTCGAAATGCTGATAGTGGTTTGAGTGGTGGTGGCAATACTTCTGTTTGCGTTCTCTGCTTGAGAAATAAGGGCCTTCATGTCGCCTTCTACGCGTTCACAACCACGAAGCCAATTGCTTGAACCGGGTACTACGTACACACCCATTTTCTTCTTGCAAGTGTTGTACTTGTTCTTGTAGAGAGGTTTTTCCAGTAATAATGCTACTGCACGAAATCCGTCGAGCGGTGTTTCAAACTTTTTCCAAGCAGGATGTCCTGGCTTTACGCCAACACTGCCGCAATTGAAGTTTGCTGCTCTTGCACAAAAGTTACTTTCAACATACGTAATGCCAAGAGCTTGTTCCCAATTTGGTAGGAGAATAATTTCGCTTGCATATGGTGCAAGAGGAGACTTACGGGCCTCTAAGTATTTTTGTACTGCTTGTACAAGCGCATCATTCGCAGCGACTTCGTTCATTTGCAACTGGGTTGCGCTTGTAATGCTTGAATTTTCTTTTAAAGCGTTTGGTTTGAGCTCAAAAACTAGACTCGAATTACCCGTAGAAGCGTGTGCAACCTTACCGGTTTCAGGATAGATGATTGAGCTTATTACGGCTATCATCAATACTGCAAGCACACGAGGCTTCAATTGGGTGGTGGGAGCTGTCATTTGGGTTCAAACTCCTTTCTTCCAAAGTGCCTTTCTACTTAAGTGAAACAAAAATAGATAAGGTACGATATAAATTATAGGGATCAAGAAATCACTAATCGTAATTTCAGAAAAGCTTTTTAGATGTGCCGAATGAGGCAAACAAAAAAGCTGCTTTCGCAGCGCTTTTCTGAATGCAGTATGCCAAAATAAGGGGTTTTGGTCAATAGAGATTTAGTAAAATATGCTTTATATATGAGCATATTTGTTTTTTTAGTTGCTGTGGAGCGCTAAAAGTACTGTCAAGACCTTAGCGTGTTTGACTTTTTATAGCAAATTTATCTAAATACAGCTTTATTTCCGAATTTAATCTTATATAAGAGAAGTATTTATGATCCAATGTCGGATCTCCAATAATTTCTTGCTATATTTTGTTTGTATTACAACAATGTTGGTTGCTCAAATAATTAGCCCCGCAGAATATCTCGGTTCATGAGTAGGCCTCAGGTTTTAGAGAGGCTCGTCCTTGAGTCCTGTCACAGCTTCATATTGAGCGGTACTGTAATTAGTATTTTTTACTGTTTGGTCTAGTGTCCCGCCACTAACTTTTTTCGCGAAACCATTATCTGTCAACCACTCCCATACTTTGTAGGATCCTCTACTCAAGTGTGAATCTGAAATTAGTTTTTTATTACCCAACGCTTTTATTAATTGTATATAAGCGGCTTTTCCAACATTCTTTACACCTTTTTCTACTACGCTCTTTTTCAATGGTAATAACTCCCAACCACGCTACGAATCCATGTTCTGGTGTATCGGCTGTCTTTAATGAGCCTGTTCCAATAATTTTGCCATTCTTATCTTTGATTGTTACCTCTTCTGTGCCAATAACGAAATCTTCAAATTGATGACCATCTTTTAAGTTTAATGGAAATGGCTCTCATTCGATTGAAACCTTCGGAAGCTTGGCTGCTCCCACCTCTTCCAATGAAGAAGCAGGTAGTGACTCATACGGTGGTTGTTCGTTAGTGTGTGAAAGGTGGTATTCGTTTATCTTTCAGAAACTTATTGCTTATATAGTAGAATAATGCTCTGTCTTGATTGCGCCGATGGGAAATCGTGTGCATCTTCCGATAAGTAACACATATTGACGAAGGATTATCTATCACCAGATTGTAGCTCGGGGATTATAGGATTATTTCAATCGCTCTATCATTTGCGCTACACGGGTTTTATTTTGTTCTTGTTGGCTTGTCTCTTCGCTCTTGGCTATCTCCTTGTATTTTGTTTCCGATGTTGTCAAATCTACCTCAATAATGTCTTCAATTTTTGAAGAACTTCCATCAGGTTTGAATACAGTTTTGCGCTTCCCTATTGTTTCCTCCCATCGTGCTCGTTCAGCAAGCTTCGCTTGGTACTTGGCTTGGAGCGCCGCATTGTTGGCGTCTTCGGCTAATGCAGTCTCGGCTTGTCTAAGTTTTAGTAGATTATGGTCTGATACGGGCGCATTCAGCTGGTGACCTAGTCTGTTGGCCTCGAGCTGCAGTATATTCTCATATGCAGCAACCATACGCGATCCAACACCTTGGGCTCTTACACCCGTCATAAGGTCTAAGTTCCATACGTAGGCATATGGTGAGCTGGCATCGATAATAAAATTTGCTTCAGCAATAATCCGTCCAGTTATATCTTCAGCGAATAGACGGTATCCTCGTCGGCCTGGTGTATCATTAACAACAAGAGTTTCTATAACCACTTCTTCATTTTGCGAAGTCCTTGTTATGTACTTGGGACCAACAATAAGACTTTCTCGTTCCTGCTCGCTACTGTAGAGGGCGCTCATTAAGTCATGGATTTCTTTTAGTCGTTCTTTAAACTCTGGTAGTATCTCCATGTCCTTCAGCTTCAATTTGGTCTCTTGTGTTCCAACCGAAGGTTTGATCTCTTGTGGGTTTTGTTCATCTACCGAGAGTGCCTCCGCAGGTTTTGGTGTAGATGACTGAGTTTCCCCCTCTTTCTCAGGCATCAATTTTTCGTCTCTCGGCTTTTGATCTGGTAATTGTGCCATTTCATGTCCTATAGATATAATGTCTGAACCAATACCAAATTTTTTTAGCATACAATAAATTTTTGAGAGGGCGGATTATCTTTAACGTAGCAATAATATCTTATCATAAAGAAAAAACATCACGAATTGTGATGTTTTTTCTTTGGAGCGGGTAAGGGGAGTCGGTCACCCACGGTGGACTTTTCCCTGCAAAGCCAGGATAAAGTCTCACCTAACGCGACCCCGCCGCTATTTCATGCTCCAAGTATTCGCATGAAATTCTGCTGGTAGCAGAACGCTTTTTTCGATTCCCCTTACCCTATTTTTCCAACATAAAACCCCCCGTAGAGGAGGGTCTTATGTTGGAGCGGGTAAGGGGAATCGAACCCCTATCCCCTCCTTGGCAAGGAGGAGTTCTACCATTGAACCATACCCGCTCGTATATTCGAGCTATGTAATCTACAAATAACAAAATAATAATACCATATTTTGGATTTGTTATTTGTTTTTTGCAGTGGTGCCTCGGCTCAGAATCGAACTGAGTACGCAAGCCTCTTCAGGGCTTCGCTCTACCAATGAGCTACCGAGGCTGATTGAGCTAAAAGTCTGAAAGTTCGTAAAGGGTGTCGCTGCTATATAAACTTTATGGACTTTATAACTTTAGACTAAGGTCTGGTGGACGGTACAGGACTCGAACCTGTGACATCTTCGGTGTAAACGAAGCGCTCTACCAACTGAGCTAACCGTCCCTACTTCGCTGAAGCTACGTAAGGCGAGCCATACGTGTTTTAGCATCTTACTGCAATTCTTGTCCGACGTAGCTTTAGCAAAGTCGGAAGCTAACCGTCCCGGTGGGGTCAAATTGCTTTGATACTATAACAAAACCAAATAAAAAAATCAACCGTACTACTTGAATAAAATAGCAACTATAGGTATAATTGGTAGGCAAATTTATATTTTTGAGCCCAGGTGGCGGAACTGGTATACGCGCTACCTTGAGGTGGTAGTGGTCGCAAGGCCGTGGAGGTTCGAGTCCTCTCCTGGGCACCACAAGAAAAGGCTTACTGTTTCAGTAAGCCTTTTCTTGTGGTCTAGTAAGGACGAGAAAAGGAATGGTCCTGGCTTTGCAGGAATACGGTGCGAATACTTGGAGC
>CAZYMS010000002.1:0-17059 GCA_964648985.1 uncultured Candidatus Saccharibacteria bacterium
TGCACCCAGCCAATGTTATCGTATTTTATTTCCATAGTTCGTAATAGTCCATACCCCACCTAACCTCCCCTATTTTAGGGGAGGAACAGGAAGGGCATGGCCCTTCCTGGCAAGATACCTACTTAGGTTTTATAACATCAGTACCAACGTACTTCTGGAGAATTTCAGGAACTTTTACGCTACCATCTGCTTGTTGGTAATGTTCGAGAATGGCAATAAGGATGCGGGGACTGGCAACAGCTGTATTGTTTAGAGTGTATGCAAACTTTATTTTACCTTCTGCATCGCGGTAGCGAATGTTCATGCGGCGAGCTTGCCAGTCGGTAAGGTTAGAGTCGCTATGCGTTTCACCGTACTTACCACGGGCCGCCATCCATGTTTCTACATCGTACATTTTGTATTTACCTGCACCCATGTCACCAGTACAAATGTTTAGCACACGATAGGAAAGTTTAAGGTCTTGAAGCATCTCCTCCGCTATCTCACGAAGATTTTCTAGCCACTGGTCCCCTTCCATGGTTTCCGCTTTACACAGCACAACCTGCTCAACTTTCATGAACTCGTGCACGCGGTAAAGGCCCTTTAAGTCTTTGCTGTAGCTTCCAATTTCACTACGGTAGCAGGGGGAAATACCAGCGACTTTTATGGGCAAGTCCTTTTCATCTAAAATTTTATCTGCATAGTATGCGAGCAAACTTTGTTCAGAGGTGCCAACCAAGTAGATTGGTTCTTTATCTGCGGCAGTGCCACTTGCAAGGCGACCGCTATCCACCACTTGATACACCTCATCACGGCCCGTAGGAAACGCACCTGCGCCGGTCATAGCAAATTCGCGCACAAGCGTTGGTGTGGACATAACAGTAAAACCCTTGGCGCGTAGCTTTTCCATGGCATGCCACATAAGTCCGTACTGCATGAGCACAGCTTCGTTCTTAAGGTAATACCCACGGAAACCAGAAGTTCTTACGCCTGCCTCAAGATCAGCTAGATCAAGATTGGTGATAAGTTCGGCATGGTCTTTAAGTTCAAACCCAAACTTTGGTGGAACCTGGGCAACCTTATCGGTATCTTTCGGGTCTACATCGCCAAGCTCAGGACTCCAGTAGCGCCAGGGGAGGTTCTCGCTGTCATCCTTACCAATGGGCGTTTCTGGGGAAGGAATATTGGGCACACGAAGCATGAGGTCGTCATACTTTGCCTGGACCTCGCGAAGCTCGTCCGCAAGCGCTGTTTGGCGGGTGTCCACCTCTTTCATTTCCATTATTTTCGCCTCGCGGTCAGAACCCTGCAGTGTTGGAATTTCTTTGGATACTTGGTTTTTTGTTGCTTGCAAACTTTCTACTTCAGTGAGCAAATCTCGCCTCTTTTGGTCTAAGTCGAGCAAATCGTCCAGATTAATATCCGTACGTTTGTCTGCAATGGCCTTTCGAACCTTATCTACATTGTCACGTATATATTTGATGTCGAGCATGGGATAATAGAATCAAGAATTATGAATTATGAATCAAGTGACAGAACATGTGTCGTTGTGTGCATACAACGACATGTCTAGAGAAAAATCTTCGAGGTTTTAAGGTTGGAGGGGTTATCATAAATATTCAAGGGCTTCGTGCACATTGGGCAACACGGGTAAATCCTTAATCTCTTCTTTTGTTAAAAACTTAAGCTCGCCTATTTCATCAGCAACATGAGAATTAGTCAATTGACCGGACACTATTATACACTCATAGGTGAGCAAAAGTACCTGTAGCTTTCCTTCCTCTGTGTCCCACACATGAGTAAACACCTTGGGTAAAAGCCTTTGAATGCTCACACGGAGGCCACTCTCTTCTTGCACCTCACGCACGAGAGCCACTTCAGGATCTTCTCCGAATTGTATTTTACCTCCAACAAATTCCCATCTACCCATAGCATCTGGGACAGATCCATCTATGCGCTTAGCAACGAGTACCCTGCCCTGCCCATCTCGTACCGCACCAAGGACAATAAGGGACTGTTTTGGCTGCATGACAAGCGGAGTAATATTTAAATTTTCAGGGGAATATAAATTCATAGCGGGCGAAAGCCAAGGGTGACCTTTGCGCGGCGCAAGGGTCACCCTTGGCGGATACTATTCATGTAGAGGAAATTCTTTAGTCAAGGCTTCGGCGATTGATTTTTTACCAAACACGAGGACACCCAAATATTCTACATCTGATAAATTCTTACCACGGGTCAGCTCCATTACTTTTCTGTCATCGGTAGTTTCAATCATCTCTCTCGTAAACTCAGAAACCTCCAAGCCTTGCTCTTTTGCTTTCCGTACTAACTCAGCAAGCTCGCCACTTGAGGAGCCACTCTTAAGCATAATTGCATGCTGAATATTCAGCTTAATACGCTTGTTATCACTCGTGACAATTTCATCCTGCAGCAGCAATCCTTTTCCTACGCGTGCAGCAAATGCTGCAGACAGATGAGCAACCGTGTTCAACCTCTGCCATTGTGCAAGTTCAAGACCCTCATTTATAACGGCCACTGCAATTTTAGATTCTTTGGCCTTACCAGATGACGACATTGATTCTTCCTTCATGGGAGGAAACACTACTGTTTCGCGTATAGGCCTACCGGCAAGCATGGAAAACAATCTATCTGCGACACCGAAACCAGCAGCAGGAGGCATGCCATACTCCATAGCCTCGACATAGCCTTCGTCTATCATCTGTGCTTCGACATCTCCGGCTTGACGAAGCTTTTCCTGTTCAAGAAACCGCTCACGCTGGTCAATCGGATCATTGAGTTCTCCAAACCCTTTTCCAAGTTCGCTCCCATAGGCAATAAGCTGGGCACGCTGCACGAGCTTAGGATTACCAGGAACCTTCTTAGCCAAAGGCTCTAGTTCTATAGGTTGATTGATAAGGAAAATAGGTTTGTCTTTAGGTAGGTTAACCCGTATCTTTTTAAAGATAAGATCAATAAGCCTGCCACGACGCACAAAATCTTCATAAGTGATCCCGTGCGCATCGCAGTATCCACGAAGCTCGTCGTCCGTAGCCACATCGAGATCTATGCCGGTATGCGTTTTAAATAATTCCAAGTAGTTAATACGCTCCCAGGTACCACCCCAATCCGTCATCTGGCCCTCGGCCTCAATCTGCAGCGTACCAAACGTATCCTGTATAACATACTGGTACATGCGCTGCCAAAACTCAAGTAGTTGGTTAAAATCCGCGTACGCCCAATAGAACTCCATTTGCGTGTAATCTTGGAGGTGGGTAGCGCTTATACCTTCATTGCGAAAAATTCTGCCAATCTCAAATACTTTTTCATACCCCGCTACGAGCATTTTTTTAAGTGGAAGTTCAAGCGATATGCGCAAATAAAAATCTCTATCAAGTGCATTATGGTGCGTTACAAACGGCTCTGCCTCAGCACCGCCCGTAGTAGGCTCAAGCACTGGCATATACATTTCTACAAAATTTTCTTTTAACAGAAAATCTCGAAACGCCTGCCAAAATTTTGCTTTTTTTACAAAGAGGTCTTTAACTGTCGGGTCAAATAAAATATCCAAATAGCGCTTGCGCAGTTTCGTCTCTTCATCCGCAATACCAAAATGCTCACCCGGTAATGGCAGTAAAGACTTTGCCAGCATGACAAAGCTTTGTACCTGCAATGTTTTTTCTCCGGTTTTAGTTTCAAAAAGAGTACCGGTTGCCCCAATAAAATCACCTACATCAAACGTGTCCAAAAAGTGGGCAAACTGCTCCGTCCCAACTTCTTCGTCTTTAAGTAAAAATTGTATACGAGCACTACCATCTTCTACATGGGCAAAGGCTATTTTACCCATACCCCGAAGGCTGCGTATACGTCCGACTAATGATACGGCCTGGCCTTGTAGGTTACCAAACTGCTCCAAAGCCTCTGCATTGGTATGAGTGCGAGTGACCGTGGAAGGGTACGCATATACACCTGCCTGCTCAAGTTGTTTTGCTTTTTCTATTCTTCTGGTTCGTATATCTTCTAAACGTTCGCTCATATGTAGGTTGTAGGTTGTAGGTTGTAGGTTGTAGGTCAAAAAATACTCAAAAAACCTAAGTATTTTCTCTAACCTCTAACCTGTCACCTCTTCCCTTATTTATAGTAATTATAACAAAATCCGCCCCGTGTGACCACGGGGCGGAAGAGTAAAAATAGGACTATTCAATAGCAACTATTTCGTACAATGAATCACCCGCCGGGGTGGTAACGGTCACTTTATCGCCGACCCGCTTACTCAGTAAAGACTTTCCAACCAATGATTCGTTGGAAATCTTACCTTCGGATGGATTTGCTTCATTGCTTCCGACAATAGTATATTTGCGCTCTTTGCCGTTCACTTTTACAACTACAGTAGCACCAATAGTCACTACATTGTGCTGAGTATTTGCGGTAATAATTTCCGCATTTTTTATCATTTCTTCAATTTCCTGAACGCGCCCTTCAATGAACGACTGCTCTTCACGAGCCTGCGCGTAATCTGCATTCTCGCTTAAATCACCATGGGCTGCAGCCTCGCGGATACGTTCAATAACCTCTTTGCGCTTTACTTCAATAAGGTGCTTGAGTTCTTCATTTAATTTAGCGAGGCCCTCGGGTGTCAGGAGATATTTCTTTGGCATATATGAATAGAATAAAGAATACAGAATTACTACTCTAGAATAATACCTTTCTCAACGGAGAAAGGCTCACATCCCGCATAACTATTACTTCTTACTTCGTAATTCTAATTACGACTAATTTTACAGGGGTTCTGACCTACTGTCAATGCATGCTTATCCCCACACAAGCACTGATAAGATTAAGCTACAATCACAACCTCGGTCAAGAAATAAGAGACGAACGAGGCAGGAAATTACTTCGGCATTTGTTCTGCGACCAGCACTACATTTTCAAGCAACTTTGCAATGGTAACCGGCCCAACCCCACCTGGTGTAGGCGACAAGAAGGATGCAATACTAGCAACTGTGTCGCTGTCTACATCCCCCACTATACTTCCTGCATTTTCTGCAGTACCTGCATCTATAACTATAGCACCTTGCTTAACCCAGTCTCTTGTAAGAAGACCTGGCTTTCCTGTTGCGGTAATTATAACATCCGCCTGCGAGGAACGCTGTGCGGGATACGATGTTTCAGTGGTCACTTCTACCACATCCCAGCCCCGAGCCTTAAGCAGATACGTAACTGGTCTACCTACAAGCTCTCCTTGACCTATAACTACACAATGTGGAGTAGCCCCAGGATCAAGTACGCTATCCAATACAGCAAGTACCGCAGCAGGTGTAGGAGGAAGTAAAGCCGACTTGCCTGCATAAAATAGCTCGAGATTTGCACGTGTTAAACAATCTACGTCCACTCGTCCATCTATTGCGTCCAAAATAGCGTCCCGACTATACCACTCTGGCAGAGGCAGCTGCACAATAAGACCACTCAAATGTGGCGTTGTATTGAGGCGAGTAATCTCTTGTATTAAATCTACTTCGGAAATACTTTGAGGGAATTCGGCATGCAAAAAGGCAATCCCAAGACGCTCTGCAGCCCTGGCCTTCATACGAACATACTGAACTGATGCCGGATCGTTACCAACCAACACATCACAGAATACAGGTTGAAATGGTAAGCTTGCTACCCGCGTTGTGAGTGAGCTATATATCTTCTTAGCGAGGGAACGTCCGTCAATGAGCATGGGATAAGTTTATCAAGTTCATGAAGTTTATCAAGTTCATAAATTCTTGCTTTTGAATTTCAAACTGTATGAACTTTCTACTTGCTATCGCTTATAGCGATTAACCGCCCACCAATTAAGCGCATGTTGCGCAATCGGAAGGGCCGCAGCTCCACCCTCTCCCCCACCTTCAACTAATACCGTAACAACTATCTGCGGATCTTCATACGGGGCATATGACGTAAACCAGGAGTGTTCGCTCTCGTTATTATCAAACTGTGCAGTACCAGTTTTACCGGCAGAAGATATAGGCAAGCTTTGGAGTTTTTTCGCGGTCCCCGAAAGAACCGTCTCACGCATTCCTTCTTGAACAACTTTTATATTTGCGTCGCTTCCGATTTTAGAAACAAGCACCTGAGGCTGTGATGTAGCTACAATCTTGCCCTCCGTATTAGTCACTTTAAGCATCACATGCGGCTTCATTCCAACGCCGTTATTTGCTATGATGGACGTCCATAACGCCATCTGTAAAGGAGTTACTAACATATCCCCTTGGCCAATAGATACATGATAGGTATCCCCTAAGTACCACTTACCCAATACTGCGTTATCTTCATAGTACTGTTTTTTCCAATCCGGATCGGCAACAAGGCCGTTTTTCTCTCCAGGTATATCAATACCAGTTTTCTTACCCAGATTAAACTTACGATAGTATTCTGCGAGCTTATTAACCCCAAGCCCATCTATATGCACGGCAGTATACCCCCCACCAACTATATAGAAAAATATATCGCTGCTCTGAGCAATGGCAGACCTTACCGTGAGCGGTCCAAGGCCGGTCCGTTTCCAGCCCACATAGTCGTAAACAACGCTTGGATTAAACTGATTTGGAATCGTTATTTTTCCGCTATCCGTAATAACAGTGCGATCGGTAATAACCTTTTCTTCAAGTGCGGCCAATGCAACCATCATTTTTACCGTAGAACCAGGAGGGAGCTGGGCGCTCACTGCACGATTAAAGAGCGGCAACAGCGGATCCTGCAGCAGCTTTTGATAGTCTTCATTCTTAATTCCTTCAGAAAACAAATTTGTATCAAATCCTGGATACGATACCAGTGCAAGCACCTCGCCAGTTTTTGGATTCAAAGCTATAGCAGCACCTTTACTATTCGGCCTGTTTTTAAACTGAGCATATATCTCTTCTTGCAGACCTTTATCCAACGTCGTTCCCACCGTATTTCCTGGACTGGAAGGAATTTGACCGAGGCTTTTCACCACAGTACCAGCAGCGTCAACTTCTACTAGATTTTGCCCATTAACTCCTTTTAGCGGTGTTTCATAGGTGGATTCAATACCAGCCTTACCCACTACATCTGCAGAAAAATACCCGGGCATGTGCAAGTGCGGATCATCTTCACTGATACTACCAGTAGTACCGAGGACATGGGCAAAACTCTCGCTTGAGGTATATTCACGAATAGGAATCGTTTCTACAGAAAGCCCGGGGAACTCTAGTGCTCGCGTTTCGAATAGCACGGCTTGATCGGTGGTTAAGTTGGCGTAGAGTACGAGCGGCTGTACAGAACGTGGATTAAATTTCTTAAGCGCATCTACGAGCACTGACTCATCCAAAGAAAGCACAACTGCAACAGAATGAACGACTGAGCGTATCTGATCCTGAGGAACATCGAGAGGAGTTACGACAAGCCGAAAACTTGCCTTGCTTCGAGCCAGAACCTCATTATTCCTATCCACTATCTCCCCTCTTGGAGCTAAAATAAGTCTCTCCCGCAGCCTATTACCTTCTGCCATAGCGCGCAAGCTCGATCCCTTCCCAATTTGCAAATACGCCAACCGTCCAAGCAATAATAGAGTTACAACACCAAGCAAACTTAAAACCCACCAAGCGTGTGCAGCAGTACGGGTAGATTCGTAGCTACCTTGCACCGGACTTACGTTTGTCAGCACTGCCTCCTCGAACGCAAGATCTGTTCCGTTCTTTAGTGGAGGTGCGTCGTCATATTCAAATGTATGGGATTTTAAAGTCATGCACGTAATCAGAAGTAAGTGGGCGGTAAGATAGAAGAAACAAGAAGATATTATTGCTCAAACCTCTACGCTCATTTTTAACTTTTAACTCTTTATCTTCGCAAACGGAGGGGCTTATCAAAACGGTGAGTTATTTCAAGCCATACTATGTATACAACTAAACTTAGTACGCCGCCTATAACTAAGGAAAAAAAAGTATATAGCCCCCCGCGTAAAGTAAATAACGGCTGAATGGGCCAGCCCACCACTACTGCAAATAAGCCAACTCCATATACCCACCCTTTAAGCATAAGCTCCGTTACTATATACGTAGCAGGTAAAGCAACGTTCATGCGATCTGAGGGGACAAAACGAACAAACACAAAGTGAGTAAGCCAATATAATAAAGGGAGTGCGAGGGTATAAGAACCTATAAGGAGACTAGTATGAATATCTAAAAATAAACCGGATATAGCGGTAAGCAGTACCGTGCGACCATCAAAATGAGTTATGGCCAACACTAGTACACCAGCCAGAACCAGATTCGGCACGTAACGCGCGCTCATCCACCCTGGCAAAATTGCCGTCATAATAACCCATAGAGTTATAAGTAATAGTGTTGGCCAAAGAATAGATTTCATAGAAACTAGTAACGGGTTATAAGTTATAGCGGCCAGTATGGTAGGAAGTCTTGGTTGTATGGACCAGAATCCTAAAACTTCTTACCAGACTGGCAGCCACCAAACTATAACTCTGTTGCATTACGGTTTCAATACATGCACATACCGTAAATCGCGCAAATCAACGGGGCTGGTCACTGTAATTTTGTAAAATAAAGCACCCTGATCCTTCACCACACCTGAAATACTACCTACTAAAATATCTGGAGGTATTTTATCGTTTATACCCGCAGTCGTAATAAGATCACCCTTAGCGACTTCAGTAGTCTGAGAAATATAATCCACTAAAAGGCCGGAACCAAAGGAACCACGCAACACCCCGCTCACCTGCCGAGTAGCAAGTCGCACATCAATAACCATAGCAGGAGCAGTTATGAGCCGGACCGTGGCTGTATTTCCCGTAGTTAAAATTACCTTACCAATTAAGTAACCGCTGCTCACCACCCCCTGTCCGCTGGACACGCCCTGGCTTGAGCCGCACGAAAGTAATAACGTTTGAGTAATGCCCTCCGGATCTCTTCCAACCACCGTACACGGAACAAGTCCGGTAGGCGGTTTTGAAGCGAAGCCCAAAGTAGACTTCAGCGTATTATTTTCAGACTGGAGATTTGAAAGTTCTGCGATGCGTTGCTCTAGAGTTTGGAGACGACTTTTTAGATCTGCGTTCTCTACATAGAGTGTACGAATTGAAGCCACATTTGTTATACCATGCCGCACCCCTGTTGCCGCTGCACGAAATGGAACAAGCAACGGACTAGGGATGACCGCAACAGTGCGAGTAAGAACCCCGGTAAGGCCACGAATCTGCAAAATGGCCAAAAGTACTACCCCAGCAAGGATTGCCAGTATATACCGCACTAGTTTTGGACGAGCAATAGACATGAGAACAGTGATTTCCAATTTTCAATTTTGCAATTTTTAATGCACATGGGGAGTGCGTAAAGGTGTTGTTTGAAAATTGAAAATTATAAAATTAAAAATCTAATCCCTGCGTTACCTTCCCATAGCCTCTTGTTCTGCAGGAATGAGCACATCGGATAGCGCCTCCAAGTCCTCCACCACTACTCCAGCACCGCGCGCTACACAGGTAAGAGGATCATCTGCGACAACTACCGGAATTTTTGTTTCTTGCGCAATAATTTTATCCAGACCACGAAGGAGCGCGCCACCACCCGCCAGCATAATACCACGATGCATGATGTCCGCAATAATCTCCGGTGGCACTTCTTCTACCACAGCCTTAATATTATCTACAATAGTTCTTACAGGCTGCTCAAGTGCGTCACGAATATCACTATCCGTAAGCTCTATTTCTTTTGGCAACCCAGTAAGTAGGTCACGCCCACGCGCGGGAGCGTGAAGTTGCTGTTCAAGACTACTTGCGGACCCAATTTTAATCTTAACTTCTTCCGCGGTACGCTCACCAATAAGCAAGTTGAACTTCTCGCGGGCGAACTGAACAATAGCCTGATTTAGCTTATCACCCGCCACACGAAGGGACCGAGCTACTACCACGCCACCAAGCGATATAACAGCTATTTCAGTAGTACCCCCACCAATGTCCACTACCAGACTACCTATAGCATCTTGCACGGGTAACCGCGCGCCAATAGCTGCTGCCATAGGCTCTTCAACCAAATAGGCCTTCCGAGCACCGGCATTAATAGCTGCATCCTGCACCGCGCGCTTTTCTACTTCAGTCACACCACTCGGGATACCTATAACCACTCGCGGCCTGCGAAGGAATGAGTAAGTACCTGCATGTACCTTGTCTATAAAATAGCGAAGCATTTGCTCTGTGACCTCAAAGTCAGATATAACCCCATCCACTAAGGGACGGGTCGCAGTAATATAGCCCGGCGTACGACCCACCATTTTTTGAGCATCTGTACCAATGGCCACTATTTGCTTGGTGCGATTGTTAACCGCAACGACGCTGGGCTCATTTATAACAATGCCCTTGCCTTTCACGTATACAAGCGTATTTGCGGTACCAAGGTCTATACCGATATCTTGAGAAAATCTTTTGAAAATAGGTTCAAACATGAAGAAATTGAAAATTGAGAACTGAGAAGTCAAAACAGCAAACAAAAACTCAAAAGTCTGGAATTGCACAGTTAGTACTTTTGAGTTGAAGTTTTGATTTTTTAATTTTACGTTTTGCCTTACTCGTACCTAATTACTTTACAATATTTGTAGTATATGGTCGAGTGGGACTAGTTTTGCTTCTATTTCACCACGTTTTTTATACTCTATAGAATGTTCAGCCAATGTTTTTTGAGAAACCACCATACGATGCGTGATACCAATAAGATCACTGTCCGCAAACTTTTCTCCGGCAGAAACATCTCGGCGGTCATCGTATAACGCCTCTACCCCAGCAGCGGTAAGATTCGCGTAAACTTTATCTGCTGCTGCAATAACATTCTCTGGATCCTTACCAGGCAGGACTACCAAATGTACTTTAAAAGGAGTAATTGTTTCTGGCCACAGAATACCTTTTTCATCATTATACCTTTCCACAATAGCAGCCATGGTCCGGCCAACACCAATACCATAACAACCCATGTAGTAGGGTTTTTCCGTTCCGTCCTCTGCAGTAAACGAGGCACCTTTCATAAGAGAGGAATAATGATACCCGAGCTGAAATACATTACCAACCTCAATACCTTTTTTCTCAATATACGCTTTACCATTTGGCGCCATACTACCTGGTGCTGCCATGGCAATATCTCCTACAATATCACAAGTAAAATCTCTGCCGTAATTTACGTTTACTGTATCAGTAACCTCAGTCTTTTGACCACCGATCAAATTGCGCGCGTTGAGAAATACATCGTCAGCCACAGTAAGCACATTCTTATATCCCCACGAATGTACGTATCCAGATTTAGTACCTAGACTGGCCAAATCACTTTCCTCCGCGTCTTCGAGCTGGCCCACCATCTTTGCCACCTGTTCAAGTTTGGTCTTATTAACTTCCAGATCGCCCGTTACTGTGGCAATTACGATTTGGCCTGTTCGCGAATTTTTATATACAACATTTTTAAGAAAATGATTTTTTGTCTTGCCATAGTGTTTTTCATTCTCATCCATATTTCGCACCCAGTCTGGCTGTTCAATGGTTTCCAAAGGTAACATATCCGCCCCTGCATTTGCCGGATTTTTCTGGAATACTGCCACGTCTTCATGGGCTGCAAGAGAACCATCTTCCGTTACAAAATATCTACTTTCACCGACTCCAGATTCTGCAATAAATTCATGGCAGTATTCACCCCCAATGTAGCCATTATCTGCCGCCACAATATCTGTCTTAAGACCAAGACGGGCAAATATCCTAGTATACACCTCTTGCATGCGGACATATTCAGTTCGAAAATCTGTTTCATCCACATGGAATGAATATGCATCTTTCATTATGAATTCACGCACGCGAAGTAAGCCCCCACGGGCGCGAAGTTCGTCTCGAAACTTTGGAGAAAACTGATACAAGTTGAAGGGGAGGTCTCGGTAACTAATTGTGAACTTCCGCACGAAGTCAACAAACATTTCTTCCGCAGTACCACCAAGTGCAAAATCACTCCCGCGTCGGTCCTTTACATTCATAAGTTCGAATCCGGCAGTGTTTGTACGATTTGTTTCCTTCCACAACTCCAGGGGATGCAAAATAGGACTAACCATTTCTTGAGCGCCAGCAGCATCCATCTCTTCCTTAATAACCTTCATTATTTTCTGTTGTACTCTTTGACCTATTGGCGTGAAGTAATACCGCCCTGCAACAGACTCCTTAATGTACCCCGCTTGCTTTAACAGCCTCGAGGAAACTATAGTATCTTCCTCCGATACGGTTTTACTTGTTTTTAAAAAATACTTAGATTGTCTCATATAAAGTTAGAATTAAGAATGTAGAATTATGAATTACGACAGGATCGGAGCTTGCATCTCAAAAAGATTTACTCATAATTCCTAATCCGCCTCATCGGCGGACCTGCCGATGAGGCATGGCTCATACTTCATGATTCTGTTTTACTTCCCAAAGAGTTTACCTATAGCACTAAAGCCATGAAAATCGTTAATGGTTACTATAAGCATAAGCAGTAGCAAAGCAAGAAAACCTACGGCATTGACCGCCTGTTCAATACTCGGATTATTTGGCTTGCGTCGAATCTTTTCAATGATAAGAAATAATACTCTACCGCCATCAAGCGCAGGTATGGGCAAACTATTTAGTACTGCAAGATTCAGTGAAAGAAAGGCAGCAAATTGAAGCAGATAAATTATACCCAACCTACTCGCCTCTCCCGTGAGCTGCGCTATTTTGACGGGACCGCCAACTTGGTTAAGTGAAACACCGCCACTTACAAGCGTGGCAAGACCACCCGCTACCGCGTATAACTGCTCGGCTGCGACGCGAAGACCAGTGAGAGGCGCCTTATACCAGGGGTACCGGAGCTTACCAACCATACCAAGCGAAACCCCCGTCGGACCCTCTCCCGGAGCCGGATTTGCATTTGAGGCGACCATTAGTGTTTGAGTTTCACCAGATCTAGAAATAATAAATTCAAAACTTTGGCCTTTGCGCTCTTTAATATAATTCTGCACAGAGACAATTTGTTCCTCTACGGGTTTTGAATCAACGCGTGTCGTATCTATTGCAAGTATTTTATCACCCACTAAAATACCTGCCTTGCTTGCAGGAGACTGCTGTCTTACATCTAGAATAGTCAGCGCTGGAGCAGATAATGTTGCGCCCTGGGGCAAAGTAGTCACGTTCTGCTCATCTATGACAGTAGGTATACCAACCGCCAGGCCTATGCTAATAAGCACCCAAGCGAGTACTGCGTTCATAACGACACCTGCCAGGAGCGTACAAAGTCTCATCCAAAAAGATTTTTTACCAAAGCTATTTGGATTATCTGGAGCATCATTGTTCTCACCAACTATTTTTACAAAACCACCGAGCGGAATAAGGTTTATGGAATATATAGTACCGATGGCATCTGTAGGTGTTTTTGAGCCGAGCAAAAACCGGCCGCCCTTACTGGTACGATATATTCCCAGCACACGTGGAGGGAAACCAAAACCAAACTCATCCACTTGCATGCCGGATCTCTTGGCAACTAAAAAATGACCCAACTCGTGGACAAAAACGAGGAGACCAAGAACTACGACAAAAATTAGTATTGTAGTGATCATAAATAGGTAGTCAGTTTCCTGTAGTCAGTAGCCGGTTCTCAATACAGACTACTGTATTCTGACTACTGACTATACATTTAGACGGTCATTATTTCTTTTTCTTTTTCTTCTGCAATCTGTTTAATCTGATCGTTATAGCTATCTACGAGCGCTTGAACTTTTTTCTGAATACTTGCCACATCATCTTTTGTAGCTTCTCCGTCAGCTTCCATGCGCTTGGCGGCTTTTAAAATATCTTCGCGCACATTTCGTACACCAATGCGAGCTTTCTCTGCTATCTGTCCAGCAAGCTTTACCATTTCTTTACGTCGCTGCTCATTCAGTGCCGGCAAAATCACGCGGACCACTTGGCCATCATTACTCGGGTTAAAACCCAAATTCGCCACTTGTATACCTTTATCAATTGCCTGAAGGAGCGTTTTGTCCCACGGGCTTATAGTGAGCGTACGGGCATCGGATACAGAGATACTCGCAACCTGATGAAGCGGTTGCGTTCCACCGTATGCCTCCACCATGACTGTATTCAGAATTCCTGGATTGGCGCGGCCAGTGCGAACCCCGAGTAAATCTTCATGAAAATGTTCGATAGTCTTTTCGAAGTTCGACTTGTGATCTGTAAGTAATTGGTCAAGCATAATGAGGAATGACAGAAATGAACAAAAATAAATAAAAATGAAAAAATTAGATAGTCCGCTTTATATTCTTGTCACTTTTTTAAGTTTTTTAACTTTTGTCAATTAATTATTCTAATTTTACTGCTGCTGGCTCGGTATAAGCCCTATATAGGCTATCTGACTGAGTGCTGGGTCTACTAAAATATAATTGATTGTGCCGCTAGTGGCAATAGCCTCCACTTGCCACGAAGAACCACTATTTACAGTCTTGAATACCGTATTTCCCACAGACGCATAGAGGAGCTTATCACTATCTGCGAGCGCCAGCCCACGAACTTCAGTTATTTGGGTGCTCTTGAGAGGTAATTTCATATATTGCCAGGTCGTTCCCCGATCTGTACTCCCAAACAACCCATTATTTGCCGCAATATATAAAAGCTGAGAATTACTCGCCCCCACTACGACTTTATAAAAGGAGGTAGTTTGCTGCTGAGGAACATCAATAGGCGCCACCGTTGTTTTATCGCCACTCGCGCTACTAAGCAAACTCTGACGCCACTCATCTATATTTAGTAGCTGCTTAGATATATTTTGTATAGTCTTACCACCGTCCTGGGTTACATATAAACCCTTACCGCGAGTCAATATAAAGAGCGACCTATCCTTCTGCCACGCTAGCTGGGTAACCGGATCTTGAAAATTTTGAAGGAGTGCCCAGGTAGCGCCGCCATCACTACTTGTAATTAGGTTCCCTGAACCAAGCCCTACCACTACGGTTTTCGGATTTGAAGGATCCAGAGCAACTGAGCGAGCTGCGTTCCCTGCAGCCACATCGTTATAAACCTCTTCCCAAGAACCCCCACGGTTAATACTTGCAAGAACTCGTGCCTGATTATTCGCCTGTCCCGCTACAAATATATGATCTGGATTCGTAGGATCTATAGCAAAATCATAGGCATTAAACTTAGTTAGCACCTGCTTCCATGAATCAGCTGAATTTTCCGAATAGAATAACCCTTGGCCTTGCGTTGCCGCATATAGTTTCTGACTGCCTTCCGGTGAAAAACGAAGACCAAGCACAGGACTGGTACTCAGGGGGGAAACAGGTATCTTGGCATTTTTCTTTTTTGTGGCCGGAGCGGGAGCATTGACCATAAAAGTCCAGTCCGCCCCACCATTTGTTGTTTTCACGACGCCAAGTCCCGCAGAGCTATTACCCCCTCCCCCGAGGGGATTACAACTTACCGCAAGCAAACTCAGCGCCGCAAGCACGGAAACTTTTTTTAGAACAGTTTGTATATTTGATTTTTGCATGATGTCTTTATCTTACTTAATTCCTGACTCATGATTCTTAATTCATTTTTAGATATTTAAACAGAGATATTCCATTACCATTTTTCTGTTTCCATTTTTTTGAAGTCGGGTAAAACTTTCTTGCAACACTTTAAGTCTACGAGATAACAATTTTGCATCACTCCCCGGCTGCATGAAGTACTCAAGCCAATATCGTATACGGTCTTCTAAATCGGATACTTCTTCTGTGGCAAGTACCGATGAACGAACAACGCGAGATAGTACCGAGCTCGCAATAAGCTCGGTTAATTCACGTTCCCATTTCGCAAACTTCATTTCTTGCTCTGCCCCACGCGTAGCAGCATGGAGACGACTGGGAATACCGTGCGCGCTTTTTATCATATTCTCATCTATGGACTCGCTCAATCCCTGAATCACACTCTGCAGTTCTAATTCTGTTAGGTTTCCAAATTGAATATTCTGGCAACGCGAAACTATAGTCGCAGGGACGTTCATGCGACTGGATACCAGTATAAGGATGGTAGAAGCCGGTGGCTCTTCCAAAGTTTTAAGCAGGGCATTACTGGTTGCTAGCTGCATGTGCTCTACGCCATCAAATACAACAACCTGATATGCACCACTGGCGGGACGCAGTGCTATGCGCTGAAGTAATTGCCGCAAATCCTCTACTCCCTGAGTAGCGAAATTGAACTCTATTACGTCCGTATTAGAACCAGCAAGACGTTCCGCAAACTCTCTTGCCAGCATTCGCTTACCCACTCCGCCAGGACCTACGAATAAATAGCTCTGCGCAACAGCGCCATTCTGCATCTGCAAATCCAAAAGCCTCTTTACCTGCTGGTGTCCGACAATATTCCATTCATAGGTAATTTCACTGTGCATGCTGCGTTCAACATTTTCTACTTATTTGACCACCACAACTCCACGCACAGCAGGATTCAAATGATCATGGAATTTCCATGTACCGACTTTAATAAATTTGAATTCAAATGTCTTACCGGCGCCAACAGGCTTTTTAGGATCGAACTCGGGATAATCTGTATGGAGCGGATGTGGATTAGAAGCTGGCCAAAAGTCTACCTTGGAATTATTTTTGAAAATAATAATATCGCCATTTTTAACTGAAACCGTGCTAGGAGAGAAAGCGACGCCATCGTAGACAACTTCAAATACTTGCACATCTACGCCTTCTACATCTTGCTCTGAGCTAAAGCGACCTTGACTTTGCGCATCGGCAACAGGAGGAGTGGCTTGTACAGGCGGTTGTGCTACAGGCGTAGGAGCTACAGGTTCCGATATATTAGTTTGTGGTGCATCTTGACTTACATTCGTCTGTTTAGCAGTCGTTGCATTGTCGTTTTCAGCCGGATGTACGGCCCCCTTTCGTGCCGCCAAAAAACCGGCCGCTACTACTAATACAATGACCAAAACTGCTGGTATAAGTATTTTTTTATTCATAATATTAGTATTTTAAACACTAATTATCTATACTAATTGTACCACACTACGTAAAAATAACTGAAAACCGAGCATATAGCCATTAGGAATTA
>CAZYMS010000002.1:17159-28341 GCA_964648985.1 uncultured Candidatus Saccharibacteria bacterium
ATTAGGAATTAAAGATTTTATGCCTAGCCGGCAAACAAAACAACTTAACGCACACCACGTACCCACGCTACATGTGGTAATCGGACCCACCGCGAGTGGTAAAAGCGAGTATGCGGTAAGGCTCGCTAAGAAGTGTAATGGAGAAATTATTTCGGCAGACTCCCGCCAAGTATATATAGGACTCAACATGGGCGCCGGTAAAGTGCCTGGCGTATGGGAAAAAAAGCCATTAGTCACCAGCCGTTGGCCGAAGACTAAAGACAAGAAACTCAAGGCTCATTTCGTTTACAAAGACATTGTTCACCATTGCATAGATTTTATATCCCCAAAAAAACAATACAGCGTAGCAGATTTTAAACACGACGGAACAAAAGCACTTCTAGATATTATTGTACGCAACAAAACTCCCATTATCTGTGGTGGCACCGGACAATATGTAGACGCCTTACTCATTGAACAGTCGCTTCCAGAAGTTGCGCCAAATTTGGAACTTCGCGCTAAGCTCGAAAAGAAAACCACTGCACAACTTTTTATTGAACTAAAAAAGAAAGACCCTACTCGCGCAGCATCTATAGACGCTCACAACCCGCGTCGACTTATTCGCGCACTGGAAATAGTTGCCCATACCGGCAAAGTCCCTGAAATGGCCAAACATATAAACCTTACAACATATAGGCAACACGGATTAGAGTTGCCAATTAAAATACATTACCTAAACCCACCTCGCGAAGAACTATATAAAAAAATTGAGAAAAGACTCGTTGAGAGGATACGCGAAGGAATGATAAAGGAAATAATCCAGCTCCACGCGGATGGAGTCTCCTGGAAACGTCTTAATGATCTTGGTTTAGAGTATCGTGCTGTTTCCCAATACCTGCGAAGCATCCCCAAACCATCAATCAGGTCAAAAAACGATCCAGATAGCTTCATAATTTCCTCCCACTTCCCGAAACTTCTCTCCGAAATAAAACACTACGCCAAACGCCAACAGACCTGGTTTAAGAAATATAATACATAATAGTCAATATAAAAAAAAGGCCGATGCATCTCCTGACGGAGTCTTGCACCAACCCAAAGCATCTGACCCCATTTCAGGTCAAATAGCATGAAGCAGACTTACCCGTATACGGTAGCCAAAACGATCCATTATTCGCCCCTGCACAGTGAGAAGGTCAGAAGGTAGCGTAACACTATACTGAGCAGATTCATTTGGCTGCGGAATTACGCTAGCCTGAATTTCTGCACTCAGTTCCGCGGAAACATCTGCCAAGGCGACTAAGTAAGTTTTGCTCACTGCCTCACCGTAACCGCCTACAAAAGTTACTTGGCAACTTACCGTGAGTACATCTACCTGCATCCCTAGCGGCAATTCAGAAAGAATCGCGAAATTGAGTGGCACCTTTTTTGCCTCCGGCACCACTGATAGTTCAACTGGTGACTCCCACCAGAAAACCTCGACACCTTTCCCAGGTGGAACCAGTGCAAATGCAGCACCATCCCCAACTACCATCCACTGCTTGGACATACGAAGAGTCTTTACGAAACACAGGCCAACGAGAGATAGAATTCCAAATACGATGAATACCCACCCCGTGTATATATCTATTACGATTGAAAAACAAACAACCGTTAAGATGGCCCAGCTCATAAATACCAATACATTATTCCTGACCAGAGGAAAGTAGTAGCTTTCGTCCGGTGCGTCAGTGCTCAGCTTCCATGCAAATGCGGTAAAGGCCAATGCCTGGCATATCCCAGCGCACACACCTACGAGCCTATCCCCCCTTTCTGGAGAGGCCATAAAAGCCATTACGCCAAACACAAATGCAAAAGGAAAAAAGAACGATAATAATCGTTTATTCAACCTCATACGTTCCTCCTATTTGTTATACCGTGGAATAGCCCTGCTTTTGCGCATGCAGACAGGACTTAGCATTATAACTATATGAAATTCTTAAGGCAAATAAATACTATAAAGTTCGTTGATAATTTTCTATGTATAAACTATATAACGTACAATAAAAAGGCTGTAGGAAATTGAAACCCACAGCCTATGATAATTGCCCCTCAATGTCTGGTCTATTGTTGGAAAAAAGTATATGTGTTGGATGCAGCAACTTTTTCCGCACAGTAGATTCGATTACCAGATAGCCGAAAACACACCTGCCCTGCCGGCAACCCGTCTTTCGGCTCAGATACTAGCCATTCACCAGACCTATCCATTACATGCCACGCTCCAGAGTTAAGATCTGCTGCCCATTCAACCTTGCCAACAAAGCATGAGGGTGACTCAGCAATCCAAAATGGCCCTTTAAGAGTAATCTTAACAGAGCATGGTGGTGACTGAGTAGGAGAAGTTTCATGAGTTGGCTGAACCAATCTTACCTGTGGAGTATTAACAGCTTTAGGCAATTCAACTAGTAACTGAGAAGTCTGAGTTGCATTGGATTGCGGCAGGCGAGCAGTCATGAGCGCAGGATATGGAATCCTGATGCGAGTGCTAAAGTTATAGTAACGGTTCAATCCCGCCACTACAGCAGCTAAAAATAGAATGACCACCGCTGCCCTCAGTAAACGACTACCCGATGACGATTCCCTCACTGGGGGCGTAGGGTTCCTTTCTACTACTTCAGATTCCACTACTTCATCTCCCTCGTCTTCGTCCTTAGATAGCAAATGCGCAACAAAGCCGAGAAACGTTGGAATGAGGAAGAGAAACGTCCCCCATCCTAGTGCCCAAAAAATTGTTAGCCCCGTTTGCGGATTCACTTGGGCTGTCATATGAGTACCCAAACCCAAGTCGAAAAAAGCCAACACACACAGAATCACGAAGAACATAACACCCAACATGATTCTGGATTCATTCAACAGAAATAGGGCGACAAAGACAATAATCAAGATCGCCCATGAGATATCCCCTGCTGAAGGCGTTTGCTTATCTGCAAACGCGTTTGAAACTCTAGTAATTAAGGCAGAATTTTTGTATACTAGCACAAATATCAGCATAACTACTTCTGCCCCATTTTCAATCCACTGATTTCTTGGCAACCTTCCTATTGCTCTCCTTAGCATTGCGCTCTCCTTTAAATCAGGTTGAAGTGATTGGCGGACTTGATTCCACCATTCAACGATTAAGCATTGAGAAGCATAATTACTCCCCCTATACAGAAGTCACTACACAGGTAGCCACTTCCATTTGTTAAAGTACATATGCACTGTATAGTATTGAAATGAAAATAATTATGCAATAAGACGAAAAAGAATAACCCCCGTAAAACCCATGTACGTTATTTTCAATAATAAGCAGAAATAAACCAGATATTCATTAATATCTGGTTTATATACACATTACGGCTGATACATTTAGAGTTACTCCCCTTCGTTACCTTATAACTCGAGAGTCATTCATCTGTAAAAGCGGGAGAGACGAGTTGCCCTTGAATATATCCATATCGGCTCTGTTTGCGGGGAGAATGTATTCTGTTTTACCTAAGTTACTTAAAAAGATGGCCCAGGTTGGCACGGGTACCAGCCCGGCAGAGTCAACATAATATACCGTGGTGCCATATTTTACCCATGTACCCCAGGCATGGCTTTGTGTTGCAGAGTTAAACAGATAGCCGCCTGATGGCAACTTATACTGTGCAGTGCTACCCTTGACCACATGCTTTAACTGATAGCCCAAACCTTTAAAAGCAGCTAAGCTCGTGAAGGGAATTTTTACATTTCCATTAATTAGGTAAATAGTTCCGCTATCATTTACTAGAGTATTTGTTAGATATGCTTTTGGAGTTGGCGGTGGCGTTGGAGTGGGGATAGGTGTGGGGGTAGGAACTGGTACTGGAGGTGTTGGAGTTGGAACCGGAGCAATAGTAGTACTACCACTTACCATAACGCTTACGGTTTTCACGGGAGCGATGTTTCCATTTTTATCCCAAGCCCGTGCAGATAAAGTGTGCGGACCATTCGCATAACGAGTAGCATCAAAAACGAAAGAACCAGACCCGCCCTCTATTACACCTTGGGGTATACTGTCGATAAAATACATTATACGTGCCACGCCAACCCCGCTATCGGTAGCACCGACTGTAACCGGAGTAGGCGAAGAGAAAGATTGACCAGATTGGACCCCAATAGTTACACCGGTCGGGGCAATACGATCAATGGAAGCTTCAGACACAGTAGTATTATTTTGAAGTACCACACCAGTATTGGAATTGTCATCGTTTATAGCACAAGAGTTCTCAGTATATACATTGTTTACCAGACTAATCTGCCTACTGTCCGACTTCACCAAAAACGGACAGTCAGCGCGAAATATCCTGTTGTTATCTAAAGTTACGTTACGAGCATTATCTATCAGCACCGCAGCCTGGGAATTCAGTTTATAGTCATTGAATACGTTATTCTTTGCTATAAAGTTATCCAGCTTTTGAATAGTAAACATGTTACGAAATGCATTTATATTATCGTCCACAATCCAGCTATCCTGTACAGTAATATCGCTCAGGCGAGCGACGTCGCCGTCTCGAGTACCCAACGCCCCCACACCACCTGAAAAATTGCGCAAAAGCGTACGTTTAATATCGAAGTTTCTAAGCGGACCGTAAGCGGGCTGCAGCGCTACCCCGCCAGTAGCGGTCTGCGTATTTTCCATTTCCAAAAGAGAGTCTTCTAAAAGAGCTCCGTTCACCTCAGCCTTTACCCCTTCGACTTCTACATCCAAGCTATTGCCCGCATGAGGACCCCACTGCTGTGAAGGCGTATCATTTACATGCACCAGACGAGCGCTCAAGTTATACCCTTGTCCAAAATGAAATCCGTTCCTCCCGGAAGCTTCTATGTGTACACGATCCACAGTTCCATTTCGATTAGATTCATTTCCATTAGAAAACGTGATTGGTTCAAACACCCAGTCATGCATGTACAACTCTGACAATGTCACATTTTCTGCTTGCGCAATCCAAATAGCGAAAAAGGCCTGTGCAAAATGAGGGCCCGTATCCCACTCTGAAGGGACTTTTGCACCGTCGAATTCAAGCCTGGAAAAACTAATATTACGTACAATTTGCTTACTATTATTTTCCAGACTCGGGATCATAAACACTGTGTTGTACGGTCCCGGCTTAATGCTAATTTTTGACTCATTTCCCACTCCCAGAATAGCAACATTGTCGCGGTTAATATTTACCTGAGTCGTTATAAGATAATTTCCTGCGGGTACAAAGACAGTACCACCGGCAGTAGGTAGATTATTTATTGCCTGCTGGAAAGCTGGTCCGTCATTGGTTACCCCATCACCCTTAGCACCATAGTCTTTAACCGAATATACAGTTGCGGCACTTACCGCTTGCACAGGCATGTGAACACCCACTATTATTACTACGAGTGCTAGTAAAATTCCAAACTTTTGTTTCATAAATCTAATATAAAAATATAAGATAATTATACCATGCAAAAATGCCGCCGCGCATATGCGCGGCGGCACATATTTCGTACCTTATGAAAGTTTTTTTCTTAGGAGATCGTTTACTACTTGCGGATTACCCTTGCCTTTTAGCTCTTTCATAGCTTGTCCAACAAGGAAGCCGAAGCTCTTTTCTTGCCCTGCTTTGTAGTCAGTTACAGCTTTTTCGTTGGCAGCGAGTACAGCATCTATAGCAGCCTCTATAGCACCGGAATCGCTCACTTGTTCCAGGCCCAAATCCTTTACTGTTTCGCTTGGATCGGCACCTTTATCGAACATCTCCTTAAATACTTGTTTGGCTGCAGCAGAAGAAATTTTGCCACTGTCAATAAGCTTAACCAGTTCCGCCAAATTCTCGGCAGTAACACGTGAGTCCTGTGGTTGAAGCTTGCCCGCATTAAGCAACGCGCTAAAATCTTGTAAACACCAATTCGCTGCGACCTTGATGAGCTTGGCTCTGTCCCCTGTTTTTTCGGTTTCAATCCACGCCCCCAGTTCACTAACCACACCTTCAAAGTAGTAATTAAGCTCTTTCCAGTTTATAAGATTTTCTATATCACTATCGGGTAAGCTATATTCTTCTTTAAAGCGCTTACGCTTTGCCTGCGGCAATTCTGGCAACTCCGCTCTTAAAGCATCTAAATATTCAGCGGAAAAATGCAAGGGAGGTAAATCTGGTTCCGGCATATACCGGTAGTCATTTGCCTCTTCTTTACTGCGCTGCTCAACAGTTTTATTGAGCTTTTCATTCCAGCCCATGGTTACCTGTTTTGGGGTCTGCCCGTTCTTACGCATTTCTGTTTGGCGCGCTATTTCATACTGAATAGCCTGCTCAACAAATTTGAATGAGTTAATATTTTTCACTTCGCACTTGTAAGGCGGCAAACCTTCTTCACTGGGCAAACGCACAGAAATACTTGGTTCGCAGCGCATGCTCCCCTTTTCCATATCTGCATCGCTCGCACCAACATACCGAGCTATGCGTTGCAGCTCTTCCAGGTACTTGCGCGCTTCTTCTGCACTTTCTATAACCGGATGGGTCACAATTTCAAGCAGTGGAGTACCTGCGCGGTTATAATCTACCAATGAATACGGCAACCCTTCCGGGTGCATATTTTTGCCTGCATCTTCTTCAAGGTGTGCCCGTTGTATTAAAATTCGTTTGATAGTGCCATCAGCCTTGGTAATTTCAAGCCAGCCTTCTTTATTGATAGGCTGGTCAAGTTGAGAAATTTGATACCCCTTGGGTAAGTCTGGGTAAAAATAATGTTTGCGATCGAACTTGCTCCATTCGTCTACCGTACAGTTTAAAGCCAAGCCCATTTTTGCAGCCAACCGTACAGCTTCTGCATTTATCACCGGCAGACTGCCAGGCTGCGCTGTAACCACTTCGTCTATGTTTACATTTGGCTGTTCCATATCGAGCATATTTGGCGCGCTCGAAAACATCTTCGACTTAGTTTTAAGTTGAATGTGAACTTCGAGACCGATAACAGGCCGATAGCCCTCTGAAATAGTTTCCAATATATCACTCATAAAATTCCAAAACTCAAATAACAAATATCAAATAAAATCCAATTACCAAATTCTCGAACATTAAACTACTTTATCAAAATTGCTGAAAATATTTTCTTTAACTCATTAGCTTCCTGCACCAGTGCAACGCCTTTTGCAGAAAAGCTTGAATCATTAGTATCTACTATTAACATCAACCAATAAGCAGATTCTTTAGCTTCTTTTCTACAAATCTTGATGCGCATTAGAAAATCCTTTTTACTAAGAGATTCATTTGCTTCAATATAATTAGCGCCAACGGACCCCGACGATCGAACCACCTACTTAGCATCTTCCATATTCCCAATAGTCTTGGGCAAACTCTGCGCATAAAATCGTACATCTTTTGCAAAAACAAATGTTCGCTCTTCCAAATCATAAACTTTTCCGTTTTCGGATTTTTCGTTCATTGGAATTTTGAATTTATTTGTTATTTGATGCTTGTTTTTTGGAACTTACACCCTTGGATGTTTCTTGTGCCACTCAGTAACACTTTGATACGCATGCCCAACATCAAATATCTTTTGTTCTCCCCACTGGGGGCCAATTATTTGCAAGCCTACTGGCATGCCGTCTAAGCTTGGTTGGTTACCTTCAAGGGGTTTCGCGAACCCGCATGGGATGGACAACGCGGGAAGCCCTGCCAAGGAAGATGGAATATTAAGCTGGTCTGCAATGTACCCAAAGAGTGGATCATCTGCTGCCTTACCCAGCGTCATGGCAACCGTCGGAGAAGAAGGGGCAACAAGTACGTCAACTTGTTTAAACACCTCTGCAAATTCATTAATAATAAGCCTGCGCACTTTTTGCGCGCGTTTGTAGTATGCATCGTAATAACCGGCAGAAAGTACATAAGTACCAGTCATAATGCGCCGTTTTGCCTCGTCTCCAAAACCTTCATCGCGGGACTTTTGATATACATCGAGCAAGTTCTTTGCCTCAGAGGAAACATGGCCGTAACGAATACCGTCGTAGCGAGACAAGTTCGATGCTATTTCTGCGGGCGCAACAATAGCGTACACCAAAGAACCATATTTAGTAGTAGGTAGATCTACTTCTATAAGTTCAGCACCAAGCTTCTTAAGTTCTTCAGTTGCTTCTAGGACACGCTGTTTCACTTCGTCCTGCAATCCTTCTGGGAAATACTGTTTGGGGATACCAATGCGAAGACCCTGCAGAGAGCTGGTAGCTGGTAGCTGGTAGCTGGTAGGAACGTCACTCGTGGTAGAATCTTTAGGGTCTTGGCCGGCAATGACGTTTGCAATGCTGACCAAATCGTTTACAGACCCCGCATGCGCACCAGGACTATCCAGCGAAGAGGCCATAGCAATAACTCCGTAGCGACTCACGCGGCCATAGGTGGGCTTAAACCCAGAGACACCACACAATGAAGACGGTTGGCGTATGCTGCCACCGGTTTCTGTGCCAAGCGCCCACGGAGTCATGCCTGCCGCAACTGCAGCTGCACTACCACCAGAAGAACCACCAGGCATACGGGTAATATCCCATGGGTTTTTGGTAGGACCGTATGCAGAAGTTTCTGTAGAAGAACCATGGGCAAACTGGTCTAAGTTTGTTTTACCAATAAGCACGGCCTTTTGCTCTTTTATTTTTGTTATGACAGTAGCATCGTATGGTGATATATACTGGTCTAATATTTTTGAAGAAGCAGTAGTACGAACACCTTCCGTATTAAATAAATCTTTAGCAGCGTACGGAATACCACAGAGCAAAGGATTCTGCCCCGAAGATGCCATGTACTCATCTGCTTCGCGCGCCTGCTGTAAAGCTTCTTCTTCGCAGATAGTTACAAAAGCGTTGAGCTCAGGATTCATTTTTTTCGCCCGCCCCAAAAAATACGTAGTTAGTTCTACAGACGAAATTTGTTTAGTATCTAATAATTCTCGTAGCTCGCTTATACTTTTATATTCGAGGCCTTCCAACATATATCGATTGTCCAGAATTGATCAGAATTGTACAAAATTGCTCAAAATTGTTCCGAAAGAATTATGGACAATTTTGTGCAATTATGGACAATTTTGTGCAATTACAAAATAGCTTTTACTTTATAAAATCCGTCTTTAATCTCAGGAGCCTGACTCAAAATTGCTTCACGGTGAGTCGTAGGGACTGGCTCGTCCCGGCGTTGCACACTCACGAGCCCCGTTACCTGAGAAACTTCTTCAACATTTTCTATATTTATCTGATTCAGCTCAGCAACATAATCAAGTACCGTAGAAAGGTCTTTCTGAAACTTTTCTACCTCTACTTCGGTGAGCTCAATCCGAGCTAAAGTAGCTATTTTTATTACTTCTTCTTTAGTAAGCATGAAATTAGTATACAAAACCACTTCAGTTTAAGCAATTCCCTCACAGTATTACACCACACTTCCACAAAAACCATGGTCATCATGGATTACAAGTTACCTGACAACAAAAACACCCCCCTCCCGGGGGTGTTTTACATACTGCATGCTACACCACATGACTATACTATTGAACTTCTTTAAGGAACGGCGATGAAAGGTCTCTGAAGAACAGGACCAGAGGAATACGGAGCGGACACACACCCGGCAACCCAGTACAGTCGGCAACCGTAACTGCACCTTGTTTAATAGCTGCTTCGTTAGTGAATCTGAAAATGTTTGCAGTGCTTACTGTGGGACCCCGTGGCAAAGCATTGTACTTTATGGCTATGTATTCATTCTGACCGAGCGTACCCCCTGTAGAGGTAACTGTAAATGTGACAACTCTTGAAAGATCGTTACAGGTACCATTGTCGCACGTAGGTACACCTATAGTGTACTGATCTCCTGCCGTATTGCATGCTAGACCATCACAGCTAAGAGAAATATAACCTGGACTGGTCGAACTAAATGCATTACTCCAACCGCCAGTGGGAGGAACCAGGTTAGTGAGGGTGTCCACTACGGTAAAGTTGCCAGACGCAGGGCCAGTACTGCTGTTTACTATGTTAATAGCAAAACTAACAAGCGAATTCTCTCCAATAGTTTTTCCGCTCACCTGCGCCTCGGCTATGCCGTTTGTCGGATTATTCGAAACCGCTACGCCACCGACTGCAGTAACATCTTTATTCGACAAATTAAAGTTCGGAGGCGGGAGGGGTACGGCACAGGTAAGTGAAGAATTGCCAATCAGTGGGTTATTTCCGCCACTGGTATTAACAGCATATATGTAGAGGGGCACTGCCGAACCAGTCATGAAGTCAGTTGGAGTAGCAAATGAATAACCATGATTGCCCGTTATACCATAGGCGGTATTTATGTCTGGTCTGGAGACATTGGCCGTATACCCACCAACAAAGCTACCACCGCCTCCAGCAGGACCGTTTTTATACACATGAATAGTTAGCGAAGTTGGAGTATCATCAGGATCAAAAGTCCAACCAGTAATAAGACTGCAGGTCGCGCTGTCTAGTGCACCAATCGGGTCTCGATCGCGTACCCACGTAGTCGCACCACAGAATACATTTGGGTAGCTAGGCGCATTCATATACACATGAGTATTAAATGTGCCGTACTCATTTGAACCAAATTTATGGTTCGCCAGATTCACGGTAGCGCGCCAGGTACCACCGCCAAGATTCGTAGCGTTATACCAGACAATATCATCTTGCCCCCCCGGATTACCCCACGTTGGAAACTGTACAGATGTCACACTGGAAGAAACGCCATACGCATACGCATAGAAGTTACCAGATGTCGCTGAAGTAACTGTGGCTTGAGGCGCAACGCTTGTGCACGCAGGCGTGCTGACTACAGTAAGAACAATACTATCCGTTGCAGCTCCGCCATCAACATTATATGTAAGAGTAATGACGAACCCAAGCTGACAGGCAGGAATAGTGCCACCAGAAGTGCCTGCAGCATTGTTCGCTACCCACCCGCCACTAACTGGATTACCACAGAAACCCGTAGGAACACCGCCATAGCTTCCGCTATATGTTGAAGAGTAGGAGGAGCCACCACTTGAAGTCCACATATACTCCACGGCTTGGCCAGTATTGACGGTTAAATTCTTATACCACGTAGAGGAACCAGTGGGGCGCACCCATAGTTCTGCAGTGGTTGAGGAATAAGAAGGTTGTGAGTAATAGGCTGCTTGCGCGTAATAACTTGGCTGTGAATAGTACGATGGTTGA
>CAZYMS010000002.1:28441-79926 GCA_964648985.1 uncultured Candidatus Saccharibacteria bacterium
AAGAGGGTTGAGAATAGTAGGAAGGCTGGGAGTAGTAAGAGGGTTGAGAATACGCCGGTGGACTGCAAACACAACGAGCAATATTGTAGCAGGCTATGCCGGGACTACACGAACGGCCAATATCTGTTGTACAACTTTGCGTGTCACCCGGAGAACACTCGAAGTCACAATTGGCATACGTAATATTTGCTCCGGAATCCTCTCCTTCTACACAATTATCGCCAAAATCGCAACCCATGCTTGGAGCCGTACAAACTATGGCTTTAGCCACGGGTAGATGCACCATACCTTCTTGTGAACTCCCACCAAAAGAAAATAGGAAAAACAGTCCGACCAAAAAGGCCGCACCAAGTAAATAACTTCTGAGAATATCTATCAGTTTCTTCACTATAAGTTCATCGATTGTACTTCTATAGTATACACCCCTATTTCAGGTCTCCGCCACACCACCCGAACTTCCGCAGAGGCATCGGTCCGTTCCAAAAAACCATACACCTCATTCCACTCGCCCGCAGCCTTGTCACTACCGAGCAAGCCTCGAAAGGCCCCACTTATTTGGTGATAATTCATGGTGGAAGCTAATTTATATGACAATTTATAACCCTTTTCGGCATTATTGTATCTTATTGAGGCTACTTCAATACCCGACCCCTCTGGCAATATTAAACCCTGGAGCAATCGAGGGAGGTCCTCTACCTGAACCGGAGACTCATTTGCTACAGCAGGAAACTTCAACTTCTGTTTTGCGCCCAAGGTCTTTTCCACAACAGCTAAGTCATATTGTTGTGGGTGTGTTTTCGGGTCAGACTCCTGGCCAGGATAAATACCGCCTTTAGATTGCGGTGATTGCTGCTGCTTTGTAGTAGTGGTAATAGGATGAATGTAGGCATCATCCTTGTGAGAAGACATGAGTCGTATGCTAATGCCCACAAAAATGGCGCACAACAAAAAAAACACACTCAAAACAACGCCTGGCCTAACGGACTTCACAAAAATAGAACTAGAATTTTTTAAAAGTTTCTTCACTACAAAAAATCATACCATAAAAAACAGGACCGGTATCTGCCGCGTTACTCACGCGCCACATACCGGTCCCTTAATCACGACCTTCATCATTCCGTCACCCCCTTATCGCGTTCTTTGGTTGGACACTGCAAATTGTCGTTCGCGCTCAGTCTGAGCAAAACTGAGCAGAGATTTTTTGATTTTCGCGAAAGGCACCAACATGTGCCCCCGACGACCCTTGTACGTAAGATTGGTGGAAGCCAATCCTACGACTTCAGCCCCTGCGAAGACCAGCGATCCAGACTGCCCGTACTTGAAACTGACACCGTCTAAAAACCAGCCCCCTTGGAGCTGTAACGATGGCAACTCAATCGCCTTCGTGATCTGCTCAACCATTGGAACATATATGCTTCTTTCGACCGCGTCCACCGCGCCGCCAGATGCTGCGTCATTGTAGGTGGTGTAAGTACCAACCCCACCCGATGTGGCAGCAGTCAGACCATCTAAGAGCAACGCTCTTGCAAGCAATTCTTGGCTCGAGCCGTCCACCCGCACAAGCGACGCATCCAGACCTGTATCTACATACAAATCTGATACGCTAAAGCTTCCGCTGCTGGGCACATACAATTGGCTGTTTCTCGCGCCGCCCATACCGTGGCTGACGTGATAAGCAGTCAAAACATATACCCCTGACAGTCCCTCAAACCGCAGAAGAGTGCCGCTCCCCTGCTGAAATTGGCTTTGCCCACTACCTCCAGATATTCTGCGCAGGTAGCATGCCGCCCCACGAGACCCACCAACCGGCGCAGCCTGCACTGATGAAGAAGAGGAAAATGAACTATCGGGCGAAGGATTTTGATTGGCTAATATTAGCCCAAGCAAAACCAACCCGACGACACAAATTAATTTGGATTTCATCGCTTACCTCCGTGATGAAAAAGAAAAGAACAATTTTACAGTTAGCACTACCTCTTTATTTCATGCTTACGACGCATGTATATAAAGTTGTGGTGCGCTCTGCAGCCGACATTCAGCTGCAGATAGGAGAAATTTTAGCGCTCGCCAATTTCTCGTCCTATTGGTACCCAATAAGCAAAAACTTATATGCAGCCAATGGAACACGAAATAACATTCAGGTATTTAAATTAATTACGGTATAGCACTTCTATATATAAATAGCAAGGTTAGGACGTTCTAAAACGAAAAGAAGTCAAACTATCCTAACCGATTCAGAGTAAATCGATTATTCAAATTTGACTTCTTAGCTTAAGGTTGTGTTATTTCAAAGCAACTATCTGACCGTTATTGTTGGCCACGGCGGCCAAACCAACCCCCTGACCCGTATGACGCCAAACTAGGGTTGCCACATGACGCTCTTTAGCTTTATCGACAAGCCATAACTCCTGTCGAAATTCGGACCAGCCGAATATAAATTGCATGAGCGCCGTAAATTGAATTCTTTGCTTCTCTTTCATCGAAAGTTCGCAGTCACATTCAATTTGTGCATCCTTGAGCAATAGCTGAGTGTCATAGCCCGACATTTGCACATCGGTCATAATTGCCAGACTCTTGTTTTGTTGCCGAGTAAAGGGAATCAAAGCCTCAAAAGAGGGTCGGGTAGGCCACCCTACAGCGGCAATGGTCGTAACTTTTTCTCGAAGAAAGATTTTCTTGGGCAAATCTTCTCCAGAAGCTGAGGCCAACGTCACTCGTACAGCGCGGCCAATGCCCGTATACGCTTGTAAGCATTTACCATCTTTATCTTTCCAGCAGATGTTTCCTCCACCTTCTACTGAGAAAGTCATTGGTTGGTTGTTGTAACGAGCTGTCTCGCCAGGCTCCAACGCAATTATGTACTTATCGTCTATACGAAATTCCTGTCTCCCTTGCGCTGTAGCAGCGGCGAAGAAAAATGGAATCAAAATAACACAAAAAAATACTTTGCGCATAGCTTCCTCCTACTACGCTTAAGAGAGCGGATTATAACAATCACTTTATTCTCGTTTCCGAACTTTAAAGTGACACCTTGCTGTCATTGTTCATGACAGTAATAGGGCTCATGTCCTATTGAAAATATACAAAATGAACGAGTCAATCTTATATAATCAAAAGCCCACGAGAAAATAGCTACGTTAATTGGCAAAACTATACTATACCATGATGGAAGAAAAAATGCAAATTATAGTACTTAAAAGGGTTAATTCTTACTTATAGTAGAACGTAATTGATCTTTTGCTATTTCATCTAAGGCATGTACACGGGCATCAAGCTCTTTATTATCGCCTCCCATTAACCTCAGTTGATTTAAAAATCTTTCGTATTCCTTTTCACTATATTTTTTCTTTTCACCTTCAGCCACTGGAACCCCCTGTACTATATTTATAGCCTCTCTGTCTGCCTGTTTCTCTAACTCTATCACGGCCGCATTAAAAACTTCTGGGGACATTTCTTTGCCTTCATGCATGCCCTCAATAATATTTTTTACAAAAAAATGATGCAATTTAGTATGCGACAATTCATGTGCAAGCACTAGGGGTAATTGCTTTTCAGGAAGGCTCAGCAATGCATTCTTATTAATAAATATGTCTTTTCCCACAACAAAGAGAAGGCTCGGACGAACGTTCTTAGTAGGCATATAAATATGCACACGCGTATCAGCTGGAATACCACTGTTAGGATTCGACCTGAGCTCTTTCAAAGCATCTTCAATTAGCTTCCGTTCCTTTTTGAATTGCCCCATATCCTCAATTGGATTATAAACCCTCCTAAGCTCAGCAACTTTAAGTTCATAACCCCGTGAATCTGCGAAGGGGTCAGGAATCTCAGTGCGGTACTTCTCCTGGTATTTCTTAATAATACCGTTTGCAGCGTCAACAAATTCAGTACTCTCTTTTTTTGTAGACTTGTCCGCAGCCATTAATTTGTTACCGCCCGCGCGCATCACTACCTCACTCGCTGCCGCGGCTAAAGTAGTTCGTAAAAATTCGCGTCTGTTCATAGAATATAATATAGCCCTTCATCAATCACACGACAAATGCGGCTTTCAGAGCTTACTCAGCCTCCAGCAGTACCCGTATTGTCTGCCCTGTGGAACTGCCGGTCAATTGTGAAAAAGTAAAAAGCACTTTATAATTTTCAATTTTTGCGGCATACATAATCTCAGTTGGATCGTTTTTGGAGCTCAGAAATTGCTTGGAGGCTATTAGGTAGTCTTGCCACTGCTGCGCGAGCTTGTCCATAGGCAAAGCAACATCCTGCTCTAAACGAAAACCAACTTTACCTTCGGCATAAGCAACCCCATATACCCTTGCGCCTGCTGCATACCTCTTAAATGCAGTTTGGAGTACTCCAGGCAAATCTGCAAAGACTAAGTCAGCAGAGCTCACCTCAGTCGGCAAACTAAACTGCTCAGTACGCAACTCTTGAACTTGTTTCTGAACAGGTGTCATAACTTTTGGTTGACTTTGCTGGGTGTTTGTAATTGCAGCCACATCTGCTTCAGGTGCCGTACTACGTTTTGCCTTAAAAATCTTTATTGCGGATATACCAATACCAAATACCAGGATAAATCCAAGAATAGTACTTAATATGTATTTTATTTGCTGGTTCATATTGTTATATTGTTTTTTTCTTTAGTGAAAACGCATACACTGCCACGCCCGCGCTTAGCACTGCCACACACCAGCCAGCCCACAAAAGTATAGTTTTTATAGGTGCTTTTTTCTGTTCAGCTTCATTTACAGGCTTAGGTTGTACAGTAAACGGAAATACCCCTTCTACTATGGTACCACTCTCTTTTTCAAAACGCGCAGAAAGCAAGTATTCCCCTGCTTCGGGAAAGGTAAATGTCATACCGGTTTTGCCCAGTGTTGGTTTATGTATTCCACTAGCGAATACGGTTTTATTCCCTTGAGACAGGCGCACCCACACATCTGCAAACGGTACGTCTTCGCCACCCTGTTCTTTCACAACATTAAAATCTAAACGCAGTGGCTCGCCAGCAACAAACGTAGCAGGGTCGTACCCCACATCTACTTTATAGTCACCATACACTTGCTCCCAAGATGAACCGGAGACGTGCGCGAACGCGGAAGGCGTGAGCAATGAAACTTGAGCCGTGAGAAATAAAATGAATACCAAAAACTTAGTTTGAGTGAACTTCATAATTTATGGAGAGCAGTAATGCTTATACTCGGCCGGAACAGAGTTGCACACTTCTTGTTTCTTACTTTCAGTATACCAAATGCGCAGTCTGGGCAGAACATGCTCATAACACACCTCTTTTTCATGAGAATTTAGAGAGTCTCTCCCGCAAAAGGCCAGCGCTTTCACGTACTGTTTTTGAGGCTCTCCGTATTGCATGTGCCCCCCCGCGATGCCAGCGACACATGCATCCTTCAGACTACCAGCAAGGCTATCGCATAAAGGCAATAACTCACCCGCCCCATACTCATGGTCGGTCAGGTGTATTCGTATAGCTTCGTAAAACAAATTCTGCACCACTGTCCACTTTATGGTGTGTGAGTTGGCGACATCAGGAACTTTTTCAAGAATATACTTCAAACTCGCTTCTATATTATTGTTGGTCTTTCTAAAAAGTGCGGGAAGCATATTTGTGTAACAGCCCTCCTGAAATTCCTCTGGTTGTGATGGACATAAGTAAAAAGGATCCTTGCCTATAACTTCCAACTTATACTTTGGGTCCTGCGATAGGATTTCTACAGCGTTGTATGCGCCAGTCACGCACCTATACAACTTGCCAAACTCCGAACGATCATTACCTGCCACCTGTTCACATAGTTGCATGCCTGGGTCTATCATAAGCTGAGCATTACCCCAAGCCCTAGGGTCGCCCCCATCTACAACTCCGTGACCAATACCATGATAACAAGCACCTTCGGCATCGGTAGTTTGTGCACTTAACTGCTCCCCTACGTATTTGCAGAATTCTCGCGCCTCTTCGATGTCACCAGTAGTATGCAGCAACGACTCCATAAACCCATGGTAAAACCCATACCCGCAATAGTAGCTTTTCGGACTCAGATCTGCTTTTTTCGTAGTGTTATATTGTGCATATGCTGCATCGCCTAACGTATGGGCAAAAGCGTGACAACTCTGTGCAAAAGTTGGATAAGTAGTATATAAATTATCGAGAATTGTAAAGGCCGCATCTACACCCTTACTCGTAAGTGCTTCGGATATTTGGGAGTTCCAACATTGCGGCGAAGCGGCGTTTGCACATGGCGAACTCGCAACGCTATTACCCTGGGCATCTTTCACTATTACTGTCCCTACATGGGTAGGATTCAAATGGTCGTGGTAATCCCAGCGACCAGGCTTCAAAAATATAAAAGACCATGCGCTACCCACACCAACTGGCTGTTTAGGGTCAAATTCCGGATACAAATTATGAGTCGGATGCAAATCTGATGCAGGCCAAACCTCGACTCCTGATTCGTTTATAAAACGGACGGTCTGACCTAGTCGTACTGTTATCTGTTGCGGCACAAATCCATCTCTCGTTATGTGAACCACACCCTCTTCACTTGGTCTTACGCCAATAATGCGCCATGGCTTCCCTACCATTGAACTGTAATGGAAAAAAAATATTGAGCACACAACCAGTGCCAGTACACTGACCGTAAGGATAGTTAGTTTTCTTTTTAGCATGGTCATACTGCAGACCTTCTTCTATTACGGTTTACTATTTTGCATAGCAGCCTTTTTGTTCAGTATCGCTTGTTCGTCTTCAGTTCGACCCTGTGTATGGTACAGCGCAGCGAGCATATCATATGCCCCAACTTGCGGATTAAGGTCTGCTGACTTAATAAACATCCGCTCGGCATCTGAAGGCTTATTTTGCTTCTGATATACCAAGCCAAGCCCATAGTATACTTCGCTTTTAGTACGGATATTTTCTAGATATCCTTTAAATGCGGCTTCCGCTTGAGGTAGCTTATCTTGCTGTAGATACAAGTACCCCAAACCCAAATATGCTTCACTTTTGGGATTAAGCTCAATGGACTTTTTAAACATCTTTTCCGATTCATCATATTTTTTGAGCTCACGATAAATATCACCCATCCCCATGTAATTAAAATAGCTAGGATTTAAGTCCAAGGCCTTTTGAAACATTTGTAAAGACAAATCTAGTTTACCTTCATCCCGATAGAGATATCCAAGCCCGTAGCTGTATATCTGATCATTGGTAGGATCAACTTCTTCCGCTTTCGCAAACTCTGCCTCGGCTTCAGCGTGCTTATTATAGTTGCGATATAACTTTCCCAGCTCTATATGCAGCCAACCATTTTTTGGAGCAACACTCACCGCCTTGAGTAATAATTTTTCAGCTTCTGCGTACTGGCCATGATATCTATATAAATTTGCCCTGCCCGCTAATGCACCTATAGCATTTCCATCTTTTTGCAGTGCCAGTTCATACGCGCGAGTAGATTTGTCATATTCTCCGACCTGAAAATAATCACCTGCTTTTTCAATGAGCTGGGGTACTGTAAGACTTGCGAACTCATCAGGCTCTACGGGTTTAATCGCTACTCTGTGGGCACGAAATATATGTGGCAAGTTGACCATTCGCACGCCAAAGACGGGTAGTAAGACTACGATAAGGAAGAGTATCAGTAAGCTACTAAAAAAAATAATTAGATTTCGTGAACGTTTTTTTAGATGCATATATATTTAGAGAACTACACAAACCGGAGGTTTTTTATCTCGCGTCATATAAGAACAAATCTCTGACATATGCGTACCCCTGTACGCATAGGTATCTCGGTCAACCAAGAATGCATAACAGGGAGCCACAAACTGATCAGGAAATTCTGACCGTGTGCAAACTTTTGTTGCTATCTTATATTCAGTACCCGCAGGTGCATTTAACAGCGCTGCAAGGACAAGCCCTTCAAAGCATGGCCACCTTCTCCACTCGGTTACTGTATTACACGTCCGCATTCTTGAAAGCAAATGCGACTCAGACAAGTCAGGATCCGCCCCCACCAATGTAATGACAGACTCGCGCGCAATGGCAGCATCCGGAATTTGATCAATATATGAAAGGGATGCGCTAAAGTCACCTTTTGCAAGATACTTAATAATACCATACCACTGAGTATAGCAGTCCAAACGATTTTGCTGCTCCAAAGCCTCACACAGTGCGAATGGTCGGGCCGGGTCTACACTCATAGTATACTGCCCCTTTACTACCATTTCTCCAAATTCCATGAACACTCCGGAAGCGCATCGTGAATACGACGTTTCATTTGGAGCAATGGTCTTACAAGCATCCAGAGCTTTCGTTGTGGCCTTAAGAGGCTTTCCCCAAAGTCCTTCATCACTCAAAACAAAAGCCAAACTTCCATGTCCCACCCCATGGAAACATGCGTCAGATAAAATAACATCCGCATGCTCGCGCACATAGGAGCAGAACCCCCGGACTATGTCAGTCGCTTCGCCCGGACTCGAACCGCTCAAAAACGCAGCTTCAACGTAGCCATGAAAAAACCCATACCCGCAATATGCGGTAGCATCAGTAATACTTGGATACTCACCAGCAAGAGAATGCGCAAATGCAGCTTGACCAACCGTATGCATTAGACCATGACAATCCAGGCCCGAACTGGTATTGCTATTCGAAATTTTCGCCACTACATCGAGCGCAGCAGCTACCCCCTTTGTTGCAATAACTGTATCCACCTCCGCCCTTAGGCATTCCGCACTCAGAGCAGCCGCGCAGTCTGTAGAGATGACAGCGGAAGGATTATGAGGGTCGAATACAGATACCACACCATCCTGACTAGGCAATAAGTGATTATGAAACCGCCACACCCCCACCCTATTAAACTGCATAGTCCACGAATCTCCTGGAGCAATTCCTTTTTTCGGGTCAAATTCAGGATAGGCGGTATGGCTAGGGTGGTCATTTGAAGCAGGCCACACCGCTCGTGTTGAAGCGTTCTTAAAGAGCACGCGCCCACCCTGGGGTATACGCAATGCAGGCGGATTAAACGCTGTGCCCGTATAAACCACAGATACTAGTTTATGCTTTTCATGCCGTATTACTAGTGCACCCCATACAAGCATTAAACATATGAGTAAAACTAAGCACACAAGTCGCATAGATTTTTTAGATGGATGGAGCATACTACAAAACACCACTGCTTATGAGTGGCAATAAATCCTGTACTTCTCGGGTACTGTTGCACATACATCTGAAGCTCTTGATACAGTTTGACCAAGAATAGTTTGGTAACACACGTCCCTTTCTTGCGGATGCAAGTAAGGCTGTCTGCAAAAATCCAAACCTTTAACATGCTCCTTTTCAGGTTCGCCATGGGCCACAAAACCTATCACTACTCCCTGAAAGCAACTGTCTCGCATATCAGCTGCGACAGCACGGCAGTCACGTACATTTTTCTCTTGCGAGGATTTTACTAAATCATCTTGCATAAAATCTGCTGCAAGTTTGCTTATGTAGACGGTTCGTACCTGTGTACTGACTTTTTCTGGCTGAATTAAATTTGCAGCTTCAGCAAAGTCTCGATTAGTAAGCTCGGCAAGGAGACCTGCGTATTCGAAATAGCAGGAAGGTTTATAGTCTTCCTTTTGAACGCGGCAATGGTTAAACGGATCGGTGCGGTTAAAGGTAAGCCCATACTCACCCCTATATTCGTATTGCTGCATGGCATTAAATGCGCCATCCCGACAATTGCGAAGATCCGTGGCCCCACTAAACCCGGCATCGCAGGTATGCAGACCAGGATCTATCATGGCTTGAAAATTACCCCAGAGCGCTTCGTCATCTACTGAGACAGAACCGTGGCCTATACCATGCAAACAATTCGCATAGGCGCCCGCAGCACTTTCTTTAAGCTGGGCGGCGGCATATTCACAAAACTGTTTTACTTGCGCAATGTCACCTGTTGTTTGAAGGAGACGTTCTATAAAGCCATGAAAAAACCCGTACCCGCAATACTCCGTTTCTTTTTTCAAAATTAAATCTTTTTGCTCGCTATACAAATCAAACGCTGCTTTACCGAGTATATGTGCCCACCCATGGCATGCTTTTGGCACATCTGGCTCTGCATCATACAACTGACCAAACACGCGAAAAGCTTCATCCAATCCTTTGGTTGTTACTGTCTGTTCAAGCACATCATCCCAGCATTGTTGCTTTGTTACTACGTCTTGTTTTTCTTTACACACCGCCAAATCTACTACCTCAACTGCTGCGGCATTACCCACCACAACAGACCCAGTAAAAGTAGGCCTGAGATGATCATGGTATCGCCACGTACCCTGTTTTGTGAATACGAAATCCCACGAGCCCCCGGGTTCTATTCTAATTTTTGGATCAAATTCTGGATATATCTCATGTGTCGGATGCAGGTTTGAAGCAGGCCACATAGCCTTGTCAGTATGATTTATAAAAGTTACACGAGTCCCTTGTGCGATATGTATAGAAACCGGCTGGAACCCATCCTTCTCTAGACTTACCACAGAGGCCTGAGCGGGAGTAATTTGTTTAAATCGCGCATTTACTTTTGCAGAACTCGCCAATAGATACCCGGCACATGCTGCCGCCAATACAATAACGCACAACCCGATTTTTTTCTTCTTTCCCATAGGCCAAAACGCATTTACACGACAAAAATATTACTGAGACTGCCGCACACGATCCACACACTGTTGCTTCCACTCTCCAGGTAAAGACTGACACAGTTCTGCTTGTTCCGGCGAACCACTGGGAAAGTCATAGGTGGAATACTTTACGAGTTCACTATAACAACCACTACGAATTGGTTCTGTTGGTCCACTCTTGCACAACGAAATTGCTTTTTGCACGTTACGAAAATCTGTCTCAATAAGCCGTGAGGCGCCATTTGCATAACACACCGGTTGCCGGTCTATAGCAAGACCACCGCAGAGTTCAGCCATCTTAGTACTATTTAATTGGAACTGGGCCATAGCAACATAAAACATACCCACGAAGCAACGATCTTTATCTTCGCTCGTTAGCAAATTTTTATTGGTACAGAATTGCGTAAGTCCTGCCGAAGTAAGTACGGTGTCACGAGTAAGCGGCCAACTTTCAGACCAACAAGGCTGTCTCTGCTTCCCAAGAAAGTCCTTGCAATATTCGGCCATATCAGCAACTGCAGGTACCTTACCTTTGATTAGCGCAAAATCATCTGGCTCTAACGGTTGGAATACTTGCATAAATGCCCCATCGTAACACAATTGTTGGTAATCTCGTCTACCACCTTCTTTTATGGCGAGCTCCTGGCAAAGTGCAACAGACTTATGTATCTCACCACCAGTAACATACATAAGAAGGTGCCCAAGTGCGTGATAGCAACTCGCTTGTTGAATAGGAGTGGGGTGCCATGCTGATCTGTTTTCACAGACATCATCTACTTCCTTTTTAAATGCAGGCAGGTCGGCTTCTGAAATTGTTTCTTGTCGGAATCGTTCCTGAAATGCACCGTGAATAGACCCATTTGAACACAGACCTTGTGGCGAACGAACTACTACATCCTTCCATTTGGTAGGATCTTTTGCTGTTTCAATAGATGCCAGCTTGTGCCCTAAAACATGGCAATACGAGTATAAAGGATCCATATCTTGTACAGCCCTCGTCACATCAAAAGCCTGCTCCATAGTAAGCTTATCCATGAGCTTAGGGATTGCATCATCATAGCAGGTAGGATGGTATTCGCTTGTTGCGCACCCCTTCACCAGAGCAGAAGCCTCCGCACGCACATCAACAGCGGCACCCAACGCTCCTCCAGTCACCACTCCTTCAACTTGTCGAACCCCTTTAATAGGACCTGCAGAAGAAAAAATATAGTACGCCCCACTAGCTACACAAAGAATAACCGCTGCACCACAGAGTACAGGAAGAATCCTTTTAAGTTTATCGGATAACAAATTTCTTTCCATAATTCTAAATATTCAACATGGTCTTACAAGTATTTGTATATGCTTCTGGTGCTTCTTTGCATATTGACTGCTTGTATGCAGTATCTGGCCTGTAAGCATTAACAGCTATAAATAGTCCCCTATAGCAGGTTTCTTTTGCATAACTGCTCAAAGCAGCACCACAAAATTTGAAAGCTATGGACGCATCGTTTTCACCACCCCAATATACATAATTAAGAGCATGCACTATACATGCGCCCTCTCCCATTTTATCATTCGCCAATGCGCACCACGCATAGACATCCTTAAACTGCTCAGCCGACAGCTTATTTAATGAGCTAGAACGAGCATCGCGTCCTTGTATGACTCCCATAAATTCCTTACCAAAACCCCCGAAACAAGCGTCTCTATCGACAAGAGAAGTAGCCGGCAAAGCCGCGCAGTATTTAAAAGACTTTACATAAACATCAGGCGTTAACTTTCCTAAATCTCCACCAGCAACTTCGAATAGGTAAGGGGTAAGGTACACATAACAAAGGTACCGAGCAGACTCTGGGACAAAAGATTGTTGACAGAGACCCAGAGGCTTAGTGGCAACTAAATACTTTGGTCGTTGTTTAGTCCAAATATCACGGTCATGGAACCCTCCTTCAATAATTTCCATAACCATTCCACCAAAGCACTCTCCAACTTCTTGGTTATGATGCTCCGGTGTGCCAACGACATCACATATTTTGGTTGCTTTTTCAAAACTATACCCGAAATAAGAAAGGACTCCATGTCCTAATCCGTGAAAGCACATTGTGTAAGCGCCATTCCCGCCCGGCGCTTCCTCGCATGCCTTTTCTATTTCTGGCAAAGAACCCTCACCCTTATCGGAAAACAAACCTACTACTATAGAATGTGAGCAGGCGTTACGAAACTCATTCGTACAAGCCGTCATGCCTTTCGCACCTTCTTGCTTGTACAACACATCTCCAATAGCATGACCGAGCAAGTGTACATCTATATTGGGTGGCAACATAGCTGTTCCCAAAGAATTAAAAGCAGCGCGCGCTCCTTTCTGTTTCGCATACCCCGTAAATTTTTCCTTTAGTGCATCGAATGAATCACCCATCGAAATACCAAGCAAATTTGAGGCAGAAGCAATTGATTGGTTTTCCAAATTCGAGGCAGAACCATGCGATCGTAAGCCAAAACCATAAAATAAAAGCGTAATTAACAAAGCACTCAACACTATAATACCACCCCACACCCACTTGGACCTATACTGTTCTATGATTTTTTTTATTTCTCGGGTAAAAACTGAACTTTTCATAATACCTATAGTATAGCAAAAGACACGCTTTTAAAGCGTGTCTTTTATGAAGGCGTTGGCAATATTTAATCCACAAACATACCACCAACAGGACCAACCCCATCACATGCATAGCCAATAAGGCCTTGGCCACTTGTAGGCACAATCTCTTTGCTGGAATTTGCAGGAATCGTTGCTATAACAGTTTTTCCGGGACCATTCGTAAGCACGTGAGCTGCTGAATCTCGATTTTCAAATGTAATGGCTTGCTTTTCTTTAAAATGGATGAGATTTGGCTTTGGTGCGCACCCTGTAACGTCTAGGACTGTGGCAGAGACGGAAGCCTCAAGCACGCGTTTAAAATAAGTCTGATATTCATCCTTACTTGCGCCAGACGCAGGAGAGGCTGCAAACAGAGCAGTCAACTCGGTCTTAGAAATCTTGGAAGCTTGTGCCTTACTGTCGCCAGCCTGCTGAGAAGCTGAGTCAGAAGTAGTAGACTGATTCGGCTTTGTTTGCTCAACCGGCTTTTGGGTATTAGACACGGAAGGTATAGCAGTATCCGCAGGTGACTTGGTACTCTTTACCAAGAAGAATACACTGAGTACCACTGCAACAGCAAGCACTATGGCAATAATTGTATATTTCATGAATCTTTTATTTCTTGAAATTAGTTATGACTCTAAAAAAATAATACCATAAAAATCGAGAAAAATACCAGAGGCGCCTTTTACTTTGCCAAAGCCTCTTCTATAGCCTGCTTAAAGGTTGCGTACGGAAGAGCCCCAACGTACACTTTGCCGTTTACTAGTATCGTTGGCGTGCCAGTTACCCCAATCGCGCGACCAGCAGCAGTCTCCGACTCAACAGCACTCGCATACTTACCAGAATCGAGGCATGTGTTAAAATCAGCTGTTTTCAGTTTCAATGTTCGGGCAAAGGTTTTTTGATTCTTCAGAGCGAATGCGCCCTGATTCTCCCCCTTCTGGTGAGAGAAGAGGTAATCATGATATTCCCAAAACTTACCCTGCTCGCCTGCACACTTTGCTGCCTGGGCAGATACGTCTGATTCTTCACCAAGGAACGTAAAGTCTTGGTAAACCATGGAAGCCTTGTCAGTATCTATATAATCTTTCTTAATCTCAAGATATACATCCTGTTGAAACTTTCCGCAGTAAGGGCACTGAAAGTCCGCAAATACTACTATTTCTACCTTAGAATCTTTTGAGCCAAGTCTGGGCGCATCTTGAGGGGGTGTAAATTCAACAAATGTTGGCTGAGGCGGCCTTTGCGGGGCAAGACCAGACGCCTCAAGCTTCGCTATACGCCCATCAAGCTGCTGCATGGTAGCTGTAGTAGATTCACTAATTCTAGTTTCTAAGTTAATTACGTAAAAACTTGAAAGCCAGGCAAATATAATAACAGTGAGAATACTTGCAGCGGCGCTATAGTAGGCAACGCGGGCCATGCGACGATTTGCCGCAAGCGCCACATCTTCAGGCGAAAGCTCTTGCTTATCTTCCTGCAGGTCTTCCAAAATATCTTCTATCCCCTCGTCGCTCTCTTCAATTGTTTTTTTCTTACTCACTTTTACGTTCATAACTAATCTTGTTTAAAGTTATTGGTTTTGGCGGCCAGTTTGGTCAAAGGGCCTACGTCTTTGGTTAGTAAATTTATCCCATGCTTCCGCTAATTTAAATAGCTGGCACGCTGATTGGTCATAAATCTTAAGTAATCCTTCAATACATTCGGAATTTACATTATAAATATCCTTTGCTTGTTCTAAGCTTACTATTGTTTCATTACATTCTGCCATTGCGTCATCTAAATACTTCTGAAAGCCCGCCCTTTGGTGCTTCTTTGCAAATCCTTCTGCAATAAGCCTAGGTACAACTTTAGACGAACGACTGAGCTGGTCAGTTAAATCAAAACGTTCTCGAGGCGGCAGCTGTGGTAGTACTTCTTGCATCACAACTAGCATGGCACCATAGGTGTTTTGGTAGACCTCCAAATCTCGGAAAGTAACGATTGGTTTCCTAGGACCATCCATAGTCATACAGTCTTCTTAAGACTTACTACTACTCCCCCCTCCACACTGGCGGCCACTATCTTATAACCTTTTACCTACTACTGTATTTCCTCAAACGTTGGCGCACCTGCCGGTAAGACCAAGACATACGGGGTTATAAGCAGTGGCGTGGTCACCTCTTTCTCACATGCAACCCCTGCAGGCAAATTCAAACAGGCAACATTCTGGAACCTGAACGGTCTACCTATTTGGCCGGCTGGAGCCTGTGTCTTAGCAGTAAAGGTTATAGTCCACACCTCACCCGATAGTGGCGCTAAACTGTTTCCTGCAGTAGGAGCCACAATCATACTTAACCGATTTGTACTTGGGTCATAGGTCACGTTGTTGAGCTGACACTGACCACTCGCTTCACAGCTTATAGCGAGGTTAAAACCACCGGCAGCAGTTGGCCTTATTAAATTCGTGAGCAAGTCATCTACTTTAATAGGAGTAGATATGGCAGTGGTGCCACCATTTACCAAGTTAATGGCAAACTTTACGCTATCACCCGCCACTATAGGCAATGCTGGTTCTATGGCATGATCTTGAGTTGTTTTTGCATCCCAGACCAAATCTTTATTGCGAATACGAATAATATCTTTATTAGATGGAGATAAATCGCCCTCACCCGAGTCACACGGAACCGCAGCTATGGGTGAACCAAATGCATCCTGGGTAGCCACACCCTCTTGCGCACCCCTATAAGTGTAGACGCGATAACGATATGCAGTATTAACGCTTGGCGGCGTAAATGTTTGACCGATTCTTGTGCCATACCCTTGCACCTGCGCAAGCGGAACTTGCTTAAGCAAGGCCCATGATGCAGAGTTTGTGTTGTAGTAGTATATGCGATAGCCCTCAATAGAAGCCTTTGCTTTTGTCCATGTTGCCAAAATAGTGCCACAATCGACTGCAACGCCAAGGCCTGAACTACCAGCGGTATTTGTATTGTCTACCCAGGAGTCTATAGGGCCTCCAACTTCACTTCGGACACCAACCGTTGCACTCTTTGTATCGGAACCACCAGGACCTTTACAAACAATGGTAAAAATTGATTCAGCAAACAGAGGGGCAGATTTGGTATTGCCTTCAACCGCACCGTTAGTGCTAAAGCCAGGACCAGCAGTTGCCTGGCATTCATCTGCCGGACCGCCAATTTGGTGCCACATAAGACGAGTGGGTCCACCGTAATCAACCGGGTTTGGGTTTGCGGTAAGTTCCACAATTGGCTTCTCTACATGAGCACAATCTTTAGTGTTCACTCCTACTGTCACGGACGCAATTTGCTTTGCCCCGGTACCACTCGTCATGAGTCTGAATTCAGTACCATTCTTTACCCAATTACCTGTTGGAATAGTCTTTGTTTCATAGGCAAGAATACTAAATAATACCGCACCATCAGGCTGACCGTTTGCCTTGTATATACGCACCTCTGCGGGAGCATCTGCAGTTGCAGTTATGTTCGTTAGGCCAGTAGTATCAGGATTACATATTTCAATGGGGTTTGGGTTTGCGCGTACCGACCCAGTAACAGCTGCGGCTTCAACGAATAATTGCTGTGAACCAAGTCCGCACCCTGTTGCACCGTTCGATGCTGTCCACCCTTGGCCAGCAATATTAGTAGCACCTATTGCTTTTGCCGTAACCACTGCTGAAGTACCTTGGGGTGCTGCAACCGTCGCTACTCCCGAGTTGGAAGTAGTAAAAGTGCCGCCGCTCCAACCATTTGGAGCAAAGGCAAAAGTTGTTTCGCCAACGCGAACAGTTGTATCTGCCAGCGTCACCGCAAACAGCTGTGTACTTGGGCAGGTTGGCTCTACTGGACATTGTACTGGTTTTGGCGAACCATTCAAAAGCGGATTAGGACCAGAACCATTTGTGTTTATGGCATATACATAAACCTGGTGAGTAAGTCCATCACGCAGACTTGCTGGCAGCGGACTCATGTAAAACCCATGATTACCGGTTATTCCAAACGCGGTATTTACATCTGGACGATATGCGTCCGCACGAATAACTCCAACAAAGACCCCGCCATTACCCGCAGGTCCATCTTTATATATATGTACGTCTATGGAAATGCTCGGACTGTCTGGATCGAACGCCCACCCTTGTATACTACCGCCACTCCCCACAGGATTACAGGTAAGATTTTCAAAGTTTCCTTGCGGCTGCGTATCGGGAGGGGTTTGTCTTACGCCCGTGACCCGAACGGTATCCAATGCTGTGCGAACCCCGCTACTAAATCCATACAGTATAAAATCAAAGTAATCAGGAGCGCCTGTAATCCACGGCGCAGGGCACGACGTACCACCGCAATCTGTATTTGTACTAAATAAAGCCTCAGGTCCATTATTTTTACGAACCATAACTTCTACCGAGTCCACATAATCGGTATTCCACGTAATGTTGGATGTGCATGCAGAAGCCGAACCTGTAATATTACAAGGATTTGGATTTGCACGTATATTCCCACTTGGGGTACCTGAGGACGGTGGCGGAGGTGGCGTTGGGCCAGGCGGTGGACCCATACACGAGGCATCATCTGACTCGCACGTACAACTTACGGAACAAGTGCCGGGGCCAGATGGAAGAGGTGCGTCAAGAGATGGAGACCCACAACTAGATAAATGGTATCCAGATGGGCATTGCGGACTCCCATATTCGCAAAATTGCCCTACGCCCCCACTAGATCTATTACCATAAAAAGTTACTTCCTGCCTGTCCGGACAACTAACTGCTGCAACCGCAGTAGATGCATGGGAAATGAAAAAGAGACCAGCAGCAGCGATAGCAATAAATCCAAAAGTTAGTACTGCAGGCCACCATTGCCGAATATGTTTCTGTATAGGATTGAGCGAATTCATAAGACGTTACGTTAGTTCAAGGATACAAAAGTTTATCTAGATCTTATTTATAGTAAAACTACTCGGCAGCCACACTCGGATCGGGTATACGCCTTACGCTGACTTCAATGGTACTGCCAGCGACCTCTCCAGTGACAGGCTTTATAGACACGGTCATGAAGTCACCGTTTTTGCCTGCCCCAAGGACACCTATACCATTTTGAGTCGCACTAGTGACTATTTCCCAGCCAAATGTTTTGAAATACGTTGTATAAGCTGCAGTAACTTCTGTTACGGATTTATTTACCTGCCATTGGCGGACTGCTCCAGTACCCTGATCTGTGGTCTCAACTGAAAAATTATGAACCACTTTCTCTGAACCTAAAAACGGCAAATCTGCCGGCAAACCCTCGGGAAGCCGATTAACCTGCACAGTAATTTTCTGCGTTTCAGATGCTGTTTGTTTTTTGTGATTTTTTATATAGGTAGGCACATACACCAAAATAGCCAGCACTACAGCACCAACAATCACATACGTAGTAGTACGGCTTGTAAAAAGCTTCTTACCCCTCCCGAACGACTCGTGACCTTTAGGACCAAGACCACTACGGTGTCCTCTATCTGGCATCATGCTTTCCGGCAAGCCAAGGACATCATCTTTTTTTTGTTTCATGTTTTTTACCCGCTAAAATTGCTCTTTTATTATACCATATAAAAAATAATTCTCACATGTCAATTAAAACTTAAGGACAACCGTACCAAAGAAGGTTGTCCTTAAAAAAAATTATACGAGTATTCCTTCACTCTACCTGCCCCCGATGCTCTCTGCAAGATTTTTCCATATTCACTCGACGTTTTGTACAACCGGAATAGCCACACCGGCAATGCCTGCAAGCATCGGCATCCACAGGCTTTTTCCTACCAAGCACACATCTGCCCCCCTCAGGTCCTGGACATTTCTCGTCTGCCATAATTCCTCCTTACAGTAAAAAATGTAGGTATGTTGCTATACCCATCCTCAGTGCAAATACTACCCAGAAAAATGAATTCATTCCGAGCAGACTCCTATACTGAAGAAACAAAACGGAATGCGGATTAGAAAGAGAAGCCCAGCCAATCACAATTACGCTTTTGATATTATTGGAAATACACCGCCCTTCAGTGCCAAATTGCCTTACTTTGAAGCCTCTCTTCAGAAGTACAGATGAAACTATTTTTCATTTCTTCGCACTGACGAAATATAATAATCTTTCGACCTATGCTCGTCAATATACGCAAGCTGTAAGAGTAGGCTAGTAAAAAAGAAAAGGGAGCCAAAGGCACCCTTTAAAGATTCGGAAATGAGTTGCGTATTGCATAAGGAATTTGTTTTAACAGCAGAGCTATTAAAGGTTTAACAGTACACTGTAAACAAATTTCTTATACAAAAGCATACTCGCTTCCAAAATACGATTCCCCTCCTAATGAAGTGGAAACTGACTTGCTTTTTCTAATCAACTTTGCGTTGATACAGAAAAAACATATACCCTACCCTTTCTATCTTTGCGAGTGCAAAAATATTTTATCTATATCTTTCAGCGACGCTGTTTTTAATATTCAATTTCCAAGCAAAATGCTTACCATTACGAGCCAATAGGCTAAGTAAGGATTTTTTGTTTAAAAAACAAAAAATGAAAGTGATAAGAAAACGAGACAGTGGCGGTTTGTGAAAGAAAGAAGAGAAGAAGGAAGGACTATAATTATACTCTAATATACACCTCTCTCGCAAGTCATAATACTAAAAATGATATTCGAAGATATATACGTTCTAGTTAAAAATTAAGGATTTTGGTGCTATACTACATATACCCTGCTCTAGGGTAGTAATGGTTTTCATTAAATTTTAAGAACATGATTGTATTTATAGTAATTTTAGCGGTTATAGTCATTGCTGCTATTGGCATATATAACTCCCTTGTTAAGTCTAAAAACCGTGTAGATGAGGCATGGAGCGACATAGAGGTCCAGCTCAAGCGCCGCTACGACCTCATCCCTAACTTAGTAGAGACAGTTAAGGGATACACCAAGCAGGAATCTACCGTACTAGAAAATGTTATTAAAGCCCGCAGTGCCGCTATGAACGCAGGTAGTATGGAAGAAAAGCTTAAAGATGAGAATGCGCTCTCTGGTACCTTAAAGTCCCTCTTTGCACTTTCCGAAAGCTATCCGGACCTCAAGAGCAACCAGAACTTTATGCAGCTCCAGGGAGACATAACAGACACGGAAGATAAAATTCAGGCAAGCCGCCGTTTCTACAATGGCACCGTCCGTGACTACAACACGAAAATTCAAACCGTTCCTACGAACATTTTTGCTGGCACCCTTGGCTTTAAAGCTCGTGAGTATTTCGACATAGACGAAAAAGGACCCGAAGGACAACCGGTAAAGGTACAGTTCTAGCAACTTCTCCATTTAAAAAACACTAAAAAAAATAAAAATCCCATGGCCGAAGGGTTTGGATCAAGAGATATTAGTTCAGAATTTGAAGCAGTACGGAGCGAAACCGCGTCAGAGGCACAGGTTGAAACTGGCGCCCAAGTTGCAAAAGGGAATGCAGAAACCGATGCTGTAATACAAAAACTAATCCTGTCTGGGAAATATGATTCTCCGGCTCAGCTAAAACGAGAGCTGGAAGGATCCACTCCGCCGCTGCGAGAAAACGAAATAAGGAGACTTACAGGTATATATGATGCATATACCTTTTTCCAGCGTGCTGAGAGGGAAGCTGGAGAAAAATTAAACATAGCCGAAAGAGACATTCAGCTAACTAGACGCGCCCTGCGAGGACTATATAGAGACACCGACGACCTGGAAAATAGCTTACTTCTTACCGAGCCGCCACTAGCAACCGCTACCAAAGAAACAATCCGCACACTCTATAGTATCCAAGAAAAGATTACCGCGAATAACGGAAAAACAAGAGAAGAGAAATTCAAAGTTGACCAATTAATAGAACTTACAACGGATATATTCCGAAACGAGTTTGATCGAGACCGGCTCGAGCAAGAAATTGACCTAGTAGATCCTGAACTAACTTCCGAGCAGACCGAGGAGTTACTAAGCATTGTTGATATATATAATGCACTCCCCACAGCCGTAAAGGATGTATTTGGGCGTGGAATTATAAATGACGATTTCCAAGAAATTCAACAATACATTAATGGCTTGGACGAGAGTAAATTAAGTGCTCGCGCCCAAAACAACATAAGAGAAAATATATACGGACTTATTGGGCTTGTAACCAAAAATAACCCGGAGCAGAAAATTCTAGACGCTCTGGCAAGTGAAGACGCACAAGCAGCAGTAGAACTTACTACACGAGTACGACCAAAATCCTCTGAACAAGAAAAGCGATTGCAAGAGCTACGTGAACGCGGAATAGATTTATTAAATGAAGAAAAAATTGCTGCCCTTATACGCCGTTTAAATCAAGACAGCCCAAATTTTAATGCGGCATTTAGTGAAATAGAAAATCTAAGCACCAACCCTGACGCTCAGATACAAGAGTTGGCGAAAAACCTAAACCAACTCGCCCAAGAGTTAGAATTGGCGCAGTACGAACTTAGTATATACACTCCCAAATTCAATACAGACTCGCTTTTGGATGTACAACTCACCATAATTCGAAGCATTCCCGAAAGGAATAGTACTTATTCCCAGAAGAAACAAGTACTATTAAACGACGCCTATGATCGCGAGGAAGACGCTGTTCGTGCAAGTTTTGGTTCGGCCCCGCTAGAAACCATTACTGCACGCATTAATGCGATCCCAGATACACGGCCAGAAAAAATTACAAAGCTTAGGAATGAATATCAAACATTTCTGGCTCAGAAAACTCTGGCTGAACAGCCAAAGCAAAACCCTGAAACCGAAGTTGAAAGTAACCCTGATATAGCAGCACTACGAGCAATTGAAGAAAAAATTCTGAAGGGGAAGTTCACGGCAAAAACTATTCTTCCCGTGCTGGAAGAAGTACCTAATGGATTTAATGCAGGCCGCCTCAACGGCATTTTCGAAATATACGGCGCTAACAAAAAAGATAGGGAACTAATACAAAAGAATAATAAAGTAAACGGACAGGCCTTAATTTATATTGAAAAAATACTGCAACGCGAATATGGAGCAGGTAGGGACCTAGAAGACGACATCGGAAAAATTCCTAGGAAACTAACGCTGGACTTGCGTACAATAATTCGAAATATAAATGAATCACAAGTCGAGTACGAGCAAGCAAGGTCGGAGATAGCACTCCTACAAGAAGGCGAAGCAGAAGCGGGCGCCATATTGGAAAGAATCTTTAGACCCACAGGCAGAGCATACAGCGAACGAGACTTGGAAAAAGACTTGGAAATTAGTCCTCTCATCTCTGAAGAAGCAATTACCGACCTTCGGGCAGCGCTTATCTCTCGAAATGAACTCACCCAAGAACAAAGAAAAGAAGTATATGCGGCCCTACGATCTGAATCCTATGAAGACCTAAGTGGAATAAGCACTGATATAGCCGATAGCGCTGCTACGAGCTTTGCCCTTGACCGAGCCATAAGTCAGATTATTGGAGCCGGCAATACAGATGCAGCAAAAAGAATTGTTACTGAGTATACCGAGATACTTACCCAGAGAAGGCCACAAAAACTAGCGGAATTAGAAAGAGTAATTGCAAACGAGGAAGAACAAAATATTCTTGTTATTGCAAATGTCTATCTGCAATCTACTCCTCCGGACTTTGATAAGGTATTTGAAAAACTAAATAGCCTAACCCCCTCTCGCGAGAGCAGCAGAAGCGCTCAAGAAAGCCTAATAGAGTTTACTGAACGACTCGAGCTTGCGTCATTTCAGGAGCAACTTGCTGCTTTCCCTTTCTCTGCCACCTCCAGCCTTGGAGCAAAACTTGCTATTATACAAACAATACCTCGTCGCAACCAAAACTACCTAGCAAAAATTGAAGAATTCACACAAGAAGCCTACAAAGCAGAGCTAGATTCTATTAACCTTGCTTTTACTACCGACACAACCGCTGAAACGCTTCAGCGCATTGCACGACTACCGAAAAGCCAGACTCCTCAAACACTTGAACCACTAGAGTACTTTAAGCGGTTTTTAAATAACAATAGATATAGTCGGGAAGATCTTGCGTTAGTAGAGCAGGCAATGCAAGATGCCCAAACAGAAACAAAACAACAGGAACTGGCAGAATTCAAACGTATCCGTTTTGTTAATGTAGATAAAGAACCACGACCAGGATATGAGCGTTCCGAGGGAGGCGCGGATCTCCTCTCTACAGCGCTGGATCCAGATACTACGTTAGAGGCTCTTGAAAGCCGAATTAATAACACGCTAGTGTTAGACCAAGATAGGACTCGCCTCTTTGAAATATTTGAAACCGCCCAAAACTACAGCGAAAACTTGGAAAGGCTTGACGATAAAGAAAGAATTGCATTTAACGTAGAAAGATTTGCTGAGGACATACTAGCGGGCTCATACGACAGCGAAGCCGCACTCAGAGACCGTCTCGCTACCAGAAGAAACGACCAACCTTCTCCTGAACAACAGGCTCGTCTATATGAACTATTCAGTCTTTATGAATCATATAGTCAAAACAGAAACCGTATAGAAGGCGAAATTCAATCCAGTTTTACTATTGAAGACTTGTCCGATGGAATTTTAGAAGGCAGGTATTTAACACGCATCGGACTTGAACGAACACTCGCCAGGACCAATATTTCTGAAAATGAAAGAACTACATTACTGGACCTCTACGATGTATACAAGGAAATTCCCCGAAGTGAGAGAGATTCACTTGGTACTAACATTCGCTTTGGCCAATTTAATGAGGCGCGCAATAGAATTGAAACGCAATTTAGCCTAGATAAAACCGCGATAAAACAAATAAAATCCCTCGATCTTCTCAGGACCATAAACAAGGCTGAAAAGGTATTTCAATTTACCTTGGCAACCAACCGCATTTTGAGAGCACTTAATAATGACGAATACGAAGACGCACTAAGCGAAATAAGCCTCCTCAAACCAAACAATCAAGAAGAAACAGATCGTGTGGCCGACCTTGCAGAGAAAGCCTTTTTGGTTCGCCAGAAAGTCATTGCTGCAAAGGTAATTAGGGCAGCCACAAATAGCACTCAATACAATAATGCGTTTATCACGTTAAATGGACTAAACACTACCCGCCCACAAGACCAGCAAGTATGCATAACACTCAGAAGCATACTTACTGACTCCGAATTAAGCGTAATCCGACGCAACGAAGCGAACGACTCTTTTGATGCCACAGAACGCTTAGCAGCGCAACAAGAAAGCATTGCACAAATCCCTTTAAGAAGCGAAGCCTATATTGCTTTAGCAAGAGAGCTTGAAGGTAAAGCTTTAGAGCGAGAATATGACTCTATATCTGCCGCGTTCTTTGTGGACACTGCTAACACAATCCTAAATCGTATCGCGCGACTACCAGAGCTGAATGGGAGCCAAGTTGCCCAAAAGAAACGACTTTTCGCTGACTATGTTAGTTTCTTGAACGACAAACAGGGTGCGCGCCCGATAGACTACGAAATAGCAAGCAAGGTAGAAGTGGAGCAGATTTTACAGGGCGCCGAAGTCGAAATAACATCGGAAAATTTGGGTATAAATACGAGGGCCTTCGCATACTTAAAAGCAAACTACAGACAAGGCATTGGAATACTCGTAGAAACCTTGAGGGCTGATAACGAAACTAATCCGACCATGAACCGAATAGTCCCAAAAAATAAAGCTAGCAAAGAAGCAAAGAATTTGAGACGTAGCTTAAAAGAGTACCGCACTCAAAGAACCCTGAACCCTCGCGAGGAAGCCTATATCAGATCCATTGACCTACTTTCTGCGGTTAATCCCTTGCTCGTGGCTGCGGCGCGATCAGACTTTGGCACGACAAGTGCATTTGTTAGATCTTATATAGAACAACGATCGAACCGAACCAAAGAAACACTCACAGATGGTCAGTACATCCCCATAATTATTGGCGGCTTAGGACCAGGGGGTATTACTTCCATGGGAGCGGTTCTGCGAAAATATCCGGAACTTGCAGCACAGACTCTTGGACTCGATAGCGCAGAGCAAGTTGGCGGCCCCTTTGGAATACCGCAAGGTCCAGCCTGGGGGCTAAATAGCGCAAGTGGTGTTGGTGATAAAGAATTTATCCCCGACCCATTAGATAAGCCAGATAGCGAAACAGTGCGCGGCTACGGAGACCCGACCCGCGGGTACGTTGCTGAGCGAAGGGAAGCGAACCCGGACAGCCGCGACTTTAGCATTAACCGATTTGCAAGCTTTGGGCCATCACCCGAACAAGTCGCTCCAAAGAAACGGTACGTGACTAACGAAGAAACCGAAATAACCATGACTTTGCAAGCAGCAGTCATGTTCAACAAGATAGCACTAGAAACAAAGATACTTAAGGTTGAGCCCGCTCCTGAGGATGGAAAACCAGGGAGCAGGCTTGCAACTTTAGAACTTACTGAAAACGGTTCAACAAGAACCATACAAGTGCGCACTGAATTATGCATTACATCCAGTGGGTTTGGCGAAGAAACGTACGGTTTTGACCTAAAGAATAAACGAGCGGAAGAAGTTATTGCATACTCAGAAGATAGACCTGGTGTGCCTCTCTATGCGCCGTATCTGAAAATGTTTAAGGCGCTCGTGGACCGAACAAAAAGCCCAGAAGAAAAACAGCCAGGACAAGTAGTTGTTATTTACGGGAACGGAGATTCCAGACGCACCATGGAAGAACAACTCACGCGACTATTTGCTGAATCCAGTGATGCAGTAAAAAACATTAAGAAAATATACGTTATTGTTACAGGTGAAGATAGTAAAAGACCTCGGTATCGTGGCAGAGACGACGTAAAGGCGCGCGGAGCACGCCAGAGCATTATTACGGAAATACCGGGACGTGTAGGCGATGTTGGTTTTGCCGATCAAGAGCGCAATACGTTAAATGTGTACGATGCGAACGGCAATCGTTTTACAGACCCTGTTACGGGCGAAACTATAGTAGCGAATCATGTCATTCCAACCGCCGGCTTCAAACCTTCAGTAGATGAGGTGTTCCAGCCATATCTGCAAGGGCAAAAACTGGCAGACGGCGTAGAACCAATCACTCTTCCAGGCGCTCCGGATATTGCTGTGGCAGATCAGATTAAGGGAGAAGATGGACTTATATTTGTACAAACCTCGTCTAAACCTAGATTCAACCAAGCCAAATACGATGCGCTCCCAGAGCGCACCCGAGCAGCCCTGCTCAGTGTTGGCGCCGAGAACTTAGTAGCCATTGGCGTGCGCGGTGCAGACACCGAAGCAGCGGTTAATATTGTTCTTGATAAGTTGCGGAGGAAAATCCTTCTAGCTGAAGAAGAACCAACTTCTACAGTCACAAGAAGGGAAATAAAAGAAATTGCAGCGTCTGATTTTACTATACCTGCCGCTGAAGGCTTAGAGGATGCTCGTACCCAAGACAATGCTAACCCACAACGCACTGCGAGCGCCTTACTTGCGTACTCACTCGCAGATATAGAATTTGCTGGAGAAAGTCGCCAGGGATCACAAATGACACGAGGCGTCTTACTACGTGGCAATTTTAAACTTGGCCTAACCCTTCAAAAGAACTCAACAGGACAAACTTTCTGGCAAGCCAGGACAGCCGAAGGCATAGACGGTGGCGCCTTTGCGGCTCCCATGCCGAAGGCGGTAGAACTCGCAGTTCAAGAACGACTACAAAATCAAGCCCTACAAGCATATTGCTTTAAAACTCTAAAAGGCAAACGTGGCCCTTCTCCCAAGCTAACTCTAAATCTTGCTTTTAAAAACGGCCGTATACAACCTGCTGAAACTTTTGTAGAATAAGACCTATGATTACCTACCACGCTATTGGTCAAAACAAGCGCAGATCAGTATTACTTATATTTTTGTTCTTATTGATAATAATTGCTCTGGGATACGTTTTTAGTCGTGCATATGGTCAGCCAGGCATACTAGCCTTCGCTGTAGTATTTTCATCTTTTTCTGCATTTATCTCTTATTACTTTTCCGACAAAATAACACTGGCCATGTCTCGCGCACGGGAAATAGATAGAAAAAGCTCAGCTGAACTCTATCGTGTGGTAGAAAACCTTACCATAACTGCAGGACTCCCCTTGCCGCGCATATACATAATAGAAGACACGGCCATAAATGCTTTCGCCACTGGAAGAGACCCAAAACACGCTGTAATATGTGTTACAACAGGTGCACTAACCAGGCTCAACAAGACAGAGCTTGAAGGTGTTATTGCCCATGAACTTTCACATGTAGGCAACTACGATATTCGGTTCATGACCCTAGTAGTCGTACTGGTCGGTATTATTACCCTTCTGGCAGACTGGTTCGTGCACATGGGTCTCTGGGGCGGACATAAACGAGATGACCGTGAGGGTGGTAACAACCAGGCATTTGCCATAGTTGGAATTGTGCTCGCACTCCTTTCCCCTATTATTGCCACACTTATACAACTTGCGGTGTCGCGTCAACGTGAATATCTGGCAGATGCTTCTGGGGCCTTACTTACCCGCTACCCAGAAGGATTGGCAAGCGCACTGGAAAAAATAGCAGCAGATAAAGAGCCACTTGAAGCTGCAAACAAGGCTACCGCCCATCTCTATATTGCAAACCCCCTTAAAAACCAAGGGGGCAGCGTGGGCTGGTTCGCAAATTTATTTAATACTCACCCGCCCGTACAAGACCGCGTCAAGCGCCTTAGAGAAATGAACCTGTAAATTACAGTAAATATACTGCTTACTTAGAGGGTAGAAAAAAAATACAACGGGCACCATTACACTACGCAATGGTGCCCATTGTTCTATTTTTTGTTCTATGCATCATCACTATCATGGAGATTGTCAAAGACCTTAAACACCACGGCAAGGCTAAAGCCACGGCGAAGAAAACGCTGCATGATGCGCTGTTTTTCCTTTGGATCATCTAAGGTATTCATCATCCTCTGTTTTTGCTTAAATTTATGGGCGGTAACAAGTTCTTCTGCAGGCGGATAAAAATCTTTCAGCGCTTTTTCTATTTGAGACTTAGGAAGTTTACGTTGTAAGAGTTTCTGTTTTATATACACAGGTCCATATAATCCAAACTCCCTATACTCTCTTATAAGGCCTTCCAAAAGCCTCGTATCATCAACATATTTTAAGTGCTTGAGTTTATCCAAAACACTCGCAATGGTTTGCTCGGCAAATTCCTTTTCTCTAAGCCGACCCTGCAATTCGTCTGCACCCCTGAAACGAATTTCGAGCAACCGAAGAGCATAAGCGTATGCCTCATCCACCGATGTTGGATCTTTTGCTTTTTTTATTCGTTTCCACATACGCAAAGCACTGAATTAAGAATACATAACACCGAATAAAGAAAAGTAGAGAAACTTCAGAAATTAATCACAAGTTAGTACTGTATACTATAAGTGTAACATTGCATTCGTGGACAATGAAAAGTATGCGGTCGAAAGCAATGGCTGAACACTTTTCTGACCACTATCCATTCAATAACATTTGACAATTATCACTCTCCCCTATAGACTGATAATATATTACTATAAAATAAACTACGCGGATTTTCTTTCTTTGTTATCTGTGCAATCCGTGTATCTGTGGAAAAACATATGACAAACTTCAACTTCATACTCGAGCGCCTCTCCTCCCGCGCGAAGAATGCACTCATTGCAGCGCAAATGATCTCTGAAGAACTCAAGTGCGACCACATAGGGACAGAACACTTACTATACGGCATTGTTTCAGAGAAAAACTCATTCGCAGCAGAAATACTAACGCGAAGCAAAATTACGCTGGAGCGATTGCGACCAGAAATTGACGCGGTAAACGCGGACAGTAAAATAGAACGCTGGAAACCAGTGTTATCGGAAAATCTTAAACTTGGTATTGAACGCGCGGCAATAGCGGCAAGTCAGTTCGGCTACCAATTTATCGGCACTGAACATTTCCTCTACGGCCTTATCTCTATGCCGGAAAACCGCGCTAAAACAATTTTGCGGAAACTTGGTAGCGATGGCCACGAGTTGGAGCACAATCTATTGGCTGTGTTTGAGAACATCTCTCGTTTCCCTGCGGAAAATGGCGATACACCCCCATCGAACATGCCAAACTCACCCCAAAATGGACCAACGAATGTTCCGCAAAAGGGTAATGCACTTGAATATTTCGCTTCAGATCTGACTAAGAAGGCAAATGATGGCAAAGTAGATCCGGTCATTGGCCGCAAGCACGAGATAGAACGCATGGTTTCTATTTTGGCGCGACGTACCAAAAATAACCCGGTTCTTATTGGGGAGGCTGGCGTAGGTAAAACTGCTATTGTCGAAGGGCTCGCACTTGCTATCGCCAAACGCGAAGTACCCGATGTATTACTCGATAAACGTATTTTAAGCCTCGACCTTGCACTGGTAGTTGCAGGATCTATGTTCCGTGGAGAATTTGAAAACCGGCTTAAACAAATTATAGATGAGGTAAAGGCAGACCCGAATATTATTCTGTTCATAGACGAACTTCATACCATGGTTGGAGCAGGTGCCACCACTGGGAGTCTTGATGCTGCGAATATTTTAAAACCAGCTTTAGCACGCGGCGAAATTCGCATTATTGGCGCTACAACTCTAGCAGAATATAAGAAGCATATAGAACACGACTCTGCTTTAGAGCGCCGATTCCAATCTATTCTTGTAGAAGAACCGAGTCCAGCAGAAGCAATGGCCATTTTGAAAGGTCTCCGACCAAACTATGAGAAGCACCACCACGTTACCATAACCGATGGCGCTCTTAAAGCAGCAGTAGATCTTTCCACACGGTACATACAAGATCATTTCTTACCAGATAAAGCAGTAGACTTGGTAGATGAAACAGCAGCGTTTCTCCGAAGCCTTGCTGAGAATTCCAAAGTACTCAGGCAAAAGAAGAAAGTAGAGACAGACTTAATTAGCCTAGAAGAAGAGAAAACCAAGGCTGTATGGCAAGGCGACTTTGCAACAGCCGAACATTTACGCCTCCAAGAAGACCTCTTGCTTAAGCAAAAGCTCGATTTGGAAGAAGCGCTTAAAACTGAAAATAATAAACCTACTCAGGAAATTACCGCTGAGCATATAGCCCATACAGTTTCGATGATGACCAAGATTCCCCTCGACAAGCTCACTCAAACGGAAATTGGCCGGCTCTCTTCTTTGGAGGATACGCTTAAGAGTCACATTGTTGGGCAAGACGAAGCAGTAACAGAAGTGGCGAAAGCCATTCGTCGTTCTCGTGCTGGCCTTCATAATCCAAAACGCCCACTTGGTTCATTTGTATTCCTCGGCCCAACCGGAGTTGGAAAAACTGAAACAGCAAAGGTTATTGCCCGAGAAGTCTTTCAAGACGAAGACGCACTTATTCGCGTAGACATGTCCGAATTTATGGAACGTCACAACGTCTCGAGGCTAGTGGGTGCACCCGCTGGATATGTTGGATATGATGAAGGTGGACGTCTCACAGAAGCCGTGAGACGTAAACCATATTCTGTTGTACTGTTCGATGAAATTGAAAAAGCGAACCCGGATGTATTTAACATTTTCCTTCAAATCTTGGAAGATGGCATTCTCACTGACGCGCAAGGCAAGACAGTTTCATTTCGCAATACAGTCATAATTATGACCTCGAATCTGGGGATGCAAGAACTTACTCGTGAAGCAGCAAAGATCGGTTTTGCGGACAAAGAAGCAGAAAAGTCCGCTACGCCGAAACCAGCAGAACTAAATGAGCAATACGAGCGCATTAAGACAGGAGTACTCGAACAAGTAAGGCAATACTTTAGACCGGAATTTGTAAACCGTATAGACAAAGTGCTGGTATTCAGACCTTTGGGCATGCAAGAGCTAAGAAAAATATCTACCTTACAGCTTGCAGAACTTACTGCGCGGCTCAAAGAGCAAAAGATTATCTTTAAGCCAAGCACCCAGCTTGCAAAATTTATCTCTGAACAAAGTTTTGACCCGCTTCAAGGCGCGCGATTCATTCGTAAGAACATTGAAACCCTGGTAGAAGATCCACTGGCAGAAAAGATTATCCAAGCCCATGTAGGCCCTGGCAGCACCATTGTTGCAGGTATTACAAACGGCAGTGTTAGCTTTGAAATAGAACAATCCAAGCATCGAATAGCTGTTCCAGCATAACCGCTTTCTCAAAAAAACCCTTGTTAATTCAGTAGTTACACAACCGGCAGATGTGTGTCCAGGATGCAGGCAAAGAAAGCCTCTGCATAAAATGAACTGCAGATATGCACCAAGGGCTACCCCTAAGCCAAAGGGAAATTGCCCTTACACAAACCTGGCTGCCGAAATAGTGGCCGCCGTTGAACAACCGACCAATGGAACGAGCTAAGAACGTACCCCTCGCTCCATTGGTCTCTTTTTTTATATTCATTACTATCTATATAACTTTAAATAGTTTACATTTTTGCTATTGCGCACTACATTGGTTATATGTATCAATTGTTTACCGATGTGTATAAGACGATCCTTGATATAGTTTTACCGGTACGCTGCGTCGTGTGCAGAAAGGAAACTGCGGAGGCCCTCTGCCAAGACTGTATACGAAATGTGGAGCCTGTCATTCACCAGCGGTGCATTAGCTGCGGGAAAAGTAGTCCGTTTGGACTTACGCATGGGCCGTGTAAAACGACCCAAACCCCTGACCGCACCCTTTGCCTATTCCAATACAAAAGCCAAGGCTGCGCAGAAAGCATTATTACCGGTAAATATAAATTTATCCCATCAGTCTTTACTGTGTACGGCAAACTGCTCGCGCAGCACTTTGAAACGGAGTTCGGCATCTTAAACAAAGATCGGATCATTATCACTCCCCTACCACTCCACCCCAGACGTAAACGGTGGCGCGGCTATAATCAATCAGAAATCTTGGCAAAGACCTGCGCAGAGTATTTAGGGCTGTGCTATAAAGATACGCTGATAAGAATCCGATCCACCAAAACACAAAAAGATCTCAGTAAAGACAAACGCACAGCAAACATGCAAGATTGCTTTGTTGTTAACCCTGATACAACACTGCAAGACAAGGTAATCATACTCATAGACGACGTAATCACCACAGGCAGCACATTGCGAGAAGCAACAAAAATACTCAAACGAAATGGGGCTTTTTCTGTATGGTGCATGGCCCTCGCACAAGATTAGACTCTTATTTTTCTTATCGCATTCTGTATATGCGTTACTTGACCGAGAAATTCTTTAGGCTTAGTATTGAGCAAACGGCCTTACCCACCTCTATTGCTCCACAAGTTCGGCAGTTCGTACGTTAACGCGGGCACGTTAACAACCCCATTTTCTTGGAGGTGAATCATGAGTATGTCGGAGGGCATACAAAGATTACTAGCAATTCTTGCTGGCCTGAATTTTTCATGCACCAACATTAATTGCAGAAATAAGGACGCTCAGCGCAAGCTGAGTAAACAAATAAACGAGTGGCTCAGTATAATAATCTGGACCACTATAACCGCCTATGGGCCCCTACCAAAAGGGGCAAAAGCGGTTAAGACAATTCTCATTGGCAAAGGACAAGAGGAAGTATTGTGGAAGATGAAAAAGACTCCCCGGTACAAAAATCGTGACAAATTTGCCAAGAGATTCAGAAGGAGGGTAGAAACGCTTATAAGGCTTGGAGAGAGTGTAGAATACTGCGAGGAGCACCGTGACGTCATGACACTCGTAGTAGATGAGCGGGATGTTATCTGCTGGAAGTGCATACATACGGATTGCAGCACACGAATTCCAATCAGTCCCAAGCTCTCAGACCAAGTTAAAAGCGAGACTTCGGCTCGTTTTTGGAATGCAAAGAAGGCATAGCCCTTCATTCACGTTGGCCTGGCAGATATTCCCGCTGCCAGGTCTTATTTTTATATAGTTGATTTAAACACATAAACCTGTTAAACTTGCAGGTCATAAGTTTTATGTATATATGAAGAAATCACCAAAGACCGTACTCGTAACTGGCCCCGCAGGCTTCATAGGAAGCAACTTCGTGACTACGTTTAAAAAACAGTTTCCAGAAACAGAAATTGTTGGCATAGATAATTTTTCTACTGGCCGAAAAGACAGGCTGGACAAGTCCATAACATTCTACAAAGGATCCATAACGGACAGGAAGTTCCTAAACAAAGTCTTTAAAAAGCACAAGCCGGAATATGTATTCCACTTTGCTGCTATGCCCCGCGTTTCAGTAAGCGTAGAATTTCCTGTTGAAACCACAGAAAATAATATTGTCGGTACGGTAGCAGTGCTTGAGGCTGCAAAGAATCATGGTACAAAGCGACTTATATACTCATCATCTTCATCTGTGTACGGCGGTGCAGACCAGCTCCCCACTCCCGAAACCGCACCCATTAACCCAAAATCGCCATACGCCCTCCAGAAATACGTAGGTGAGCCATATTGCAAAATATTTTCTAATCTCTTTGGGCTAGATACAGCGGTACTTAGATATTTCAACGTATTTGGTCCTGGCCAGTTCGGTAACTCACCGTACTCAACGGTAATGGCAGGTTGGCTAGAAGCATTATATTTCCCCGGTAGTAAAGAATTGTTTTTGGAAGGCGACGGCCTGCAGTCACGCGACTTCACCTATGTAGATAACGTAGTCCAAGCAAACATCAAAGCAATGCTTTGCGAAAAACGACTAAATGGTGAAGCATTCAACGTGGCAGGCGGCGAGCGCACTACCCTCTTGGAGACGCGGAAACTTATAGAGCAATATACGGGTAAGAAACTTGCAATAGAAATGCGCCCAACGCGCGTGGGCGATGTACGCCACAGTCACGCAAACATTTCCAAAGCAAAAAAAGTGCTTGGTTATAAACCAGAAGTAAACTTTAAAAACGGTCTCAAAAAAACCATCGCCTGGTTTGACTCTAGAATAAAATAAGATATCAAAAAGAGCGTCCTTTACGAGAAAGGACGCTCTTTTTATATTTGGCTAATACGCATTGAAAGCCCTATTGGCTATTGCGAAAGCTTATCATCACTCACTCTTGGCACCTCAAAATGGCTGCTTGCATTTGCGTTGTGCGTATCATTACCAACTTCATGCGCTGCGATTGTACTAGATTTAGAAATACTATAGTACACTGCCCAGGTTATAACTGGTATCACTAAATACACAAAGCCAATGTCTTTCCAGTAGTCAGTAAATGAAATTTTTTGTGGTCCCCAGGTGAAAAAAGCTTGGTCCAGGACCACAGACATGGCGAGCCAGAGCAAACCTGTTTGCCAGGATCGTAAAAATTCTTTATTACGGGCAATACGGGCCAACACTGCTACCGTTGCTACGAGCGCGACCGGCATTATGCTTTCAAAGAATATACGATCACTGTTGCGAATAGGAAATAGTATAAATGCCAAGGCAAATGGAATTACCCAGACCAACAGGCCGTATCCCAAACTTGCTTTCAATGATTTTATGAACATACTAGATATCAATATATTACGTATTATCTTAAGTATAGGTTATGGGCAACCTTACAGCAAACAGAAAAAAGACTATCAAACGATAGTCTTTTTTCTCTGGCGGAGAGGGGGGGATTCGAACCCCCGGTACCCGTTAAGGTACAGCGGTTTAGCAAACCGCCGCACTAGGCCACTATGCGACCTCTCCAAAAAACTTTCATGCTTTATTGATAATATCACGATACTGCTGATGTAGTAACCTTCGCCCTTCAGTAGTTTTTAGATATTTTTCCCTTCGCAACGCATCACTTTGTAAGCTATATGCTTCGTATCCAATAAGCATCAGTGGGCGGTAGTTTCGTGTTGATGCAACATTCCCGGCAACGTGCTCGGGAATTCTTCTCTTCAAGTCTTCACTATAGCCTTTGTATATATCTCCATTACATAACTTTAAAAAGTATACGTAATACATAAATATTGTGGGCTGTGGGATTCGCCTAGTCATCCGACTAGGCGCCAGGTTGGATATCCTGGCGAACCCCCGGTACCCGTTAAGGTACAGCGGTTTAGCAAACCGCCGCACTAGGCCACTATGCGACCTCTCCTCGTCGTAAAATCTTACACTATTTCCTCGAACCAAAGGTTCGATTCAACCGTTTCAGGATTACTCCTCTCCCCAAACTGCTTAACCTCGCCGCTGAGACAGTGTCATCGGCCCAAGTAGTTTGGGGACCCCATATATAGAAAAGTGAATCTACTATGGTCTGATTGCGTTAAATTAGCTATCATATTTTAGCGGATACTTACCATAACGTCAAAGTTTTAACGGGACGCTTCTTATAGGTCCCATACGTGGAATATGTCTTATTTTCTTACAACAGAATCACTAGCACTCAATGCACCAACCACTCTCGAGGGAGACGAGGCAAAGCATCTATTGTTATCGAGACGCATAAAAGTTGGCGAAGAAATAGAGATGCAAGACTCACAGAATAAACGTTTTCTGTGCATTGTAGAAAAAATAAATAAAAAAAGCCTTGCGTTTACTCCCATTAAAAAACTTAATACCCCAGCAGAATACTCAACGAATATCATATTGTGCCAAGCACTTATTGCAGAACAGGCTCTCGATATAATTATTCAAAAATCCACTGAACTTGGGGTGCACGAGATAGTCATATTTACTGCTGACCACTCTCCACGCGCTGCAAGGCCAGAGAAAATGCGCAGGTGGGAAAAGATAGCCAAGGAGGCAGCAAAGCAATGCGGCCGGGCAAAGGCTACACAGATCGCATTCGGTTCCCTTACAGACATACTTACACCAACCATTCCGAGCAAAATCTTTTATCTTTCTCAGCATGCCGCTCGAACACTGGCAGACAGTAGAACCCCTTTCTCGGCAGAGAAAAATATTACCATATTAGTCGGGCCTGAGGGCGGCTGGTCAGATGCTGAACAAAAAATATTAGCAACTTCTGAGGCCACTGGCCTATTACTTAGCCCATTTACTCTGAGGGCAGAAACCGCGGCAATAGCTGCCATAAGCCAGATTAGCCTATTCCTCTCCTAAAATGTGAACAAAACAGGAGAAAATAGTACAATCCCCTATAGATCAAAAGATTTGTGGGGCTATTGACCTACTCTTGTAACAAAATGAATCAACCCCTCGTCTCTAGTAGTATAAAAGGAAAACCATTGTCAGACACCCCTCTCGAGACTGATGTTTTTGACGCAGCACTGCAAGGCGATGCCGCTGCACTGGGAAAGCTATACGACGCATACTTCGAGCGTATATACCGCTTCATTTATTATCGTACTAGCCACCAGCAAACTGCAGAGGATCTTGCTGAGGAAGTATTCATAAAAGCTTTTCGCGCTCTCCCCTCTCTCAAAGGCGGGCCAACAAAATTAAGCGGCTGGATCTTCCAAGTTGCCCGCAACACAGTAATAGATCACTACAGAAAAGCTAACCCCCTTGTCAGCATTGAGGAAGCAGAAAATATCGCGGTACACGAAACCAATGCTGTTGACGCGCTGCAGCTTCAATCTGACCAACATCTCATTCTTAAAGCACTAGAAAAACTCAGTCCGGAGCAAGAACAAGTTATCCGACTTCGTTTCTTGGAAGAATTGGAAATTACTGAGGTAGCAAAAATGCTCGGAAAATCAGAAGGCAATATTCGCATAATCCAATATAGAGCCCTAACAAAGCTTCGCAGTATACTTGAATCTCATAAACGTTTTTAGACCCATGTTCCAAAGCAGTTATAAAGCAAAGCAACTTGAATCCCTCCTCGCTCAAACAGGAAGTAGGAGTGCTCTTAGTAACCCCACTGACTTGGATGCGCTAGTCAAATTAGCACTGCAGGTAAAGGCTCTTCCCACTAAGGGAGTGCCAAGGCCCCACAAACAAAGACTGTATATACTACACGCTGCAGAAGTACCTGTTATGCGAGGTCTGCGCCTAGTAAACCTTGCAAGTTATATAGGAGGCGCAACATTGCTTATAGGCCTTATACTTACTGGCATTATTGCGATAAAAAGCAAACCCGGCAGCAATTGGTATGAGTACAAGAACAGCGGGCATGAACTCCGACTGAGCCTTATGAGCGATCAAAGCGCCAAAGCAAATCTGCAAATTCAATACGTAAATGACAGACTTCAGGACACTCAAAGCGTACTCGCAGACACAAATACCGATTCAAAAGTGAAAGCTGCTGCTCTTTCACAGCTTACCGCAGAAACTAAAGAGACAATTGAAACAGTACGGCAAGTGGCCATTACCCAAAACGACGCTACTCTTTTGAATAAATTGCAAGAAACCATTAATCAGCAGACTGCTGTTATACACAATGCGCAGGACCCCGCAGTAAAAGACGCGGCAGAAACAGCGCTGAAAGCAACAGAAGCAGGAAGCAAGACTATTGCCGAAGCACAAAAACTCGTTGCAGCCGCAAACGATTCAACTCTGGCAAAACTCCATCCCACTATTATTACCGGTACTATCGGGCAAATATCGGACAGAGAATTTGTAGTAGACAAAGATACGATCATCTTTACTGACACAACCGAGATTACAGACGGGAAAAATACCGTGACCAGGGCAACACTTAAAATGGGCATGCAAGTTGTTGTTACAGCGGTGGAAATAAATAAAGTTTTAACTGCTAGAAAAATTGTAGTCACGTTACAAGTACAGGGCAAAGTCAAAGGTAATGAGACAGAAAAACAGAAGTCCATACCTGAACCAGATGATACGCAACCGACAAATATCCCCGATACAGTTCAGCCTGAGACTACGACCATACAAAGCGGTTTCATAATTGAAAACCCTAGTCCCCAGTATTCCAAATAAAGACACTATCGGTCCCGGACTTTCCAGCACTTACTTGCCAAGGGCTGGAAGATTCCGGCACGGATTGGCCATACCGGACAACGCAGAGACTATAGGCCTCTTGCGTAGAAACATACACTATTTATGCGATGTAAAATTTCGCATAAACACACATAAACAGCCTAATTCTAGAGATATGGCTGTTTTTGTTTTCCTAAAAATTCAGTTATAATAGCATTATCAATGTGACGGACTTTGCCACCGGGGACCCCAAATTACTTGGACCGAAGCTCACGTTTCGTGAGCGAGGTTAAGCGATTTGAGGAGAAGAATACCTGCGAAAACAGTAGGCTTTTGTCCCCAAAGGGACAAAACCTAAAGCCGGAGCATAGTATGACGAGGAGAGGTCGCATAGTGGTTTAGTGCAACGGTCTTGAAAACCGTCAGGTGTAAAAAGCCTCGGGGGTTCGAATCCCCCCCTCTCCGCCACACTTCGCCAAAGCTACAGATAGTCTGTGACCAGATAGAAAGTTTAGCGAAAGGGGCCTGTAGCATAAGCATTCTATTTTATCTATGGCCTAAAGTATACAGCTGTGATTAGATGCTATAATACATGTAGACTGCGTTTTTATATAACTCTATGTCAGACAAAAACAAACAGTACCTAGAATGGGAAGCACCAGAGTTCCAGCACTATGAAAAATCGCTTGGCTGGTATGCTATTCTCGTCATTGCGGTTATAATGCTTGTGGGATATAAAATTATTACTGCTGACTACTTTGGTGCGACAAGCATGTTTATTCTAGGTGCTCTTATCTTGTTTTTTTCAAGACGAAAACCAGCAGTAGTAACTGTTACATTGGACAATGAAGGAGTAACTCTCGGAGAACTCTACATACCCTACCAACACTTCCAACACTTTTGGATAGTAGATACCGCAGATCATAAAACGCTCAATTTGGAAGCCAGCACGTACCTCAAGCAAACAGTAATCATTGAATTGGCGGACCAGGACCCAAATACCGTACGACGACTGCTCGCGCGGCACGTATCTGAAGCGGAGCATACCACGCCTTCATTTTCACAAAGGATCGCTCACAAATTCAAATTTTAGTACACAGCCGCCCTTGTGGCGGCTGTTTCTTTTGCGTACAATATACAAAGTGCCCATATGGCTCTGTAGCTCAGTGGATTAGAGCGTCTCCCTCCGAAGGAGAAGGCCGCTGGTTCGATTCCAGCCAGGGTCACCACCACACTAAGCATCTGCAAATTGGTCGCTATTGAATCTCCTTCAGCCTAAGCCCTGCTTAACAAGAGTAGCTTTTTATCCAAAAGCTACTCTTGTTATTGATATACGCACTTGATACGATAGATATATGTACCCCCTCCTAATGCCTATATCGGATTTACCAAAGGTGGGTCCAAAGCTTTCAAAATCTTTGGCGTCTTTAGGCATTTCTACCGTTGGGCATTTATTACAATATTATCCCACTCGCTATTTGGACTTTTCTAAATTTACAAAAATATGTGCGCTACACCCCGGAGAAACAGTTACAGTACGCGGGTTCATAAAGACCATCTCTTCGCGGTTTTCTTTTCCGAGCAGGAAAATGCTTTCAGAGGCGATCATTTCGGATAATACGGCCTCTCTTAAGGTGACTTGGTTCAACATTGGATACATTGCGGAAAACCTTAAAAAAGGGGATGAAGTACTTCTATCGGGTAAGGTTGACGTGTACAAAAACGTCATACAACTTACTAACCCTATATACGAAAAAGTTGCAGCAGACCATATCCATACCGGTAGACTTGTTCCGGTATACCGCTTACCCGAAGGAGTATTCCCAAAAACATTCCGTAATCTTGTATACACGGTACTTCCAGCGGCCGAGCAATTGTCAGAGCCCATTCCTTTCTCCATTCTAGAGAGATACAGCTTGCCAGATATAGCAGCTACCGTGCAACGCTTACATTTTCCCGAAAATCAAAATGAGGTATTAGAAGCACAAACACGGCTTGCATTTGAAGAAAGTCTCATTCAGCAGCTTGCAGTAGAAAAACATAAACTACAGCTCAAAACTCTTGCAGCTCCAAGCATACAAACAAATATTGAATACATTAAATCCCTCATTGCTGGTTTACAGTTTACCCTTACTGACGGACAGAAAAAAGCGCTGTGGGAAGTCTTGCAAGATCTTGAGTATAAACACCCCATGAATCGCTTACTGCAAGGAGACGTAGGTAGTGGCAAGACCATAGTAGCGCTTCTTGCCGCGCTCCAAGTAATACAACAAGGATTCCAAGTGGTACTCCTTGCCCCCACTGAAGTACTTGCCAAGCAACATTTCGATGGAATTATGCGCCAATATACATCCTTCGGACTGCATTCCTCAGCTATTGGTCTATTTACCAGAAATTTTCACCTCGTAGGAACAGAGATTGCTACAAAAAAACAAAGCACTGCGCTGCTCCATGAAGGAAAGGTTTCGCTCATAATTGGTACTCACGCATTACTCGAGGAAGCGGTATCTTTTAAAAACTTAGCGTTTATTATTATAGACGAGCAGCACCGATTCGGCGTATCCCAGCGCAAGACCCTCTTAAATCGAACGCTTCACGAAACTGACGGCCGTCAAAAAAGCGAAGCACAGGGACAGTGGGTACCACATTTATTATCCATGTCAGCAACGCCAATTCCGCGTACTGCCGCTCTTGCGCTGTACGGAGACTTGGAAATTTCTACGATAGATGAGTTACCTAAAGACCGCTTACCCATAAAAACATGGATAGTCCCTGAGGCAAAACGGACTGGTGCGTATGAGTTCATCCAGAAAGAGATCGTACACGGAAGACAAGCATTCATTATTACTCCCCTTGTTGAAGAATCCGAAAAACTGCAAATTAAGTCAGCGAAAGCAGAATTTCTCAGGCTTCAAAAAGAAGTGTTCCCAAAACTCAGGCTCGGCATAGTCCACGGCGCATTAAAAGGTACAGAAAAAGATAGTGCAATGCTGGCGTTTAAAAACCAAGAAACAGACATACTCGTTGCCACATCTGTTATTGAAATAGGTATAGATATACCCAACGCCACCGTAATAATCATTGAAGGAGCAGATAGATTTGGACTAGCGCAGCTACACCAGCTCCGCGGTCGCGTTGGACGAGGACCGCACCAATCATACTGCTTCCTCTTTAGCGATACAGAAACAAGCATAGAACGCCTCGACTTTTTTGCCCGCACAAAAGATGGGTTCTCTCTGGCGGAATATGACATGAATACTCGAGGATTTGGCTCGCTCTTTGGTACTAACCAAACCGGCTTTGACTTCAAATATGGTCAGTATCTTACTACAGAAGTCCTTGCGAATGCACGAAGATCTGCACAAGAACTAATTGCGCAAGATCCAGAGCTGTTACAATACTCCGAACTTTCGAAGCTCACCACACCACTCAGTAAAAATCTGCACTTAGAATAATTGTTCTGCGCTAGTTATTATAAGAGTCTACATGTTGTTAAAATAGATCTGTGATCTGAGATATACTCCCCCACCTCGACGGTTTCCACATGAGCACCTTTCACGGCGAGCCAGTCGAGCTTTAAACCAAAAAGTTCCAAACGATTTGACTTGAAAGGCGACCACGTAGGCATGTCAATATCTAGAACATCGTGGAAGCCCGAGCTTTCGAGCGCCTCTTTCAGCAAAAACCTCTCATCCTCCTTAGGGACCTGGCCCGCTACTAATAGCTCACTTCGAAAAACTTGGTGCCAAAGTCTCACCATAATCCTTCTCGAACCAGAGGCCGGAATGGCGGTATTCAGATCTCCGCAAATAATTACCGGCCCCGCATGTGCCGCTGCATCAGACGTAATATATTTAAGATACGTCAAACGAGTCGCCGCACCTACTCCAAAAACAGGAAAGTGGCACGCATATATCCGTACTATTTGCCTTTCGACCTCTATATCAACGCAAGTACAATTTTCCGTATTTTTCTTAGTGTCAGGAAAAACAATTTCTCTTGCAGCCACAATGGGAAATTTACTCAATATAACATTCGAGTTAAAGCCTTTTTTACCGTGATGAATTTTACTATTTAAAACGGGAATGAATATATGATACTCCGAAAAACGCTGGTCCTGAGCCAACTTTATTTCCGCATCATGCATCTCCTGTAAGACGACGATACCGTTTAATCCGCCCATCAAGATAGGCAAAACCTTGCTAAAAGGAGTATACCCCGCCACTAAGTGCCAGACTGTATCCCACCGCAAAGCAGGAGGTCTACGAAATGTACTTTGCACATTCCAGCTCAGCACAGAAAAAGTTTTGGCAGCATTTACACCCATTCCTTCAATTCGCCAATAAATTTAACGCCACGAACTTTAGCGTTGGCTCTTTGCTTATTTGCATGAGCAGTTATTATGTGCCCAAAACCAAGCTTCTCAGCTTCTTTTAAGCGCTTATCAACCTGAGTTACTCCGCGCACTTCTCCTGCAAGCCCCACTTCTCCGAACGCCACCATGTCTTCGGGCAGAGCCTTATTTTTTAGGCTGGATAAAACCGCCAACACAACTGGTAAATCCGCAGCTCGTTCACCTAGCTGAAACCCACCCGCCACGTTAATATATACATCCTGTCCGGACACCTTAGCACCTAACCTTTTCTCCATAATTGCCAGCAATAACTGTAAACGATTTGCATCAAACCCGCTTGCTGCGCGCTTAGGGTACCCAAAACTGGTCGGATTAGTGAGCGCCTGAACTTCTAAGAGCAGAATCTTATTCCCCTCGAGAATAGCGGTCACACAGGTACCCGGTACATTTGCTGTACGATGCTCCAGGAATAGTGCAGCCGGATTTTTTACTTCTACCAATCCTGCCTCCGTCATATCGAACACTCCAACTTCTCCGGTACTACCAAATCTATTCTTATTACATCGGAGCAGTCTGAGACTCGTAAAACGCTCCCCCTCCATATAGAGCACTGTATCTACCATGTGCTCCAACGTTTTCGGTCCTGCTAGCATCCCTTCCTTGGTAACATGCCCAATTATAAGCAAAGTAACGTGGGAAGATTTCGCAAAACGCATGAGACTATTGGTGACAAACGCTACCTGACTAACTCCACCAACCACACCATTTACGTTCTCGCTGGTAATTGTTTGAATTGAATCAATGATTGCCAGGGCAGGCTTTTCTGCATCTAAAGTAGAAAGTATAGTTTCCAAACTAGTCTCAGATAGCACACGCATATCCGCCTCGCGGTCTATGCGATCACTTCGAAGCTTAATCTGATGTGCTGATTCTTCACCCGAAACATACAATACTTGCTCCCCTTGCCTACTCAGGGCTAACGCAGCCTGGAGTGCCAACGTAGACTTGCCAATGCCAGGGTCACCACCTAAAAGAACTAAAGCTCCTGGTACAAAACCCCCTCCTAATACCACGTCAAACTCCTGTATACCACTCTGAAAACGATTGGTAATAGATTGGGCGGCCGTGCGAAGGCTTTGCGGTTTACCAATAGCAGCCGGGACACCGCCTTTTGTTGTAGTCACAGTGCTTTCAACAAATGTATTCCACTCTTCACACTCGGAGCACCTCCCTTGCCAGCGACTGGTAGTAAAACCGCAATTACCGCATATAAATTGTTTTACAGTTTTTACCATACATACACCTAAAAACTTTAAGTTTCAATTAATAAAAACAAATTCCGAATTATACTTTCGAAAGTTTTTAAAGCGCTATTGTCTTAAAAATTCGAAATTTGGTAATTGGAATTTGTTTGATATTTTGATTTTGTTATTCGGAACTTCTATATTTTATGCGTTAGAGCAGATTCGCTACATGCGGCTATTATACTGGGGTTACGCTGCCAACATCAACATAATATAATCCGCCATCCAGGTTATTTTTAAAGAATAGAGTCTTTCCATCGGCACTTATAAACATTTGTGATGGCTCAAAGTCACCGTTTAAGGTCAATTGTCTATCTGTGGCTGTAAGAACATCTATACGCGCCACAGCGCCCATACCAGAATCTGCGGGAAGGCCTGCATACAGTATGCGGCCATCAGGGCCCCACACAACGTTTGTTACCGAAGCAGCAAAATTCATATTTTGGACTTCACCGGTAGACATATTCGCAACCCACAGCTGCTGCTTACCATTTGCATCTTTCCGGTTAAATGCAAATCTCTGACTGTCAGGACTCCATACCGCGCCTGTATTAAAACCGTCTTTAACTACCGTCCGGAATAGCTTACCATCAGGAGTAACCATGTTAATCTTATTGATGCTATCCGTACTTGTAGTGCGCCAGAATAGTATCGTACGCCCGTCGGGAGAAACAGCTATATCATCATCATTCTCCCACATATCGGTTACTACTTGCCATGTACTAAGATCTGCGGGGGAAATATTTAAATTGGTTTTTCCTTTATCCAGCCACAAATACAAAAGCTGCTCTCCGTCAGGCATCCAATTAACCGCGGTTGCCTGGGGAGGGAGATCAACATACAGTCCTTTATCGCTCACATACACACTCCACTTTTTAGTAGCACCACTCGCCACTTCAACCAGATAATTATTGCCTGCTGCGGGCCAATACACTTTGGTTATACCAGATTTTGGCGGCACACCCAGCTCCCTCTTATTAGTAAGAGAGTATTTCGCTGTGGACGTATCCAAATCTGCCTGAAAAAGTTGGCCTTGTGTATTAAAATACGCCATACCATTTCCTTGATAGAACAAAACCGGACTCACGACTTTATCGCTCGTAAGTTGAACCGGAGTGAGCCCATTACCTGTAGGGGGGGTTGGAGTGGGAGCAGGTGTAGGCGTTGGAGTGGGGGTTGGATTCGGATCAACTGGTGTAGGCGTTGGTACCGGGGTCGGTGTTGGAGTTGGGGGAGGAGTTTGAGTGTTGGTAGCAGTATTAATATTCGTACTGGATCTACGTTGATATATTAAAAACCCAAGGGTGCCAACAATAAGTAGAAAAATAGCTCCAAGAATTGTAATTGCTTTTTTGTTCATGCATTTTGTATCTTATAGAGCGGTTTCTTACAAGTCTCAAAGCTAGCACTCAGCGTTTTGGGACTATAAGAGAAAACCGCATATTCTCGACAAGGGATACAAGCCAGAATAATTGGTGTCTGTATTTTCAGTATACCATAATTACCTACTCATCCAAAGCAATATTTCTTCACGCATCATATATGAATAATCTCCATGCCTTAAAATACCTATCGCGGAATAACAGAAAAGTATTTACAAAAATCGTTAAACATATTAGCGGTACTTGAAAACCACGATGCAAGCCAAATCGCCCAGGACACCGGACCAATACTGCATTGAAATACTAATATAGATATAACACCCGCTGTCAAAATTCCGAACACGACAAAGTCGAGAGCTACAACCCCCAGCTTTTCTGCAAAAGACATACCGCGACTTGGTAAGAATAATAGTATATTTCCACCTATAAAGGTCCATATAAGCGAAAGACCAACCGTGGCCCCAATGATCTCCCACGCATAAGACAGGCGGAACGAGGTTATAAGACTTGATTTTACAACCCCCCCAACAACTTTTTCAACTGCCTTAACGGCATGCCCCTCTTTAAATTCTTTATATCCTCGACCAATCCCGCGAGCAGCGTCAGCAGCACTAATACTTCCAACTAATGGCACGGCTTGGTTTGCTAACTGCGATCCGCCGGTCTTTGCAGCACTCTCTAAACCTTTTTTTGCCAAAACCTGAGCACCCTTGTCAATCTGTTTATCAATTCCCCTGCCCGACAAGTCAAGTTTTTTTGCTGTTAACCCCTCTGCAAGTTTTCCAATTTCTCCGGCCAATTCAGGATGCTTCTGCACCTGTTCAGCCATTTTTTTTATCCCCGCCTGCTTAAGCCTCTCCTTGCCAGTCTCAATTGCTGCCTGCTTTGCTATACGTGCTGCATCTGCAGCGCCAATATTCCCGCCTTCACCACGACGGTCTTGGGCACCTTGTACTGCCTTTCGTGCTATATCCCGTGCAATATCATATTTATCATCTTTAGGATCTTTGTCTTTTTGTTTCTCGTTTAACCTCTGGGCTGCGTAATCTAGACCACTGTCTACGAGTCTATCTTTTGCACCATTCCAAGCACTACCACCTGAGGAGCTCTTTTTTTTACCAGATTTAAAAGCTGCCGGACCCTTTGCCTGGTCATTATATACATCATCATCAGGAGCTTGCAGGTATTGGGGCTGCGCCATAACAAAAAATTAAAAACAAGGGCCTAAAAAGTGAAGGTATCAAAAAGACTACACCATATAAACTTGAGTAGAGCGACTTTTCTTATACAAGACTGTAATTTGGAAAATATTTCAATTATGTTTTTACCTGCTGCTCTTTTATTTCCATGAGCTGCTTCGGATCTGTGGTAATTATCTGGTCCTCAATATACGAAGCATGAACCTCAATAGCAGCGTGCTTGGTACCGGCAAAGAATATACCCTGCCCAACTTCACTTTCGAGCAATAAATATTTTTCTCCTTCAGTTAAGAAAAAGGTTTCTGCCACTATATTTATGGAAGCTGGACTCTGCTTTAAGAGCAACTGAATAGATGAGTTCGTCACAATGGGCTTACCATAAGGGGAGGCCATAAAGTCCGCCACATCTTGGGTAATGGTCGTGAGGCCAAGGTAATATTTACGGCACCGCTTTGCTATACCGAAAATGAACCGCGCACTGTCTTCGTGCTGCATCATTACCCACGCTTCATCAAGTACCAAAATGCGGCGTTTAAGCTCACTTCGGACCAAGTTCCAAATATGATTTACCAGCACAAACATGGCTATTGGACGAAGTATATCTTCCAAATCGCGGATAGAAAATATGACCAAATTATTTACCAAACCAACATTGCTTTGCTGGTCAAATATCCCTGAAAAGGTACCTTGCGTATATTTAGAAAGCCTCTGTGACAAATTCTCTGCGCCGACCATACCCTGGAGGACCTCAACTAAATCCCCCATAGTAGGGAACTCTACATTGGTTAAGTCACTCTGCACGGTTATATCTTTCTTTGCGTATGTTTGCCAAATAGCCTTGTCCATAATGGCTTCCTCAGTTGGATCAAGCTGCCCCAACATAAGATTCATAAGCCCAAGAAGAAATATGACAGCACTGCGCATTACGTCTTCCTGACTCTCCCCTTCAAGGCCACGAGGTAAGTCAAACGGGTTTATACGCGACTGTGAATTCAAAGAAATATTAATAAAGCTTCCACCAACCGCTTCCGCTAAATGCTGGTATTCATTTTCAGGGTCAATAACCAAGACTTCAGTACCTACCATAAGACTTCGTAAAATCTCGAGTTTTATGGTATACGACTTACCCGCACCAGACTTTGCGAATACTACAAAGTTGGCGTTTTCCATTTTAAACCGATCGAACAAAATGAGACTATTATTGTGCCTATTTATGCCATAGAGAATTCCATCATTGCTCGTAAGGTCGGGTGACACAAAAGGAAACGTAGTAGAAAGCGGACTGGTATTAAGGTTGTTTCCTATGTTCATTTCATCGAGCCCATACGGTAAGGTGGAAATAAATCCTTGTTCGGTCTGCATAAGTGCACGCTTAGTCACTACCAGCTTTGCACCAAGTTCGCTCTCGAGCACCGTAGAAGCCTCATCCAAATCTTTGATATTGTCTGCATATATAGTGAAATATAAAGCAAAACGAAAATACTTCTCTGTGCCTTGTAGTAACGAATCGCGCAAACCCTCAACATCTTGATACGCTGTTTCGAGCATTGGGTCGCGGACAACTCCTTTTTCCTGGTTAATGCTGAGCTGGGAACCAATTTCACCAACTTTTGACTTAAGTTTTTTAAGTATAGTGGCCGAGTCTATAGGATAGACGAACATGGACACATCAAGTTCACCTTCGGAATTGATAATAAACGAAAGCCAGTTAGTAGAAAGGAAGCGTGGATATGCCAGCACAAAAAAACTACGGCCGTATTTCCCATTGAGTAGGAAATACGAACTTTCGTATTTAAGAGCGGTTGGCGATAATAAATCCTTTAACGAAGTAACACCTTCTTGATATATCTTTTCTAGCTCAGCAACTTGCTTGTTAACCTGCGATGCGGATTTTGCAGATTGCAGCTTTTCTTTTTCCTGAGCAATTTGTTCTGGCGTTCTTGTTGAAAATAAACTCATAGTAATTAATATATAAAATTAACAAAATAACCAGACGCTAAACAAATACAGGACTTGCTACAGGAAACTGCGGGTATATTATTATTTTGTTCCACTGTTATTTTGGCTTTCTGGAGCGTTTATTACTTTTATATCCCCAAGAGTGCTGCTATCCAGCGCAGGAGCAGACTCAAAATTATACGAATTGTAATACAACTCAATAAGTGCACCTGTGTCCAGGCGAACAATACGCAACCCTACCCCCGACAGGTTTCCCATGACTGAATCTATGCGCTGCTGTAACTGCTCGGAATAATGTTTTAAGTTATCCAACTTCTGTGTGGTTTGCTTTGCAACACCACCTCCAAATATTTTAGAAAGAAACCCACCCGCAGAAGGAGTGACGCTTTGAGAGAGGGGTATAACAATGTAAAAATTCTTACTCATCACATTCGCAGTTGTTACCAATTCTGCTATATAGTCCATATAGTAACTTGCCTGCATTTTGAGCAGCTCATTGGTCAAATGACTTGTAGTAACCTTTAAACGGCTTACATAATCTGCTATATCCAAGCGCCTACTTTGCATAAGGATTTGCACCGGAAAGTCTAGAGAGTTTAAAAATCTTTGATATCCATAGACAATACCGTTTTGCTCTTCTTCGCTTTTTAAATCGAAGTTGGTTGACGATATGGCCAATACAGCCCTTAGAGTGCCATCTTGCATAATGACAATATCATCACGAATTTCTGAAATGCGTAATGCATTGTTAGTAGATACACCTTTTGCTTGATTTGGTTTTTGCATTTCTAGGGCCATAGGAATAGTAGTAAAGTAAGTGAGAATTAAGAGTTAACTAATTATTCTACGTAATTCTTACTTACGATTTTGTAGTAGCTCTGCTTCTTGGCTAGCGCGCTGTTCCAGCTGGTACTGAATTCTATGAAGGCGGCTCCTCGGGTCATCACCAGGCTCAGTCTTTTTAGGAGGTTCGGGTGCAGGTTGTAAATCTTTAACCGTTGTAGTGGTCTGCCCTTCTGCTTCCTTATGAAAAATAAAAAATTTAGGTCGCGTCCAATAGTTTAAAAATACAAACACGGAAACATACATTGGCCTGCCATTGAACTGACCGAATGTAATAGCAAGGCCTGGTATACCAACTAACACACCAGCAGCGCCTGTCACATAATAGTCTTTAGACAAAGAATAGGCGAAAAAAATAATACCACCCGTTAACAGTAGGATAAAAAACTGCTTAACAGTGAGCGGACCAATAATTTTGTCCTCTACTTCAGTAAATTGTGGAACCGGAAACTGCATGAATAAGTTGAAAGTTTATAAAGTCTTTAAAGTTTGTAAAGTAATTCACTTTATGAACTTTTTACTTTATAGGCTTTGCAGACTGTATTAATTATACCATATTACGCACTTTTTATTCGTTGCAATAAATCATTTATCTCTTCAAATTCGGGCTTAGTTAGGTATGGTCTATTACCAGAAGCAAGCTCGGCCTGAACACCCTCAAATGACTGGTGTTGTTGAAGCACACGACTACCTACTGCCAAATACGTTTGATAGAGCGGAGAATGTTCCAATGCAAACTGCACTGAAAAATATCCAAATTTTTGACACAATGTTTTTAGTTCAGCTTCTATACCAAGCGTCCCTCTCCCCCTCAGTGTCGCAACATTGAGTCGTCTTACCTCTTCTAAATTTTTTGGCGGTGGGACTACCTCTTCTGCTGGTTCGGATACTACCGACCCCCCTGCTTCAGGAGTAAATTGAAAAGTAGGCGCAGCGGAACCCGCAGCATCTTGCAGTGTATTAACAGGTCCGGGCTCGGACACTGTAGGTAACGATATAGTAGGAGGCGCTTCTACGGCTGGGCTAACTGGGAAAATAGGGGCTGCAGCTGGTATTTTAGGTGCAATATCAGACATACCACCCATTTTTATAGCCGCAGGAGCAGAGGTTTCATGGGACGGGTCTACACGAGCCGGAGCGGCAAGGGGCTTCTGAATTGTTTCAACAGAAGCCGCTTCAGGAACTGGAGTGCGATGGAGTGCTGTTGCAAAATTACGATTAATGAAAGCAGAAACGGTATTTGCCCCTGCTGTCACAGGAGAGATTGGAGGAGTAACAGGATTCTGAACGGGAATGTGTGGAGCCGGGAGGTCCAATTCGGCTTCAGGAGCAGATATTTGTGCGGGAGCGGATACGACCTTCACCGGGACAGAAACCTTGTCCACTTCTTTGGACGGTGTTGTTGACTGTAAAATGGCTGATAAGTCGGACAGTTGCTTATCATTCATAAAGCTCAGTAAAGATAACCACTCCGTACGTTCGGCTTCAGTAAGGTTAGCCGAGGTACGAACCAGTTCGCGCACAGTTTCTAATTGTGATTGATTTACCATGAACTTTATTTTTATATAAACCGCTGGCACACAATCCAACAGCGATACTATTCACCCGATTTCTTTTTAAGGCTATTGAGTTTACTATCTATATCCGCCTGCACGGAATCGCGCTTCGCTTCTGCCTCATGTTTGAGCTCGTCCATACTAGGCACAGGCTTGGCAAGCCTTACTGCGGACCCTTGCTTTGGTACTGGTTGCGCAGCCATAGGAATTACCGGAGGACGGGACGGAACAAATGGTATTTTGGGCAATTGGTTCTCCTTAGGAACCACTACGTTCGGCGAGACCGTGCGAGCATTCTCTTTTTTAGTGACTACAGGACTAGGAGGTATAGGTTTCTCCGGTTTTGAATCAATAGTTGGCAACTCCGGTGAAGCAACAGCGGGTTCGGAAGACCTAACATCAAGCCCACTGTTATCGGATACTCCCAATGGTGTTTGCACGAGTACTCCCTGTATGTTTGGTGATGCATGGTCTTGTGCAGACACAGAAGGACCGTATTCAGAGGAGGACCCTGGCGTTTGCCCTGCATCATCTATCACAGTATCATCACCTTCTTCAACCTGCACATCAGTACGCACTAAGCCGGGACGAGTTGTAGCGGGTGCTATATCTTCAAATTCTTCCAATTCAGCTTCTGTAACAAATGGGTCACTAAACCAGTCGTATAGTTCGCAGAGCTTAAGTAATACAGCCTGATCATCTTTACTTAACGCTTTCGCATACTGAAAATTTTGGACAAAATGCAACCGGTCCAATGCCTGACGCTGCGGAGCAAGCTTTCCTGAGAACGCGTCATATTCAACGAGCCAATGCTCTACCGTAGG
>CAZYMS010000003.1:0-35265 GCA_964648985.1 uncultured Candidatus Saccharibacteria bacterium
GGGAAATGTCAACTGGTGGCAGGAACTCAAAAAATGCTTATTTAAAGCATAAATATTGCAATTTGGAAGAAATTATTACTTAATGCATTATTCTCTACGCTCAACTAGAATAGTGCAATTAGAAACGAGCGCTGCTATAGCACCTACTGCAGCCAGCATGGGAGCTAGCGCAATGCCCACCACCCCAATTGTTACCGGAAGTTCTATAAGCGTTTTACCGTCTTCGTTTTTAATAATAATGCGGCGGATGTTGCCCTCGCGAATTAATTCCTTTATTTTACCCAATAGCCCATCACCCGATATTTTGAACTCTTCTGTATGAGTCTTGGAACTTTGTTGATATTCTGCAGAGCCATTCCCCTGCGTTGCTTCAGATGAATCTTTTTCGTCGTTCATATATTTTCAAAGGTATGGATAGTTTAACATAAGACCTCTTAGTCTTCTACAACTTATTGTTTTTGCACTAAATGAGCTTTCTTAAAGCGTACCGTAAACACCGGCTCGTACGGCTCTTCATTTTCGTCTTTTACCTCAACGGTCTCTCCCGCCATAAGGGTATTAAGCGCAAGGTCGGACAGTAATTCATTATCTGTCTTTACATGCATTTTGTATGCATCAAGCTTAGCAAACTCACCTGAAGATTCTTCTTTTACATGAGTTTCAATTTCTTTCTTCTTTGCTTTGAGTATTTCTAACTTTTCTACTATATCGCGATATTCCATATTCGACTCAAGCGAATCCTTGTACATGCGATTAATTTCTTTTGCTTTTCGTTTGGTTTCTTTTATACGGTTAAACACTTCTTGTACGTTAGGCATGCGAGAGAAAATTAAAAATGAGGGTCATGGGGTAACTTGTATATTATACCATTTAGAGAATTTGGGTATAAGAAAAGCTGCTCAAGCAAGGTCACTTGAGCAGCATTAGGGGTTAGTGAGTGTGTTCTAGTGAGCTAAAATCTCAGCAATGGCACTGGCCAATTTATCTGAATGATGACGCACAACGCCGTCCGTCAGATCCAATAAATCAGCATATACCAATCGCCCGTCTTTCGCTGCACCATTCGGAATCATTTCCGACTTTAGCTCCACTTTATAGCGTTCCAATATTTCCGGTGGTATTGGCGCGTTGTTGCAAAGCGCATAATCAACCGGACAGCGTAAGTAGCGCTCTACCCAACCAAGGACATCAGTCAGACTAAACCTATCGGTCTCTCCTGGCTTAGTCATCAAATTGGGCACAAGCACAACCTTGGCATTACTTTGATTGATAGCTTCAGCAATGCCGCCTACCAAAAGTATCGGCAGCAAACTGGTAAACAGGTCACCAGGTGACAGTACGATCAACCCCGCGGTTGCAAGTGCTTCGAGCACCAGCGGCTGCGCTGATATGGGCGGCTCCAGAAATACATCTTCAAGAGCATGCCGCTCAGATTTCCAGAGTGGATTGGAGGCAAGAGTATCAATCAAAGTCTCCCCGACAATCTTAATACTACCACCTTCCAACGTTGCCCCAAGGTCAGTATTTTCCACCGCAACCGGTAAAACTCGATGAGGAGCAATTTGCAAAAAACCACTCATTGCCTGCACTGCGCCCATAAGGCCCAATTGACTTTGAAGAGCTGCAAAAAGCAAATTTTTGGCGGAATGTGCCCTTAGATTTACAGCAGCATCTTCTATAACAGGCGAACCAAACCGCCATTCAAGCAATTCAGCTACTCCAGGAATTGGAGAAAGTGCCAAGGCACATCTGCTCCAGTCACCTGTAGCATTACTCACGTTGTATGCAGCGGCAAGTTTTGCGCTGGATCCGCCGCTATCACTTACTCCGCATACAGCAGTGATTGTTACATCTGGAAGTGCTCGCAACCCCTTCACAAGCTTTCCCTGCCCCGTCCCGCCCCCTAATGAAACGATTCTCACTTCACTCACAATTACACCTCCTATTAATGATGTGAGTTTTTATATGCGTCATCTTGAGAGCCCCGCGCGTACGGGTATTTTTTGAGCAATGATGACCCGCAAGTTTACTATATTCTACCAAACAAGTCAATCCTGGCCAGACTACAGGATTGAGGACGAATAACTATTTCTGCAGATTACAGAATACTGCAGAGGAAATAAAAAAGCCTTCCATTTCTGGAAGACTTAATTTCTAAAATAGTACTAGAACTGCCAAGTGCGGTTACCGCCATCGCCGTTGCCGCCGTTGTTTCCGCCGCCGTAGTTGTCGCGACCGCCACGGTCACCACCACGTCCGCCGCCGAATCCACCGCGACCGCCACGGTCACCACCACGTCCGCCGCCGAATCCACCGCGACCGCCTGCTGGGCGTTCTTCACGAGGACGAGCTTCGTTTACAGTGATTGTGCGACCATCGAGCTCTTTACCGTTCCAGAGTTCGATTGCAGCTTGAGCAGCTTCGTCAGTGTCCATTTCGACGAAACCGAAACCGCGAGAGCGGCCGGTCATTTTGTCGATGACTACCTGAGCAGATACTACATTACCAGCTTGTGAAAAAGCCTGTTGTAATGCATCGTCAGTTGCCCCATAAGAGAGGTTACCGACATAGAGTTTCGTTGCCATTTGTTTGGCTTCCTTGGTTAGAGCTCATCTTGGACTCTAACGATAAAATAAATACAAGTGTTTGATCCTACTGCCCTATGGCCGTTTCACTGTCGACTATCGAGTGCTTATAAGCACATTCCAAGGTTTCCAGAAGCCCGAACAAACGTAAGAAACAAGACTTAAGATGATAGGTAAATTATAGCATGAATAGGTGTTTTACACAATATCGATAATCTGCCAAAAATAAGCCGTATTGGTAACAAAAATGCCAAATAACAAATAGCAAATCTCAAATAAGCATCAAATGCCAAAATCCAAATAAAGTCTCCATAAAAAAGCTTAGAGCTTAGAAGTCGGTTCGTGGAATTTATTTGCTATTTGGTGATTGTTTTTTGGAATTTGTTTTAGCTTCCTAGCTAAAACTGCCGGCTTGTATACCCCACAATTTTTGATAGGTTCCTTGTTTTGCCTTAAGAAGCTCCTCGTGCTTGCCATCCTCAATTATTTTTCCGTCTTCAATAACAACTATACGATCCATTTGCATAATGGTAGAGAGCCGATGAGCAATAACAATGACAGTTTTGCTTTTCATAAGTTTTTTCAGGGCATCTTGTATTAACATTTCCGACTCTGAGTCCAAACTTGAAGTTGCTTCATCAAGCACCAGAATGGGCGCATTTTTGAGTACTGCTCGCGCAATAGCCACACGTTGACGCTCGCCGCCAGACAACTTTACACCACGCTCACCTACTAAAGTGTTATAGCCATCGGAAAATGCAGAGATAAATTCATGCGCATGAGCTGCCTTAGCAGCAGACACCACTTCTTCGTCAGTGCTAGTTGGACGTGCATACCGAATGTTCTCCATCAGGCTTCGGTGAAATAAAATTGGATCTTGCGGTACAAGCGACAACACTGCATGAAGGCTATTTTGAGTTACTTTGCTAATATCAAGCCCATCTACGGCAATAGTTCCTTTTTGCACATCGTAATACCTAAACAGTAATTTCACTATAGTTGACTTACCACCCCCAGAGGTTCCTACAATGGCAACACGCTGCCCTGCAGGAATTTTAAAAGTAAAATCATTAAATATGTTACGGTTGTTTTGATAGGCAAAGCTAACCTTGCGAAATTCAATAGACCCATCTGAAGAAGTAAGAGTTTTAGCGCGCGGAGCATCTACTACTCCGAGCGGAGCAGTAAGTATTTCTGTCATTTCATTCCCATCGGCAATTGCCTCGTAGGTGTGGCGAATACTATTACCTATTCCCCATAGTAGTTCAAAAATTTGAGTCAGATACGCCTGAATAAGAGCGAAGTCTCCTATAGTAAATAACCCCTGCTGCCACAGCCGCACGCCATAATACATAATCCCTATTTCAAGAATAAGAATAAGTCCGCTCTGCACTGCGCTGACCGTAGCACCAAGATCCCACGTAAACTTTCGGAGCTTAAACAACTTTTCAGTCACGGTGCGGAACGTTTGCACTTCAGTCCCAAAACCATTAAAGAGTTTTATATTTAAATGGTTGGTAATAGTATCGGCGGCATGACGAGTCACTTCTGTATCTGCTTCTGATTTTTGCAGATCGTACGGCAACTTGTACATGGTGAATTTGTACATAAGTACCACATAGACCGCTATCCAGATTAACACCCCAACACCAATTTGCCAGTGATATATGAGCAACACCGCTAAAATAATACTCATGCGAATGAGTATGCGACTAAAATCCCAGGTGAGGCGGTCGGCTATAGTTTCAAATGCGGAAGAATACCGCGTAACACGACGTACGAGTGAGCCAACAAAACTATTTTCAAAAAATCCTACAGAATGCCTTTGTAAATATTCATAACAGGTATTCAGCAAGTCCGTCATGACCCGCGGTTGGTAGAAGTTATTGCTGAATTCTAAAATGCGATAGAAAACCCATAACACGCAGTTAATAATAAATACATATGCCACCACCACTAGCACAGATCGCAAGGTCCCCGGAGTACTGCCCCCCAGCATGTCGAAAAACCGCTTGTACAGCAGCGGCTTATATACTTCGGCAACATTTGTTACAAGTAGCCCCACAACTATGGCAACCATAGCCCAAGGATAGCGAACGCTATGCTGCCAAAATATTTTGAGCGTTTGTCTGGTAAGAAACTTTTTATTTGCGGACATATACTTTTTAAAACTCCAAGCACCAAATGGCAAATCACAACTGGGCCCCAAAAACCAACTTACATCCGCACAGACCGAGCCGAGACTGTATTATTTGAAAATTGGAGTTTTCGATATTCGAATTTATTTGGATTTTGTGTTTTGAGATTTTGGAATTTCTAATGGCAAGACCTAGGTCAATATACGCGGTCCCTTTTTCGTAATGGCTATAGTGTGTTCAAAGTGGGCGGAGAGACTACCATCTTCTGTACGTATGGTCCAACCGTCATCATCAAAAAATATATGGTACGCCCCTACGCATAACATGGGCTCTATGGCTATAACCATATTTTCTACAAGTTTGGCACCTGTGCCTGCTTTACCGTAATTGGGTACTTGCGGGTCCTCGTGTATTGCATAGCCAACACCATGGCCAACTAAATCGCGCACCACGGAAAAGCCATTGCTTTCTGCGTACTTCTGTACTGCATGACCTATATCCCCTGTTCTATTACCAATAATTGCTTGTTGAATGCCCAGCTCAAGAGACCGCTTGGTTACATCGATCAAATTTTGTATTTCTGGTGATACACTTCCAACGGGAACAGTAATGGCAGTGTCTGTAAAATATTTTTTATAGATCATGCCTATGTCCAGGCCAATTATGTCGCCGCTTTTCAAAATTTCTTTTGCTGACGGAATACCATGGACTACCACATCGTTCACTGAGGTACAAAGCGCTGCAGGAAATGGGTTGTCTCGCTCGCCATAGCCTATGAAACTTGGCACTCCCCCTATCTTGCGAATCTCACTATCGGCATAATCACTTAACTCTTTAGTGGACACACCTGGTTTGGCAAGTCGCGCCGTACGCAGCAAAATATCACGCAGGTGCTTGCCACCTTCATGTATTGTTTCTATTTCAGCAGATGTTTTAATTTGTCCTGGCATACTATAAATACGACTTGCGAATATTTAATTAAGTGGTGCGGTGGCGTTAATGCATTGGGAGTTAAATATTTCTGTTAGTCTAACTTCTTGGTAAGACGTTCAATTGCCGTAAGCACTCGCGCATGAACTTCCTTCACCGATCCTATACCACTCACGGCTGCAAACGGATATAACGTTTTATAAACTGCCCGCGCTTTGTGGATTTTTGATTGCACATACTTGTAGCGATTCTTTATTGCGCGTATGTCATCATCTGCGCGTTTTCGGGACCCAAAATACCCTTTTCGCTTTTGATTACGTCGTACGGTTTCTTTCCATGGGACGCTAAGATAGATGCAAATATTTCTTAGGCGCTTGTTTTGTCTCATCCAGCGGGCAACTTGTAGTACTTCTGCCGGAGCCTTTGGCCCGCCATCAAATAGCATTCCTTTACGTTCAGGTACGTGCAACAGTACATCTTTGACCACTTTCCTGTATACGCTTGTAGGAGTCATCTTTCCTACATCAACTGTCCGACTCAAATATATATCTAAATCTTTATCCTTAGCGCGCAGGCGCGCCTGTTCCTTTCCGAAGTCGAAATCGTATAATGGATATTTTTTACGAAGCAAGCGAGACTGGGTAGCCTTGCCAGCACCAAGATCTCCGACAAGGAAGATATTGAGTGGCGCGCGCGAAGATAATGGCTTATCTATCTTTTTTGGTGCGCGCGTCTTCATAGGAATTAACTCTCCATAATAGAATTAATTGCTGCAGTCACTTCTGGAATAGGTGGACGACCATCTAGTCGGTAAAATTTGGTCATCTCTTCCAAATAATCAAGCACTGGCGCGGTTTCAAGTTCAAACTGGTCCAGACGTTTGTTGATAATTTCATCGGTATCGTCCGCACGATGTTCTATAGTTGCACGGTGGTGCAACCGATCAACAGAGTCTTCGCGAGGCACATCAAGAAAAAGCGTAACCATATCTCTACGACCGAGACCATGAAGCAAGCCTAGCATGTAGTACGCCTGGCTTAAACGGCGAGGCACACCATCAAATACTATGCTCTTACCTTTCGGAATATCATCCAAGTGGCTATCTATAACTTGTGTAATGTGGTGGTCGTCTAAAAATAAACCTTTATTCACTAAATCTGCAATTTCTAAGCCAATTGGAGACTTTTTAGCGATTTCACCACGAAGCACAGCACCCATTTCCCAATAAAAAAAGTCAAGACGCTCTGCAAGAACCTTGGCTTGTGTACCCTTACCAGCGCCCGAGCGCCCTATAAAAAATATTACATCAGGTGTATTCATTAACTTCAGAATATCAGGTTTTTCCACTGTCTGCAAGGTTTATTTATCTGGTACAATACTAGTATAGATACTGCCCTTCCAAATTACCAATTAGCATCATTATATCTATTGGTAATCACTAGTAGGGATCTAGAAACAAACTTTTTTAAATGAACAATCTATTTATAGAACTGGCGATAGTTCTTGTGCTGGCAGGTGCCTGTAGCTTTTTCGTAAGTTTTTTTAAACAGCCGAGCATTATTGGATATATCTTAGCGGGACTTATCCTAGGCCCCTTCGGATACCATGAACTCCACCAAGGGGAAGCACTCCACGCCCTATCCCAGATAGGTATTACCCTACTTTTGTTCATGGTAGGGCTTGAACTGGATATAACCCAGCTTAAAAAGATTGGCCGACGCGCCATTGTCGCGGGTATTGCGCAAATTGGCGTTACCGCCATTATTGGACTACTCCTAGGACTAGTGCTCAACTTCTCTCTCGTTACCTCAATTTATATTGCCCTGGCACTTACGTTCTCCTCTACTATAGTCGTAGTAAAGCTTCTCAGCGAGAAACGAGATCTTCAGAGCTTGTATGGAAGACTAGCCATAGGCATATTTGTAGTCCAAGATTTAGTCGCCTTAGTCATACTTATGGTGCTGTCCAGTAGTGGCGAGGCAAACAGCTTAGGACTTCCGGTGTGGGGTCAAATTCTGTTCACTCTTCTCAAAGGAATACTCCTCGGCCTTGGCATTGCTGCACTCAGTAATTTTATATTCCCCAAGCTGCTAAGAATTATTGGCAAGTCAGACGAATTATTGCTCATTTTTTCTCTGGCCTGGGCGCTCGGGTTTGCAGTATTTGTACAACTTCCCTTTATAGGTTTTTCCCTGGAAATTGGCGGGTTTCTTGCTGGTATTGCGCTGTCCCAAAGTAGCGTACATCACGAAATATCAGCCCGCATACGGTCTCTGCGCGACTTCTTTATAATGATCTTTTTTATAGTGCTTGGTAGCCAAATAACCTTTGCAGGTGTGGGTTCCTATTTACTACCTGCACTATTCCTCTCATTGTTCGTGCTAATAGGCAAACCGCTTATAGTGGTTACCGCACTTGGCCTGCTTGGATATAAGCCTCGCACATCCTTTAGTGCCGCACTTACCGTAGGACAAATCTCCGAATTCAGCCTCATTTTATTTGCGCTTGGTGCGAAACTAGGGCACGTGAGCGGTGAAGTGAGTAGTCTCATAACGCTCATAGCAATCATTACTATTGCATTGTCGTCCTATAGCATTATGCAAGCAGAACGCCTGTATACGTGGCTTTCAGGCCTCTTGGACTGGTTCGACTTTACCGGCGGCACCGCAGAAAAGCACCAACATGGCAGCACGCTTAAAAACCATATTGTACTTTTGGGGGCACATCGCACGGGTGGTGAGCTTGCGCAGAGCTTCCTTAAAGCACATGAAAAGTTTGTAATACTAGACTTTAACCCAGACGTTGCTGAACATTACTCCCGTCTCGGTGTACAAGTTATATGCGGCGATGCATCTGATCCTTACATACAAGACCTGGCAGGCTTCCGCCACGCGCGGCTCATTGTTTCTACTCTGCCAGACCTTCACGACAATCTTGGAGTAGTGGAAAGTATTCGTAATCAAAAACTAAAAGCCAAGCTTATAATAATGGCGCAGAACGAAACCGATGCCCGATCGCTGTATCGTCACAAGGTGGACTATGTACTCCTCCCCCACTACATAAACGGCATCCACCTTTCCAAAATACTCAAACATCCGCACCCACACCAACATCTCATCTCACTCCGCCGACAACACCTCAAGGCCCTCAACATCTAGCCCACCCTCATCGTGATATAACCGGCCGGTTATATCACGATGAGGCTTTTTTATGATAAAAGAAAAATTATGATACGTGATAAAGAGGTACCCACCAAGACTACTCAAGTTTTACTATATTTGCTCACCGCAAAAGAAATAGTTGCTGCAGGACTTTCTTATCCAAGCATGACTAAGGCCTTCTACCCGGAATATACTGCGCACTATAGAAATAAACAATTCGATAATATGCTTAGGCGACTTGTAAAACAAGGGTGGCTGCGTACAGAGTATAAGGAGGCGAAGAAAATTATATCTTTAACCAGTAAGGGCGAAATTGAGGCATTTTTTCAAAAAGCGAAATTGCGAGATACTCCCAAAAACTGGGATGGAAAATGGCGACTTGTAATGTTCGATATTCCGGAAGCAGCCAGCGCAATTAGGCAAAAGCTAAGACTTGCGCTTAAGTCTTTTGGTTTTAAGGCGCTTCAAGGAAGTGTATACGTCTACCCATATGCCCTATCAAGCAATGCCATTACATTCTTAAGAAAATCCGGTTTACTGCGATACATACGTCTCGCACGGTCCGATTTTGAAGATGATAAAGACCTATGCAAACTGTTTAATGTGTTTCATCGTAAAATGCGCGGCCAGTTAAATTAAGATGAAGGCGAGTATGCTTGAGGGTGGGAGTGGGCTGTGGTAGTATCTGTATATGAAACTGTACAATACCCTTTCTCGAAAAGTTGAAGAATTTAAACCAATAGACCCGAATGAAGTGCGCATGTATACATGCGGCCCTACGGTGTATGACTTTGCGCATATTGGAAACCTGCGCACCTATATTTTTGAAGACCTGGTACGACGCTCACTCACCTACCTTGGATATACCGTGAAGCATGCCATGAATATTACGGACGTTGGTCACTTGGTAGGCGACGGAGATGAAGGCGAAGACAAGATGGATAAGGGAGCCAAGCGTGAAGGCAAACATCCACTAGAAATAGCGCGCATGTACGAAGAGCAGTTTTTTAAAGATGAAGCTGCTCTTAACATTCTTTCCGCTCACGAAGTACGCAGAGCTACCGATACCATTACTGAGCAAATAGAAATCATTAAACTACTGGAAACAAAAGGTTTTACCTATAGCGATGAATTCGCCATTTATTTTGATACATCTAAACTCCCTGACTATGGCAAACTCTCAGGGCAGAACCTAGAAGATAAAAAAACCGGAGCGCGGGAAGAAGTCGTGGTAGATATTCTTAAACGTAACCCGCAGGACTTTGTACTCTGGTTCTTTACTAAAGGTAAATATGAACACCACATACTGCGCTGGCCATCACCCTGGGGCGAAGGTTTTCCAGGATGGCATATAGAATGTTCTGCAATCTCCCGCACCTTACTAGACCAACCCTTTGATATTCACTGCGGCGGTGTAGACCATATTGGCACCCATCATAGTAATGAGATAGCCCAAAGTGAAGCTGCATTTGGTGTACCACTTGCCCATTACTGGATGCATGGCGAATTCTTACTCATTAATGCAGGCCGCATGGGTAAAAGCGAAGGAAATGCATACGTGCTCAAAACTATTGTCGACAAGGGTTATAGGCCATTGGACTATCGATATCTCCTCTTACAAGGACACTATAGAAGCCAAGTTAACTTTACCTGGGAAGCAATGGATGCCTCGCACACTGCTTTAACCAGACTATATAATGCGGTACTGGAATTGCAAAAGAATGCCAAGCCCGATAGTGACTCCATAGATAACGTTGAGGAATATCACGAAAAATTTCGAGCAGCACTGAGCGAGGACATGAACATCCCGAAAGCGCTTGCGGTAGTGTGGGAAGTATTAGGCAGTAAGCTCTCTGCACAAAGCAAGCTGAACTTACTGTATAATTTCGATAGCGTACTCGGACTCGACTTAGAACATCCACCAGTAGTTGAAATCACTATCCCTGAAGAAGTAAAAAAGCTCGCTCATGAGCGAGATGAAGCGCGAGCAAATAAAGACTTTCTAAAATCCGATGAACTCCGCGCGCGTATTGAAGCTGCAGGATATGAGATTCTTGATAGCAAAGAAGGAACTCAAATAAAGCTTCGATAATTTTAATATATTACTATTCAAATTTAAATCCCTGAGATTAAGACTCGCATTCATCATGCATATCTTAATCTCAGGGATTGTTCGCTAGCCATCAAATTCCTCCACATATTATTCAATATGGAACAGCGGAATTGTTGTAATTCTGCCATTTATCAAATCGTACTCCCTGTCGCACGGCTTATAGCCGGCGACGTTCACTATCACATTGACCCGCTTGAACTCTTGCGAGCCCAACGGATAATCAAAAGTACCGTCATTGTCTGTTGTGTAATTAACTCCATCAACTTTAACCGTAACTCCAGACAATGGCCTCGTAGGAATTACCGACGTACCCGGGATAGGGTAGCTCCCCCTCTCCCCCTCGGTAAGACTAATGGTAACAGTATTGTTTTTTGCGCAGCCCACGCTCAAAAAAACAAGGGCTATCAACAAACCACATTGCAAGTATCTTGGCATGAGGAACACCTCTCGTAGTGGCTTGCATCGTAGTGTCCGTTACTACGAAAGTCAGTAGGCCTGCGTAAAGCAGGGTTACACGGACTGAAAATTATGCCATATAATATCTATATTGGCAAATTATTAGTATCTAACATCCACATCCTATACACACACTATCCCGGTGACGCAGTATACCCCAACAAAGTTAGGGTATTGCTGAGTCCTTTCTTATTAGGTACGATAATGAGACCTTAGAGAAAAGCCTTTTAGACACCAATAATACCCTCTAAGCCTCCCCTCTACATATTAGGCATTAGGGCAAAGGAAGAGCAGCCAATGAACCAAGTAACCATCTCCGCCCTCGACAAATTACCACCGCAAAACCTTGAAGCCGAGAGCTCTGTACTTGGATGTTTAATGCTCGATAAAGACGCAATTATAAAAATTGCGGATTTGATTATTCCCGAAGATTTTTACGACAGTCGCCATAAGGTGGTGTATGCAGCAATGCTCGATTTATTTGAAAAAAATACCTCCATCGACGTACTCACTGTCTCCAACCTGTTAGTAGAGCGAGGACAGCTGGAGAAAGCCGGTGGCGCTGGATATATAACCAGCCTGGTGAATACCGTACCAACAGCGGCCCATGTCGTGCACTATGCGGGTATAGTTAGAAAAAAAGGTACACTGCGCAGACTCATAGATAGCGCTACGGATATTACCCGCCTTGCCTATAAAGAAGAAGGTGAGGTAGAAGATATTTTGGATACTGCTGAGCAGCGCCTTTTCGCCGTCTCGCAGAAACACTTAAAACAAAACTTTGTACCAATAAATACTATTCTCCACGAAACATTTGAAAGAATAGATGAGCTGCACCGCGATGGTAATAAACTTCGTGGAGTACCATCGGGCTTCATAGACCTAGACCGCCTCTTGGGGGGCATGCAAAAATCTAACCTTATTATTCTGGCGGCAAGGCCTTCCATGGGCAAGACATCGCTCGCCTTAGATATTATTCGTCAGGCAGCAGTAAACGAAAAACGACCCGTCGGTGTCTTCTCTTTGGAAATGAGTAAGGATGAGCTTGTAGACCGTATGCTCTCTGCTCAGTCAGGGGTTGACCTATTTAAAATCCGCAGCGGCCACCTTACCGATGACGACTTTAGTTTAATTGGTGAGGCAATGGGCGCGCTATCTGAAGCACCTATATACATAGACGATGCGTCTGGAGCAAATATTATGGAAGTGCGTGCGAAAGCAAGGCGTCTGCAAACGGAACACGGCATTAGCTTGCTCGTCATAGACTACTTACAGCTGATGCAAGGAAGAAGTTCTAATTCGGACAATCGTGTGCAAGAAGTAAGTGAAATTTCGCGCAACTTGAAGATACTCGCCAGAGAGTTAAATGTACCCGTACTAGCACTCTCTCAGCTGTCTCGTGGCGTAGAAAATAGACCGGATAAGGTACCACAGCTCTCAGACCTTCGTGAGTCGGGAAGTATTGAACAAGATGCCGACGTAGTAATGTTTATCTATCGCGAAGATATGTATAAAGGCAAAGATTCACGACGGCCAAACGTTGCCGAAATCCACGTACGCAAACATCGTAACGGCCCCGTTGGTCAGGTAGACCTATATTGGGATGGCCAGCACGCATCGTTCCGCAATCTTGATCGTACATTCGACACGAGCCCACAAGCAGTAATGCAATCTGTATCTACTACTGAGGAAGTTCCCAGTGCTTAGTACATAACAAAACACAATGACTTCACTCCCCTCTTCTCTTCAACGTGCAATAAATGAATTCAGCAAGCTTCCGGGCGTGGGACCCAAGTCTGCTCAACGACTGGTTTTCTACTTACTTAAGCGCGACATAGTAGAACTGGACCAGTTCTCCGGAGCCATAACAAAATTAAAAGAAGGCGTTATCTTCTGTGATACATGCCATATTATGGCAGACCAGAATCCGTGCGCCACATGCAGCGATAGCACCCGTGACCAAAACCTTATATGCGTTGTGGAAGAGTCCATGGATGCCATAGCCTTGGATAACTCAGGAACGTACCGCGGGGTATACCATATTCTGGGCGGCGTACTGAACCCCATGGAAGGAATTGGACCAGATAAATTACACATTCGCACGCTCGAGTCTAGAATTAGGAATCAAGAGTCGAATATAAAAGAAATTATTATCGCCACAAATCCAACGCTTGAAGGAGAAACTACTGCGCTCCATATATCAAAGTTTCTTAAGAATGCATTTCCGGATCTGAAGCTGACTCGCATAGCCCGCGGGCTCCCCATGGGCGGAGACTTGGAATACGCAGACGAGAGCACACTCTCCCGCGCTATGGAAGGCAGAAGGGAGTATTAACCGTATGCCACACCACTTTAGTCCAGAGTATTATCACCCGCCAGCAGAAGATATACCGGAGGCGCAAAGCCGTATTCGCGAGTTTATAGACTTGCGGACTGCAAATCTTAATGAAATTATTGCGAGCGAGTACTACGTCCCACGAACACTTGATACCGATCGCATTGCCAGGGCTGCCAATTATATTTTGCATTCGAGAATGAATCCGGAACGAAATGTTCGCATTACCGATATTGGTTCCGGCAAAGCCACTATTGACCGCCTTCTCATAGACTCAGAAGAATTCGGAGACAAGAGACCTCTCATTACATGTATTGATAGCGACGAAACCGTTACAGATAAGGCAAGGGTTATGTATAAAGATATACCCGCATTAAATTTTGTAACTGGAGATATTGGAAATTTAACAGAACAAAATACACCCCAGAGCCAAGACATAGTGCTTGCGAGTTGGATACACCCAGAACGAGTCAATACATATAGAAATGCGATAATGCGCATATTTCCCTTGGCAATTGTTGAAATTAACGCGTTAGATATAGATAAGGCAACAGCAGACCTTGGCAACCTAGGAGCATATACACCTGTTGTAGAATGGAACGGCCCGACTACTACAAATATTAGCGCGCGCTACTATACCTCTGAACATACTATGAATAGGGGGGATAATATATTCAGAATTCATGTTCGAAACGACTTATTGCCGGTTGCAGAAAAACTCTACGAAGCAGTAACAACAGCACACCCTACGAAAAAATACTCGTGGGAAGAAGAGCTGGATATGCGCGCAAAACTGGTATACCCCAGAGCCCGCCATATTGCCAATATATAAATAATAAAAGACCTCATCTGAGGCCTTTTATTATTATACTTTAGTAACTTCTACTTCTGTATATGCTTGCCTATGCCCAGCCTTACGGCGGTACTTGGACTTGGCTTTGTATTTCAGAATTTCAACCTTCTTACCTCGGCCTTGTTTTACAATAGTCGCTTCTACAGTAGCGCCCGCAATAAGTGGCTTACCCACTTTATATGCTGTACCCTCTGCGGTAAAAAGCACTTGGTCAAACGTAACTTTATCGCCTGCTACGCCTTCTATCTTTTCAATCTTAACTTTGTCACCCTTGGAAACAAGATACTGTTTTCCGCCGGTCTGGATTACTGCGATCATATATAATAAATAGCTATTTAGCTTCAATGGCTGTTTAGCTTCCGAAGGAGAACTAATACAACAATAATACGTATAGTTTACTGATAAACCCGGATTTTGTCAAAACTAAGCCTTAAGCGGCAATGCAATTTAGGGCTTAAGATTATAGGGGATATGTTTGCTTTTTACGACGATATAAGGTGGCCAAACTGCCAATAATACCTATCATAACAGCCAAAAGAAGGAACAAAGCCAAAAGTTTGCCCATGCTTTGGAGAAATACTGCCACAAAACCAAAGAGCGCAGCAAGCGCGTAGTACACCAGTACAGCCCGCTTTTGGCCCAGGCCTGCATCGAGCAGTAGAAAATGAAGATGCTCCCGATCGGCTTTAAATGGGCTTTGGCGACGAAGCACTCGCCGCAGAATAGCCCACCCCACATCTAAAATTGGTATACCCATAACCAGCACCGCAGTTGCAATCTTTGCACCCGTCAGCACAGACAATACTGCTAAGAAGAATCCAAGGAAGGTGCTCCCCCCTTCCCCAAGAAAAATAGAAGCGGGATTAAAGGCGTACACAATGTACCCTGCCAGCGCCCCTACAAATATTATTGCCAATGTAGCAGTCACAGGCTGGTTTATTTTATCAGTCAGAGACAGAGCAAACATTACCAGGCCGCCGATAAGCGATACCCCTGAGGCAAGACCATCAAGACCGTCGAGCAGCTTGGTAGTGTAGGTCATCCCCATAATCCATACCCACAAAAAAATAATCGATAGCGGTACGCCTATAATGGAATGCGATAGTGATATCTGTCCTCCAAACGGGTTACTTAAGAACGTAATTCCCACACCCACACCAAAGTAAATGACTATAGCGGCGGCGGCAGCTGGGAATAACCAGGTGAGTTTAGCAGGTAAGTCGTATTTGTCGTCAAAAGAACCGCCAACTATAAGTACGATACTTGCCAGCAAAATACCAATAGCAAATCGCATCGGCACTACGTCGAAATCCCATTGACCAACTAAACCATATAGAAGGGCAACGAGAAGGACCGATACAAACACAGCAGCGCCACCAAATCGCGGCATAGTCCGCGTATGTATTTTTCGGGCATCGCCAGGTGTATCTACCAATCCGAGCATATAGGCAACATATTTAACTACGGGCGTTATAGCCAGAGAAATAAGTGCCGCTGCGAGGAAATAAATAATGTAGGACATGAAATTTTCAATGGAGTGTCATCAACTTTTTGAAAAGTGAAAATTGTGACGTGAAAATTAAGGCTTGGGCAGGCTACTCATTTCTTTCATATGAAGCCCGGTACTTTCACCTTTGCGAACTTTTGGAGTAACGAAGAACTCTATGTAACGGCCAAGCATCAGCCGAGTTTGTGCTTCTATGGCAGGAATACTACCAAAAATCATAGATACAATAGGCACCAGCAGCCATTGCAGATACATCATCACACTGCGAAACTTTGTATACTTTGCAGGACGAGGCGGCAAAAGCACAAGGTTCACATAAATACTAAAGAAGATAAAGATGAACGCAACCCGAAGCAATACCTGGGTTACTCGTGGTAAGTTGTATGCAACGACACTGTCTAAAAAGTCGGGTCCGCCGAGAAACAAAGGTAGCAACCCTAAAGTAGATATAAGTATGCTAGCCGTAGCCCAATTGAAATTTCCTTCTACGTACTGATACAGCTTATACAGTCTATCCCAAAACGGCGCATCGCCAAACAATAGCTTAGGAACAAGATGTGGGTAGTACTCTACATTATATGCCCAGCGCTTCTTTTGTTTATATTGATTCTTAAAAGTTTTCCAAGTGGTGCTATCGAGGCAGGTATCAAGGCTAATCGGAACGAATAAAGGCACGACCTTATAGTCGCCTTTATAATGGAGGTAGCATTGCCAGTAAATGTATCCATCTTCATTGATAAGATCTTTTTTCCAAAACCCTACATCCACCAACGCCTTCAGCGTCATAGAGTGCGAAGAAAAAGTACGCAGTCTGTCGGGCCGGCTACTTTCGGTAAACTGCCAAAACGAGTTAGACACACTCACCACTCGTATAAATGCAGGCGCATCCCAAATATTATTATTGTAGATAGCAATTGGCTGGTAGCTGGACTGATATGGTTTTTCTGCAGTTAAAAACTCATACATAACACGGGCCAGGTACTGCGGATGGACCACGGTGTCACTGTCAAAGTTCGAAATAATAACACGATCAACTGGAATACCGAGCCGTGTAAACTCCGGCAAGAGTGACTGCACGGCAAAACTTGCGTTTGCACTTTTGCCTTTTATTTCCCCCTCCATACCATCTGGGTGTACGGTAGTGAAAAATCTGCCGAAATAGTGTTCGTACTTTTCTTTAATAATACGGGCAGTATTCAAGGCTTCCTGCCCTGCACGCTCTTCCCCAGCCACAACCACAAAAATTTTATCTTTTGGATAATTAATAGCAAGGAGCGCATCCAGCGTAGTAGAAAGTACTTCCACCGATTCATCTACGAATGGAAATAATACTAGGTGATAAAACTCTTCATATGGCGGAATAGTTCTCCCAAGCTTTTTAAACGCTTCAAGCCGAGCAACTTCCCGACTAAAGTAACGCTTTGCTACTGCACGCGTATCTGTTTCGCTTTCTTTTCTAACCTGGTTTATAAACGCGACAAAATTACTATTGAGCGCCTGCACCCGGGCAAGCCAATCAAGAGTTACAACGACTCTGAAAATACGATAGCTCGAAAACAGATGCAAACCCACATTACAGGCTTTCAGTACCCAATACAAATCAAAGCAAATAATAAAGACGGACGCCCATAGTGGACGAAATGCCGCAAGGCAGATAGCGCCAGTTATAGCAAGCCAAAATTGGAGACCTGGCAACACTTCCCAAAACCGTTCTCGTAGCGTTCTTTTTCGAAACATGACAAAGAGATATCTTTAACCCTTAATCCCCCACCCCCCACATTCGAGTTCATGGTTTCCGCCAGTGGCGGATCCGCATGGGCGGAAAAGATTGAAGATCAACTATTAAAATATATTAGGATACTTGCATTCTGAGTAGAAGCACAGCAAGTAGAAGCACTACGGACACAAACAGAGAGCTACTTGCGCAGATGAGCTTTATAAATCTACCTAGACCACCCAAAAAGTATACAAGCACCATGTTCATAATAAGAATAATGACACCAAACAAGGCCAGCCCATACAGTGCAGAACCACTGCCGAGCTGATCAAACCCGCTTACGACATTGTAGTGAATCGGTAGGGTTCCCACCGCTCCGCGCGCTAGGTGCCATACAACCAAACATGTTATTATATTAGTAATTACTGCTCCAGCGAATAGGAGACTTACAAAATATTTTTGCAGTAGAGACATATAGTAAATCCACCGTCCCGCCCATACATATTTTATATTATACAAAAAACTAGACTAAAAAGCAAATAATACAATGAGCAAAAAAACACTTCTCGTCTTAGCCGGTCTTACGCTGGTGGTTGCAGCATTCTTTAGATTGTATCAAATAGGGTCCATGCCTGGAGGGTTATTCCCGGACGAAGCAGCGAACGGCCTTGATATTAACCTCATGGAACAGGGGCACGTGCAACCTTTTTACGAACGAGGCAATGGCAGAGAAGCATTATTTTTTTATATGCTCTGGGCAGGAGTTAAAGCATTTGGCCGAAGTCCCTTTGCCCACCATTTTGTTGTTGCACTCGTAGGAACTGTTGCGGTTCTCCTCTGCTATTTCGTCAGCAAAAATTTATTTAGAAACTACGGTCAAAACGAAGAACAGGAACCACAAACCACCCTGCTACGCGCAGGTAGAAAAACCATGGTGGGAATGGTCGTGGAGAAAATGACCCCAAGCCACATAGTGGCACTCTTGGCCATGTTCATGATGACCGTGTCTACATGGCACGTTGTGCTTTCACGCACTGCATTTCGGGCAAATCTTATTCCTTTATTTACCGCGCTCACCTTTTTAGCGCTTATAAAAATACCCTTTGCAAAGACCCGCGCACGACAGTACGTGTTGAGCATAGCGTTTGGAGCAAGCTTTGCACTTGGGTTTTACACCTACATTGCCTACCGTATTATGGTCCCCTTACTAGGCCTGCTTGTGCTCTGGCCTTTCTTGGCGGCCATAAAAACGCAAGGACTTAAATCTGTAGTCCGTTCATATGCTCCCCTGCTCCTAGTCAGTATTCTTAGTTTTGTACTATTCATAACACCTATTGCACATTACTTTTATACACATCCTGGGTCATTCGTAGGAAGAAGTGGCCAGGTGAGCGTATTCAATGAAGAACTTAACCACGGGGACCTAACTGGCACAATACTCGAAGTCTCACGGCTCAGCATGCTCGCCTATTTTACGGAAGGCGATCTAAACTGGCGACATAATATTTCTGGCCTGCCATTTCTCTCCCCTATTGTTTCTCCATTCTTTGCACTGGGCCTCTTGCTCGTGCTATACGGTGCGGTGCGATATATATTCGCACCGGTAAAACAAGCACACAGATACCCACACTACTTTCTTGCAGGATGGTTTTTTAGCTTTTTAATACCAGTTATTACCACAGCGGAAGGAATACCCCATGGCCTTCGCAGTATAGGAACTATACCCGCTGTATTTATCATTACGGGTTATGGTTTATATGTAACAGGACATTTTGTATGGCGTATGGTTAAGAATTACCCACATGGCAGTCCCCGCCTTGAACTTACCTTACAACGCGCTCTGCAAGTACTCGTAATTTGCTTTGCCATTGCGTTACCAGTACAAACTTTTGCCAATTATTTTGTGTACGCCGCAAATAGTCCAGAAAACTTTTACGCATTTCGCTCCGACCTCACCGTGGTAAGCGACTATTTAAAACAGCATGGCAGCAGGGATAACACGTACTTAGTACTTGATAAATTCTCTCTGCAAACCGTAGATTATTTTACTACGGTAGATGGACCACACTCGTGCGACACCGATCCAGCATACAGACCGGTTAACTGTATAGATAACCCAAAAAACAAACCGTACATGCAGGTGGACCCAGAAGATTCTTGGCGGAATGTAAATGAGAGGAAAGACAACCATTTCATATGGGAAAAAGGTCTTCAACCGGGTATGATTGTGGTGTTTGCTCAGTCTAGCATTTTTGACATAACGAAATTCAAAGAACAACATCCTGATGCACACCTCGACACGGAAGTGCGAAATAAATTTGGCCAAACTGTTCTTGCGGTATACCGCATAGGCAAGAATTAAAAAGTTAGAACTACGAACCAAGTATGACAAAGTTTAAAATAGCTCTGGTATTAGTTGGTACCGTACTACTCGGCACTTTTCTGCGTTTCTATCATAATCTTGATATTTCCTTATGGCACGATGAAGCGTTTAGCGCACTGCTCATAAAGTATCCGTGGAGTGAGATGATTCATCGCATAGGACTCGATGTACACCCGCCTATCTATTACATAACCCTACGACTATGGAGCTACCTATTTTCCGATAGCCTATTTGCCCTGCGCGGCTTTTCTGTTTTCTTCGGACTAGCGACCGCAGTAACAAGCTACGCATTCGTAAAGACGGCATTTAAGTCTGAAAAGGCAGCAATCATTGCAAGCCTTCTTATTGTCATAAGTCCATTCCAAATCCAGTACGCGACTGAAGCCCGCATGTATACATTCGGGGCGTTTCTGGCTGCACTTACTGCATATTTCCTTGTTAAGGCACTGAATCGCACAGTGACAAGTGACAAGTTGCAAGTGACGAGTGTGTACTATATTTTGTTTGGACTAACATCTGGACTGGCAGCGCTCACTCATTACTATCTTCTTTTTACCGTAGCAGCGCTCTGCTTTTACGCCCTGTGCTGGCACATATACCGCTACCGTACTAACTTCCGTAATTACTTACCACTTGCCACTAGTTACTTGTTACTAATATTAGTCTTTGCTCCATGGACCAAATGGCTCTTCTTTCAGTTCAAACAAGTCGGTGCCGGTTACTGGATACCACCCATGGACTGGTGGAGCATTCCAACAACCTTGTGGCAAATGTTGCTCGGAGTTGGCATAGATATTTCTCATAAGCCGACGCAGCTTTTGGTTGTACTTGCCACCATTTTCTCTGTTTACTTTCTCACCTGCTTTGTGCGAAAAACACAATCACCACACAAGTGGCTGGTACTAGTTGCATTACTTGCGCCATTTGGGGGTTCTATTGCCTTTGCGCTCCTTGCAAAACTAAAAGGCGAAGCGAGCTCGGTTTACTTAATTCGCTACTTCCTCTACGCTTCTACCTTCTACACAATTGCGTTAGCAGTCTGGCTCACAAATATTCGCCGCGTCAAGGTGGCATATGTATTATTAGTCATATACCTTCTTTGCAATCTTGGTGCATTTATCCATTACTGGCAAGACTTGAAGATTACGGAAAAGCCTGGTATGAATGCCGCTATCCGCTACCTGCAAAGCTATGCGCACCCTACAGACCACTTAATAGCAGGAACAAGCTTTGAATTTTTTAATCTAAAATATTACCTCACTCAAATTCCGGCACCCATAGGACAAACTACTGCGCCACTCAGTATGACTTCAAAGTCATTCACACTAGAAGACTTAAGTGAGGATGCACCTCGTCCTGCACCAGATGCACCGCAAACAATTCAGTACTGGCCAAAACCTCTTTTGTTCACAGGTGGCTCAACCTCTGTACACGATCTTCCGCACTTTGCCGGAACTGCTATTTTAACCGATGAAGACTTACTTCCACACTTTGAGGACACTGCTAAAACTGGAGATACAGCCTGGCTTGTCTGGACCAATGCCTTTGGATCGAATAAACCGACCGTACCCGCGAACTGGAAACAAGTAGATGAAAAAGGTTTTGCTGAAGTACGGCCCTATGTAGGCACCTGGATTGTAGTGACTAAGTACGAGGTCGAATAATGTTTGCCCGTAAACCATACACAATAAGCACCAAAAAGGTGCTTATTGTTTTTATTTATACAGTTAGACACAGATCGTTCATTATTACGATATCTTGACAAAATAACTAATAATATGTATAATATAATGTCACATTTTGCTTGGCATGAGAGGCAAAAATAGACCTCATATAACCCTCAGGTATATGTGTGAATATTAAATTTAATAATGTACTTAAGCAGTATTTAGATATTTATGTCACTTAAAAACATTGTTCGCTCATATAAGTTACTTACGCTCCTGGTAAGCATAGTAGCCATGGGCGGTGCTACGTTCTATTGGACTAGCGCCCGTGCTACAGTAGACACCACGACCTTACCCGACGCTGCAGTTGGCCAGGCATACTCATTTAAGATACAAGCCAGTGGCGGAAGTCAGCCCTATGAATTCGAAAAATGGTACAACACGTACCCAGGCACCGAAATGACACTGAAAGCCGATGGGACTTTTTCCGGTACCCCAACTCAAGCAGGAAACTTTGAACTTGGCGTGCGCGTTTCAGATGGCACAGGCCTTGGCGTATATAAGGTGTTGCCCTGGAAAGTAACTGGTACCAGCACAACCTCTACTGTGCGCATAGATGGCATACAGGGATACAACCAGAACACGCAGCAATATAACAACACCGTTGCAGCGCCGAATACTTACGTTGTACTATACGGCGCATTTGCAAACAGTGGCAACCAACTTGTGTCTATTGGTACCGTGGGCGGAACCATAGACTACGAAAGCGCTACGCAAATTAACGTAAAACTTGCCAATGGAACTGGCACCGCAACTTTTGCCATACGTAATAATAACGGCACATCAAACAGTAAGAGTATAGGCGTAGGCACGGCAATAAATACGACCACAGGTACACTTACCATAAGCGCAGACCCTACGCTTGTCACAGGCCCTATTCCTGCTGGAGCGCCCCGCTACATTTTCGCTGCATTTAAATTGCAAACAAGTAGCACCCCAGTAACCATTACGGCGATACGCGTAACATCTGAATCTGGCAGTACAAATCAGATTAAGAATATTATTATATCTAAAGACGGTACTGCTTTGAATTCTGCTATTACCGCTTTATCTAATAGCGATATACAGTTGTCTTCTCCTCTTACTATACCCGCGAGCACTACTACCGTACTGGAAATCAGCGCCATTACTAATGACCAAGCAACCGGCCAGGTACGTCTTGGCATAGGTAGCCTGCAGTTTAGTGGCACACCGCCAGCCGTAACCCCAGCATTGCCAATTTATGGACCCGCAGTACCCATAGTAGCTACCCCCACTCCAACCCCGGCCCCTCCAACAGGACAGCTTGCCGTTTCTGTAGGCACTATATCTTGCACAGCAACTACAAGCACTGTGACCATAGCAGTATCTGGAACCAATGGCACTACTTACACTATCCGCCGCAATAACGAAAACTTTGCTACCATAACAGGCCCAGGTACCCTACAAGATAGCATTTCCGCAGGCACAACCCAGGCTTACGCGTTGTTTATAGGAAGTCAACAAGTTGGCACCACCCAGACTATTACAGGAACTCGCCAAACTGGCTGTACCAATCCACCAGCATCACAAAGTGGACGATATGTCCGTGTTGCAGGTGACCAAACAGTGTATTGGGTTACGCCGTGGAATGCCAAAATGCCTATCTTAAGTGCCGAAGTATTCTACTCGTACGGTAGTAAGTGGGAACAGGTACAAATCATTTCCCAGGCAGCATTAGACGACTTGGATGATGTTGATTATATAAAGCTGAATGGAAATGCACGGGTGTATAAAATAGACGGTGCAATTAAGCGCTACCTATACCCCGCAGCAGCCCAGCGCCTCAACATTGACCCTGCAAAAGTTGTCACTGTAAACGAAACAGAATTTTATTCCTATAGAACAGGTAAAGCAATTCAATAAAGAAAACATTAGAGTATATAAAGCCCCTCCTAAGGGGCTTTTGTATTGGACCTCGATATTAGCAGCCATTGACTATTGAACGCAAAAACCGTAGACTATTTCGAGTGAAATTTTCCATGCATGAAAGGAGGAGCATACCATGAGCAACGATACCAAACTTGCCTATAAAATTGCCCTTGTGCTAGGGCCAATATTATTGGGGCTACTACTCATACTCGGTAGTGACCATTAAATTTTTCACGGTGACGATTTGTCACCTTTTTTATTTACCAAAATAAGAATACGGTAGGGGTTGTGTGCAACCCCTACCGTATTATTTGTGCCAGCCAAGTAGCTTAGCCATAAGAGGGCAAAGCCACATATAGCCTACTACCTGACTCAGCACTAGAATAACAAGTGCCCTGATTACATTCGGTAGCCAGGGGCCATCCCGGAATATATTTTTTAAATCCATGAAAATCTCCTCAACGGTTACCAACCACATTGCACCCCACATACAGCGCTCCACAGACTAGAAAAAATAAAACAAGGCGTATTGCTACTTTCATCCTATTCTCCTTTTCAAGTGATATAAAAAGCCACTCATGCGAAGTCCGCAGTGGCTTTTGTTTGCTAATAGTATACTAATACGACAATTTTTACGCAATACTGTTACACAAGCGCTCCGGCTTTTGTTTGGTCTTATCGTAGCTTTTGAAGCAATCCCCCCGCCATGGGCGCCATGGTCCTGCATGATTCTACTCACGTCTCACCTCTGATTGTCCACATCTGTCTTTAGCACTGCTCCCAACGCCACTAACGCATGCTCTGCATCCAGACCTATTATTTGGGACACAACCTGCGTACGAATGCTGGCATCAAAACTTTGAGCACTGACTTGAGTGAGTGCATCTACAATAGCTTTATTTATAACATGGGCGCGAACACTTACCCGCCGCAGCTCATCACGTACCGCTTCCAGATACCGCGCCTCGCCTCTCACCACCGTCTGGAGCCCTATAGCGCACCCATGCTCGTCTAACAAAGGTTTTTGTAACTGTGCGTCTCGCTCTTGCAACTGCTGTAGTACCCACTGTGCTACGCTTGGCACTTCATGAATGGGAGCAATGAACAGTCCTTCCTCGCTCAAAGTAACATACCCCAACAACTGCCAATCCGTATTGAAAATTCCAACAACTTCTTCTTTCATAGCCATAACTATATCTAAATTTCTACTCTCGCACAACCATTACAATATCGTTATTATATACACTACCAAGCAGTTACGATCAATATTCTTTATCGTAATACTAGACAGTATTCTAGTAAAGGTAGAGGAAGTATCCATAAAAAAAATAAAAACACGGGCCTACTATGCAGTCTGAGTCTATATCGTTCAAATTGATATAGTCACATACTACACAGCAGACCCGCTGCTCATCGCTAAAAGTTAGTTGCCAACATGACGCGGAACACCGCCACGATCAATCTTGGGGCGAGGACTGTTGTTAATAGTCCGGGGCCGCCAGTCACCTTGTCGAGAAATCCCAGGCCGATCAGCAAATTCAATCAGCCCATCCTCATAATTGAGTACACGGATCCTCTCCTCGTTGACGCGTCTTACTGCATAGCGGAATAGAGTCGGCGTAACGTCGAATGAATCGGGTGCGGGATTTTCACAGATGTTGTGAATAACAAACAAAACCCATACATGGTCATTCTTCGCCCATTGAAGCTTCATATCCACCATGGCTTCGTTCATACGATGATCGAGTGAGACGACTCGCACAGTCTTTGGAAACGTTCCGTGATGGTTAAGCCCATCCCAGAATGTTCTTTGACTGTCATACTCAATCTCTGCAATGCTTTGCGTCGCGCCAGTTTGCGAACCGTAGGGAGCAGCAAAATGGAAAATTGGCACACAAAGCTCGCGCTCCAAGTCTCTGGCGGACTCCCGAATTTCCCAAGCCACTGCGTCCGGCCCACTGGATTCATACAACGCGGGCAGATCGGCATGAGTCTTAGTGTGTGATAACACGTCCCACTTCAGATTGATAAGTTGGAGGACCTGCTGTGTCGTAAGAAAACCTGGCTGATTCAACCAGTCACTAACAAGAGCAAGCGATCCCGGATAGCCATATTGGCCGAGTGTACCTTTTCCTTCCGTGTACGCAGCGGCCAATCCGTCATCGAACTGAAAGGTGACAGCGCCATCGCCTGCGCGGATATACTGCTCTAACCGTGCATCCTGAAACCATGCAGTACCTTCACCACTAAAGATACCGATGACGAGATAAATCTGCGTAATTGCTACGCCTACCGGCGACTGGAATCCAAGTTCGGTCCAGTCCTCGGATTCACGCGGATAATACGCATATGGCGTACCGTACAACCGGTTACCATTGGGTTCCACATATTCGGCATAGACGTTTACACCTAGCGGCGTAACACCGGATAACGAAGTTGGAATCTTCTTGATGGCAGCTTGTGTCTTGACTTTTACCTTCAGTGTAAAACCGTCCACTGTGGTAACATCGTACCGTTGGTACGCGCCCGCCGTATAACGGCCCGGACCTGCGTCCACTCGGAGAGCGTAGGTACCATCAGGCTGTTGTTCACGGCGATAGCCCGTAAAGCCAGGTGTGTCAGGAAAGTTGCGCCAATTAGCGGCCTGGTCAGTCGTAGCCCCTGGTAGTAAAAAATCACCATTGACCAAAACTTGCTTGCCCGGCACGAAAGGAGCTTGCGCTGTGGAAACACTGAACATGCTGGGCGCGACCATGCATGCGAGGAAAAGCAGAGCCGCTATTGTGGCAAAGCTTACTAACTTTTTACGAGACATTTTTCGTCCTCCTACTAACATTGATGCAACAATTTTGTGTTTTCCGCTCGATTCGAATCGAGAAATGCATGCTATGAGCGGAAACACTAGGGAGTTACGGTAACCCTAATCTTAGTTCAGGAAACTTTAAATCCCCTGAAAAGACCAATAACTATAACACAAAGTGCCTATTTTGGGAATACCGCGGATTAATAATATCTCTCTTTATTATGGGACATTACCATATCAACTAATGACTTGAAACCCTTCTTATGCTTTATCTTGACCGTAATACTAGACAGTATTCTAGTAAGCCAGATATTTGTCGGTAAATAAAAAACACCCGATAAAGGGTGCTTTTGGGATTTTGTAAATGGAATTACCGAGGACAGAGCCAGCGGAATGGGATTATGCAGCCACGGGGTGGAATTGGAGTTGGGGTAGGGGTTGGTGCTGGTGCAACGTAGTCCGACATCATTGCTTCGGTTGCATCGGTGGTAGCTACTTCTTTTACGTTGAGGTCGTCGAAGTATGCGGTACCGCTTGCGCGAATAATAGATGGAACTACAAATACGTAATCAATAGGAGCAGAAATAAGACTACCGAGTTGGGCAGTATTGAATCCAATCCATTTCCAATCAAACGTACCGGAGTTTGCAGTGGTGTTCCAGTATACTACCTGACCGTTGCGGAGGTGTATTTCTGCGTACAATGTAGCACCAAAGTAAGAACCAGAAGCCATGGTGACATTCTCCCCTTTTACATACGCACCAAGAAACACAGGCTGCACTGTAGCCTGGTTAAAATCTACGCGTTGGAAAGCACCAGCCATGGTAGTGGTGGAGTTGCTTGCCATCTTCGCGCCATACCAACCAGTATTTGGGCGGCCTGCATAAGCAACACGGGTGTAGCCTGCGCCAAAATTCTGCCAGTTGTAGGCCTTGTCGGTTATACCCTGTTCATAACCGTTATCGTCCCAATATACTCCCTGCTGCTCAAATCCTGGAGCAGAAAGTTGATTTCCTGCAGCATTTACCTGTGTAGTAGGCAGAGTAGCCCACACCAACGTAAACGCTGTAACTAGTACCAAAATCTTCTTCAACATATAGATAATTTACTAATATAATTATTTAATACTATTTCAAAGCAAAAGTAGAAAGTAACTGAGCCGAATAATCTATTACATAATACACACGATTACCCCGCACCACAGCGAGAGCAGGAGTGCCGTCGAGCATGTACTTGTAGGCCCAGTAGCCTTGGTAGGTGATATTTTCGAGTTTAGTTATGTTCGGGCTCAGTGCAAGCTGTTTGCCTAAGTCAGAAGGATCATCAAGGAGTAGGTCCGCAACTTCTACCCGAGCGAGCAACGCCTTGGTGCCACTGCGGAATTCTATAACCCTATTTCCATCTTGGCCAGAATGTACCTTAGTACGGGCAGGTAAGGTTACGCTAAAACCAGAGTCGTCGGTATAAATCCGACTCGCGACAACAGCAGAAGTACCGAGGACAGTAGGAGTGGGAGCGGGAGCAGGCTTAGTAGCAACAGGTTTTGCTGGCTCAGTTACTACGCTAGGAGTCTCAGTATTCGTGCTGGAAATGCGTGGAGCTGGCTCTGCAGGGCTTGGAGCTACTGAAGGAGCAACTGCCACTGGTGAGCTTAACTGCGGCTCTACCGGAGCTTTTGCAACTTTTATACCTGTACCCAGCTGTGGCCAGTGACCGTACACCACATACCCCAAAGCAAACGTAGCCACGAGCAAAATACTTACAGTCATAAGGCTACTACGGGTACCAGAATCCCTTCTCGGTTGAACCGGGCTGACTATTTCTTCTATGGGCATATTACCTGGATTCTCTTGGGGGGGAACCAGATTACGGGGAAGGTCGGACATATGCGAAGAGCGGAGTTAGGAGTTAGGAGTTAGGAATAAAGATACGTGCACTAGCGCGTGACGCCGAATTGCTGAAGAGCGTCGCTGTAGGTTTTTACTGGCACGCCACTTGCAGATACAGCCTCTAAAATTTGCTTGAACTGTGCAACAGGAGTGTGGTAAATATCATCGCCGGTATTTGCTATATCGTGAAACGCAAACACTTCCCAACGCTTTTGAGCTTGCGCCTCCGCCAGCCAGCCCTGAATATCAGCCATGGTGGTTTGTGTAGTAATGCCGCGTACTTTTACGTCGTATGGGAATGTACCTTGCGGGTTGCTCCCCTGTTCGAAGTTGCGCACTGAAGAATAGTACTTGGCACCTTCACCTAAAATATATGCGTTGTAGGCGCCATAGGGTGTAGCAAAGAATTGTGGATTCCACTTTGCAAGTGTAGTCTTAGATCCTGCAAGTTCATTCGCGGCTTCTGCAGGAGTAATGAGCGTCATATCGTTGTGGTTTACGCTGTGGGAGGCAATTTCCCAGCCGCTCTTAAAAAGCGCGTCTATTTGGCTACTTGTCATATAGTCCGCATCTTGGTCAAAGTAGCTGGTAATAATAGCACTAACACCTTTGTATCCATAGGAATCCATAAGAGGTTTTGCAGTAGTAAAGGTATTTGCGGGGCCATCGTCGAACATAAGGGTTACTGCAGCCTGTGTTGGCTGGAAATCTGCCACAGTAACATCATCAAACCAGGCAGTACCACTTGCGTTAATAAGCGCAGGTACCACAAAAATATAGTCTATAGGTCCATTTATAAAAGAAATACTTCCTGTATTAAAACCAATCCAGCGCCAGTCAAATGTACCTGAGTTAGCTATGGTATTCCAGTACAAGGTACGACCATCCATCATATGAATTTCTGCATAAATAGACGCACCAAAATATGAACCACCCAGCATGGTCACATTACTGCCCTTTACATACGCACCAATAAATACCGGCTTCTGGACTGACTGTTGAAAGTCCACACGCTGGTACCCACCGGACATGGAATTCCGGGTTGCGTTCTGAAGCTGCATACTGAACTGGCCAGTGCGGCCACCCGACACGCGAGTGTAGCCTCCGCCAAAATCTTGCCAGTCATAAGCTTTATTATCTGCATTTCCTACACGCTCAAAGCCGCCTTCGTTAAGAGGGTCGAACATATCTGCCTGCGCAGTGGAAGAAAACGTTGCAAGCGGCAGCACAAGGAGAGCTGCAACCGCAAAAACCTGTAATTTCTTTATCATGTTTTTAGGACTCATCAATTGTTATATAACAGACTAGTATAGGATAAAAGGTCTATAAAAGCAAATGTAAATCTGGCCACTATACTTACGTATTTGTCGCTATAGTACGCCGTGTTGGCGACACCCAAGCACCCGTAGAATGCACCAAGAAAGTTCGAGGGAACGCCATAAGGAACGTCCAGGCATCTATATACTTCATAAATAGAAACCCAAATCCATACCACAAGTACTGGGGCCTTCTAAATAGAATGGCTACGATAACGGACACCACATAGTCTATAACAAGCAGGAGCAAGAGCCCTTTTAGTATGCTGTACTCTTGGGTGAACATGGTGTACAGGTCGTACACCCATGGACTTACATGAGCCACTCCAAGGGCCGCAACTGCTCCTACGAATATTAAAACTGCGGGGAGAAGTACAAGACTGACCGTGGAAAGCAATACCTCGGCAGAGTATAAGAGAAGGGCGGCAGAAAATAAACTGGGCCAGAAGCCATGACGCTTCAACGTTTGCCAAAACCCTAGGTGCCAACGGCGTACTTGTTTATAGTAGTCACGAAGATTATCCGGATCTTGAGTATTTCCATATACGCGTGGGTCCATGATTATTTTTCCCAAACGCTTCCGGTGCACCTCGAACGTCATATTATAGTCTTCTATAACTAAACCTTTAGCTGCTATGTCTATACTTGGCAGTACACTTGCCCGATAGAGGCTACAAAAACCGGGAATGATGGGTGTTACAGACACGCCAAGCCACGCCTGTGCGTACTTAATTAGGTACTGCACCAGGATATATACACGCTCACGATGCGCTAGCACAAACATATTCCAAAATCCAGTTGTTGCTGGTTCCCACAATGTTTTGGCAAAACCTGCAACGACAGCTACGCGGTCATCTTCAAGGTATGGCAAGGCGTAGTCCAAATAAGTTGGACTAATAATGGTATCTGCATCTACAAACAATACCCCCGTATAGCGCTGTGCAAGCTGAAAATGATCAATACCTTTTTTAAGGGCACCTGCCTTACCCGAATTTTCTGGCTCAAGTACATTCACGCCAAAACTTCGAGCAATTTCTGCCGTATTATCTTTTGATCCGTCTGAAATTATGTAAATATTCTGTGGTGGTACAAGCACCAGAAGCGAACGTATTGACTTAGCAATAACTAATTCTTCGTTATATGCGGCCATAATAATGGCAACATCGTTTTTTGTAAGCGTACGCGTGGTAGAACGTTGCGGAACCAACCTTCGTACTAAAAGCTTTAAGCCGCGAACGCGAGCGAATACTTCAACTACCAGTCGCACCAACCCCACACTCCCCCATATCAGCAAATTAAACCCTACAAGCGTAACAAGCTCATATATAAATGAGCTTGAGTTGAATGGTACAAATTTTACAAAAAAATCCAAACTAGGCATTTACGAGGCGGGTCTTAAAGTCTGCGATTGTTCGTGACAAACCTTCTTTCAAGCTCACCGTTGGCTCCCAGCCCAAGCTTCGCACTTTTGTCGTATCAGGTAATCGACCTGAATGGTCGTGGGCGGGTCGCGGCACTGAAACTATAGCGCTCTGAGAACCAGTGAGCTGCAGTACGTGCTCAGCAAATGTTTTTATGGTAACTTGGTCAGTACCGCCTACATTGTAGGCCTCGCCAGCAATACCATGTTCCATGACTAATTCAACACCGCTAATTACATCGTCCACATAACAGAAGGTGCGGTTTTGAGCACCTTCACCCTGAATGGTTAAAGACTCCCCAAGCAGAGCCTGGCGAATAAAGGTAGATATAACGCGAGTGTCGCGAAGTACGTAGTTAGGGCCGTATGCGTTAAAGAAACGTACTATCTTTCCATCAATTCCATATTTTTGGACATACAAACGAACATAACTTTCCGCAACACGTTTTCCCTCTTCGTACGGAGCGCGAAACCCAAGCGGATCTACATTACCAGTATATTTTTCATTCTGCGGACTTACTTCGGGTTCGCCATACACCTCAGCAGAACTTGCATGGAAAAACTTTGCTTTGTGCATGCGAGCAAGATTCAGCAAATTACGTACCCCAACAGTGCACGTGTCGAGCATGAGTTCGCCAAGCTTATCAGCAGCAATATTTGGAACACCCGTAGGACACGCAAAGTCGTAGATACGATCAAAAGTATACGTCTTACCCAAGAACGCAACGAGCTCTGTATTGCAAATGTCGCCTTCAATAAAAGTGAAAGAAGGATTTTGCTCTAGGACTCGAATATTTTCTATTTCACCCGTAATAAGATTATCTATCGAAACCACTGTAGCCCCTCGAGCAAGAAAATAAGCGGCAAAATTTGAACCCAAAAAACCAGCACCCCCAGCTATAAGAATATTCATAAAATCAGCATAAAAATGAATGACCAAGTATTATACTGAGTTTTTAAGAAAAAAGCAAGACCCTCTCTAAAACCATGCAAGCATGTAAACATATAAGCATTTAAACAGAAAAGAGGAACTATAAGATGACCAGATCCTGCTTGTGCATATGTTTAGATGATTAGATGCTTGCATGATTACTGAAACCAAAAACCGCCTACAAGTAGGACGGTCTTAGGTAACTCTTGCGAGTAAGGAAGGATTAAAGGCGCTTCTTCGAAGCCTTCTTTGTTGCCTTCTTTGCAACCTTTTTCTTGGCTGCTTTTTTGGTGGCTTTCTTTGCCATTTTGCTAGTCTCCCGAGGCATAGACTGATTTTGGTCCATGCTCTTTAATTTTCTACTGCGCGTAAAAATGCGCTAGTAGCAACAGTAAATTTCTTTCGGTGTTTCTTTCTGGTACAAGATATTCTTTGATGCAAGATTTATTCTTACATCAACCTTCGATATTTTATTTCAATCAAAGGTAGGGTTTCTATTTCTATACTTCTACATTTTATATAAAGCTGCAAGTTCTTACTGAAAAAATATTTTTCAATTTTTTATAACTTTATATTTTTTGTAGGTGTCAATGTGCTTACATTAAAAATTATCGCGAAAAAAGTTTATTGTGTCAAGACACCACTGTTGATAACTTTTTTATAAAAATATTTTTTTATAAAAGCAACTGCACAAAATATATTTTATAAAAGTCTTTTATACACTTTAATTTTATTATAAAACGTATGTGTTGAAAACAATATAGTAGATGATACAAAAAAGTCCATACGGTTTTTAAAATATATCTTAACACTGCATCGATATATACTTAGTAACTGTATGGACAATACAAACTATCTCCAAGTTAATCTTCTCTTACTCCTTCACCAGTTATGGGGACTCTACGCCTATGCGCATGTTTCCGTACTACCTGTAAGTGAGAAAGATTGCGCTCGAGAGAAGCAGAAACAACCGCATATTCCTCTGCTGACAGTGTTTGCTGGGCGAGTCGCTCTTGTGCGCGAGTCACTGCATGTACGACTGCCTGCTCGTCTATTTCATCTATATGCTCCGCAGTATCTGCAAGTACAACTACGGAATTATTTGCCTGAATTTGCAGAAAACCGCCCACGACACTCACTACCTGTTGCCCACCTGTAGTATGAGCAATAAGCTCCCCCACAGATAATTCGGTTAGCAGCGGAGCGTGTTGCGGTAAAATAGTAATTTGGCCGGTAGTGGTTGGGCAGGTCACACTCTCCACCTCTGCATCTATAAGAGTGCGTTCGGGGGTTACTAGTCGGAATTTAAATGTAGCCATAAAGTATCGAAGCTAATATACGAATAGGTACTAATGATACAAATAATGGCCAATGTATTAATTCGTATAATCAGTACATTGGTATATTCGTATCGATACTATTTCACTTGGGAAATGTCGCCTTTCATATAAAACGCTTGCTCGGGAAATTCATCCATTTCACCTGAAAGAATTTTCTTGAAACCAGAAATAGTATCTGCCAAAGAAACATATTGTCCTGGAGCGCCAGTAAATACTTCTGCAACAAAGAATGGCTGCGAAAGGAAGCGCTGAATTTTTCGAGCACGGGCAACTACGACTTTATCTTCTTCAGGCAATTCTTCCATCCCAAGAATAGCAATAATATCTTGCAAATCGCGGTAGCGTTGCAGTATTTTTTGTACACCACGCGCCACATCGTAGTGCTCTTGACCCACAATGTTTGCATCCAAAATGGTAGAAGTAGAATCAAGCGGGTCTACAGCAGGATATATAGCAAGTTCTGAAAGAGCACGAGAAAGGGTCACTGTAGAGTCCAAGTGAGCAAAGGTAGTAGCAGGCGCTGGATCGGTTAAGTCGTCTGCGGGCACGTACACGGCCTGCACGGAAGTTATAGAGCCTTGCGTGGTACTAGTAATACGCTCTTGCAGTTCACCCATTTCTGTTGCCAGAGTTGGCTGGTATCCTACAGCACTGGGAATACGCCCAAGCAGCGCAGATACTTCACTACCCGCCTGGGTAAAGCGGAAAATATTATCTACAAAGAGCAATACATCTTGCTTTTGCTCATCACGGAAGTACTCGGCCATGGAAAGCGCGGTCAGCGCTACCCGAGCACGAGCCCCAGGAGGCTCGTTCATTTGACCGAACACCATAGCGAGTTTATCCAGTACTTTTGCATCTTTCATTTCGTGGTATAGGTCGTTTCCTTCACGGGTACGCTCCCCCACCCCGGCAAACATAGAGACGCCACCATGCGCTTTCGCAATATTATTTATAAGCTCCTGAATAACCACGGTCTTGCCCACCCCGGCGCCACCAAACAAACCTACTTTACCACCTTTTAAGATTGGGCAAATAAGGTCAATAACCTTAATACCTGTTTCCAATACTTCGCTTTTAGTAGATTGGTCCACGAGTTTTGGCGAAGGGCGGTGTATTTCGTACTTCTCAGATGCCACCGGTGCTTCCATGCCGTCTATGGGATCCCCAAGTACATTGAACATGCGGCCGAGAGTAACACTACCAACTGGCACAGAAATACCTTTGCCTGTGTTGACTACGGACATGCCGCGCTTTAAACCGTCTGTGCTGGACATGGCGATAGCGCGTACTGTACCACCTTTGAGCTGCTGCTGCACTTCCAGCGTAAGAGTCTTCCCCTGTCCCGTATCTATGGTGAGCGCGTTAAATACCTCTGGGACAGCGGCCTCAAAACGCACATCCACAACCGGACCAATAATTTGGGTAATAACACCGGTACTCGTATCTGTATTCTGCTTTGTTACTTTCGTTGCCATAAATGTATATTGAATTACGAATAATGAATGATGAATTACGTAATTCTTGATTCTTAATTCGTTCCTTCTAATGCTATTTTACCTGCTGTTATTTCACTCAGCTCAGTGGTAATCTTATTTTGACGTAACTGGTTAAAGGTAAGAGTTAAGTCTGCTATAAGGTCTCCGGCGCTTTCTGTTGCATTCTTCATCATTATCATGCGAGCACTGTGTTCTGAGGCATCACTTTCAAGCAAAGTCTGGTAGATTTGGCTTTCAAGAACTTTCGGCAACAAATGACTCAGTACTTTTTC
>CAZYMS010000003.1:35365-79492 GCA_964648985.1 uncultured Candidatus Saccharibacteria bacterium
TCTGGTAGATTTGGCTTTCAAGAACTTTCGGCAACAAATGACTCAGTACTTTTTCTGGAGATGGTTCAATGAGGTAGTCGCTAATCCCTTTCACCTCACCCAACCCCTCCTGAGTTCGGAGAGGGGCTGGACCGCTCCGGTTCTCCCCCTCTTTTAAAGGGGAGCTAGAGGGCGTGATATCCGAGAAACTCAAAGGCAGCAGCTGCACGATGCGTGCTTGCTGAGACAGAGTAGATATAAAGTGGTTATAGACTATATAAACGGTGCTGTATTCCCCTGTTGTAAAAGAATCTGTTACGAGCCGCGCTACTGGCACTATTTGGTCTATAGATGGAATACTTTCTGACTTGGCGAAATCTGCAAGCACTCTCCGGCGCAGTCTTACAGCCATGTCCATAGCCTTGCGACCCATAATTATGTATTCAAGATTATCTGCACCATAGTTTCCCTCTAATTTCTTTATTTGGGCAAAAAGGTTCGAGTTAAACCCACCAACCAACCCTTTGTTGGTAGAGATAACGACTACAAGAGCTTTTGCTGCACTTAAAAACCCCTCTGTCATTGCGAGGAAGCTTTGTGACGAAGCAATCTCATCCTGGGCCAATCCCGTATCTAGATTGCCACGTCGGTCGCCCGGCCTCCCTCCTTGCAATGACAAAGACGGCAAAGACCGCACCAAATCAAGCGCAAGCTCGCTATAAGTCCGGCTCGCAACTGTTGCAGCCTGGCTCTTGCGCATCTTAGCAGCGCTAATCATCTGCATTGCCCGCGTCACTTTACGCGTACTCTTGATGCTTTTTATTCTTCTGGTGAGTTCTTGTGTGCTGGCCATAAACAGTTCGTAAAGTTTATAAAGTAGAAAGTTTATAAAGTCAGAAATTACTTTATGAACTTTATAAACTTTTAACTACATAGTTTGTTTAAAATTCTCTATCACCTCTTTGAGTTTTGCTTCGGTATCTTCGTCGAGTTGCTTTGTTTCGCGAATTGCTTTTATGACTTCGCGACCTTGGGCAGCCATGTATTCGTTAAACCTTTGCTGCCACTCGCCTATTTTTTCTACGGCAACGTCATCTGCATAGCCATTATTAGCGGCGTAGAGCACTGCAACCTGATACTCCATAGGTACTGGCGCATACTGCGGCTGTTTGAGTATTTCAGTCATGCGGCGGCCAAGGTCAAGGGACTTACGTGTTGCTTCGTCCAGGTCGCTACCGAACTGTGAAAAACTTTCCAGCTCGCGGAACTGGGCAAGCGCAAACTTCAGTTTACCTGCTACCTTTTTCATAGCTTTGGTTTGCGCAGCACTTCCTACGCGCGAAACAGAAATACCTACGTTTAACGCAGGGCGAATACCTTTATAGAACAATTCGCTTTCCAGGAAAATTTGTCCATCGGTAATGGAAATAACGTTGGTTGGAATATAGGCAGACACATCCCCTGCTTGAGTTTCAATGATTGGCAGCGCTGTAATACTACCGCCACCGTAATCTTCGTTTAGGTTTGCAGAACGCTCTAACAAACGAGAGTGGAGATAGAATACATCACCTGGGTAGGCCTCACGTCCTGGTGGACGGCGCAAGAGCAAAGAAATTTCGCGGTATGCAACAGCTTGCTTGGACAAATCATCATATACAATGAGCACATCTTTACCCTGGTCCATAAAGAACTCACCCATAGCGCAGCCAGCGTATGGAGCTAGATATTGCAATGCAGCAGATTCAGATGCAGCCGCAGAAACAACTATGGTGTACTTCATAGCACCGCGCTCTTCAAGCTCGGCAACTATTTTTGCAACCTTACTTTCTTTTTGACCTATGGCAACATAAATACAGATCATATCCTGATCGTGCTGGTTGAGTATAGTGTCTATGGCAACTGCTGTTTTACCGGTCTGGCGGTCACCAATTATAAGCTCGCGCTGACCACGACCTATTGGGATAAGTGCGTCTATTGCCTTAATACCTGTTTGCACTGGCTTTCGTACACCTTCACGAGTAATAACACCTGGAGCAATTTTTTCTACTGGGTAAAATTTTTCAGCAGCAATGGGACCTTTGCCATCTTTTGGTTCTCCCAAAGCCGAGAGCACACGGCCAATGTTTGCCTCACCCACAGGAACAGAAAGAATCTTGCCCGTTGCTTTAACAATATCTCCCTGCTTTACCTTTTGGTAGTCGTTTAAGATAATGGCACCCACAGTGCGTTCTTCCAAGTTCAGCGCCACACCAGTTATGCCTTGGCCAAAGTCGAGCATTTCCATACTTGCCACATTCCTCAGGCCCGATATTCGCGCAACACCATCACCAACTTCAAGTACCGTACCTACCTGGTCAACCTTTGGGTCAACAGTAAAGCTGGTAAGTCTACTCTTTAACTGATCAATAATTTTTTCTGATGTAGTCATATAATTATTTCGCCACTGATGCACAGATTTCGCAGATAGCACGGATTCTAATGTTCATATTACAGTGTGTTATAGCACATCTGTGGTATCCGTGTAATCAGTGTAGCTGTGGTTTTTATTCACTTAAATCTTTCTTCAATCGTTCCAAGCTTCCTTTTACACTGGCATCTATAAGCGTGTCATCTACTCTCAGCACCATACCACCAATGAGTTCGTTATCTACTCGACTCCGAATTTCCATCTGCGGACCCGCAACTGTATTGAGCTCATCCAGAATTCCTTTGTTTGCTGTTGCTTCTCGCGCAAAGACGGCCTCTACTTCTGTAATTTCTTCCGCTATAAGCGACAGCTTTTGAAATTCTTCTACAATTGCTTCGTATTTATCGAGCTCGTTATTCTCTTTCAGAATTCCTACCAGATTTTCAATTACCTTATCTACATCTTCTGGTCTTGACTCTTGCAAAGCCAATTGCAAGCCTTGTGCGTATTCTTGTATTGTTGTTGCCATAAAAAATAATATTTGAGATTAGGATATTATTTGAGATTGGTTGAGACTAATTGGTTTATACCCGCAGAATATCTATACTTCTTGACTCGTCTCAACAAATCACCACGCTATTGTACTGACCTCAGCGCTTCTTCTGCCAACTGCACATCTTTTTTATCTGTAAGTTTTTCCTTCAGCACCTTTTCAGTCGCCTGCACCACGAGTTCTGCTAGCTGCCCTTTCGCTTCTTTGACTATGCGCACTTGTTCCTGCTCCAATTTTTCTTTTCCATCCGCCACAAGCGCAGCTTGTTCGGACTTTGCTTTAGCCAATAATTCTGAGCGCACCACCTCTGCTTCAGTTTTTGCCTGAGTCACTATGTCTGCTGCCTCAGTTCGCGCCTTACCCATTTCAACTGCCTTCCACTTTTCGAATGAGTTTCTTTCTTTAGCAATATCTTCCGCAGTTTTTAAAGAGTCTTCTATTTTTTTCGTTCTCTTCTGTAACGCGCGAGTTACCGGAGTGAATACCCACTTCCACAACACGAACAACACAATACTAAAATTCACGAGCTGCGCAATAAACAGTTTCCAACTTACGCCAAACATACCGGCAAGACCAGAAGAGGGCTCAGCAGCGTGTGCAGCTTCTTCTGCAGCTTGAGCAACAGCAATAAAAAAATGAGAATCCATTTCAGCAATGTCTAATTACTAATTCCTAATTTCTAGTGTAACGCTTTGTGCACTTACTAGAAATTAGATATTAGGCATTAGGACTTGTTTATTCTGTATTACAGAATAAACGCCACAACTAGCGCGTAAATAGCAATGGCTTCAGCAAACGCCATACCAAGAAGCATAGGAACAAACAGCTTATCTGCGGCTTCTGGATTGCGAGCAATTCCCTGCATTGCCTCTGAACCAATTTTACCGATTGCTATGGCAGGCAAAGCGCCTCCTACTGCAATGGTTACGGCCTTAGCCACGAATTTTATAGATTCTGGATCGAGCATATGTGTGAGTTAATGAATTAAGAATAAAGAATTAGGAATTAGGTGTAGAGTACATAATTCGTAATTCTTACTTCATAATTCTAAACTGTAGGAGTTGGTTCTAATAAATTCTTTTCTTCCTTATGGCTCACTGCATCGTGCTCATGTACCTCGGTGGTTGCGATAGTCAGGTATACCAGTGTAAGTAGAGAAAATACCGTAGCCTGTACAACGCCAACCAAAAGTTCCAACGCCATAAATGGAAGAGGCACGACATAAGCCACAATAGATGCCAATACGGTAAGCAACACCTCTCCTGCAAATACATTGCCGAACAAACGCAGGGATAGTGACACTGTTTTTGCAACCTCAGCAAATACCTCTAAGATCCCTATCATAAACTCCACCAACGCAGTAAGTATTTTGGTGGGGCTCATACTTTTCACTGCATAATAAATATCGCCAAGCTTAATAAACTTGTTCGCATACCTAAAAAAGCCAATGGCTGCAACACCTAAAATATGGGACGAAACAACAACCAGAACAGCCATTGCTAAAGTCATATTTAGATCGGTAGTTGCCGGTCTGAATAGAGGTATAAGAGTCAGCACGCCATGATGTATTTGCCATACACCCAAAGAGCCTATTCCCGGCAAAAGACCAATCCAGTTCGAGACTAAAATGAAAAAGAATAACGTTCCCACAAAAGGCAAGAATCGATACGTTTTTTTTCTGTCCCTGGTGACATTGTCAAAGTAACCCATGAGTAGTTCCAGGACAGATTCAAGGAAATTCAAGATCCCTTTTGGCGCCTTGTCAGCATGTCTCTGTACCGCTTTCTTAATAACCCAAGCAAAAATAACAAAACCAACCACTGTCAGCAATGAATTAATATAGCTGTTCGTGATTGAAAAACTACCTATATGAAAAATTGGTTCTGCAGCTAACGGTGGAAGGGTCATAGAAATACAGAATGACGAATAGGGAATTACGAATTAGGCTTTTGATCCGATCCGGACGCTTCAACATGGAACCGAGGCATAACGGGTTTAGCAAGTGACAATCGGATCTGATTTATCCTTCTAGCCAGAAAAATGGTGCTGGTTGTGAGTGCGAGTAAAATTCCGAGCAAGGTATATAGGTGGTCGTGGTGTGTGCGGCCGTCAATCCAACGCCCACCCAGACCAAAAATAGCAACAGGCAATGCGATGACAAAACCAAATTCCGTAGCAAATCCTATCATACGCTGCATTGTAAATGCATTTGGTCTTGGAATTTGCTTATGTTCGCCTAATTTTTCCACAAATTTGCCTTGTTTATGAGGAGTTTTACGTCCTTATCTTAACAAAAATTGGCTCTTTTGGCAATACTGCCAATTTTTGGATATACACAAAATAAAACACCCTTACGGGTGTTTTATGGAGCCGGCTATCGGACTCGAACCGATCACCTAGGGTTTACGATACCCTCGCTCTACCAGATGAGCTAAGCCGGCGTATATTTTGATACCTTTATATTAATATAGATATATCTGTTATATCAATATGCTTTGGATTGACATCCGCTCTTTCCCCAGTTCTAGTAATCCAACCCAAACTAAGAAGCTCCGAAGCGCCGTCCGCAGGAACATAATCCGAAAACTTAACCTCACCCTCTATAGATTTCCAATCTCCAACTATAAGCCGCACAACATATTGATAGTCATGTGCATTCTCAAGTATATAGTCTTTACCTCTAGATGCAATGTTCTGCTTTATTCCAATGTCCTCATCTGGAATTTCGGCAAAATGCGCCGGTGCATCACTCGTAAATAGTAGGAGATCCTGACTTGGTACTATAAATAAAAAAGAATGATCATCGAAGATTATTTTGTAATAGCTCTCTTCACCTAAATTTATAGTTTTAAACTCTGCAAAACCAACTATACTCCGGACTTTTCCCTGAATAGATATCTTGCGTGTTGGATCTTGAATTAATTGATCTAGCAGCTCTTGTGCGCTCATAAAGAAGTACTACTTTATATCTATTACTATAATCAGCGGGATACGGGAATCGCCCGCCACTATTTCATGCTCCAAATGGTCGCATGAAATTTCGCTGGTAGCGAACCGCTCCCTTCGATTCACTACCGCCTATCCAGAACAAATACTCCACAAGCGGAGTATTTGTTCTGGAGCGGGATAGTGAACGACGTTAGAACCTATTGGATGGCCGGCGAAGAATTTTATATGCCTAATTTCGCAGTGGAGACTGCTAAGGTTCTCTAAATTAGTATTATTTTGTAAATTTAAACGTAGAAATCAAATCGATAAAATCATTATAGGTTTGATAATCTGGGCCAGAGACCTTTTCTTTTGTGTCTAATGGAACCGTTGCTAGATATTTTTGGCAAATCGATTGTGTTGCGCACGATTTATTCACGTCAGTTACTTGAACTGATACCCATTGAGTGCCACGAACCTTAAGTACCTTGTAAAACGGATATATGGGAATACCTCCAGGTGTGGTATCTCCTTTTTCAAATACTTCCCTGTCCCCAGATTTCGGAGGGCAGCCCAAATCTTGGCAGGGTTTATCAGAAACTGTTCCCGCCCAAACTAGCAGGAAAGGCTGCGAGTCGTTGGACGCCGAACTTGTGTTTACTTCCGAGACTCTCCATTTTGGATTATATTGAAATTCAAACCCGTAAGTGGTGTAAGTCTCCCATTCAGATATTTGGGTTGGTGCAGGAGCGGGGATTGTGTTTTGAGTAACCGGGATGGAGGTAGAAGTTTGATTGTCAACTGACTTGGTCGAGTTGCAGCCAGTGGCTAATAGTGCGACAGCGAAAAATGCAAGTAATAATTTTTTCATAAATGTTTCTTTGTAATCATTATTCAAATTCTATTTCTATTAGGAGGATAACAAAAAACACCTTTTAAGTATAGGAGTTTTTTGTGGAGCGGGATACGGGAATCGAACCCGTGTCTAAACCTTGGGAAGGTCTCATACTACCATTGTACTAATCCCGCCTGCACTAAAGCTTCAGCGAGGCATGCCCGCTTTTAACTTTAGTCATTATATCTTATAGCAACTTTATATTTTTTGGAAGTATTGCTCTGTATTCGTAGTTATTCGTTGATTCGTGCCATTCGTAGATTCGGATAGTGCTGCTATTGCACATACCAAACTACAGGCACCTTTTCTTTTTCTTTTGCAAGCCAGGCCTCATAGCCCTTAGGGACCAGAACCACTTCGCGAATATTAACTAGCCGCTTTCCATTATCCGTTGCCTCTCCTACTATTTCGACAATATGTACACCATACCGGGTATATAGCGTTGTGGGTTTATTTCTCGGTAAGTCTTTAACTGCACCACGATACTCCGGAATAGCAGCATCTAGGTCCACGTAACCGGTATCGCCCGCAAACCACTTAGTAGCACTGTCGTCGCTATATTCTTTTGCCAACTCATCGTACGTACCGCCATTCGCCAACGCTCGCTGAACCGCCGCAAGCCGTGAAGCCAATGCCGGCTCAAGATCGGGCTGGCTCACATACCAAGCCCGAAGGCCTGCATCCATGGCAAAACTTTTTGCTAATGTATCTTGGGCGATATTTTTTCCAGCCTTAGATACTGCTTTCTTATATATTTCATCTTGTTCTAAGGCTTTTGCGGCTTCTGTAATATCTGCATTTGCCACTTTAACCTTACCCTTCGCCACTACTTCCAATCTAAGCGCATCAGTAAGCGCCGCAGTTGGAGTCTTATTGGTGAGTGGCGCGATATTGTCATACAGAGCTAATTCTTCAGGTGAAATACGAACACTCCCTACTTTGCCAAGCGGAAGGCCTACAGCTTTAAATACCGAAAGCTTACTGGGCGTCGTTTTACCGCTGTAAAGCCATATCCCTACCCCCAAAAAAATTACAAGCACTATTAAGAATATAACCAGTGCACTGAGAAAAATTTGCTGGGACGTTCTTTTTTTCTTTTCAAGAGACATATATCAAAATCAAAATTCAAGTTATAAATAATCTACTAGCCAATACCCCTATTCTTCTCCGAAGAAATAATTCCACCAGGCACGAATATTACTTTGCTTCTTGGTTTCAGCTGCACTTGCCACCACCTCCTTTGAAGGCATAAACACCACTGCAATCTCCCCCGGCTTCTTCAAATTCATCTGCTGCCTCGCAAGCCGTTCTGTCGCGGACGTGCTAGATAAATACTTAAGTGAGTCTTCCAATTGACCGTTCTTTTCTTCAACCAATTTTGCCTCAGTCTTGAGAGAATCAATTTGCCGCTGTACTTTTTGCCGCGACTTCCACTGGTGATACTCGGAAATAGAGAGCAAAACCAGACTTCCCAATAGAAGTACCACGACAAACCGGTTCGATATAAATGTAATAGTTTTTCGTGTGGACATTTTTTTAGTAGGTAAAAGGTTACAGGTATGGAGCGGCCCGTTTGGTGTAAGACCAGTAGTCTTATGGCCCTACTACCCAAGACCTAAAGCTAAACTGGCTACCACCAACCTACGACCTATTCATGGTACGCGCTGATTCGGCATGCCATATTCCTGCATATTGTGAGCAGTGGGGCGATCCGCGAGGGATTGCTCATGTAAACGCCATAGAAACTCTTTTACTACCGCTGGACGCTGAACAGATTTAACAATAATTGGGTCCACTCGTCCCACAACCTGCAAGTCTATATCGCCATAACCCGTAAGCATGGACCACGGACCGGTCGTACGAAAACTCACATTAAGAATTCTATCAAGAGCAGTTTCACTTACTTCTTGCTTAAAAATATTCTGATGTGAAGTTTTAACGAAACGAGTGGTAGTGACTATGTATTTTTCCCTATGCCACAAAATTACCTTCTCCAAAAACCAGCTAAGAATCAACAGCACCCAAATGAATAGCCAAAATTGCAAGCTGCTCACGAGAGAATATTTTATTACATACCAAAAGGGAAGCAAAAGTAAAACTACAGCGACGAGTGCGGGAAATGCGAGGACAGCCGGGCTTTGCCTAAATATAGTCACCACTTCTTCGTCTGGCTGTAAAATAATGCTCCGCATACTTTAAAATTCCAAAAAAACTCAAACTGTAAATCACAAATAAATTCCAAACACCAAACCTCAAGCATCCACTTTCGTTTTCAATTTCGAATTTGGAGCTTGTTTGTTATTTGTAGGTTGTTGTTGCGATTTATTATTACTTGATGACAGCCGTACCCAAAGTCAGCACAAGCATAGCCAATACCATAACAATGGCCAGTACGCTAAATACCTTTTTAACTGTTTTCTGGTTTCGAATCATACTTTGTATATTATACCATAAACGCTCTATTTTGCTGCAGAGGGCCAGACATATGTTCAAGCAGATAGTTTCGGCAATATCATTTCTGTCTGTGGGATAGACACTCCTCCAGGAGATAGCCTGGGACCAGTCTCAGACTCAATACCAGTTTTAACAAATCCAAGTTTTTCATAGAACCCTATAGCGGCAGTATTGTAAGTAGCCACATCAAGAGTTATGTCTACACTCCGACCAAGCCAATCTATCGCTGTTTGCATTAAAAGCTTACCAATTCCTTTTCCTTGGAATTCTGGAAGTAGGTATATAGCCTGTAGCCTTCCGGGCCGGTCTTGACTTGCAACCCGAGCAACACAGTAACCCACAACACGATCACCATCTTTTGCAACCCAAAACTTGCGATCTGTATCTGTTGCAATGTGCTCTTGCCAGCTCGCAATGCGCTCTGGGCCGATAAAGTCCATAGCAGCGATATTCTCATACGTAATGCCGGAAGCGGGGTTCGGGTAGGTAGCCAGCCATGCCGCGCGCTGCACCTGCACAATCTGCCCAGCATCTTCTGGCTTAGCAATATCTACTAATATAGACCCTGAATGGGTAATTGCCTGTATTCGTGTCATTCGTGTAGGGTTCGTAGATTGGTGTCGTTTATTTTTTCAATATAGCTAAAAACGCTTCTTGAGGTATTTCAACTTTTCCTATCTTCTTCATGCGCTTTTTACCTTTTTTCTGTTTCTGCAGAAGCTTCATTTTGCGCGTTACATCACCGCCATAGAGGTACCCAGTTACATCTTTACGAAGTGCACTTATTGTTTCGCGCGCTATAACACGCCCGCCAATAGCAGCTTGGATAGCTATCTCAAACTGCTGCCGTGGTATAAGTTCTTTCAGTTTTATTACCAGCTCCCTACCCTCTACGTCTGCCACAGACCGGTGCATCATGGTTGAAAGTGCCTCCACTTTTTCATTAGCCACCAGCACATCTACTTTTACCAAATCCCCTGCCCTTAGCTCAAGGAAATCGTAGTTTAAAGATGCATAGCCACTCGAAACACTTTTCAGTTTATCGTAAAAATCTATAATAATATTTCCCAAGGGCATTTCAAAATGCATGTCTACCCTATCTTCACCCAGGTACTGTATATCGCCCGATATACCGCGACGCTTCGTGACTATGTCGAGAATAGGCCCAATGTAATCGGACGGGGTAAGTATATTTACCTTCATCCACGGCTCCATAACCTGCGCTATACTGGAAGGATCTGGAAATTGCGCAGCAGATTGCACCATCACTTCTTCGCCGGAGGTCTTTATCACCTTAAATGCAACACTTGGCGCGGTTAAAATAAGATCTAGATCGTACTCACGAGTGAGGCGTTCCTGCACAATATCCATATGCAGTAAACCCAAAAACCCAGTCCGGAAACCAAAACCTATACTTGGAATATGCTCAGGCTCAAATTCCAGAGAAGCATCGCTTAAGCGGAGCTTATCCATTGCATCACGCAAATTCGGATAGTCATCACCCGATACAGGAAAAATAGTGGCATAGACCATGGGCTTTACGTGCTTATAACCCGGCAATGCCTCTGCCTTGGTTCTTTCGCTCAGCAGAGTTATAGTGTCGCCAACGCGGGCTTTAGATACATCCCGCAGGCCCGTTACAATATAGCCGACCTCGCCACACAGAAGAGCGCCTGACTTTTCCATTTTTGGATGGAAATATCCTACCTCAAGGCTCTCTGCTTCCGTTTTACTACCTAAAGTAAATATTTTTTGGCGGGGCAAAAGCTTGCCATCGAAAATGCGGATAAAGCAAATTACTCCGCGGTGAATATCATAGGCGGAATCGAAGATGAGTCCGCGCAAGTCGCCACTCGGTTCTCCGATAGGTGCAGGTACGCGTTCTACTATTGCATCAAGAATACTGAGCACACCTTCCCCTGTTTTGCCGGACGCGTACAAAATCTCATCATCACTAAAGCCAAATGCATCTTGCAATTCACGAGCAGTCTTTTCTCTGTCGCTATTTGGCAAGTCTATTTTGTTTACAACCGGAATAATCTTTAAATTATGTTCTAATGCCAGATACGCATTTGCCAGAGTCTGCGCCTCTATTCCTTGTGTGCTATCTACTACTAAAATTGCACCTTCACAGCATGCAAGACTACGAGATACTTCATAGGCGAAATCCACATGCCCAGGAGTATCTATCAAGTTCAGAATATATTCTGAACTTGACATTTGACCTTTGACATTTGACCTTTGACTTCCGGAGTTCTGGTCAGATGTCAAATGTGCTTTGTCAAATGTTTCATATTGCATCCTTGCTGGCTGCAGCTTGATGGTAATACCGCGCTCTCGCTCCAAATCCATCTGGTCTAAAAGCTGATCTTTCATTTCGCGCTTACTCACTGTATGCGTCAACTCTAAAAGCCGATCAGCCAGTGTGGACTTACCGTGGTCAATATGCGCGATAATACAAAAGTTTCGAATGTGTTCTAGGGAGGACATGGACAATAAAACTCCAAATAACAAGCATCAAATTACAAACAAATCCCAAAAAAACAAATCTCAAACAATGCATGTTGCTTTTGGAATTTGGAACTTGTAGTTTATTTGATATTTGGAGTTTATGATTTGTTATTTTCAGCAATCACTGTATCAATTTTAAGGCTTTTCCGCAAGTTCTTAAGCCTTTTTTAAATACTCGCTCAAAAATTTGAGCATCGGACAACTTCACTGCTTTTGCTACACCAATATATACAAGTACCCCGGCGCCACTGGCAACACCTGCTTGCACAACCAGACCAATCCAAGTGTGCGTATCAACCATAGGCTCCACTGCATAGAGCGCGCCATATATGGTAAATGCGCAGGCGAGTGTCGCACTCAGTATTTTCCACACTTCGCGAACGAGGGCGTACTCCTCACGGGCCAGCACCACTCCCTTATCCGCACCTTCACCAGACAGCTCTGGCCTGAGCCAGGCATAGAGTACAATTGCGTTAAAGGTCATACCTGCGGCATACCCAGCGGCAACGCCACTAATGCCATACGTCGGAACACACAACAGGGCTACTATAACTGTCACTATAATAGAGAGAATATTACCCACGACTGGAGCCCAGGTATTGTGACGCGCAAGCAAAGCACGGGCAAACAATGGAACAAGAGACTGTCCTACCAGTGAAAAGGTCAGCACGCCGAGAACAGCAAAAGTCGCCCGCGTATCTTCCCAGCTAAACTGACCGGCTCCGTAGAGAATACGGACTGCGTGGGCGCGAAGAAGGAGCAGGACAACCGCAATGGGCAACATGAAAAATAAGATGCGCACTATGGCCTGGCGGAGCAGCATCACAAAAGCTGCTAAGTCTTTTTTAGAATAGTGGTCCGAGAGGTGCGGAAATGTTGCTGTTGCCACGGCGATTGCAAAGACGCCCACGGGTACAGCTTGTATATCAAAGCCAAGAGAAAACACAGCAATACTCCCGGCAGTAAGAAGAGAGCCAAAAATAGATGCGAGCAGTAAACTCACTTGTGATAAATCCAGAGTGAACAAGCGTGGAATATATAACCTCAAAATGGCGCGCATGCCTTTGTCAAAAGCAAACACGGGCGCAAAGCGAAACCCTGCTAAATATAAATCAGTTAGTTGCGTAAGCACATGCACAAACGCACCCAGAATTACCCCATAGCCAAGACCGACTAACCCAAAATGCGGATACAACCAAACCACACCAATAATTAGTCCAACGTTATAGGTAATGGGCGCAAAGCCCGCCCAAAAGAAACGCTTTATTGCATTCAGTGCTGTTGCTGCAACGTTCCCCACAGAAAGCAATACTTGCGCAATAAGAATGATGCGCGTAAGTGTTACCACTTCCCTACTTGCTTCAGGAGTAAACCCAGGCACTACTATATGTACAAGCCACGGGGCAAGCACCGCTGCGATAGCGCACAACACAGCCATGCACACAAAGGTAATGTTCAGCAAATTCGCCACCAGCTGACGACCCTGTTTTTCATCTTCAAATAAATACTGGGATATAATGGGTAGCGCGGCAATAGACAAGGTACCTACTATGAGCACACCCATAAGGAAATCGGGAATGCGGAATGCGGCATAGTATGTATCAAGTAGCTCCCCCGCACCAAAATGACTAGCAAAAATGCGAATACGCAAAAGGCCCACTACCCGCGAGGCGAACGTGAGAACTGCAACAACAAAAGAAGACCAGCCCACGCTAGCGATGAATGGATGTTTTAATATGCTTGTTCGGGTTGTCATATATTAGTCCGCATATGCAAATTGATAAACCACCAGCGTAAATTCCAAATTACAAGATACAAAACCCAAATATTTTCCAATGAGTAAAATCTCAATGTCCAAAACTGCGCATTTGGAATTTTATAATCTTGGATTTTGGATTTGTTTGTATTTTGAAGTTGGTTATTTAGTACTTATTTGAGATTTGTCATTTGAAATTTGGAGCTTACAAGCCGATTAATCGGCTTGTAATACTATCCCAAAAAACCTATCCCTATCTACCTCTAGCTCTTTACTGACCGAGTGACCTGCCACCGTACTGTCAGTTGCCCAGACAATGTTTCGACCGGGAGCAGCGACTTCGTAGTGGAGGGTATAAGGATTTGCTCCGGCTTGTTTTTGTACCACAAGACTTACCCTATCTAGAGCGTCTGCTCTGAATGGCAGCTCATAGATAACCTCTAATGTTTGGCGCTGTCCGCCCTCAAGGTTAATCCAATTTCCAAAAAAAGTTTTACCCGCTTCTTCTCCCACAAGCATGCCACTTGCCACTTCTTTTACCGCATGAGATTCCCATTCCGCCACCTTTGGATGCGTTTCCGCAGTGGTTCTATATTTTACATCCAAATCCATGTAAGAAAAACCCTTACTGCTTATAAGCTTACTCCCCTCGGGAACATAGATGCGCATAAAATCTTTATTTTCAAGACCCTTTACACGAGGCAGAGGATTGTTTCTCGTTATGGTGAGTATATTAGTTAAGACTCCGCCACTGGATATAGTTGTTTTGAGCTGCACATTTTGACCCATTGCTAAATCCGTCTTAGTGCCACCCAAATTTGTAGATACAATACTCAAATAATCACGCGCAGTGTCTACCAAACGACCATCCCACGAAAGACTACGAAGCTTTTCCGCGAGGCCGCCGTCACGGGCATATATTTGTATGTCTTTGGAAGCGAACGATTTTTGCAAACTGAGCAACACGGATGGCATATCTTCACGGGGGGCTGAGGCTAAACGGTTAAGAAAAATAGGAAAAAATTCTGACAACATTTTTTTCGGCTTGTTCTCCTCTTTGTCATATTGCAGGGAGGTTTCAACCTGGGTCACTTCAATAAAATTGTCGCTATCAAGCGGTGTGGTATAACCCGGCACACTAATGGGTCCCGTTAGTTTTAGCAAGCTTGTAGCCAGTTGCGGAGTAATAGCTATTACTACATCTGGGGTTAGATGAGCCTCTTCTTCGTAAAAACTACTCATAACCTCTGCGGAATCTGGAAATGAAGCGAACCAATTGCTGTCGCGCATATACCAACGATTGTTCACTGCAAAAAGAGGGAGCGGTGGGGTATAGTTACTCTTTAGCTGACCATCAAGATCGTAAATACTACTAATAGTTTGCTTTACTATAGTTCCGTTTTCTACATCAAATGCCCCATAGGTACCTGGAAAGCCGCCCGTAGGCCGGAGCTCGTTGCTGTTTTGTAGCAATACAAGAATATGTTTATGCCCAGTGGACAGGGCTACAATTACATCGAGCGCACTACCCACCGTTTCCAAGGAGCCATCGAGCAAAAATAACTCAGTCCGTGCTTGTTCAAACTTTTCGCGTGCGCTCTCAGGTACACGCTCGCTATTCACTTTACTACTGCTGGTAGCGGCAGTGTGTATTGCTTCCCGAACTGCTGCGAACTCTGACTGTACACCAATAATACTTTCTCCCCCATTGTCTGCATGAAAACCTGTGGCATCAAGATGAAGTGCTTTGAGCAATGCAAAAAGTTTAGTCAAATGCACCGCAGCCTCACTACCTGCAGTACCTGCAAGAAGCAAATTTTGAGCATCCTTTCCCGCGGGGAGGACACTCGCTGTCGCCTGAATAAGTACATTTGTATCCCTTACTAATTTTTGACTATCTTGAAATGACTTAAGTGCAAGCTCAAATTTATTTTGTGCTTCTTCCAAATTTTCACTGGCAAGCTTATCTTTTCCTTGCGCAAGTTTACTCACAGCATTTGTGGCTTGCCCAAGGACCTTCCCTTTTATATGTAAACCTTCTGCGAGCAAGGTCCCTACCGAGACCAAGGCAAAGCACGAAACACACACTGAAAAAAATAATACTAACCCATAGGCGAATTGCGCTTGGCCCGCGCGAGCACGCATATGGGGTATATGACCGAATGTTTGAGCTATATCCAGTAAAAATAAATTCCACAAATATACAAGAGTACGTGCAATGGTTCTTGGCGGCCACAATATAGCAAGTCCCACCGCATGGCACACGGAACTAACCAGCCACACCAAGCCCGCTCCTGTGCTGAGTAATGCAAGCCCAATCGCATAGGGCAACCAGAATATTGCGTACATTATTCGTACAAAAAAACTACGCCTTTGTTTTGGAGCGCTACTTTGCAATCTAACCCGAATGTCTTTGTTTTTTTTGCCTAAAAAACGCATGGAAAATGCACTATTCTGCTTAAAATATAGTTACAAACTAAAGTGCATGTAATTACTAAAATTATACCACGAATATCCAGTTCTCCCCCTTTCTAAGGGGGAACCAGAGGGGGTGAAGCATCTTTTTATTTCACCACACACTGACGAAAGAATGAAATGGATCCTAATCAAAATTTTTAAACCCGCCAGCAGCTCTTGCAAGCTCTGGCGGGTTGTTTTTATGCTTACCATCCCTGTTTCTGTCATTCCCGTCTGCACGGGAATGACAAACACGATCTTATGATTTTATTTGTTTACTCACATTCAGCAGTATACCTACCGCAGTCAGATTTACTATAAGCGCGCTACTACCATAACTAAAGAATGGAAGCGGAATACCGGTTAAAGGCAGAAGGCCAATTGTTGCACCTATATTTATAATAACCTGTAGCGTAATCATGGCGGTCAATCCTGCAGCGAGCAATCTTCCAAACAGATCAGGCGCCTTTGCTGCCACTTGAAACCCGCGAATAAAGAAAAAGGTGAACACTGCAAAAATTCCCAGCACGCGCACTAGCCCAAGCTCTTCTGCTACCACCGCGAACACCGAGTCGCCAAGCACTTCTGGTAAGTAATTATGCTTCTGCCTAGACTGCCCATACCCAAGCCCCCACACACCGCCCGACCCAACTGCCATGAGTGCCTGACTTATTTGATAGCCAGCACCTTTCGGGTCCAACTCTGGATTAAGAAATGTAAATAGTCTGGCGGCTCGGTATGGCTCAAGTTTGATTAGCAGAAGCAATAGACCCGCGCCAACTACAACAAGAGAAACAATCCATTTCCACGGCACCCCTGCAGCAATGATCATAACCAAAGCTGTGCCCAAAAGCGCTATCATAGTTCCAAAGTCTGGCTGCCACAAAATAAGCAAGGCAAATAAACCAATAATAGACAGCATGGGGAGTACACCCGAAAGAAAGTCGTGTAAGTGCTCCTTGCGACTTGCCGCCCATGCTGCGCAATAAACAATAATAGCGAGCTTTGCGAGTTCAGCTGGCTGAAAAAAGAGGGGGCCAACATGAATCCACCTACTAGCACCACCAGCAGAAAAACCTATGCCGGGCATTTTTACCATGACAAGCAAAATTAACGAGCCAGCAATGATGTACGGGACCAATTTTTGCCACCAGTGGTAGTCTATTTTATAACAAATATACAGAGAGAGAAGACCGAGCCCAGCACCCTGGAATATCTGACTACGAAGAAAGTGGGTGGTATTTCCAAAACGCTCAAGAGACTCCACCGTGGAAACAGAGTAGAGCATTATGAGCCCAATAACCAAAAGCAAACCCGCTGAAGCTGCGAGCCACACATCCGCGCCCCCACCTTTCTTCGCTATTCGTTTTTGCTGAGTGTAGTGCTGTACCATACTTTTATAATGATCCAACTAGCTGTTTAAATGCCTCTCCCCTTTTTTCAAAGTTTTTAAACATTCCAAAACTCGGTGCGGCACATGACAGCAAGCAAATTTTTCCTTTTGGCGTATTCTGCGTACATTGCGCAATGGCATCGCGCAGGCTAGGAACCAAAACGTATTTATCGTACCTTCTCTTTTTTAAATATGAAATTATTCTGTCAGCTGTTGGGGTAGCGAGGACGCATATAAATGTATTATTTTTTATCAAAAATCTGAGCAGTACATCAAAATTCTGTCCTCGATCATACCCACCTAAAATAATAGAGCCTAGGCCATCTTTTAGAAATGACGCCCCGGCAAGCGTTGCATCAGCATTTACAGCAATGGAATCATCATAAAAACGAATTCTTTTTTTCTCTGCGAAAAACTCTAGTCTGTGGGGGAGGCCAATAAAAGAATCTGCGACTTTCTCAATGACTGATTGTGCTACACCTAGACCTTTCAAAAGTGCTACGGCAGTGCCAAAATTTTCACGCCAATGAGGTGCTTGAAACACACTCATTTTCGGGAAGAGGGATGTGGACAATGACTGAGTGGCCTGTACTTTAATTCCAGCTTTTAACAAGTGCGCAATGGACGAACGCCACCGTTTTGGCACAAACAATATGTCACCGGGTAATTGATGGGACCATATATGTGACTTAGCCTTTAGATATTTTTCCATGGTAAGGTGCCGATCAAGGTGGTCTGGAAATATATTTAGAAAAATAGAGTACTTCGGAGATTTGCGCAAAAATTCTAACTGATAGCTAGAAAGTTCTAATACAATATAGTCAAGCTTTCCTGCCAATAAACGAGGTAACACATCTAACACAGGCAGCCCTATATTCCCCGCCGCAACCGCATTAAATCCGGCTCCTTGCAAGCACTGGGTTATAAAAGTTACGGTTGTAGACTTCCCCTTCGTCCCTGTAACACCAATCACTCTTTCTCTTGCAAGCGGGGTAAGACAATCAAAGAATATTTCTACTATCGTAACGCATTTTTTTCGGTACGCCGCTGGCACAACACTTCGGGGAATGCCTGAAGATATGACTATGGAATCGTACACCGAAAAATCTACTCTGTTGTTATACTTTGCAAGCTGGTCATCATGAATATCAAATCCTGCCTTAGGAAGCGACCGTCGCAAGTAGCGCAAAGAAGACTGCCCCTCACGGGCATATCCATATATGAGTATTTTTTTCGCATTTTTCCAATCACTCATAGAACAGTACGTTATTATGCAATAAAGTTTTTGACGTTTTGAACCCGCTCTTCAGGCATGGCGTGCTCGCCAAAGACTGTGTTGTCGAAGGTACTTTTCGGACAATTAAACCGAGCGGCTTCAGGGTACGCATTGGTCGCAATAGCCATGTGCAAGGCAAGACGATTCTCTTCTATCTCCCCCACACAATCGAGCGGTTTATACCCTTCTAAGCCGAGCAATTGCCTATAAACACTATCAAGACTTGCATCTGCCAACAGATCCTTACCATTAAACAATTCGGTCAACTTTTCTTTTTCCACAAACGGAGAAAATAGTAAAAATGTTGCTGCACATTTTGTACAATGACCACACCAATAGGGCCTGCTATCGATCCCATCCAATTTGAAGTTGGTATTGCATGAAGTAAAAGACTGGCCGTAGTTAGCAAACAACCTATTCGCAAAGACTTTGGCAATCTGCAAGTCAGTCAAGGGTCTTAGCAAAGAATAGTACAATACGTCCCCGCTAATATAATGCTTGATATATTGCTGAAATGCTTGCTCAAATGCAAACGATTTAGAATACTGATGATTCACCGGCAGACCTTCGTGTATAAGACTTGGCTCCCTAGTCGAGCGCTCATTAGAAAACACTACCTCTTTTTTACCAATGCAGAGCGCAAGTACGAGACTAGCCGCTGAAACAATACCAGTGATGGGCAAATGACCGTTAAACGCGCCGTTTGCATTTAACTCGGCAATTTTGGGATCAAGCACTCGGGAGACTGTCCAAAATTTATGGCCAGTACTGCTAGCAATAGTAGTTAAAGCAGGAGTGGGTCGCACACTGAAAATATCGAGTGACGCACCTTGGCTTTCTAGTATATTCATTGCAAGGAGCGAATCTTTGCCACCACCAAATGCCACAAGTAGACCATCCACAGATACGGATACCGCTTTAGAGCTTGCCCCATTTTCACTGACGGGGAAATGCGCGACACGGCTCGGAGAAAGTTTATTCTCGAACAATAACTGACCGAGGCCATACAAATATGTTGTATAAAAAAAGTCGGCTTGTGCTTGGTCTAAAGCCCCCTTCTTTATGTCAACTGTAGGCGTAAGATACGCCTTATAATACGAAACCCCCGACATTATAAATAATGCGAAAGCTGCACTCTCTATGGCCGGAAGCCTTGAACTATCTATGCCTTGTGTAGGAAATGTATATGTTTCTGTAAAAAATAGTTCTGAGTCATACGAATAAGACAATGTAAGCACACCTGTACTTACATTGAATTCATAGTCTTCAAAAATAAAAGCTTTCCACCCTTTCATATAGTTCAATTACTACTTTATTCGCTTATACTACTCTTTCCGCAAGAACGTACCACTCCGGATGCCGGTAAGCTGACCTTCAGACGCAACGAGGGCGCCATTTACCCAGACTTTATGAATACCTTGCGGTGCGCGGTAAGGGTTCTGAATAGTTGCACGGTCGTGAGTATGCAGCGGGTCGAACAGTACCAAATCTGCAACGGAACCTACACCTATTTTACCTCTATCACTGAGCCCCCAGACCCGTGCGGGCAAGCTCGTTAGTTTAGCAACAGCAGCCTCAAGCGAAATGCGTTTTGAATGCCTCATTTGCGCTATAAAACTACTGGTAGTGCCAAAACAACGCGGGTGCACCAGCTTGCTTACATGCTGGCCTTGGTGGAGAAGTGGAAACCCACCACCATCGGTACCCACTACGGAAAGAGGGTGCGCTAACAGTTCTTCTACTTGGTCTGCATGTAAACAATGATCAAACACCAGTACCTCCGTACCACCATTTTTAAGAACTTCTAACAATGCTTCCTCGCTTGACACCCCAAGGTTTTGCGCGATTTGTCCAAGATTCTTGCTTACTACTCGCATATTAAAACTCGTAGACGCAACAATAAGCTCAGCAACAGAATTCTGACTGGCGTGCAAATGAGCCAATATTTTTTTATATTGCACAGGATCACCAAGAATTTTTAACATGGCAGCGCGCCCGCCACTTATGGCCCACTTTGGTAAATAGGTATAGAGTGGTTGCCAGGTAGAGGTATACGGATACACATCAAAACTTATATCCGCGCCCATGTGCACCACATTCTCTATTCTCTGGAGCACTGCGGAAAGCTCGTGCCAGTTTGATTTACCTCGCACTTTAAAATGAGAAAGCTTAAGTCTACTCCCCGACTTTTGCGCTACTTCAAGGGCCTCTTCCACGCTTTCCGGCAGCCCTTCGGCCTCGTTGCGTAAATGCACGGAAAGTAAAGCGTTGTATGCGGTTACTATTTTTGCAAGCTCGTATAGCTCTAGTTCGCTTACCGCAAATTCGTGGGAATATGAAAGCCCTGTGGAAAGTCCAAATGCTCCCGCCTCTATACTATCTTGCAGGGCACGACCAAGTATTTCTACTTCTTCTGGACTCAAACTACGCTGCTGATCTCCTAAAAGCCCGCGACGCAGAGTGCTCAGTCCTACCAAACTCCCTACATTGGTTCCAAAATTTTGACTTCCGAGCGTATCTGCAAACTCACCAAAGCTTGACCAGTTAAAATTACTACCAGTTAAGTCATGCCATTTTTGAGAAGACTTTAGGGCATTGCGCGAAAGGAGTGGGGCAAGACTTGTGCCACAGTTACCCACGAGCACAGAAGTAATACCTTGCAGCACTAGGCTGTCCAAGTTTGGAGAGTCGAACAATGACCAATAACTGTCGCTATGATTTTGTACATCAATAAAACCCGGAGCCAGGACAAGACCTTCTGCTTCTATAACTTCTTTGGCCTTAACGGGTATATCCAAAGCAATGTCTATTATACGTCCATCACTTATACCAATATCCGCAACAAAGCTCTCTTGCCCTGTCCCGTCTATGACCGTTGCTCGTTTTATTAAAAGATCGTACATAGTAAAGTTAGTTTTAGTTTTGTATATATAACCAGTCGCCTACTACTATCCCAAAAAATATATAATGATGCCAATTATTGCTAGGACCGATGCAAATATCCAAGCACGCATAGTAACTTTTGTTTCCGGCCAACCAAGTGCTTCGAAGTGATGATGAACTGGTGCGGACAAAAATATTTTTTTCTTAAATACTTTTTTGGAAACTATTTGCAGCACTGTAGTAAGTGCCTCAAGTACAAACACAAAACCAATTATGGGCAGCAGGGCTATGGAGTTAGTTAGAAATGCCACTATTGCTAAAAGCACCCCCAGACCCATAGAGCCCGTATCTCCCATAAAAAACCGGGCGGGATATACGTTAAACCACAAAAAGGCGAGCAGACTTCCCGCAACTACCCCAATAAGCGCCGCCAAGTTTTCCTGCCCGCGCACATAGGCAATGAGTCCGAATGCAAAAAACGCTATTAGCAGCGTACCGCCCGCCAGCCCGTCAAGTCCGTCTGTTTGATTCACTGCAAAGCTAGTGGCAATGACTACTAAAATGAAAAATGGAATAAATACCCAACCAAGATGCAGCGCGCCTGCGAATGGAATATGTATCGCTTCAAAACCTAATTTGAAATAAAACCACCACGCACCTATTGCAGCAACAATAGCGTACAAAATAACTTTAAAACGAAATGGAAAGCCGCGGCCTTGGTGACCCATGCGGTTTATATCGAGCAAGTCATCTGCAAGTCCTACCACTGCTGCGCCAACAAACGCGCCTAAAGGAAGAAGGGTTTCGCGGCGAGTAAGAACGTTGAGATTGTGGAATACTTCGAGCCCCGCGACCCTATCTAAAAACCAAAATACGGTAATAATTACGCAGGTTACACCCCAAACTAAAAGGCCGCCCATAGTAGGAGTCCCCTTTTTTGCAGCATGCATTTTGGTAAAGAGCGGCGTTTCTTTGGAGTCCCGAATATTCTTCCCCAGCTTATATTTATAGAGAAAATAGGTAAGCAATGGCGTTGCGCCAAGCGCCAAAATGAAGGAAATGGAAGTAAGGGAAAATATCTTAGTAAGGACTAAATCTGTCATATATATGTGCAGACTCACGGGTAATGCTGAGAATAACTGTATTAATTATACCACAAACCTTGAAATTTCTGCTAAAACCTGCTAATCTTACCGGTCGCAAATCAAAACCAGCAAATCAACCACATCCATAGGAGGATCACTGTGAGAAACGTATCTGAACTGTTAAAGTTCATGGAAACCATGCCCGGACCTTTATTCTATGAACTGTTATTTAAACTAGGGATAAGCATGGAGGAAAACTTTCTGGCATCCCTACAGGCCGCAAATCGGCCCCAAACCTCGGTAGCCATTGACCTTATTGGCTATTTTACCCGTCGCAATAACTTGACGAAAGTAAATGAAATCACCGAACAATTAGTAACTCCTCGCGCCTGGGCGCGACGTGAGCCCACCGATTCAGGATACCTACTCCAAGTTTTTGAAAAGCTCAAAATTGGAGGGGCCGTGCAGTACGAGACGGCGGTAAAAGCACTGGCCAATTTCTTTAACGTGGCGCCCTATTTGCCGAACGGCAAAACCAGCCTGGTAGAGAAAGCGGTCGCACTAGTCCAGCTTGCGGAATTTCTGGACTTAATCCCCCAGCTTGAAGCCGCGCTTACGGACTAACGCGCATGACCCACACTCACAACAAACCACTCGACGCAGAAGCCCCCAGCCTCTGCGTCGTTTTACATATTTCTATAATTTATTTTTTCTACCGAGTTAGCGCAAGAACATTGTTTCCAATAATAGGTTCAATTGTAGGAGCGAATACAGTAATACGACCATTCGCATCCTGGAACAAACGGTAGCCAGTAGTATAAGTAGTACCATTCCAAGTCGTACCGTTAGTCGGATCAACTGGAAGCTCAGAAATGTACGATGGCACCAAACACGAACGCAGATCCAATTCAGCAGTACCATTACCAATAACGCTTCCCGCAGTCCCCGTAGCGGTCGTGCCTGCAGGAAATGTAATACCCGCACAACTGAACTGCCCCTTATTTTCTGCTATGCGCTGGCCCACACTATTCAATAGCGCGTTCAAATCACTAGACCGCTGTGTATTCCGCATATTGGCAAATTGACGAGCTGGATTTACTGCAATAAGCACAATTGCGGCGAGAGCCGCCAGGAGACCAATAGACACTAAAATTTCTATAAGGGTAAAACCTCTTTCAGTTTCATTTTGAGAATTGCTCATTTGATTATTACTTTAAAAATATTTTATTTCACATTCTTAATGGCCGTTAAGAATGTGAATAACAGGGTCTGGACCTACAGCTAAGGCGGTTCTGATTCTTTGATAATAGTAAAAGTAGATCCACTTATAATTGCTAAAAGGTCGGTTTCAGCACCGAGAACTGTTGATTTGGCGCGCACATACCATGCAGAACCTATCTTTTCAGCGCTGATAATACTACAACTGTTATTCTGGAATAACGTAAATGTTTGTGACACAGGTTGCATAGCTGCTTTAATCTGAAGCGCTGCCAGTCGCACGCAGCTATCCGCCAACAGCAAACTCTGTTTTCTCCCCCAGATACGCAATATGTTTTGCTGACTATTCCACCCCAAAAGGCCATTACTCGCGACAAGCATGCCGAGTACAGTAGCTGTAAACAGTACTGAAATAAGAGCTATATATCCATCGTCATATTTTATATTCATAAACCTATGGGAAAAATACCTTTCTAAAGATTTGTCTATTATCCACCATCAGGTTGAGAGATAGAGCATTGGTTGAGGAATCAACTTGAAACAATGACATCTCTGGGATAGCGGAGGTTACGTGGCCCGGTAAAAGCTCTACAGAACTTCCCCCATTTCTGGTTATAAATATTTTTCCGTTAGTGACGGCGATAGTGATTGGGGACGTAGTTCCGAAATCAGGTCTAATGAACGTGACGCTCGTATTCGTAGTAGTGACAGATTCTGCCCCCATACCTAGCCAGTGTATTTTTGCAACGACAAATTGAAGATCTTCTTGCCTTTGAAGATCGCTGCTATTCGTGTTCATCCATCCCACCAAGCGGAATAGTCCACCCCAAACACCCACAAGTAACGTCGATAAAAGACCAATGTATATAATTATTTCGAGAAGCGTGAATCCAGAATAAAGGTGCATAGATTTCTTCATGGGCATACACAAAATTCTTAACTTCCAACAATCAGTAGCTTATTCCCGCTAGGAATAAACAAAAGATTATCTTGGTAATCGACCCGGCCAGGACTGGATAAAAAGGTAAACTTACTACAACGAGACACTAGATAGTTTTCCCCCACTTCGCAGAATAATAGGGGTGCGGCAATATCAGTAGTGGTAAGAACCAAAATCGCATTGCTATACGTTAGCCCATTTACAACACTCCCTGACTTTAATTTCAGATCAAAAGTCGATATAAGTGCCGGGCTGTGTGGGTTAGATACCGACACCGCGGCAATAGTCGGTTCTCCCGCCACTTGCTGTCTAGCCAACCAGAGCATGGTCCCGGCAGGAAATAGTGCAGTACCACTTCCCCCTCCCTGCGCGTCGAAACTTGAGAAGTCCAGAATGTGAACCGGATCCGTTACATCGAGCACTTGAAGTTCAGTATTATTTGCAGAAGATGCAATATAAGCGAGTAATTTCGGAGTACCATTTACAATCTCTTCCCGTACTGCTATTTGTCGCACACTATGGTTCACCGCCTTACTTCCTAAAAATACCGGCGCCACTGGATTGCTAATATCGAATACATAAAATTCTGACCCGGCTGTTTCATAGGTACCAATATAAACGCGATTACGAAATACAAAAACACTTCTCCCTTCAGGAAATGACCCACTTGCACTTGGCAAACTTCGTGATGCAACAAGTATAGGATTGGAAGGTGTAGATATACTCACAACCTGGAGTTGAAGTGTATTACTATTTTGTACAAGATATGCATGTGATCCAGCGACATCAACCGCAAAGAGTCCATTACCGCTATGAAGACTTGAAAGGAGAATGGGCACTGCTGGATCGGTAACATCAATAATAAATAAGTCAGGATCAGCTATCTGAGTACTCGTACCTACTACGACCGCAATTCTAACATTACCTCTATTTACAACGTCAACCCCATGTACCTGAATACGCGACAGCCCAAGCACACTGTTTCCCACGATACGCGGGGTAGACCACGCACCCGAAAGCCCAACTGTTGGACAATCTAACCCACTCTCTTCTACCGATTGCAGGCTGGTGACCATTGTTGACAACTCAATCTGCCCCTGCTTCGGTACATTCCACAACACGCGATCCGTTGCGAGGGAGGAACAGAGGGTAGAATATTGCATCATCCTCTGCATAGTAAAAGTAGCTGAAGCAGGAATGGCTGCTGGTATATTTTGAATGGCACCCGAAAATATTCGAACAAGTGCACTATCAGCCTCTGCTAGTTCCTGCGCTTCTAATACCAGCTCTTTGGTAACAACTATATCTTGCAAATTAAATACTATACGGGCAGATAGAGTAAGTACGCCTGTCATAAGAGTGAGCGCAATCAAAAACTCGACACTCAGGCTCCCTACTTGCGCACACAATACTCTCATCATTCTATTATTCCTTCCGAATTTATCTTGGCGGATACAGCGTGACCTACATTTTGGAAGATAATAATTTTTTCTTGCGAATCTCCGGAAAGTGGCGCGAATGTAATCACTACCCCACTCGGCATTAGCGTAATACCACTGTGCACCAAAGTTATTTCATTTAAATCCGAATGCTCATGATACGTACTGCCGGGAAACAGTACATACCTGGAACTGTCTGCATATACACTATAAGGTGTGTGACTATTTGCCTGAGCCCTGTTTCGTGCGGAAATTAATAAACTCACCAGAGTGTCCCGCTCTGTTGTAAGAGCATAAGTGTGTATGTACCCCACTCCTACCGGAACAAAAGTAGTTGCCAGCACAAGAAGCAGGGCGATAACCACTAATACTTCAACAAAGGTAACACCGCGTGTGCGCTTAGAAATGTATGGCCTGCGTAATACCATAAATTGGTGAAATGATTGCTATAGCAACAAACCCGACTACAAGCCCAACCATGAGGAGCAACGCGGGCTCAAATAGCACCGTAATTTTTTTAGTTAATTCTTCCGTCTCTTCTTCAAGATTAGCTGCCATAAACTGCAAACTTTCAGCCAGCGTGCCAGTTTCTTCTCCCACTAGTAGTAGCTGGGCTACTTGTAATGGGAATAGCTTAGGATATAACTGTAGACTGCTTCCCAAGGAATAACCTTCAAGTACTCGGGCGCGTGCATGAAGAAGTGCCTTATTATACGAACGATACTGGGTGCTGCGCGAAGTTTTTTCTAAAGCGGTCAAAAGTGGCATTTCGGCTTTAAGTAATACAGCGAGAGTCCGACATATATGCCAATTCTGATATTGAATTACGTACAGCCTGAACACAGGTATATACAATGCACATTTCTGCCACATTGCACGCACAGATCGCGCCCTTACAACGATCCAGACGGTAGCAATTATTAATATAACTACAAGCAAAAGTCCAATAAAATCCTGGGTGATCACCGTATACAACCTGAGCAATATACGTGTTGTGAGAGGTAATTTAAAATGCAAACTCGCAAATATCGGCATAAGTTTTGGAAGTACATACAACAGAAGCAACAGTGCCACAGCGACTGCAACAATAAAGACGAACAGTGGATACACCAGGGCTGACCATATTTTCCTACGCATAGCTTGTTGCTGGCCAAGCTGTTCAGTCACATACTTAAGATGCTCGGGCAACATGCCGGTTTGCTCTCCTATTTCAATAAGATGGAGCGAAACGAGGTTTAGTACGTTTCCACATTCTTGGAAACCCGCAGCAAGGCCACGACCCTTCGTTACCGCATCAATAAGATGCTGCACCAACAAAGCGCTACTTCCTTTAGTCTGCGCTGACAATAATTGCAACGATTCAAATAATGGCACCCCTGCTGCAATCAGCGTGGAAAGTCTTTTCATGAGGAAATGTTGTTCCTGTACGGATACATGCATAGCAGTCGGCGATCAAATTTTATATCTCATTTCGGATTTCGGGCCAGGTCTTAGTCCGAGAGTGCGCGTGCTACTTCTTCAGGAGTTGTAAGGCCAAGCAAAACTTTTTCAACACCATCTGCGGCCATAGTGCGCATGGCCTCACTCATTGCCTGACGTACAATTTCTGAAGCTGGCACCCTGCGAAGTATAAGGCTACGAATGCCGGGTGTTATATACAGTATTTCAAAAAGTGCCATTCGTCCTTTATACCCACTTCCACGACACTCGCCGCACCCAACCCCTTTTGCACCTGCAATAACATCGAGCTCCGGGATATACGCACGGATAGTTTGTGGAAGTTCACGTACTACATATGAATACTCCTTCGTGCAACTACCACAGACTGTGCGCACCAAACGCTGCGCAATAACTGCACTTACAGTGGAACTAATTAAATACGGCTCAACTCCTAGGTCAAGCAAACGCAATAGCGTAGTTGCTGCATCATTTGTATGAATAGTAGAGAGGAGCAAATGGCCGGTGAGTGCCGTATTTGTCGAGAGGCGCGCTGTTTCCCCATCTCTTATCTCACCCACCATAATTATGTTTGGATCTTGCCTTAAAATACTACGGAGGCCGGTAGCAAAAGACAGATTTGTTCGGGGATTCACTTGAATTTGACATGCTCCCTTTATTGCATACTCAATTGGATCTTCTACGGTAATAACTGAAACAGTATCTTGATGCACTAATTGTAAAAGTGAATACAGTGTAGTTGTTTTTCCACTTCCCGTGGGACCACTGGCAAGGATCATACCGTGAGGTCGATGCAATATGTACTCGAGTTTTATTCTATCCGCTTCACTCATACCCAAATCTTTCAAAGTGTGAAAACTGGATCTTTGTGTAAGTAGTCTTAAGACAACTCGTTCGCCATAATAGGTAGGACTAATAGCAACACGTATATCTACTGGTTTGTCTTCGACAGAAATACGAAAGCGGCCATCTTGAGCCGCTTGGTGTTCGTCTGTGCGCAGTTGCGATAATACTTTTACTTTGCTAATGAGTGCGAGCAGGTGGAGCAATGGCATGTGAGCAACATCTTCTAGTTCACCATCTATGCGAAATCTAATTCGCACATCTTCTTCGGTGGGGTCAATATGAACATCCGAAGCCCGACTACTCACCGCATGATGAAATATCGCATCTAAAAACGCTGTGGTAGAAAAACCACTTGGTGTAGAAAGCATATTTTGCATTACGGCTGCAAGCGACATATTTAGTTAGAGCGCGAATAAACTGTCTTGGCTATGGAACTTTTAGTCACCATACCAACCCCACATGGAAAGTGCAAAATAGATTATCCACTCCGGAACCGCTTAACTTCTGTCACTATTTTATAAAGACAACACTTTTCGTGGCCACGAAAAGTGTTGTCTTTAGAGATTAAAACGCTTACGTAGATCGGTATCATCATCAAGACTCTCTACTGTTAGTAAACGTATATAGCGAGTTAGGCCTGAGAGTCTTAAATATTCCATAGCTGCTTCATTAAATGCAAATGGTCCAATATATACACTCGCTTGAAGTTTAGTAAAAGATAAACTACGAAGCTGGTAAACAAGTAAAGAGCGAAGGTGACTCGCGGACTCGGGAATATCAAACACAAGCAATCGCCATTTATTATCCCACTCTTTCGGCTCTACTATGTTGAATTTACCTAACAAAGTTTTCACTCTCCCCTGTTTCGTCAAAGTAATAAAGCGAGCACCGTGTTTATCTGTCCAGCGGACAAATCCTTTTTTCCGCAGGTAATCCAAAGTACGCCTTAGATTACCACCAACTTTTATATCCTCACCATACACGTGTTCTATGGCTCGGCCTTTAAGGCCAAGGATAAGTGTTCTGGTATCATACACAATAAACAATACTCTATGTGCTAAACATCCAACTTCTGAATGCATATTTTTCCTTGTCCTAAAGACAACACTTTTCGTGGCCACGAAAAGTGTTGTCTTTAGAGTCTTATTACTGCTTTATTTGTATAGGTTAAGAGGACAAGATTTGAGAAGGATCTTGTTGATATATACGCTACGTTCACCTCAATCAAACTCGACAAAGATATTTTCTGGTTCTGAACCACTCTCTCTCGTTCGAAAATGAGCCTAATCATATGGATTACAGGTTATTAAATCCACTAATTGTGGAATAAAAATACTCTGCTATAAAAATAGCAGAGTTTGATCAAGAAATTTTAAAGTTATTATTAATAATTACTCAAAATAGGCAACTTTATCCACACTATAAGTAAGACTCGATATCTATTTATGCTCCTAATATTTTCTGTTTAAATTCTTGCATCTTGGCTGGGTCTAGTTTTGCTTCAAGTAACCTGGTCCGAATTTCTTCTTCGTAAAAATCTTTGTCTAAAGCTATTTCTACAAACTCATCAAATGTAGTTGGTCTAAGCTCAACTTTTTCTGCACCATCCAACTCTTGTTCCTGTACTTTCTTACAATTACGAGCAATGAAATAATATATTGCCCACTCCACTTTACTAATAGGCTGCAAGGCCTCTAGCAGTTCCCATTGATCAGATGCATACCCTGTTTCTTCCAGCAGTTCGCGCTTTGCGGCTTCTAATACTTCCTCCCCTTCGTCCACCCTACCACCTGCAAGAGCTATGAATGGTTTTTTGCCTGGTTGCTCTTGGTGAGTCATTAATATACTACCCTCCGGAGTAAGTGCCAGCACCACTACAGTGTCTGCACGTTTCACTTTTTCAAAGATATACGTTTTTCCGTCATATCCTTGTTGCTCCCATTGATAGGTGTCAAAAATCTTGCCTTTAAATACTAGCTTGGCATGGGGAGGCATTATTTGCTTTGAGACTGGTCGTTGTATTTCCATATTTTTACCAGATTTTAGCTCGCTTTTCTGGAGCAATATATAAAGCATCTGTAGGTTCAACTTGGAATGCTTCGTAGAAGCGATCAATGTTACTCGCTATACCGTTAATGCGGAACACCGCGGCTGGGTGCGGATCTGTTACTACAAATTCTCGAGCTTTCTCTTCACGGATATGCTCTGCTTCAAACAGAGCCCAGCTGACAAACAGTCGTTGCATAAGGTTCCGCTTCTCTACTTCGTTAGTTATGCCCTGGCGCGCGAGGCTTCGCTCAAACGCGTCTAAAGCAATTTCTAACCCCCCTAAATCTGCCATACTTTCCCCAATCGTAAGCGGCCCATTCATAAATAATCCGGGCAAAACTTCAAACGCACTCCCCTGCTCTTCGAGCACCTTTGATAACGCATCAAACTTTTCTTTATCTTGCTCCGTCCGCCAGTTTACCCTATTACCTTGAGCGTCAAACTGTGAACCGGAATCATCAAAACCATGGGTCATCTCATGCCCTATCACACTTCCGATAGCGCCATAGTTCTCTGCATCATTACCAGCAAGGTCAAAAAAAGGTGGCTGTAATATACCTGCAGGAAACACAATTTCGTTTAGGTTAAAATACGCATATGCATTTACGGTTTGTGGCGTCATGAGCCATTCTTCCATGTCTACCGGCGTACCGAGCCTTTTAAGCATTCGATTCTGTTCAAAAAGATCTGCTCGAAGGACGTTTGCCAGATAGCCTTCGCCCACCTCAAGTAAGTCATAACTTCGCCACACTTTAGGATAGCCAATTTTAAGCTGCATCTTCTGAAGCTTATCTATAGCAATCTGCTTAGTCTTCTCTTCCATCCATGGGTTAGACTGAATACGTTCTTTGAATGCTTCTTTTAAATCTGCAACCAAAATTTCCATGTGCGCTTTGGCTTGGTTCGGAAAGTATTTTTCTACGAAAAGCTTCCCCAACCCTTCCCCAAGCGCGGTACTATCCATAGTGAGCACTACTCGTTTCCACCGTGGCTGTATTACCTTAGTACCATTTAGCACGGCGCCATAAAACGAAAACCTCTCTTGTTCAAAACGCTCACCTAGAAACTGTGCTGAATTATGTGTTAATTGCCACCGTAAATAATTCTGCCAGACGCTTACTGGCAGCTCGCCGAGCAATCTATTTAGGGCTTGCAAGAATTTAGGCTGGTTCACAAACACAGACTCTTCATGCATACCTAGTTCCGTGAAATACTGAGCCCAAGAGATATTCGGCGCTAGTTCCTGCAGCGCAGAAAGGCTGAACTTGTTGTACTGCGCTTCAAGGTCGTGCCATATCTCTGTAGTGGTCATAGAAGCTTCTGCGAGCGCGCGCTCTACAGCTAACACATCTGTTACTAAAGACTCCGAGACCGGACCGGTGAGTGCCATCATACGCGGAATATGGAGTGCGTACTCCTCACGGATTCGCCTGGTAGCAGCGTCGTCTGTAAAATAGTAATCACGATTGGGAAGCCCAAGTCCCCCTTGGAATATACGTAATACGTACTGAGTACTGTTCTTTTCATCTGGCTCAACGGCAAGTCCCCAGACAATGGCAACACCTTCGGTGTATAATTTTATGAAGTAATCACTTACATCATGAATAGACTGAAAAGCATTGATTTCCGCAAACCACTTATTCAAAACAGACAAACCCGCCGCTTCAGGGGCATGAGGATCTTTAGCAGATAAGTAAAAATCACGAGCCTTTTGCTCAAAACTACCAGGTGCAATATCTACACGGGTTCCAAGTTCTTCAAGAATATCCCGCACACGTATCCAATTATCTTCGCGCAGCTTAACAAATGTCCCCCACCGGGCTTCGTGGGCGGGCAAAGGATTTGCCGCAAGCCATCCCGCATTCGCATAGTGGTATAAATCATCTTGCGGACGACTTGGCGTGTCCAATTGATTGCTATCTGTCATAAGATAATAACTAATTAGTAATAATATTACGTCTACTGCCTTACCCAGCACTTACGGGTGTCGGTAAATTTGTCGAGGATTACTGCACCTTGGAGGTGGTCGTACTCGTGCTGAATTATCTTTGCAAGTAAACCATGTGCTTTAAGAGTAAATGGTTTTAGATGTTCATCGAGCGCACGCACTTCTACTTCGGCGGGGCGCCTCACGGGGCCAAACAGCGTTGCGTGTGCCACACTTCCACAACCTTCTTCTAGAATAGTTTGTTTGACCGACTTATTCGTGATCTTCGGGTTTATAAATACTCTAAAACCATCTAAGTCCTTTGGCTTTCGCGTTTTTGTTTTCCGCACCTCACTCACAAAAATTTGTAAACCAATGCCAATCTGCGGCGCCGCTATACCAACCAGACCAGTGGCGAACATGGAATCGTGCAAATCTTTGATAAGTTTCTTAATGCCGATCTTATCTTTTAGGTTTACTGGTTTCGCCTTAGCACGAATGACCGCCTCCCCTACTTGAGATATTCTCTTTATTGCCATATATACGTTAAAAAATACTAGACAGTATTAAAGTAAAAAAATTGAACAAAATGCCGTAGGTACGACCGACATATGAAAAATACCTAGTGAATATACACAGCATATCAAAAAGCCGCTCTCTTGGCGACTTTGATTGTTTTATAATAACATCGCGTCTAACTGCTTCCGAATGTAAGGACTCGATATAAAATTTAACGGTCTTAGGGCCTCTCCACCCGCATACTCTCTCACCTCTTCGCTGAAATATTCTTCAATAACTTCTCCATACGGACGTATTTCCCAACTCTGTGCTTTATACACATCATCCATTATTGCAAGCGCAGCATTTAGTTCTTCCACACCCACCTCCAAGTGATATGCGTAAATAGTCTGAAACTCATTTGTCGTAATATTCTCGTGAGCGCCGATGAATGCCAGGTTTCCCGCCGCCATGCGATTTTTTGGCAAACCTGTTTCTTCTGCAACTTTTGCCAAAGCCAATTCTTCCAAATCAACGGCCCTATAACGATTCCCCATAAGTTGTGCTCGTCTCTGGGCCGCCACACTCGCCAAATCTATTTTACCGGGCTCCCAGCGCAAGGCAGCGCTCCGCCTTTGTAGATACATGTTTCTTTTACTGTCATAGAGCACTACAAGAATAGAATCATGCGGAAACAGTTTTCTAAACTCATCAACAATAACGCTCTGCCCAGCATGATCCATGTATGTATAATGTTCTACTGTTTCTCCTAATGCATTAATGTACACAATTGCATCACCAGCGCCTCGTACAACAACATACTCCGCAGGCAACATAATGGGCGTACTAATTCCAGGTAAAAAATGTTCGGTAAAAGTTTCCATACAATATTCTAAATACTATTCTATAACAACCTATTCTCTTGTAGCATGTCGCCTATAACTTCTCCATGCAAAGCTTCTTGAATGAGTGTATTAATGTAGTGTAAGTCTTTTTCACCGTGAAAATCCATCCCGGTACGGTCAATGACAAGTGCGTTATATTCTGGCGCAAGCTTTATGAATTGTTCTTGTACCCGCACTGCTTGCTCCGCTATAGATACGACTTCTTCCGACACTCTCCCCCGTTCTGCGATGTACGCAGCTAAAATTTCTGGTTTTGCAACAAGCACTACAGTTACATCTGCAACCGAAGATTCAAGCTGCGCAATAAGCTCCTCTAGCTCTTGAATATGGACATGGGGCGATATAGCTGCGTAGCTGCGAATGGTGATTGGGCTTGCATTATCTACATAGCTATTCGTTCCCAAAGTCGATATCGCATGCGCACATTGAAGTGACGCCATATATTGCCCCACAAACCATCGCTCCCGGCCAACCGGATCTTCTGTAATTAAATTACTGGTAACCACTTCTGGGAATACACCCTCTTCGCCTTCAAAAAAAGCTGGTGCACGATTAAGAGCCGCAAGTTGTCGCACCAACGTAGACTTCCCCACTCCCGCGCATCCGATTATAGAAATTACAGCCATAAGGTCTAGTCAAAAGTTTATAAAGTTCTCAAGGTTTGTAAGGGGAGAGATTAGGAGAACCTAGTCCACCTTAACACCCAATTCACTCAAGTGAGACATAAAAGCCTCAAAGGTCGTATAGTGTAATGTCTCAATACCAAGTTTCGCAGCGGTTTCTATGGCAGCATCGTAGTCATCTGCATAAAATATTTCACCTGCCGACACTCCGGATTTTTGAATAAGTGCTTCAAATAATTCTTTTTGCGGTTTAATAGCGCCAACCTCGCTTGATATAACCGCAACATCGAAGTTATCTAAAAAGCCAAAGCGCTCCTGCAAGCCATTAATTCGGGTGGGAAAGTTATTTGTACAAATAAGCGTTTTATACCCATTCGCACGAACCTTTTTTACTACATCGACCACATGGTCATCTACCTCATATCCCCTTATAAGTATGTCAATAATTTCTGGCACCGTAAGATTTAACTTCCATTGGCCAATTGCCCAAGTCCAAAATTGTTCGTCCGTCATTTTACCAGTCTTGTATTGAAAATTCATTTCATCGCTCTGAAGGAAGACTCTTTTTGCCTCTTCTTCACTCACACCAATTTCGCCCAAACTCTTAATGAAGTTTGACTTACCATGTATAAAATAGACTCCGTCCAAATCAAATGTAATTGCTTTTATCATATATTTTGCCTCGTTCGGACTATTTACTGAGTTAGCTGGAATACGTCGCTGGGTTTTATCTGTTCTATTTGCTCAGGTGTTACGTGCGCTGTAGAAAAGAGTGATTTAGAAAAAAGTGATATAAGTACGAGCGAAACCACAGTAAGCGCCATGCACATATACGCTGCATGACGGCCGTCATCGTAATCTGAAAAATAAAACTTTATAGCAAAAATAAGTCCGAACGGTGGGGCGCCAAGAGCAACGAGAAAGGCTAATCGTTTTTGATTGGTAGGTACCAGATTGCTTCTATGGTTTTGCAGGGCGCTCGCCATAAGCGCGGCTACATCCACACTCTTGTTTTCTTTAGCCAGCTTAGCTATTTCCGAAACCTGTTCTTCTAATTTGTGTTCTGAAGTTTGCATACCATTAGTATACCTCGCCTAAACTTTGCTGCAAAAAGCTCTTCTTTTGCAATGAATCGGTGTTTTCCTACCTCTACCCCAGGCCCACATCTTCACTCACTCGTAATATAGCCCTTGGCAGCGCGGCGATGTCTTAGAATACAAAGGATTGCAAGAAGGGTGGTAAAGAGCAATACAAGCCACGCCACGTCTAATACAAAATCTTTATGGTTCTCGTAAAACCATCGAACGTCCCCTAAAGGAACTGGAGTCTTTTGCCTTTCTAGCGGGAGCTGCGAGTCCGCCGCAAGCACCAGACTAAGACAACCAGTTCGTTCTTTTTGTAAAGTCTTAAGAGAAATTGCAAGCGCACTTGTCGGATATATTTGCGTACAACGCATGCGTGCATCTATAGCATACGCAGTATTACCCACGAACCCAATATTGCCATAGTCACCACCATAATTAATCCACCACTGAAGCGCGGCCTCTTCGGGGTACTGAGGCTCAGGAATGAACTTGAGCCGCGGAGTATCCAGCGAAGTTACTCTCCGAATATCATAGGCAAGATTATACTCTACACCTTCTTTATTTACGGACACATACACGTAGTCATATGGCTTAAGCTTATTCCATTCCGGGTGAGGGCGCGTTTTGTGAACTCGGATTGTACCAAACACAGGGTTACCCATTAGCACTTCGTTCACTGCAATATCTGCGACAGTACCATCTACTCGTGTAACCATGCCGAGCACAAGAGCATACTGCAGGTGGTTATGCGTCATGCACCAATCGGGGGTACACGCATTCGCGCGCAGCGGCCAAGTCATAACTACTATACATAGCAACGCACAGAATGCGCGAATCGTTGGGGCCATAAAGAAATATGAAGCAATTTCATAATATCAAAAAATCGCCTATTCGGCGATTTTTTAACGTAAATGTGGTATTTAGAGTTCAATAATAATAGGCATTATCATGGGCCTGCGTTCGGTTTTCTTAAAGAGATATTCTCCCACATCATCTCGAATACGTTGCTGCAGACTGGCCTGGCTCATTTCTACACTAGCCCTTCCTTGGCTTTCAACCATTTTGCGCACTTCATGCTTCACTTCGCGAATTATATCTTCATTACCCTTCATGTAAATAAAACCGCGAGAAATAATGTCCGGTTGGTTTATAAGCTTCCCAGTCTTTCGGTCCAGGGTAACAATAATTACGAACATACCGTCCTGCGCCATGACCTTACGGTCACGTAGTACTACTTCACCAATGTCCCCTATGCCAAGCCCATCCACAAACACGTACCCGGAAAAGACCTTGCCGGCCTTCTTCGCCACACCAGCCGCGTCTATCTCCAGCACATCGCCATTATCCAAAATAGGAATTCGTTCTGCAGGCATGCCCATTCCGAGTCCAATTTTTGAATGAGCAATAAGCATGTGATGCTCACCATGAATTGGCACTAAATATTTCGGACGGAGCAAGCTCAGTACAATTTTATGTTCTTCTTGCTGAGCATGTCCTGAGGTGTGGATGTCGAGCATTTTATTATAGATAACCCGAGCACCTTCACGAGTAAGATTATCTATAACTTCTACAATAGAGCGTTCATTCCCCGGAATAGGAGAAGCAGAAATAACAGCGGTATCTCCTGGCTTTATTTGAATGGAGCGGTGATCACCACGTGCCATACGAGCCAGCCCCGCAGACTCTTCACCCTGCGCCCCTGTGGTCATAATAATGACCTGATTATCTGGCAATTTGCCAATTTGTTCTGGCTTTACAATAGTCTTGGGTTGGAATTTCAAATACCCCAGCGAAATACCAAGCTCTACATTGTTAATCATAGAGCGACCCACTACTGCGACCTTACGGTTATACTTTGCGGCAATATTCAATACTTGCTGCATGCGAGCAAAGAGAGATGAGAATGACGCAAAAATAATGCGTCCCGGAGCTTCATCGAAAATTCGGTCTATGGTAGCGCCAATTTCTGATTCAGATGCAGTATAGCCAGGCTTTGCTGCGTTAGTAGAATCACTCATAAACGCCAACACACCTTCGGCTCCATACTTGGCGATTTTGGCAAACTCTGCCGGCTCCTCACCTACGGGTGTATGGTCAATTTTCCAGTCACCACTATGCACTACCTGGCCAATAGGAGTGGTAATAGACAAGCCTACTGAGTCTGGAATATTATGATTTACGCCATAGAAGCGCACTTTAAAGCTCCCTAATGGAACCATATCGTCCTTGGCAACAGTGTTTATGCGTACTTGCTCCGCCATGTTGAATTCTTCCAAACGTTTTTGGATAAGCCCAGCGGTAAGTGGCAATGTATAAATAGGAGGATTACCAATTTTTGGCAATATGTATGGTACCGCACCCATGTGGTCCATGTGTCCGTGTGTAATAAAAATACCGCGAATGTTTTGCTTGCGCTCTTCTAAGTATGTAACATCGGGAATAATGTAATCTATGCCGGGAGTTGTTTCATCGGGAAACGCAAAACCAACGTCAACAATAATAATATCGTCGCCGTATTCATAGACCATCATGTTGGCACCGACCTGCTCAAGACCACCGAGTGGAATTATGCGAAGGTTCGGCGATGTGTTGGGCCTCGCATGAGGTACATCATGTTGAGAGGGAGCGGTGCGAGCAGATCTCACTGTAGGGAGAACACTGGTAGAAGGCTTTTTAGGAAATGGCCTGGAACGACCTCCTATACTGCCAGATCGGGGCGCTGAAGAATTTGGTTTATTCATAAAAGTTTTATATCAAAAAAATATTATCACGAATACAATAGAGCGGCCGTAACGACCACTTAACATTGTTTTTATATCATTCTAAAGACAAATAAATGACAAGCACAGTTAGAACTCTAACACTACCTTTCATTTATTTACCATATATATAGTATACAGGGATATTTTGTCGCCCGCAAACATGTAGCTGGGTACTTATTTTCAAGAAAAACCCAAACAGGACAGACAGACTCGCTGCCCTGTTTGGGGTATGGAGCAATTTTATATGCTCCATAAAAGCGCCTTGGACAGAAACTACTCCGCGCCGCGCCGACCATCACCCTGGCTCGCACGGTATTGAGTAGTATCCCCTTTGATGAGGAGATCAACTAAGTGGCGTACTCGGTCTCGCCACATAAACGTAAATGGCTCCGCAGCAAGTATAACTTGGGGCGTAGCCAAATCTATCGAGTTGAGCAGAATTGCAACCATCATGACCCCCTGCATCTCATCGGATCCTAACTCATTTTTGGGTCGCCCCCATTGCTTCTGGAACTCACGCAACGCAGAATCAACCACTTCCACCATCCAAGCTTCTGGCTTCTCGCCGGGCTTAACTGCGGTGGATACGCGCGCTGCCTCAATAACGGTGATGCACTTTGCCTGAACCAATGCATGCATCAACAAAACAAGCAGATCGCTTGGTTGAAAATTTGCTGTAATATTCAATCCCCTTGGCATCAGAAAAACTCCTTTGGTAAACGCCTGAGTTTTCAGACGTTAGTTTTGGTAAATGACTTGCGTAGACCTCAGCGGCCTGACGCGGTAGCCATATGGAATACTCACTCAACGATGTAGGTTTTGCAGGACTCTCACCTGCAAACTAATTCACACCGCACATTGCGAAAATCGAATTCGCAAAGTCGTAAATCGCCTGCAAATAATACAATATGAGGTCACTTTTGTCAATCTAAAACACTGGTTTTTGTTGACAAAAGTATCTATATATACTATAATAATACGTCCTATTTTATGAAATAGTCGACGAAATAGTAGCCAACGGGCTGCTAAACCTATTCACATTTTTTGGTCCAAAGGAGGAACCAAATGAAGAATTTGCTTAAGCAGTTTGCATTGGCAACTTTCGTTTTTACTTGCCTGTCGGTTTTTACCTGCGCTAAAGACAAAGCAGATACGTTACCGAGTCCAACCACCCCACCCAAGCTTGTGAATGACTTCGGTCATGTAATGAAGCCTGAAGACATTTCTACACTCGAAGCTGAGCTGGAAAAGTTCGATACGGATCACGGAATACAAATTGCCGTGGTCACGCTTCCATCACTTGGCGAGTACGCAAGCATTGAAGACTTGGCCAACGACTTATTCAGGAAATGGGGCATTGGGCATAAAAATGCTTCTACCAAACAAGGTGACAAGGACACGGGCGTCCTACTTGTGTTCTGCGTTGCGGAAAAGAAACGACGGATTGAAGTAGGCTATGGTATGGAGGGCGACCTAACCGATGGCAAGTCAGGTGAAATCCTTCGGACATTTCGACCGTACGTGGAAAATGCTGAAAGGGGCGATCAAGGAGCCTACTCCGCTGGACTCGTATCTGTAGCCCAGAGCCTCGAACAGCACTTCATCGAAAAAAAAGCTACGGAAGCCCTAGTATATGCAGCAGTGCTTTTTTTCTTAAAGCATTGGCTCATAATTACTATTATTATCCTCATACTCCTATGGCTAGCCTACAAGGTTGGCATACTTGGAGCAATGCTAGATGGAGTATTTAGTACGGATTTTAGCAGTAGTTCCTCTTCCGGAGGCAGTGGTTGGGGAGGATTTGGTGGCGGTGAATCAGGCGGTGGCGGTGCAAGCGATGGATAATGTCTCCTACGCGGGAGGCAAGAGGAAAAACAACTGAACCTATTGCGGGTTCGTTTCTGAAAGGAAAATATATGCCGACTTCGATGAATACTGAGACATTAAGAACCAAGATCCAAGAGCACAATGCGGCGAGCAATAAAATGGCTCGCTTTCTCGCTACACTTACGTCAAAACTTATTGGGGAAGAGACCACTCCAGACAGTTTGGTTGTGGCGATATTGGCAGCATATACAGACCCCGTACAGGACTTTGACGAAAGTGATCGGTTTACGATTGGCGAGGCACTACCAGAGATTATCTGGGAAATCTGCGAGTTCGAATTCGCGACCGAAGCCATTGAAATCTTGAAGCGCTAACAATACAAGCAAATTCGTTTCACAATAAAGCAGTGCTGCAAGTTGAGCACTGCTTTATTTATTTACCATAAAATCATGAGTATAGAATGCTTACAGTTTTTCTAAGAAGGTATAACACTATCACTAGAACCCGCCGTGGGAATAGTAAACCATTTTATATACTAAATTTTACCTATAAACTTATTTACCTGCTCAGTCAGGGACCGATAATTTATTGCTTCAAAATTACTAGTATCAACCTCGCAGACTGTCCCCACACCTACGGCTTCGTGCTGCCCTAAATCGAAATATCTACCTTCTAAAAACGTATCGACATGACCAGGATGGCGTTCGCCTGAACTTACTCTATTTTTTGCACGGTTAAGTAAAATTGTTTCCGGAGCACTGCAATGGAACTCAAATGCCTCGGACTTGTACAAAGACACTAATCTTTTCACTTGTTGCTTATCAAGCGCAGGTTTAAAATTCGCTTCGGCAATAACACTTCGCCCAGCTTTTAATTCTTTTTCTACAAGAAAAAATAGTAACTTTATAGCCGCAACACCTAATTTTCTTGACCACTCTTTATCTGACCAGCCCAGACCATCAAACAACTGCTCTTTTATTTCATCCTTACAAAAATAAGGAATGCTAGTAGCTTCGGATAGATATTTTGCTAGATACGTTTTCCCCGAACCTGTGGGTCCGGAGACTATAATCAATCTACTCATATGTATTGAACAGGGTTGGGAGCATAGTTGGCCAAAAAGAAGCTAAATTGAGCGCGGTGGAAACAAACACTGAGCTAAATTTTGCTATCGGTTATGCCTTCTTCTCTTGCCTTCCTTAGTTTATTTGCATACCCTTCAATATCCAGTCCGCTTTTTTGAGTAAACTTTCTAATATGCTTATTCAGTCCAATTTGTGTTTGTAGACTAGCTTGATATGTTCCCAAGCAGTGATGAATCATGTCTTGAATGTCTTTTAACGACTTCAGTTCAGGCTCCAAATCAAAGCCACGCTGGCGCAAAAAACGCAAAACCCTTAAAGCGTGCGCCCACGCATCTCTTTCTTCTCTGATAAAATCTTCTATCAACGGCCTGATCTTATCGCTTTGGATATAAAAATCATTTCTTTTAAAATTAAGGTCTTCGTCTTTTACCTCAACCTCTAGAGAACTAATTTTAAACTTATCACTCCCCAATTCCTGATCGGTATATATATAATCCTTTCCTATACTTACACCGACTTCGGCCAATTCGCGTTTTGCCCAATCAAACTCCCACTCTTCTTCCTCTTCTACTGTAGTCTCACCCCGTTTATCATCAGAATTTTCTCCTCTGGCTTCCTGGTGTAATTTGGTGAAGCGCTGGAGCAATTCTAATTGCAGAGTAACCTTGCGATGGAACCTTTCCCAGTTAGCCCTACCTTTATTGCTATGGTATTTAGACTGCCAAGCATGAGCGATTTCATGCAATAAAGTTAGCAGATCACCTTTTTTAACTAAGTGACCATAACCCACCCTTTCTAGAGCAGCATTCGCATAAAACATATCTTCAGCTGCTTGGTTACCATTATATGCTTCAAGAGTTACAGGCACCAATAGGTTTTCCGACTTTATCACCCTGTTATCACCCTCGCCAGACTCGATGAACCCGCGCTTCACTTCTCCCATTTCCGCTGGCATAAAAATGAAACCTACTGGCAATAATTCATTCAGCTCGAGAGTATCACCCGTCTCCTTGTTATGGATAAATAAACTTGCAGTGCAATAGTTCCAATCCTCATATAGATTATTTCCCACAACTTCTTCCACAGTATTATGCCCGCCCTCTTGATTTACAACTTGGGTTAGGAACTCAAATTTATACCCCCCTCTTTGTTCACTCGACCTATAAATGGGCCTTTCTGTTAGTTTTTCGATGTTATACTGTGAAATCCGGGCATGCTCAGCCCTGAGCGTCTGTGATTTTCGCGCATATAATCCACGGACTGCATATATTTCACTCAATGCGCCCTCCCCACGTCTTTTTAGCGCTGAATCAGTCTCTTTAAAGTGGTGTTCCTTATCAGGCTTAGTATGCCCATGTTTAGCCAAAAAGTTATAAAACCGGCCCACACTTTTACTCAACTTTATAGAACGATTCACTGAGGCCACATAGGCGTTTACAATTTTATCTTCGCTAATAATAAAATTAGGTGCAATATCAACTATTTTGTCTTTAACTCTCTCCCATAGCTCACGGAAAGAAATCTCTCTGGACTTTCCCTCCACCACTTCAACACTACGGATACCAAAAGGATCACGTAAAGTTTCTTCCTCTGCCAATTGCCCAAGCTTCTTCTCAATTTGGCGGTCTAATAACTCAGTACTTGTGTCCTCCGACTCCTTACCCAAAAGACCCCACGGATCTTTTCGTTCGACTTCTTCGGGGGCTTCAGAGCCGGAATTTTTATCAAACTGGTAGCCTAGCTCCGATTTCATATATCACTAAGTATACAGTAGTTATAGAAATTTCGCTTCAACCCGTTCGATTCCTCACACCAACAAACAAAATGCCTTACCATAAAGGTAAGGCATTTTGTTTGGCAGGACGTAGTACGAGCTATTGGAACTTATTTTAGAACAAATCCTGTTTTCTATATACCATTATTTTTGTAGATTCATTTTTTACTTGCTCGTTTTTTCGATATAAATGAAAACGCCACATCTTTTGGAAAAGACGGGCGCTTCGGTTATTCTTGCGAGTTGAGTTTGATTATTTGGGCTTCAGTTTGAAATCGGCGTACGTTTCGCCGAATACATCTTCCACCCAGATGAGGTTGGCATAAGTGGCGGTAATGCGAATCATTTGGCGGTCTGCGACCTTGAAAGGCATTTTGTATGTACCGTCCTGTTCAGTTGCCACCGTGTACGGCTGGTCGTTCCAAGGGCGATTAGCCGTCACCATTGCTCCTTGAAGCGGCTTGCCTTTTTGGTCGCGGATAATTCCGCGAACCTCAACCACTTCGACTGGCTCCAAATGAATGGTAGCCTTGGGATTTCTATCCTCCCCTAAGATTATCTCGCCGTGCGCTTTAGCAAACGAACAGGGTCGCTGGTAGTCAAACGTAACCCTTTGGCCTCTCATCGCTTTGATATCGGTTACCCAGACTCTGCGGCTTTCATACACGCCAGGGTCGCCTGTCGGTTCAAACTTCATTACATCTTCGCAGTCTCCCGCAGGTCGGATTGCAAATCCATTTTTATCCTGCACAGTGACTTCGATTCTGTAATCTTGCGCTGGCCTTCCACAAGCCAGGAATGATAAGACTGCCAAAGCAAACGCAATACTCAACAAAGCTCTTTTGAGCATGATTTCTAACCTCCTGTTGCAATTGGGATTGATGTTCTCACTATTTACAGTGACGATTTGTGAGACAATACTATACTATATATCTCGCAAATTGTCAATATAAACGTTGTCGCGATATGTGGCAATGACAGAAACCGGCTAATCACCCCCGGGTCCGATTCTACTCTAGCCCTATACAAAATCACCGCACATTTGTGCGGTGATTTTGCTGGCAGGGGGTGTAGGAATCGAACCCACGCGAGCGGTTTTGGAGACCGCCGTACT
>CAZYMS010000004.1:0-77245 GCA_964648985.1 uncultured Candidatus Saccharibacteria bacterium
AGCGGCACGCTGTTAACGTGATGGTCCTGGGTTCGATCCCCAGCTCCCGAGCCACCTAAAAATGTTCCTGGAGACCCGAGTGCTGTAAGCACTTTTACCTGGAAATATTCGGCTCCAAACAAAACACGAGATCTTGGTCTCGTGTTTTGTTTTAGATAAACTTGTGAATTCCACCTACTTAGCCTTGAACAATGGGGGTTCAATTCCTACTTGGTTCTAATGAAGGAGGTTAGCCAATGCCACTGCTTTTTGTTACTATCACATCATGAGCAGTACAATCAATAAGATTTGGCATGAAAAGCATAAGGTGTCTATGCCTTCCACGTTAGCGCAGCGGGTAAAGTGGCATGAACAACACCTGAAACATTGCGGTTGTCGGAAAGATTTACCGAAAACAGTTATTACGGCGCTAAAAGCACAGGGTAAAAAAGTATGTAACCGCGGGCATGTGTACAGTGGTACTGGATTGTGTCCGGTCTGCTGGCCAGGCGGTAAATAGCCGGTGCTACTTTGCATATCAGACTATATAAAATTTTTTAGGTCTAATGACGCTTTTGCCGTTACTGTATAGCCCTCTATATTTTGAGAGTGGAATTATGCTACTATGAACGCAGAGATATGCATATTCAAACCGTCCTCAATCAACTCGGGTATCCCATGAACCAAGTCAAAATTTACTTGGCATCTTTAAAAATGGGTGAAGGCACTATTGCGGATATATCCGAACAGGTAAACATGCCGCGTACTACTGTTACTGAATTGCTAGCGGAAATGAATAAGCACGGGCTGATGAACTACTATGCCAAAAAGGGCCGGAAGTATTGGCTTGCGGAAAGCCCAGATAAACTCATGGTAATAGTAAAAGAACGGGAGGCAGGATTGAAGGCTATCTTACCCCAGTTGCATGCCATGAAATTCGACAGCGGCGAGGCGAAGCCTAACATTCGTACCTATGCCGGGGTGGAAGAAGTAAAAAACATTTACGATGATATTATAGAAACCAAACACCATATAATGGCCGTAGTCTCCTGGGATGATGTGCAAGAGTTTTTTGGCGACAATTTTATGAATGACTTTATAGAGCGCCGCGCCAGCCACTTTCTTAAAATGCGTCTTATTGCTCCAAAAACCCAACTTTCGCTTTCGTTAAAAGCTAGCGATAGTAAAGAGTTACGCCAGACCAAATTTCTTCCTGAACATATTGCTCTGCGCCGCGTGTCCAACTTCATCTACGGTGGCAAAGTGGCCACCATTTCTATGAACCGGAAAGTCCCTACGGGCTTAATAATTCACGACCCGGACGTAGCCCACGCCCAAAGTATTTATTTTGAAAGCTTGTGGCACCATAGTACTGATAGTTAAAATCTATATATAAAAGTTTAATTGCATAATACAAACACTCTCATATACAACAACGGCAAAAGCGTTGTTGTATATTTTTTGAGTTTTTAACCTCTATATCGCATAAGAGCTCAATAACTATTGGGCTTTTTGAATGTAGCAGCACCCTGCAAAAGGTGCCATATTTTTTATGTGTTCAAAATATTCCCACATTTTTTTATAGGTACATACTCAATATAGATAACAATTATTTTTTTGAAAGGAATATATATGAATACATACATGCATACCATATTCAGGCTTGCTGCGAGCCTGCTTGTGGCAACATTCTTTTTAGTCGGCGCCGCCCCGATGGTGCGTGCAGCAACCCCTTATCTGCAAGTAATCACTAGTGACAACACGAACTTTCAAGTAACTGTCACTGGCGCGGACTCCTATCGCATGGTGGACTTCTACACCCGCCAGTCTGACACACAAATGTGGACGACATTTAGTAATGTTGGCACCACAGACAGTTCGGGATACTTTAATACAACACTCAACGTTAGCAGCTACAACCCGAGCCTCACTCGGGAATCGTATGTTATTGTAAACGGCCAGCAGTCGAGCAGTGTGTTCACTGGGTCCGGCTCGATCGGTTCCAATATCACATTTAGTCAAAACAATGTAAGTCTTGCAGTTGGGCAGAATACCACAATAACCATATACGGGGGTAATGGAAGTTATTACATGTCCAACAATTCAAACACTAATGCGGTATCGGCTAGTATATCGGGTAATACTTTAACGCTCTATGGCAATGCGAGCGGTAGTAGCAATCTTTCTATTTGCAGTAATTACGCATATCCATATTACAGCAGCAATTGCGGTACGCTGTACGTGACAGTTACCGGATCTACTATTGGAAACGTCTGGTTCAGTCCATCTAACCCAACCATGTATGTTGGTCAAAGTCTGGCGGTGTCTATTAACAGCAGTAGCACCGGATATGCGTACCCATCGTATTCCAATGCATATTACGTTTCCTCAAATAGCAATCCAAATGCAGTATCTGCGAGCATTTCAGGCACCGTGCTTAACTTGTATGCGAGTACTAGTGGTTCTGCAAGTATAACAGTAACGCATAGTAGCCTTGGCTGGTCAGGAACGCTTTCGGTGACGGTAATGGGTAGCGGTAATAATACTATCACATTTAGCAATACCAATCCGAGCGTGCAAGTGGGTAAAAGTACGAGCGTAGCCGTATATGCTCCCTCCAGCTACTATAGTAATAATTTCTACGTTTCAAGTAACTCCAATGCAAATGTAGTGACTACTAGCATGAGTGGTCAGACACTGACCCTGTACGGTCTGACTAATGGGAGTAGTACGGTAACCGTTTGCCAGTACAATGCATCAGGCTGCGGTAGCTTGTATGTTACTGTTACCGGCTCAGTATATGGAACCTCGGTCTATGCGAACGGTCAACTGCTTAATCAAAATGGGACTATATACATTGTGTACAAAAATACCATAACTGGCTTCAGTAATGCGTCTGCATTTCTTGGCTTAGGGTTTAGCTTTGCTAATGCACTTACTATTGACTATACGAATCTACAGACATCTGGTTATATTGTTACCACGCCGTACGCAGCTCATCCGTGGGGTAGTTGGGTAAAGAGCGGTCAGACGGTGTACTTTGTCCACCAGGACGGACTTATTCCCATTTCCTCATACGATATATTCTTAAATAACAGTGGACAGAATAAATTTATAGTAGAAATGAATAGTTATGACTGGCAGCGAACAATGCTATCACATATGACTTATGGCGATTATCGTTTGCGGTAATATTTTGATGGAGTGTATATGAACATCCAAACTATAAATCAAATAAAACACACGGCAGATACGGTGGAATTGGCGCACCTTCTATGGATTGCTCTGGTGGTTACAAGCCTGCCAATAATGCTTATGTGGGAACCCTATACGTACGTTGCCGTCAGTACAATATTCATTACTACTGGTTCTTGGATACTGTGGGGAGACTGTCCGCTATTTACCCTAGAAAACCGCTTGCGACGACAATACGACCAACAGGAAAGTTATGCTGGCTCATTCATGTCGCACTATCTGCATAAGCATTTCTCGATTGAGGTTCCTACTCTCGTATTTACGGTACTTGGTTACGTGTATGCTGCGTTCATTATCGCTTTTGCATTTTTATAGGGGCTCTCAATTATTATTAATCCTTGAGAGGGGGTGAGAACCAATGAGTAAAACATTGAAACGGCGGATACATAAAATTCATCACACAATACAAAAAGAGGTACAGGAACGACAGCCACTTTGTTTACAAGTAGTGTTTCCCCGCACACGAGTAAGAGATACGCCTACGAAGGAGCGTGGATATATAGTATGCGGGCTGGAGGGTATTATTAATACCAACTCACCCAGTAAAATTCTACGGTGAGCGAAGGAACATATTATATGAACAAATTTAATTGGACCAAGGCCATTGGTGTTGGCGTAATAATTTGGGGGGTTATGACATTCTCGTTGTGGGTACTAAGTAGTTTCCAATCTCTCGGACCGCTTTGGGCGCATGCGATTGTAGCTGCCATAGGTGGACTGGCTACGGTTTTGCTCGCCGCAGGGAGCGGGCCTGAAGGTGGCTCTCAAGCTGCTGAATACGGACTAAGCTGGGCTGTGGTTACGGTGCTATTAGACTTAGCTGTTACTCAGTGGTTTGATGCGCATATTTTTACTGCTTGGCTGTACTGGCTTGGAATTGCCTTAGTGCTTATTGCCCCGTTTGTGACATACGAATTACAAGGCTCTGGGTCACGCTCAAAGGCAGCATAGGGAACTATGCAGAGCAAACACTCATACTGAGCGTGAGTCGATACGCTCAGTATGAGCATACAAAAAAGCGGACTTTAAAAATATAGCGCGCATATGATAAAGCTAATGAAAAAGGGTTCCTACCGTCTGGTAGCAACTAAAGACCATAAAAGAATGCTCTATCTGGATGGGCAGGGGTACCAATGGGCATATGCAGAACATATTGGAGACTTGCTTGCCTATTCAAAGCATCCGCATAAGTTCAATTACCTGTTGGCGGCAGGTGACTATAGAATATATCAAGTTAAAGACGAGCCAAAGCTTGTAGACCTGGACCATTTAGAACTTGAGGCGGGGAAAGATAAGTGGCAGGGATACTTACTGCTAACTGGCCTACCTACCCGAAGTAAGATTCGGAGCCGGATTGAGGCAACCCGCGAAGTAATCACCGGGTTTGTAGTAGAGTAGTTGTTAATTAAACATCTATGAATGAACTCGAGACCCAACATGTACATGAATTCAGAATTCGGAGCAGTGTACTTCTCCTGCTCATTAAAGGCGCGATTGCGTGGATTGCCTTAACCGTGTGTACGTATGCTTTTGATGTTCTGGTGGTGTCTCTGGTTGGAAATGGAAATAAGTATAGTCTTGGCGCCGTTGTGCTAAGCGCAGAAAGTTTGGTAACGTTTGTTCCTTTGTTCGATTTCATACTAAACACCATATATGGGGTGCTCGTCCTCTACATTACACTCAGTTGGATTTACGAGTATTCCATGATTAAAAAAAGTGATATTCTCACTCATCGAGGAATTGTGTTTAGCCACGAACAAGTGTACGAAATGGGAGATATTAAAACCATAGAGGTGGTGCAAGGATTTTGGGGGAAACTATTCAACACAGGAACAGTAAAACTGTATGCGCATCGGGCACAAAAATTTGTATTCCTAAGAAGCGTGAGCAGGCCACATGCGATAGCAGCGCATATACGCGACTTGCATCCTGCACCTGATGTACTAGAAGAGACTACTGGCAAATAAACTGAAAAATAAATATGTACGTTATTTGGTGCACTATATTACACGACCATGAACCGACTATACAAAAATATAATAGTTCTTAGTGTGGTAGTCTTACTGGTTGCGGGTGCCGTAGTTATTTATTTAGAGCTAAAAGATTTTTCAGTCCTATCGCCCAATACCAATGGTGGAAGAGTAACCCCGGAAGAAGTGAACTTTAACCAAGTTGGCAACTTGCTGCGAGACAATCCAGGATTAAAGCCAGGAGTATGGTACTTGTCCTACGGAGAACCAGGAAAGCCAGGCTTAAAGGCGGAGCTACAATTCATCAGTCAAAACTCAGATTTGCAGATTGGTGAACGGGTACATATAGAAGGGCATGAAACCAATGAAGTAGTTATTGTGAGTAAGCTCGAAATTTTAAATGCATATAAAAGTAATCTTGTTTGGGTTGAGTCGCCCCTGCCTAACGATACGGTGATTAATCCCATTACCATTACGGGTTGGGCTAAAGGGAGTTGGTACTTTGAGGCCAGTTTTCCAGTAAAAGTTCTAGACGCGAATGGTAAAACTTTGGGACAGGCTGTTGCTACAGCTCAAGACGATTGGATGACTAACGAGTATGTACAGTTTATGTCGAGTATGCAATTTACTTCTCCCACTACCGCTACTGGCACTGTAATTCTAGAAAAAGATAATCCATCAGGGTTACGACAACATGCAGATGAATTGCGTATACCAGTTACATTTGGTACAGAGGGACGAGCCGTGAAGCTGTATTATTACAGCCCAAATAAAGACAGGGATGCCCGCGGAAATATTCTTTGTTCGAGGCAAGGGCTTGTGGCAGTGGGGCGGCAAATTCCACTTACCAATACGCCTATTCAAGACACGATTAAGCTTTTACTGCAAGGACGCGTTACGGAACAGGAAAAATCGCAAGGAATTTCTACAGAGTATCCATTACCGGGGTTAGAGCTAAAAAGTGCCAACCAAGTTAACCGTAGTCTAACGTTAGAGTTTGTAGATCCGCAGAACAAAACCGCAGGTGGCTCGTGCAGGGTAGGGGTGCTGTGGTTTCAAATTGAAGCTACCGCCAAGCAGTTTCCTGGAATAACAGAAGTTATATTTAAACCAGAAGAGTTATTTCAACCGTAAGTATTAAAGTCGTAACTATATGAAGATTAAAATTGAACAACACACCTTTTCTGGGGCTATATGGTTTATTGGGTGGCTGTTTACCATTGGCTTCGTACATCTGACATTTTGGAAAGGCGTACTAGCATTAGTAATCTGGCCGTATTATATAGGAAACACCATCAGCACTTTATTGTTACAGTAATTAAATATTCCGCCTAGAGCGAAAGGAGTATATATGTCAGAAGAAACTATGACTAATAAAAAAGATGACGCCTCGGGGCTGTTTATCCCAGCCGGGCTATTCCTCGGGTTTGCACTTGGGTTTATTTTCGGTAATATCCCCGCTGGAATATTTGGTGGAATGGGCGTTGGATTTCTGCTTTTCGCCATAGTTAAGAATTTAAGAAAGCAATCTTAATGGTATAGAAAGGGACTTTTATGACCGAAGAAAAGACAACCTCGCAAGGTCCGAAAGAAGAATTTAAAGTTTCGGGGGAAGATATCGTAAAAAAGATAAAAGAAATTATTAAGTCTGGTAATGCAAGGCGCATTATTTTAAAGAACGAAAAGGGCGAGGTGCTTATGGAGATACCGCTTACCTTTGCCGTAGTGGGTACGGTTTTTGCGCCAGTGCTGGCAGCGGTGGGCGCGCTTGCTGCTCTGTTGACCGAGTGCACCATTACCGTAGTGAGAAAGGAATAGGTATGCCTGAACATACACAAAACACCTGTACCCGAATACTTAGTGTCTTTCTCTTTTGTATTGGCCTCAGCGCGATTGCGGGCGGCTACGGACTAATCTTTCTAAATGGCTTGGGCATGCCAGTGACAAGCCTACGCGGAGTGTTTAGCTCCTTTATTATCCCGGGTCTTATACTCGCTTTTATCGTAGGAGGTACCCACATTGCGGCCAGCATACTGTTATGGCTAAAGTCTAAATATGCAGTTGAAGCTACCGCAGTTGCCGGTTTCGGGCTTCTCGTGTGGATCTTTACAGAACTCTATATTATTCGTGAGGGTCATTGGCTGCACGTTTTGTATTTTGGTTTTGCAGTTGTGACGTTGATAGTAACGATGCTATTACTTAAACTTCGGAAGCAGACTGATACATAATTATTTAGTTTGCATGAAAGGAGTTGTATGATTAATGCGACTTGGCATAAAAAACATATTATGCCGAAAAACCCAACTCTTGCAGAAAGAACTAAATGGCACATGGCTCATGCAAAACAGTGTGGTTGCCGGGCAATGCCAAAGAGTATGCAGGCGCTCGTAAATCAAATAGTTCATAGGAAAGGAAAATAATATATGCACATAGTATATAGAGACTATCCATTAGTAATGTTGTATCGCCCAGGGTTGGGGTTGTTAGTACTGCTCGCAGTCATATGGACGCTTGTCTGGAAAGGTATCGCGTTGTGGAAAGCCGGGCAGAATGGTCATAAGGGTTGGTTTGTTGCTCTTTTCTTACTCAATACCTTAGGTATTTTGGAGATTGTATATATAGTCTGGTTTGGCCAGAAAAAACCTGCTTACTAATACTATGAAAAAATTACTTATTACTCAAAGTATTATTTTATTCAGTGGCACGTTGTTTGCGTGGTATAACGTGATCAGAAACTTTGTGCGATTCTACCACGTAGAAGGAACCATTTTCAAAATTCATAACTGCCTTATCCCCAACCCGGTAACCGAAGCCTGCTTTTATGGCGCAGTTGCGTTTCTTGTTGCGCTAATTTGGTCACTCGTTATTGTCCAGAAGGCAAAAGATAAAATCGTGCGTCAACAACGTTGCCTTTGGTGGTTCTTAGTGTTCGGCACAATATTTGCCTGGTGTAACGTAGCTCGGGAGTTTATTGCTTTTTATAGCGTTCAGTCGGGTCCGGTACTAGGATGTTCGGCAACGCCAATCGTAAATCCGTTTTATACCCCGTGCTTTACCGGAGCGACCATCTTTTTACTCGTAGCTTTCCTGGCTGGTAGTATTTATGTTTCGCTACACAAAGATTCATAACAATAATTATATGCATTTCAAAGACCGACAACACGCAGGAGAGCAGCTGGCGCACGTGCTTAAAAAGTATAAGGACAAGAATAGTGCCGTGTACGCTTTGCCGCGTGGCGGCGTAGTTGTGGGAGCAATGGTTGCTAAAACGCTACAAGCGCCGCTGAATCTGCTTATCGTCCGAAAGATTGGCCACCCGTATAATCCTGAATACGCGATTGCCGCAGTTTTCGAGCATGGTGATATCGTCAGCAATGAAGAAGAGTTGTCACACGTTGACCCTGTGTGGTTCAAGAAAGCAGTAGCCGTAGAACGCGCCGAAGCAACACGACGGAGAAAGCTGTACTTAAAAAACAAGAAACCTATTCCGGCAAAAGACAAAGTGTGTATTATTGTAGACGATGGTCTCGCTACTGGCTTGACTATGAAGGTAGCAATACAAGAGTTACGTCGCCAAAAACCAAAGTCAATTATTGTTGCTGTGCCCGTAGCTCCAGCGGAAGTAGTTACGGAACTCGCGAAGTTAGTAGATGATATCGTTGTGCTATATGTCCCCACAGGCTTGTTCGCTGTCGTAGGTAGTTACTACCAAGACTTTGATCAAGTTACAGACGAACAAGTTATTACATTCATGAAAGGATAAAACTACTATGCAAGAATCTAATAATTATATATGTGAACTTTGCGGTACGCGTATGGCAAGCAGTATAGATTACTCCGAGGACTTTGCTGTGCAAACAGCAGTGTCCGATCGCTTGGAAGCAAACACGGGCGAACGAATAAACATAGCCACTATGAGCCGCTTGTGCGATGAGTGTTATAATTCACTTAATATTAACGATGATGAACTGGAAGCGGAAAATGTCCCATGAGTATGTGGCACACTAAAAAAGGAAGATATGTACTCGCGCTTATTTCCGTAGTTCTGTTTGTCTGCGTGTCTTTAGTATTGTTTGTTGTCTTGAGCCCTGAGCAAATAATACATTGGGTGGGGGCAAGGAATGCGTATGTTCTCATTTTCGTTATGGCCATTGCTGGGGGGTTTACCACTTTTAATATTATTCCATACCACCCCATGTTAATTGCGCTGGCGGTTGGTGGCTTAAACCCGTACCTATTAGGAATGTTAGCAGCTACTGGTGTTACGTTAGGGGACTCAACTTCGTACTGGTTGGGAACACAGGGAAGGGTGTTATTGTCTGGGAAGACCAATAAGTGGTTTGACCGGATACATCGTCTGAGTGAGCAGAATGCAAAGCTCCAGATGTTTTTATTTTTTCTCTATAGCACTTTTATACCAACATCCAACGACCTCCTCACTATTCCTGCTGGTATTGCGCGTATTGCGTTTTGGCGAGTGATGATTCCACTGCTGCTTGGTAATATTATTTTTGACACTGCTCTGGCCTACCTTGCTACGCGCGCTCCCGACTTTATTCAAAGATATCTATAATAGTACTCATAACTGTACCGCAACGCTCGTAATTAATATCAAACTTATGGAAACAAAAATATCTATACAACACCTTATAGATCTTACGGGGAAAACCGCCATCGTTACCGGTGGTGCTATGGGAATTGGGTTTGGAATCGCATATCGATTAGCTGAAGCAGGAGCAAATGTAGTTATTGCCGATCTTAACGAAGAGGTCGGTAACCGAGCAGTAAAACAACTAACTGTTCAAGGTTTTAAAGCTGTGTTTATCAAGGCTAACGTAGCCGAGGAACACGACGTGCAAGCTGCAGTTAATTTTGCTGTTACGACATTCGGGGCACTTACTATTTTAGTAAATAATGCCGGTATCTATCCAATTGTTCCTATCATGCAAATGCAGGCAGCGGATTTTGAACAGATACTTAATGTTAACCTAAAGAGTGTTTTTCTGTTTACCAAGACTGCTAGTGAGGTGATGATTAAACAAGGTCAAGGCGGCAAGATTATTAACATTACTTCTGTAGATGCCCTACATCCTTCATCGGTTGGTCTGGCGGTCTATGACGCTTCTAAGCACGGTCTCTGGGGCTTTACTAAAAACACTGCTTTAGAACTTGCTCCACATAGCATTCAGGTGAATGCTATTGCCCCGGGCGGTGTGGCCACCCCGGGTACGGGTGAAGGTAAATCTACGTCTCCGGAAATAGAAGAAATTCAAAAGAAGTTTAGAGACAAAATCCCAATGAAAAGAATGGGTACTCCGGATGAAATTGGCAAAGTAGCTTTATTTCTAGCTTCCGATTTATCTAGCTATATGACGGGTTCTCAAATAGTGGTAGATGGAGGAGTTTTGCTCTCTTAATATGCGGAAATACAAAGTCCTTACGCAGATATTCTCAATCATTGCCGTCCAATTAGTCGGTTATGTTGGAACATTATTTTAAATATTATCCTTGGGAAAAATTAAAATAGTTGAGCGGGCGTAGCTTGCAAGCCAAAAACCACCATTCGATACACTCATGGTGGTTTTTGCATTTGATATGTATAATACGGGTATATTAACCTCATTTTTTATATGGCTACCATAAACCCTTGGATAAACTTTAACGGCAACGCGGAAGAAGCGTTCACCTTTTATAAATCCGTCTTTGGCGGAGAGTTTGGCAAAATAGTACGGTTCAAAGACCTCGCCAGCGCTGACTTTCCTGTACCTGAAAATGAGGCGAATAAAATTATGTACATTGCTCTGCCTATTGGACAAGGTAATGTATTAATTGGTAACGATGTCCCAGAAGTAATGGGCAAAGTTAACGAGCGTGAAAACCGAAGTAAAATTTCTGTGAGTGCGGATAGCAAGGAAGAAGCAGAAAAGTTATTTAACGGACTTTCTGCTGGGGGAGAGGTAGAAGGTCCAATGGGCGACGGCCCCTGGGGCTCCTATGCCGGTATGTTCCGCGACAAATACGGCATTGAGTGGATAATTGAATTTTATTCCAAATAAAATTTTTTTTGCCTGTAGGGACCATTTAAAAACCACCGTTCGATAAACTCACGGTGGTTTTTAATATTAACTTATTCGCTCCAAGCGCTTTTGTACTTATCGGTTTGCAGTAATCTTTCTATCTCAAATCTAATTTCTTGAATATCTTCTGTATTGAGTGGCCTAAAGTTGTCGTAGAAACCGGTCTCTCGGTGGGGTAGCTGAACAGCGTCGCCATATTTTTGAATAGTAGCTGTGGTGGCACGGCCATATATTTGCATGTGAAGCGTTGGGCCTTCCGGCTTGAATACTCCCCAGTTGCCCATGTCTTGATAGTTTACAATCCCTATATCTACACCACGTCTCGCCATTGCCAATTTTAGTGCCTCTCCTGCAACCATAGACAGCTTCATGTATTCAATGGCAAGTTTGGGGGATAGCTGTGTTCTATCACGCACCGCAATCTTGGGGAATATATACATATGACCACCTTCTGCTCGGTCAATGAAAGGCTTGGACGCGGCTTGTATGTAAAAGTTTTCTGTCTCGTAAATTGGAATTTGTGTTTGCATGGGACTAGTATAACAAAAATGTCTCTATCGTATAAGATGCTATAATAATGGTCAGTTTTATTCTACCCATGGGCGTGCGTGATTTTTGTGTTTGCGGGGTAAATTAAAGTTCTATATACTCTCGGCATGGAACACAGACAAGAAGGACACCAAGAACTCCGCGAGGGTATTACTGCTTTAAAAGCAGTTGTTATACACGAGGGAAAATATCTGGTTTTAAGACGAGCGGAAGTGAAAAATGGGAAACCCAACGCCTTCCCGGGTTTGTACGACTTTGCTGGCGGTAAACCAGAGTCGGGTGAAGAGCTTGGAGAAGCCTTAAAACGAGAAGTAAAAGAAGAAACGGGGTTAGACGTAGAAGCAGAAATGGTTGAGGGTGTGTACCCGGGCCAGCTCGGGAATACTCCCGTTACATTTATTATTTATGCAGTCAGAGTTTTATCTGAAGACATAACCCATGTCCGGCTGACTGGTGAGCACACAGAGAGCCTTTGGGTTACGGCACATGAGCTCAGGAGTTTGCCGAGCATGCCGTACATGGAAAGTTATTTAAACGATTTCCAGAAGATATAAATGCTATAACAAGGATCACCCTTGCGCAACGCGAGGGCATCCTTGTTACGAGTAAGCATTTTAAAGTTTGCTTTGGTATACTATAGAAAAGTATTAATAAAGAAACATGGAATTAAATTATACAGCGATACTAGTCGCCACAATTGCGCAGTTTATTTTTGGGGCCATTTGGTACACACCCATCTTTGGTAAACTCTGGGGAAAGATTCACGAGTTCGACAAAGTCCCGGCTGACAAGCAAAAGGAAATGATGAAAAACATGTGGAAGCCTTTGCTGGTCCAGCTTATTGTAACTTTCATAACCAGCTTCGTGTTTGCATTGCTTTTGAACGGTTTCCCCACGGACTGGAACGTGTACGGCTTGGCATTCTTCTTCTGGCTAGGGTTTATTGTGCCAACGCAGGTGGCCGCAGTGCTGTTTGGTGGCACTAAGCCAGAGTGGGTGCTAACTAAAATAGCCATTATGGCCGGTGCAGCGCTCGGCTGCATGGAAATAGCCGCGGTTGTGTTTAAGTGGATGATGTAATACAGACCACTACTATATAAAAGCCGTTACAATGGTCACCATTGTAACGGCTATTGTTATCTTTAAATTTCAAATATTATTTGTATTCTAGCTCTGTAAGGTCTATGTGCACGTTGTTTTTTTCTGCAATTTTAGCAACCCAGCTTACAATAACATCTTGTCGGTGCTTGAGTTCTAGGTACCGTTCATTGGAAAGGTTCAAGTAGTTATTGACTGAGTTTCTAAGTCCTTCAATTTCGGTTTTAAGCCTTTGTTCCGTAGCGGCGAGGTCATCTTTGGTAGCCATTTCCGCTCGAATAGCAGCAATGTCATCTTTGGTAGCCATATTCGCAATGCCATCCTTAGTTGCCATTCTGCCGGTAATGTCCTCAAAACCCCTAGCTACCATAGCAGCTAAGTCGTCTAAGGTCATGGGTTGTTTGTTGTTACTCTCGTCCATATATCAAGTATATCACTGCCTCCGAAGGAAGACAATTTGGATGGTGTGGTAGTAAAGCTTCGGTACATATGCTGGATCCCCGGGTCTTCCGCCGTCGCCAAGGCTATGGTGGACAGGTCGCGGACTCGCCCGAGGATGGCAAACGGGGCTACTTTCGCAAAATCTTCTCCATTGGTTTTCCTTTTGCCAGTTCGTCTATGAGTTTGTCTAGGTAGCGGATTTCCTGCATAAGAGGTTCTTTAATTTCTTCTACCCGTATGCCGCAAATAATACCAGTAATGAGTTTTCGCGCAGGGTTTAGCTTGGGGGCTTTTGCAAAGAAAGTCTCGAAGTCTGTTTGTTTTTTTATCTGAGCTTCTAGTTGTTTCTGTGTGTAACCCGTGAGCCAGTGAACAATTGCATCTACTTCTGCTTTGGTGCGGCCCTTTCTTTCTACCTTTGCTATATACAGGGGGTAGACCCTTGCAAAGCTCATTGTGTAAACTCTTTGTGTATCCATTTTTGTATTTTAGCATGCGTGCAGCAACTGCAGTATGAACATGCCATGATATAATTACAGTACTTATTGGTCTGAAACTAACGTGTGCATAAAAAACCAGATAATTACATTACGAACGTCGAGTATTTTTCTATCTGTCCTTGGCGTTGTATGCACTGCATTCGTACTCGTACTCATATCTCCCGCTCAAGTCGTTCGTGCTGCTACTTCCAGCAACCTTCTTACTAACCCTGGTGCAGAAACAAGTGACTTCACGGGGTGGACTGTAGTGAACGGGGGAGATGGTTGGGCTATATCAGGTTTGTTCCACACGGGCTCTCGTAGTTTTATTACTTCATATTTTGACGGAACCCTTAGTCAGGAAATAAACCTTTCTAATGCAGGATATAATGGCACGGCCATGGACGCGCAGCCGTACATAGATGCGGGTGTGTGGGTCATGGGGTACGATTCCGGTTCGGGTACGAACGACCCCTATAGTGTGCGGGTTGAGCTCCGTGACGCGAGTCATGCAGCACTCGTCACCTGGGATACAGGGAGTCAAACAGCTACGGGAAGCTGGGCAGAGGTTTCGCATAGGTTTACGAACTACGGCACTGGGGTGCGCTATGTATACATGAGGCTTACGGGCCGTTCTTCTGCATTTTGGGCAGGACAGTTTGGCGCGGCATTTGATGATGCTTCAGTAACACTGACCACCAGTGAACCGACTGGTTTTATCTCCGGAAGCTATTCGGACAATAATAGCGATGGCAAAGTAGACACGCTTACTGCAGCAGTGAATTTTTCCCCGCTTACCACGTGCGATGTGTCCAGTGGTGAACTTGCCTCGGATTGGACTTACAATGGAAATTCTTTTGGTGGGAGTATAGCATCGGCGAGTTGCAACTTGTCCACGGGAACTATCACATTTACCCTTACCGGTGGGAGCGATCATTATACTGGCGGTACCGCGCCAACCATTGCCTATAACAATACTGATGGTGACAACTCCATTGCTAATTCTATTGGTGCCATGGGCACGGTAACTGCGTTTTCGTTGGCGGATAGCGCAGCCCCTGTACTTCAAGAGGGGACGCCAGTGACTAATCCAACAAACGACAATACTCCAAACTACTCTTTCTTTTCCTCTGAACAAGGCACTATTACCTATGCTGGTGGCTGTACTTCTGCTACTACCACTGCCTTTGGAAGCGCAGGGAATGTTATTACGTTTTCTACGCTTGCAGACGGTACCTATGGTATTTGCACTATTAAGGTAACAGATGGTAGCGGCAACCAGTCTGCATTGCTTGCAGTAACTCCGTTTACCGTAGACACGACTACGCCAAACATAACTGGCTTTACTGTATCAATTCTCCGGAGCATTCTTACTGCCACATGGACCACAAATGAAGCCGCCTCTACCCAGCTGCAGTACGAGATCGGTGCGCTTAGTAACGCTACTTCAGTTGCAGATACGAGTCCGCGCACTACTTCACATACCGTTATTGTGTCCGGTGTGGACCCGTGTAATCCGTATACTGTTCGAGCAATAAGCGCGGATGCTACTGGCAATACTTCGCAAAGCTCATCTTTTAATATAGCTGCTCAGTCGTGCGGAGTTGCCCTGCCCATTGTTGCGTTCGCAGCGCCCGTGCTTCCCAGTACTGGTTTTCAAGTATCCGCTGCACGTATGGGTAATAAGCTCATTATAACGTCTAACGCTGGAGACGATGTGAAAACCATGGCTGTTGCTACTACCTCAGATTTTGCGAATACCGGGCAAATACCGTACGCCAAAGTTGTGGAGTGGGGTAGCGATATGCCAGGGTATTCAGGTACTGCAGAAAAAGTCTATGTAAAGTTTTATACTAGTTGGGGTCAGTCGAGTAGTGTCTACACTGCGCCAGTAGCAAACACTAAAGTCTTAGGAGTAATCACACCTGAAGTGGCAGCACCAAGTCCACCAACCATACTATTTAAAACAACGTTAACCACACGAAGTAAGAGTCCAGAAGTAAAAGCTTTGCAGGAGTTGCTCAGAACCATGCCTGGCATATATCCAGAAGGGTTGGTAACTGGGTACTATGGAAGTGCAACCCGCAGTGCAGTGCAGCGCTTCCAGCTCCAGTACGGTATAGCGCAGAAAAATAGTGGTGGGTTTGGAATAGTTGGCCCTGCTACCCGAAAGCAGTTAAATGCATTAGTACGTTAGTATGCGCTCGAAAATATAAAGACCCCGAATTTACATTGTTGCATTCAGCGTTTTTATTATGAATAGATGTACGTACAAATGGCATACTATAAAAATATATTGACTAACTTGTCTACACTTAATTTTGCAGCATGGCAATACATACAGATTGCCACGAAAAATATACGCTCGCTATGCTGTCTACATTATAGGAGTGGGTGCAGTGGTATGAACAATATCTAAAGCATTGTGGGTTTTGGAAAGTGCCACTACAAGTCGGACAAGAGTAGTCAGGAAGGGGGCTGGTTTCGTGTGGGGTTCCCTCCACGGAAGCAAAACCTTCCTCTCTATATATACTTGCGTGGAAAGCCGAGGAGCCAAAGGAGCTATTCAAGCTTGGAAAGTATAAACGAGGCGGCGGGTGCTTGTATATAAACAAACTTGCAGATGTAAACCAGAAAGTCTTGGCTAAACTTATAAAAGACATGTACATCTACTATAAAAAATGCATCTTGTTACATAACACCAAAAATACCAAGTGCCCTCTTGGTATTTTTAATGGCAGTTTTTCAAATCTTGCCATGGGTCTTTGCACGAGTGTTGCTAATATTCTCATGTGCTATGGTATGCGGGTGGCTGCATGCGACAGTATCCAAAGTTGAGGCGAGTGCATGATATACTTAAGCCATACTAATAAACAAACTTTAGAGAATCCAATGAGGTCATTTGTAAAAATTTGCGCGCTCTTTGCCTGTGCGCTCGTTGCATTCGTCGGCGTTCAGCAGCTGGCTCGTGCAGACGTAAACACTGCTCCGGTCTTAGACAACTCCAAAAGTCCAGTATTTTCTTCAATCCTGGAAGATGCCGGCGCTCCTGTTGGCGCGGTGGGTACGCTGGTGAGCCAGCTCGTAGATTTTGCAAGCCCCGCAGGGCAGGTGGACAACGTGACCGATCCCGATGCCGGCGCGCTGCTCGGCATTGCCATAACCGAAACAGACGCGAGTCTTACGTGTTACTACACGACGAACGGCGGGTCCGTTTGGTCCTCGCTTGGTACGCCAGCTGCCAACTCAGCTCGCCTGCTTGCGGCAAACGCAAATAATCGGGTTTACTGCCATGCCGTTGCGGACCAAAACGGTGTGTACACTTCTGCTATTACGTTCCGCGCCTGGGACCAGACCAGCGGGGCAGACGGCTCCGTAGTGTCCACGACGACGAATGGCGGTACAACCGCTTTTTCTGTGGCGACCGACACGGCCAGTCTTACCATAACCGGAGTGGAGGATGCGCCAACCGGGTATACGGCGTCGTATCAGGATGTGAATAACGATGGCGCGGTTGATCGGCTGGTGGTGGTTGTCAACGGCGGACATGCGTTGACTGCCTGTACGGTTTCCGCAGGTGAAATTTCCAGTGACTGGACGTATAGCGGCGGCGGTATTGGCGGGTCACTTGCTTCTGCGTCGTGCGATACGGCAAGCGCGACCATTACGTTTACCATTAGCGGCGCGACCGCGCTCACAACCAGCGGGACACCTACCATTGCCTACGATAACGACGACGGCGACAACTCTATTGCGAACTCTTACGGCAGTCTGGGTACGGTAGGTGCTACTGGTGCGGCTGATGAAGCGCCGCCTTACATGTTTCGCGTGACCGACTACTACGGCGACTATAACCAGGACGGCACCATTACCGACATGTTTATTGCTTTTTCCGAGTCCATTAGCTGCGAAGTAGAGAGTGGTGACTGGAGTTTTTCGGTGGCGGGCGGTGTGGGCTTTCAAGCGGTCACGGGGTGCTACTCCTATGTGGGCAACACGTACCGCTTTACCGTGACTTCAAGCACGACGTTAGTAACGGGAGGGACCGCTCCGCAGTTTACCTATTCTAACCAGGGGACGCTTGGCTCGCTGCGTGATGCTGCGGGGAACCAGGTCGTCACGACCGGGCCGCTTACGTTAAACGATGCCGGCGCGCCCCAAATTCGAAGCTTTACGTATCAAGACGCAGATGTAGATGGTAAAATAGACCGCTTGCTCCTTACCTTTACCGAACCAATTACGTCTAACTCCTTCCTGAGCGCGAACGACCTTGTATTTAACAACGTAGGTGATTTTACCGGGGCTGCATTTGGCACGGATGGCACCGATTTAGTGACAGGGACAATAAGCACGCTTACCATGGTACTGGGCACGGAAGCGACAGCAGTGGATACGGCCAATGGTAATGGCAGCATAAGCATTAGTTCGCGAAATAGTTTCGTACTGCGTGATGCGGCGTTTAATATAGGTAATACGCTCAAAGTCCAGTCGCAGGCAAGTTATATAGATGGTGCCGCGCCCGTGTATGTGTCTTCCTCTACTTTGGATAATAACCAAAATGGTACTGTGGATTATGTGCGGGTAACGTATTCAGAACCAATAGACGATGCTTCGGTGGCTGCCGCGGACTTTGCTGCCGGCTTTACCGGGGTTTCTGCGGGTGCGCTGGTGGAAAGCGTTGCTTCTGGGACGCCGGCCAGTGGAGTGGTAACCGACACGGCCAACGATGCCGCAATATATGTGGGCATTGCCAGTGGAACTGATGTGATTGCTCCGAACAAGACAGATTACACAATGCACATTGCCCAAGTGGGGAGCGTGAGTGATGTATCGGGCAATGCGCTCGCTTCCTTTACCGAGCAGACTTCTACCGACGGTGCGGCTCCGGCGCTGTATACTAGTACGGTTATTGATAGCCCCACCACTAACACCGCGCCCACTATATTCTTTTCTATTATAGAAGACGGTACACTCAGTTATACGGGTGGTTGTACCATGCCTCTCACTAACGTTGTGGCAGGGGCTTACTTGCAAGCCTTTGATGCTCTGGCAGATGGAACCTATAGCTGTACTATTCTGGGAACAGACGCGTTAGGGAATGTTTCTGCGGCGCTGACTATAAATACCTTTACCGTGGATACCGCGTCACCCCTGCTTTCTGCCGCGAGCGTAGGACAGAGTGCCGGTACCACTACTACCATAACCTGGACCACGAACGAACCAACTTCAAGTATAGTAAACTACGGCACTACCACTGCATACGGCAGCAGCACCGGGGAAGTGGACACCGCTCCACGGGTCACCAGTCACTCGGTGAGTATAAGTGGTTTGGTGCTGTGTCGCGACTACCATTTTAGACCGTCTTCCAAAGACAGTGCGGGCAACGAGATTGTCGGACCTGACATTGTGTTGAGCAACCTGGGCGGCTGTGGCGCTGCGTTGCCCGTAGGGGCTTTGTCCGGCCCGGTAGTCCCTGAGGGTGGCTTTAAAATTAGCTTTAAAGAAGGTGCGGTAGTGAGTGCACCGACGGTTACGTTGCTGTTCAACGCCGGGGAGGATGTGACTCAACTTGCGTTGTCTAACTCCGCAGATTTTTCCCAAGCTGTGTTAGAGGCCTACCAGCCTGTGCGGGTGTGGAATGTATGCCAGAAGTCGGCAGCAGATGTACCCGCACCGGTCTGTAAGCCGGGAACCTACGCCGTGTACGTAAAGTTTTATACCAAGTGGGGTCGGTCGTCCGATGTAGTGACCGCATCGGTTACGGTACAAGAGTCGGGGTTTAGTTCACACTCGCTCGTGCAAGACGGCACTACTATATACCTTATACTGGGTGGGAAAAAATACGGTTTTACTTCGTTTGTCGCATTCCAAGGGCTGGGCTACACAACAAAGCGGGTGGTTCGAGGTAAAACTACTACTGTGCCCCTGGGTGGACTCATTAAAAACGCATCGGCCGCTCACTTGAGTGGTTCATGGGTAGTGCAGAATAAAACGGTCTACTTTATAGCCGACGCAGGTCGCATTCCTGTTTCTTCCTGGGAGGTGTTTCTGGGTAACGGCGGTACTGCTTCGGTTTTGCTCCCCGCCAACTCTGCGGATATGGCTAAACCTGTTCTTCCGACAATGAGCATGAAAGATGGCCGGGTAAACTAAATACGGTAACAAAGAGCACCTGTCAAAAGCAGGTGTTCCTTGTTATTATTTGTGTATGAGTATGAGTAAAAAAGAGGCAGCCACACCCATGCCGCACACGTTACCGACGGACCTGCGGAAGGCCATTACTGCTGTACCTAAAGTGCAGGCATTGTGGGATAGTATAACGCCACTCGCGCGCAATGAGTGGGTGTGTTGGGTAATATCGGGCAAGCAAGAAAAGACCCGCGGTGTTCGTATTGCCAAAGCAGTATCTAAAATGCGCGGTGGTATGCGCCGGCCCTGCTGCTGGATGGGCTGCCCGCATAGGACTGACAAAGCCTTGAGCCCTTCCGCAAAATGGGCATGGTCTAAAGCGAAGAAATAATTAGATGGCATACAAGGACGTATAAGCAACAAAGGTCACCCTCGCGTCGCGCGAAGGTGGCCTTTGTTTTCATAAGCTTGTGATTTTTGTTATCATTGGAACATGCATAAAGACATTACAACATATAACCGTGCGCAAGATAAAACTTTCAAAGCCATTTGTACGGAACTGGCAAAGCACATAGACGCCGGACTCCCTAAAGCAGAAAGTAAAGTGTGGCATGCACATCCCGTATGGTTTATAGACGGTAACCCAGTAGTGGGGTATGCCGTGCGTAAGCAAAATGTACAGCTTTTGTTTTGGAGTGGTCAGTCATTTGAAGAACCGGGTCTAGAACCTGAAGGTAGTTTTAAAGCAGCAGAAGTTCGCTATGCGGCTAAAGAGGAGGTAAATTCCCGTAATCTAAAACGCTGGCTCAAAAAAGCAAAAACCATTCAGTGGGACTATAAAAACATAGTAAAGCGCAAAGGAGAACTGGTCATGCTGGAAACAGACAAGCGTAAAAAGCCGGCCTCACAGAAGCAGCTCAAGAACGGCGCCAGATGCGCAGTTGTTGCCGGTACGCATAAGGGTAAGGCCGGTACGGTTGAAGATGTGCATACCAGCAAAACCGGAGCGGTAACTATAACCGTTCGCCAGAGTAACGGTAACCGTTTTAAGACTTTAGCGAGCAAAATTGAGCTTGTGTAAATGTATATGAAACATAAATTTTTGGTGTTGTGGTTAGCGGGGTTAGTGGGGGCAGCGGCAGTGCTGCCGTATGCGTTTACGTTGCAGCATGACATTATTGCTACAGTCGGGAAGCCATTGCCGCTGCTGGTATTTGCGTCCATTGCGCAAACAGCTGTATTACTCGCCGTTGCTATATTTTTTGGACTGAAGTTTGCCAAGCGTGTAGGGTTGTCCGTGCTTGAAGCGGGCTTGCTTGCAAAGGGAAAACTGCGCGGCTTTTTAACACTTACCGTTGGTGCCGGCATAGTAACCGCGGTGCTTATTGCTGTAGGCGATAATATCTTCGGGCGGTACTTACCGGAGCTTGCTCGCGTGAATGGCAGTGTTGCACTTTGGAAAACTTTACTTGCCTCGCTCTATGGGGGAATAGTAGAAGAATTGCTCATGCGCCTACTCTGCATGTCTCTGTTTACCTGGGTGCTGGCAAAAGTGTTCCGGTCCCCTGAGCCCGCAAAGAACGCAGTGCTCATGTGGACGGCCATGGGTCTCTCTGCCGTACTGTTTGGCCTTGGTCACTTGCCCATAACTTCCGCGCTTATGGTTATTACGCCTTTGGTTGTAGTTAGGGCCATAGTCCTCAACGGAATTGGCGGCCTTGTCTTTGGTTGGCTCTACTGGAAAAAAGGCCTTGAGTACAGCATGGCCGCGCACTTTACTGCAGACATAGTGCTCCTCGCCATCCTCCCTGCTTTGCTCAAGTAAGTATTCTATATACATGAAGCGAAGATTTTTAACTACGGCAGACATACAAACTATTTTAACCAATTTTCGCGTTGGCACTTTGGTGCGCAGACATTACATAGACGGTACCATTGAGAACCAGAACTATAAAATAGTAACTACCAAAGGAGTCTACCTTTTAAAAGTATTTGGGGATGCGCACGTGCCGGCAAAGGATATTGTGTTCCAGAACAACTTTATGACTTACTTGCGGGTGCAGCGGCTTAAAGTCCCTAAAGTTATTCCTACTCAAAGTTCGGAAACAGTTATAGAGTATGCCGGTAAGCCGGTGTCTGTATACCAATTTGTAGAAGGTGCGCACATAACAAAGTTTACTAAGCAGATAGTTACAAGCTTGGCCAAAGAAATAGCCAAGCTGCACACGGTGCTATTAAACTATAAGTTACCCAAAGAACACCAGAACACTTACTACTCAGTTAAGGCGCAAGGTTTTGTAAAAGGCAAAAAGCTCCGGTCGACATTACTCCACGGTGACTTGGGCACGGACAACATACTCATGCGTGGGAGTAGGGTAACCGCCATTATAGACTTTAACAACCTACACTGGAGCTACCTTATAAACGACCTAGCCACCTTTGCCTTGGTGTTTCTCAGTAAACAAAACCTTAAGTACATTCCCATGTTTTTTGCTGAGTACCAGAAGTACCTCAAGCTGACCCAAGACGAAAAGGCTAGTCTGCAGTTTTTTATGACCGAACACACCAAAGGCGTACTCCGCTGGCTTGAACAACAACTCAAGCAAAAACGCGGCAAACAACTCACATACGTAAAAAAGACAAAAATAGCCTACACAAAGAAGTTAGCGCTGCTTAAACAGAATCGAATTACGATAATATAAAAACTATACGATAAAAGCCGTCGCTATAGTTATCTGTGCGATGGCTTTTTAAGTGTCTCCGCAAACTATATGTTGCGTAACCAGTTTCTCACTTTCCATCTAAAAGTATCCTGTTCAGCTAGCATGGTTTCAAGGCTATGTTTGCGTAGGATTTCAGAGACTTCAAATATCTTTAATTTTACCTCTGGGATTTCCTTGGTTATTGTAGCCAATAGTACTGAATATCTATCGCCATTAGTCCGTTTAAATTGTGATTTAAAATTTTCAAATTGAGCAGCTCTTTCTTGACCAGTTTTTGTGATGTGTTTTACTATTTTCTCAACTTCATCAGGCAACTGAGCTTCTATTGCCTGGATTTGCAATTCAATCTCAGGCCGTGCTTCAGCTGGCGCTCTTTTAATCTTTGCCCTCAAACTTGCAATTTCGTCTGCATATTTAACTTGTAGCTGTCGAGCCTTGTCGCAAAGTAATTCTGTAAAATGAAGATACGTTTCCGCTGTAGATTCGGTGTTGGTAATGCAGGCATATTCCGCTACGGCATCCGAACCGCCTGCTTGTATGTGCTGTGCTTCCTCCACCCGTTCACTTAAACGACTAAATTCGCTCTGCGGCTTTAAGTCTTTGCCTAAACGTTCGAGTGCAACCACCCTGCCGTCGTGTTGCTTTTCTAGGCGCACCCAACCGTCGTCTGTTTTACAAACTACTTCATTTATATTATTCTGAGCGGCATCGCTATAGCCAAGCCCTATGGCAATAGGCTCCTCAAATTCTTGTTTGCCCCAATATACATCCGCTGCGGCAATGAGTTGATTGTTCTTGTGTATGCGACGAAAGCCATCCATCTTTTTGATTTGGTTTTTATCATAAACCAAGCCAACGGGGCCACCGGCTTGCATATCCCGTTTCACTGCGCTAGCATCTTCCCGCTTGGGCAGTACAGTTACATGCATGTCAGTAAAGGTTAACTCCCCATATACATGCTGTTCAACTTCTCGGCTTGCTTCGCTTTCCAGGAATAGTTTATCAGCTGATATTTTTACTCCCCAAGACTGCAAGTATTCTGCTCGCTTGGTAGCAATGTTATTGCCTGCGGTGGCAACTTCCTTTGTTACTTCCTGCCAGTGGGATTCGCCCAATCTATTGAGTTTGGTATAGTACGCATCGTTGGATGCCGACATGGCGAGCTGGCTTTGCTCCCTGCCCAAACTCGTTTCTGCCGGGCGTTGGCCTTCAATGTTTCTTTGGGTCATATATAATCTTTTAAGATAAGTATAATACAAACTGGCCTAAAACTCCCGCTTTGCCGTCGTGATGGTCACCTTCGCGACCGCTTTTTATACCGAGGGTGAGTGGCTGGAGTTTAATTAGAATTTATTACTTAAATAAAACTAATTCGTTACTTATCCACAATCATATTCTTGCCTAACCTTTACAAAAAGTATAGGCTTATTGGGTAGTTCTTTGAAAATCAAGCTAGAATAATAACGGTCAATAATATTTCGAATTTTCTAGATATCCGACAGTGATATCTCCCCTTCCAGTCTCGAACTACTTTTAAGACTGACAAGGTTCTCACACACCCGCACGCCCAATTCTCCGCGTTCAAAAGAGAAGTCCAAGAATGCCGCCCTGTAGTACCTGGGCGATTGGCGAATGGAGTGGTTGAAGTAGAGCAAGCGAGTAGTAAATTAGACATTCAACGTTCGCTTCGCTCGCGACTACTTAGTAGCTAACGGTTACTTTAGTTCTATACGGAAAGTTATATCGAAATTTTAACCGTTAGAAGCTTAAGTAGTTGTTTAGGTCGTAAATTTACAAATGTAGTTAATCCAACTCATAATTTATGGAACATCCAACTTCTCATCCTTTCAGTCTTAGCTTGAACTTTCCGTATTTATGGGCGGTTATACGTTATGGAACGATTGTTGCGAATTATCCTGCTAATATTGCAGATTATTCGTTTGCTAATCGATATAATGTACTAGCCGCCCTTTAGTTATTTATGTACACTTTTCCAATATTATTAAAAAAAATAAGAGAAGAAAGCGGCCTGTCCCAGAAGCAATTGGCTGATGTTTTGGATGTATCTGAAATACTTGTCACTTTGATCGAAACCGATAAGAAAGAGCCCTCTCGGAAGTTTATTAATAAGCTCGCTAGTAAACTAGAGGTAAGCCCTAGTTCTATAACTCCATTTATGATTGATGTTGCCGAAGAGAGTAATTTGTCTTTAATAGAAAGAAAATTATTCAATGTCGCATCAAAAATTCAAGAGTATTTGATATCAAAGAAGTCTCATAATTTAAATAAATATATAAAAAATGGTTATGCTCCCGAAGATTAATATCCGAAGCATTGCCGAGCTATCCCGCCGTTTGTCTGACAAGTCGCTGCCTAGACAGAGGGCGCTGGCGCTCATTCAGGATGTCCTGGCCAATCAGTTCAGACTTTGGAAAGATTCAAAAGCATCAGATGCGTCTAAAAGAAAGTTTGTCCGCAATGCTAAGCGAACAAAGTTGGGTAACTTATTGCATCTCATTGACCATAAGGTTCTTGCTGTGCACGATAAAGAATTACCAGGATTTATATTTGGTGGGGTTACATCAAAAAGTCATTTGGATGCCGCTTTTGCTTTAATGGGCAATAGTAGAAAAAGAACATTATTAGCTCTAGATATCAGTACTTTTTTTGAAAATGTTGATGCTGCAAGCGTTACCAACTTTTTTTGTAAAGCAGGGTGCTCTCTAAAGTTGGCTGAACAGTTGAGTAATGTCTGCTGCGTGCCAGAGGGTCCAAAAGATAATCCTAGTCCTTTCAGGACACTGGCTCGTGGTTTTGCAACTTCCACTCGTCTGGCGACTTGGGTCAATATAGGTACTTTTAAGAAGTTAGAGTTGCTAGTGAGAAATAGGCTCCGAAGATTTGACCCTAGAATCGCCATCTTTGTGGATGATATAGGTATTACCGCAAGTAATGTGCCAAAAGCAAAGATGGTGTCCTTAGGCCTAGAGATACAGAAGCTATTGGCAACTTTTGATAATAATCAACCTCTCCCCCTTAACGCTAAGAAGAGCAAAGTTCTTACATGGGAAGAGGGTATGGAACACTTGGGTGTTCGTCTTGGGAAAGGCGGTTTGTCCCCAGGCAGAAAATCTCAGATAAAATACGCAAAGCTTTTGAACGAGATAGGAAAAACTAACAATAACTTTCAAAGAAGGAAGTTATTGCAAAAGAAAAAGGGGCATACACGATATAGGCGGTTTATTAGGCAGAGTAATGTAGCGCGTACCACATCTGTATAAATAAAAGCAATGAATATATGCTGACTGTTTTTATTTATGCTTCTTTTAATTTCTTGGCTCTTGCAGTAATTTCAAAGCGCGAGAGCGGGATAAGTTAAAGGCTTGCCATCGATTGTTTTCGGTTTCAAGTTTAGTTTGTTGACTTGCTAGCCAGCTTCGTAGTTGTTCTTTATTATCGCCATCGAGCTTATGGTAGAGCTCTACTTTTTGGGTGGTGGCGTCTGGAGAAAGACTTGCTATGTAGTAGGTATCTATTTTCCCAGTTTTGCTGTATCGTTTTAGATTTGAGTTGGCTATGTAAGCGTCGGGGTTTATGAGGTTCACTACTATTAAGAACGCTGTGCCGGTGAGGAGTGTACCAAAGGTAAAAAAGTTCTCCGGTTTGGTTTTTATGAACTTTATTGCAAGGAGTATGAACAGTGCAAGTAGGAAAATTACGAACACTGTTACGTAAAATCGTTGTTCTGTTAGGCTGTAGGCGTCTATATATAGTGAGAGGCGTTTGAAGGCGGAGATAATTACAACTATAACTTCGGTTATGAGTACTAAGGCAGGCACTAAGAAGTGCTTATTCTTTTTTTCTTCTGTACCCGCAAACTGTTCTGAGGCAAGTAGTACAAACAGCGAGAGTATAGCCACCATGAGTAGTTCCCAAAAACCTCGGCGGGCGTATTCGGCATAGGTAAAGCCCCAGGTGGTTATGTTGGCTTGGCCCCCAAAGAGGTAGGTAACTTGGAAGCCAATGAAGAGGAAAAAGAGAAGAGAGATGAGAGACAAGAAAACTAGCACTTCTATGCTGCGGTCAGAATTAATGCTGGATTCCGGTCTTCCCGCACTCGAAGACTCGTTTGTGGAAACCGGAATGACAGGGGGGGAGAAGAATATATAGGATAGATAACAAAGTCCAGTCACGAAAGCGAATGCGAGGAGCACAAGGTACTGTATGGAGCGTTCTGAAATATTTATATCTATAAAGTTGCTCAGAAATTGCGAAAAAGCTAGGTCTGCTTGGGAAAAGAGCGCACCGAATATTATTAAAATAGGTACGGCCATAACCACGCCTTTAAGTACGCGAATCCACACGTCTCGGTGTTGTACGTTGCTGTGAATTTGCCCGAGTTTAGAAACGGTAGAAAGACCTCTGCCCAACATGCGGAACGGTACGAGCATTGCAAGCAGGAAGTAGTCCCGTACTTTCATAAGAAAAACGGGAGTACCAATTAGTTGGTGGGCGAGCAGTATGAGCAAGCCAAAAGTTGCTACAACATTCAGTAAAGTTAAAAATTCATTTGCGCGAATGCCGGGCATGAGACTAAAGAAAGCTATGAGCGCTACTAACCACCACGTTTGTTTGAGAGGTACTTTCTGGTAGTGCGCAAAGCCGAGTACAGTCCCGAGTAGGATAACCACGAACACAAAAACGGAAATACCAATAAGCTTGCTAAAGAATAAATAGTTAAAAACTAGGGCTAGGCCTAAACTTAGGAGAATAATGTAGAGCGCTTTTTTGAGAGTGGGATTCATGGTATTCGTAGATTAATTCAATTGTCTTCGTCATTGCGAGGAGCGAGTCCTCGAGTGACGCGGCAATCCATATTATTCATGAGAAAGCGAGATTGCTTCGTCGCAAAGCCTTCTCGCAATGACAGAGGAGAATGAGATCATTCTTTATATTCCAGAATATCGCCCGGTTGGCAGTCCAAAGCTTCGCATATTGCCTCTAAGGTAGAGAAGCGGATGGCTTTGGCTTTGCCGTTTTTGAGTATGGAAATGTTGGCCATGGTAATGCCGACTTTCTCGGTGAGCTCGGTTACGCTCATTTTTCGTTTGGCTAACATAACGTCTAGGTTGATAATTATCATAAATTTATAGGACTTCCGCGCTTCAATCTATTAAAGGATTAATATTGATTTGAAGCCACAGGGGTTTGCCCAATTACTTCCTTATTTTACTGCGGTGGTTCTCACCGTAGTGTAACTACGCCTCCAACCATCCTCGCAAAATGCGTCGTACTTGGCCAAACGCGGAAGTCCCAGGTTAAGAAGTTGATTAAACGGTTAAGTCGTTTTCGGATTTTAGGTCCACCGCTTTTTGTAATAGGTTTTCGAACAAGGCGGCGGCTGTAGCGGTTACGACGGTGGTAAAAATTAATATTAGTCCTATAGCAACGCCTCCGGCAATGTCATCCTCGGGTCTGGCTAAAACTAGGTAAGCTTCTGCACCCACTATAAAACCAATAAACGTGAGTGCGCAGTATTTTATAGTGCGGAACGCATTTACTGTTGCCTGGGAGAATGACTTATTTTGCCGTACGTACCCGAGTATCTTGAAAGCCTTGTACAGTGCTACAAAGAAGCAGATAAATGCTACATATATGTATGCTAAAAACGGGTCTTTAAAGTACACTTCAAAGTTGGTAGCATGTGTATTTCTACCCTCTAAGTGAGGCTCCCATAAAAGAAGGGCAAGAGTGCCAATGCCAATTAGGATAGTTACAATTTGTAGAAATATAGTTGAGCCTCGTTTCATAAAATATGCTTGTTTATTGATACATATATAGTAGTCTACTATTTATCGTTTGTCAATATATGATTATTGATATGCAATTGATTTGTTCATAAATGTAACCATTTTTTAAATCAAAAACCACCCAGAAAAAGTTCGTGGGTGGTTTTTGGTGCTGTGCCTGCGGTAGCTAGTGAACAATACCGGCTAGGTGCAGGATCCAAACACACAGACTGAGCTCAACAAAGAAAAGGCCAAGGCCAACTGGGCTGCCCCAGGAAAACCATGAGCCCCAGGAGCGCCAGTTTGCCATGGGCCAGTTTTCTTCGTTGTGCTTCTTGTGTTGCTCGCTTATATCCATATAATAAGAGTCTTAATGTCGAATGTCGTCAGGTCTATCACGTCTCCAGGCATGATAGACTTTATAAACTTTCGACGTTTGACGTTTTTGTTCGACCTTTGGATAACCCAAAGGAATGGGCGGACGCGGCCTTTGTAAATCAGGGCTGGTGATTTGAGGTTTGTATAGCGCCACTTATACCGTGCGGCAATTATAGCAAATATCTGTCTTGCCGGATATAAGTGGGCAGGCATTTAGTTTTCTGCTACTATTTATACACACTAAACAGTAATTAAACATATATATGACAAGCAAACTAAATCCGTATCTACATTTTGATGGAAAAGCTAAGGAAGCAATGGAGTTTTATAAGGGCGCGTTTGGTGGTGAGCTTACCATGAGTACTTTTGCGCAGGGCATGCCTGGTGGTGACGTTGCAGATGCAGAGAAGATTATGCACGCGCAGCTTATTGTCCCAAACGGCATGACCCTTATGGCTTCGGATGCACCAAAGGGCTGGCCGCTTAACCCAGGTATGAGTGTTAGTATGTCTTTGAGCGGTGACGACGAAGCAGAGCTAAAAGGTTATTGGGATAAATTGGCCGAAGGCGGAAAAATAACTCAGCCCCTTGTACCGGCTCCGTGGGGCGACCAGTTTGGTATGCTCACTGATAAATACGGTATGGAATGGATGGTTAACATTGCTGGCAAAAAAGCATAATATACCAAAAAGAAAAAGGGCCACCCTTTGCGCAATGCAAAAGGTTGACCCTTTTTCTTTTTAATCAAGGAGTTAGCTTAGGGGTATTGAGTTCGTCTTCGGCAGCTCGTCCGAGTTCAAGCAGGTAGTCAATATCGGTAACACTTAAGCTGCGAGGCTTTATATCTTTAATGCAGAATACCCCAATGGGCAAGTGAGTAGTGCGGTTATGCAGGGCAATCCCGGCGTAAAAGCGAATGTGCGGCGCACCTACCACCATAGGGTTGTCTTTAAAGCGTTCATCTTTGAGTGTATCTTCCACAATAAATACAAATTTACTGTACATGGCGTGTCCGCAGAATGATACGGTGCGGTCACAGGTGCGTTGTTCTAGCCCCTGGCATGATTTATATATTTCTTTATCCTGACCAATTAAGCTAATAGTAGAAATGGGGACATGAAAGAAATCTACTGCTGCTTTGGTTAGGCGGTCGAACCGCTCTTCCGGACTTGCGAGGTCCAGTAACCCGAGGGCGTGGAGCGAGTCCAGCCGTTCTTGCTCTCCAGGCAAGATGGGTGCGAGTTGCATAGCGTTTTGTCTCTTATTTAATTATTGTTTGAATGCCTAAGAAATATTGTACTTCTCCTAGTTCGTCTAAAATAGGTGATACTCGATTAATACATTCATAGTGCGTGCCATCTTTCTTTTTATTGGTGAGGCGTACTAGGGTTGCTTTTTTCTGAACGAGAATAGTTTGCCAAAAGTTTTCATAAAATTGATCGGGCATTTGTCCTCCCCAAATGGCGGGGGTTTTTCCGAGTACGTCTGTGAGCGTGTAGCCGGTGATGGCTTCAAGCTGTTCATTTGCGTATATAATATGACCCGCGGCCGAAGTAATATAGATGAGTGTATCTTTGCCGTCTAAAATAGAGTTGATAGTTCCGCATCGGGTACATTTAATTTCTATGGTGGCAGTCTGCAGAGCATGCTTGCCGAGCAGCTTAGAGCAGCTGCGGCAACGTAGTTCGTAGTCTGAGGGGGTTGAGCCGGATGGTTCTTGTGGCAACATGGTTTGTATAAAAAGATGAGCCCAAAACAGACAAATGTGTTTTGAGCTTCTAAAGAGCTTCGTTTTATTATACATGTAGTGTATCACATTTTTTGCTCGTCTCGTATGTACGTGTATAAGTAGCGAAACAAATGCACGGATTATTCAGTGGCTGAGCGCATACGAGAGAAGAAAAAGGGTTACCCTTTTACGTTGCGCAAAGGGTGACCCTTTTTGGTATATGCGGTTACGCTTTATGCTTTTTCTTCATGGCCACGTAAGACTTTTGTATGATTTGTTTGAGCACGGTCATGTCTACATTGCTCAGCTTGTTTATGTAGAGGCATGAACCGCCGCTCATTTTATGTTTACCAAGTTTCTTCAGAAGACTTGTGTAGTCAGCAAGTCCAAGCATTATATATAGAGTAAGGTTTTGCTTACGAGGGGAGAAGCCAGTAAGCGGCCAGACACCTTGTTGGCTGCTGCGTTCGGACTTGTAGTGGTACTTGCCAAATCCAATAATGCTTGACCCCCACATCTTTGGTTTCTCACCCGTAATGTCTTTGAATAATTTAAGCAGCGCAAGACTATCTTTTCGTTTAGTCTCATCGGGTACTTGTTTTATAAACTCTAGTACACTCGCACTGGTTTCTTTTGTCTTTATTTCCGTCATGTGTATATTATACACATGCTTTACAGACTGTCCATATATTTGTACAATGCGGTATTCGATAACTCTAGCTCGTGACTAGGTTCTCTGTCTATTAATAATAGTGACATTATATATGGCGATAATATTGGCAATAGTTATAGCGGCCTTGTTATTACTCGTAATGAGTTTGTTTACTGTTAAGCAACAAACTGCTGCGGTAATGCAACGTTTTGGTAAGTTTGTGCGAGTAGCAAATCCGGGACTCAATGTTCGTATTCCGTTTATTGAGCATGTTGCTGGCCGCGTTAATTTGCGCGTACAGCAAATAGATGTTGGGGTAGAAACTAAAACACAAGATAATGTGTTTGTGCATATAACAGTAGCGGTGCAGTATTTCATAGAGCCAAATCGGGTGTACGAAGCATTTTATCGACTCGACAATCCACAAAAGCAAATTACTTCTTTTGTGTTCGATGTGGTTCGGGCGAGAGTGCCTGGTATAATTTTGGATGGTGTGTTTGAAAAGAAAGATGAAATTGCTAATGCAGTAAAGCAAGAGCTAGAGGCGGTAATGGCCAATTTCGGATATGGCATTATTAAGGCTTTAGTTACCGACATTGAGCCGGACATGAAGGTTAAGGAAGCCATGAACGAGATAAACGCAGCGCAACGATTGCGTGTTGCTGCCACTGAGCGCGGTGAGGCAGAGAAAATCTTGAAAGTAAAATCCGCAGAGGCTGAAGCCCAAAGCAAGGCGCTCCAAGGTCGAGGTATCGCTGACCAGCGTAGCGCTATAGTGGAAGGTCTGCGGGATAGTGTTGGCGAGTTTCAGCGCAGTGTTCCCGGAACTACTGCTCAAGATGTAATGCAGCTGGTACTTATGACTCAGTACTTCGATACTCTAAAAGAGTTGGGCGTGAATTCAAACACTATACTCATTCCACATTCTCCTGGTGCTCTGGAAGACTTAACAAGCCAAATACGAAATGCCATGATTGTGGGAAATGAAGTTTCCAAGAAGTCTGGACAGTAAACGTAATAAGAAATTGTTATAGAAATAAACATGACAAATAAAGTTTTTTCTTAAGAGGAAACCCCGGACAAGCGGCCAGACAAGAAGCGTAAAAGTATTTCTGAGCGTAGCTGCTGTCCAAGAATGAATCGTGCCCAGACACGCCTCCTCGTCTTGGGGAATGTGTGACTCAAAAACTATGTCAAAACAGAACTTCGCAAAAGCCTTACCGAAACTTCTACCTGGTTGAAACTAACACCGACCAAAAACCATGTGTACATTCAGATTGGAATACCACCGAATATCGCCTTAGTGATGCCGTCTCGAGGTTGAAGATCAATGCCAGTATCCATATCCGTAAGAAGCTCAAGTTAATTAGAGAGTTATACTTAGAAAAAGATGGCATGTGGAGTGTTGGAAACTGTATCACCTCGGTCGGTCTTGATGAAGGTATAGTCAAAAAGCACATCGAATGGCAAGGCAAAAAAAGAGAAGCCCCGAACAATTTAGTTGTTCTAGGGCTTTTTCTATTTCGCCATGGCAGTTTTCATGCCGAGTTGGAAACCTGGGAAGGAAGTCGCTGTTGCGGAGGCTATGGTTGCTGGAAGGTGTCGGGTATAAAAGTTGGTTTCTTGCTTGCGCGGTTGGCTTTATGGGCAGGGAAGTCGCGAGGGGTGTGTATAACTATGAATTAAAATAAGTACCAACAGAGCTCTTTTTATGTGGACAAGTCAGTACTAAGATTTTACTTATATTGCCTCAATAAGTGCCCAAGCGTGTCATGGGTGGCATGGTTAGAACCATCCAGGGTGGCTGCTCATGAACACTCTTTGGAATATGGCTGCAGGAATTCAATCCGTATAAAAGTAAGTGTTTCATGGGCTACCATAGGAAAGTATACTTTATATTCTGTACCTTCGGGTGGAATAAAAAAGTATCTCGGTTAGAAATCAGAATTATGAAATATGTAAAACACATTGCAGAAGGTGTTTAACGAACATGGAAAAAGTTTTTTTGGTGTTCCATGGGGGGGTCGAACAATTTAAAAAGTAAAATTATAACCTTTTTTGACTTGGGCGCTGCATGAATAATTCCTCATACAACAGGCCCCCTTGTACATAGAAAATAAGTAGGAATTTTCCAGACAGAAAAGCGAGAATTTCTTATACTTAATATAAGGAATGCAGCTCAAAAAGTAGTGCAAAAAGTCCTCGTTTGAAAGAAAAATCAGAATACAATTTATCAGTTATCAGATACAAAAAATGCCCCACATGCCGTCCGTAGTCAAACTTTTTTTCCTTGCCAGCTGCTTTGTGCTAGCTGGGTTTTTATTTCTAGCAAGTCCAATAAAAGCTGCTGTAGCTGAGGAGGTCGTTGCATCGTCGGAGACATCGCTTGCAGCACTAGTTCCCACCCAAGAAGTAGCTACAACTTCAGCTGAGGGAGTAGCAAGTGAGCCAGCTCCTACGGTAGTTGCAGAAGTCACTGTAAGTGAAGAAATAATCGATGCACCTGAAGCAGAAGCTGCCCCAGGTACTGAAGGCGCCGATGTTCCTGAGGCCACAACTCCAGCACCTGAAGCCAGCACTTCTACCTCCGAGGATGCCAGTGCCCAGGTGCTGATTGTTTCAGAAGCTACGGAGCAAGAAGGTGCATTAGATACTGCCCCGGATGTTGCTGAAGTTCCAGAAGAGTCGAGTGAAGAAGTGGTGCCCGAAATTATAGCAGCAGGGCCAGAGCAAGTTGCACAAACTGAGGAAGCAGCATCAGTTGCAGAGAGCGGTGCGGCCCCAAGTGCAAAGTCCGCTCCAGAGGAAATAATTTCTGAAACTCCTGTTGCGGAAACCCCTGCTCAAGGCACAGAGATGACACCAGAGGTAGAAGTTCCAGCAGTGGAAGTTGCGGAGACAGCAAGTGAAATTTCTGTGGGAGAAGAATTGCCTGTAGCTGAAGTTACAGAAATTGCACAATCAACCGCGATTGAGGAAGCGCTAGAAACTGAGAGTGTGGCTCCAACAGTAGAAGAAAATATTTCTGAGACAGTAGAAGCAGAAACGGAAGTCGCATCTACTGTAGATGCGACACCAACAGTGGTAGAAGAATTTACCAGCAATGGAAAAACAGTGGTGGTATCTTCTACGGAAGAGCAAGAGCTGGTGCATCCTATGGTCAACGTTCCAGTAGGTACCGACATACCAGAAATATTTCGAGTGGGTCAGGAAGATCAGATAAAAATAAAATGGCAAAACAATGATGGTCAGGAAATGCAGTTCACTGCGCTCGACACAAATGACAACGGATATATTGACCGTGTCGAGTGGATAGTGCCGCATCTTTCAACTCAAACGTTTGAAATTATTTATATTTCCAATGCGTTACTTTTGGACGAACATAAAAATACCGTTGGTGATATATACGGGCTTGTGGCGACGCAGGACCAAAACTATGCGAGCGTAACCAACGGGCAATTCGTGCGCGTAACATTTGAGCATATCTTAAATGAAAGTAGAGATATTACCCTCTATGCCAAGCCGGCGAATCCAGCAGAGCCAGCAACTATAGAAGCGTATACCGTAGACGGCCAGCGCATAGCTACGTTTGCAACCATAGACCATGACGGAAAATACAGAATAATTCTTCTGGGACTTTCCAATCCTTCCGCAGTGTTCGATTTGAAAGTTACGGGCGCTGTTGATATTGACTTTATTATTGACCCACCGGCAAATGCGTATTGGGTTGGCGGCGCGGGTAATTGGTCTGATGCTGCTAATCACTGGGCAACAACATCTGGTGGAGCCCCGGGCGCAGGTAATGCCCCTGATGCAACTAGTAATGTAATTTTTGATGCTTCTTCTGGGTCTGCTTCTGATATTGTGAATATTGATACCACTATAACTATTGGTTCGTTAGCTATAAATGGTTTTACTGGTACAATTTCTCAAAATGCAGATGTGAGCATAACTAATTCTGGCGGACAGTCAGGAAGTTATTCACAAACTTCAGCCGCTACTTGGACAGCGCCAGATCCTGGTACAGACACTTTTTCTGCTACTGGAAGTTTTTCGGTGACAGCTGGAACATTTAGGCGTTACACCGGAACAGGTATCAGCACCGATCCATTCGTAATTTATGACGTTTACGGCTTACAGGCAATGAAAACCAATCTCGCAAATTCATATCGGTTAAATGGTAACATTGATGCATCTGTAACTACCGGTTGGAATTCTGGGGAAGGATTTGTACCAGTTGGAACAAATATCACAAACTTTACTGGAAATTTTGATGGCGCAGGATTTGTTATAAGCGATTTATTTATTAACTCAACAACTTTAAGTTATGTTGGGTTATTTGGTTATACTCTTGGTAGTATTCAAGATTTGACATTGACTAATGCAGATATTACTGGTGTCGGGATTGCTGGGAGTAATGGATCCGATGGTGCAGCCGGAAGTTCCGGTACTACCCCAACTGTTGGTGGTACTGGTACTATTGGCACCGCCGGCAGTATTTTATATATTGGAGGTTTGGCGGGTTATAACGCTGGAACGATTACTAATATTAGCATTTCTGGAACTGTAACTGGAACTGGCGGAGCAGGTGGTAATTCGGGTAATGGTGGTGCAGGCGGAAACACTACGAGCGGAGCAACTGTATCTGGAGCAGGTGGTACTTCGTTAGCTGGCGGAGCGGGTGCAGTAGTATATAGCGGAGGTTTAATTGGCTACTCTGCTCAAGGTAGCATAAATGATTCTAGTTCTTCGGCAATCGTAACTGGAACTGGCGGAGCAGGTGGTAATTCGGGTAATGGTGGTGCAGGCGGAACTAATTCTGGTTCTGGTATTGGTGGCGCAGGTGGTGGAGTAGGTGCACCGGGTGTTGGTGGTATAAGTTATACAGGTGGTCTAATTGGTTGGGTCAACTCCGGTATTGTTGTAACATCTTTTGCAACCGGCAATGTTATTGCTGCTGGTGGAACGGGTGGTTCTGCCGGTGCGGCAGGCGTGGGTGGTGCTGGTGGTACAGCAGCTATTGGCGGCGCTGGCGGCGCTGGCGGTACGGGTGCAACTGGCGGCGCTAGTTTTGCTGGAGGTTTGGTTGGAAATAATTTAGGTAACATTCGTTTTGCTTCATATGCGACAGGGGATATAACTGCTACTGGAGGTACACCTGGGAATGGTTCTGCCGGAGGGACTGCAGGGGCAAGTGCAGTTGCAACTACTGGAACAGCTGCAACAGGGGGCGCCGGTGGCGTTGGTGGCGCCGGTGGTATTGCGTACGCTGGTGGTTTGGTTGGGCAAAATAATTCTGATGGTGTAGTTAGCGGTGTCACTGCTCCTAACTATGCGACAGGTGACGTAACTGCAACTGGTTCAAACGGGCAAAATGGACAAGTTGGTGGAACTGGTGGGAGTGCAGCAGCCGGTACAGCGCATACAGGAGGTACTGGCGGCGCTGGTGGAACTGGCGGTGCTGGTGGTGGTGCGTACGCTGGTGGTTTGGTTGGGCTAAATACAGGAGTAATTTTAATTTCAAATTCTAATACTGGAACTGTGACTGTTGTAGGTGGTACTGGCGGCGCTGGAGGTACTGGCGGCACAGGCGGTGCGAAAGGATCAAGTGGTTCTAATGGTGCAAATGGAGCATCTGGAACCGGTGGTTCCGCAAATGTAACTTCTTCTTATGTTGGTGGGTTAGTTGGGAGTAATGTTGGAGCAGTCCAAGATTCTTATTCCACAAACCCGGTTATAGGAACCGGTGGTGCGGGTGGTAGTGGTGCAACTGGAGTAAATGGGTTAACGGGAATAGTCGGAGCTACCGGGGGAACTGGGGGTGCGGCTGGTGTTCTATATATTGGTGGTGTTGCCGGAAACAATACCTTGACTATTACCGGCAGCTATCACACAACTGGAGCAGTCACAGGTACTGCTGGCAGTGGTGGTTCGGCTGGCGCAGGTGGTGCCGGCGGCACTGGTGCGTTAGCAGGTGCAGGCGGGGTTGCTACAGTGGGGGCAATTATTTATGCGGGCGGCGTTATTGGAAACAACACAGGTAATTCTCTTTTAAATGATTACTCAACATCTAACGTCACTGGAACTGGTGGAGCAGGAGGCAACGGAGCAAGCGGCGGAGTAGGCGCTACTAGTTTAGCTGGTATAACAGGTACTGTTGGCGCAGTCGGCGGCATTGCGTATGTTGGTGGTGTAGTTGGTTATAGTTCTAATGGTGAAATTTTAGAATCTTATTCAACCGGTGATGTAGTTGCTATCGGCGGCGCAGGGGGCACTGGCGGCAATGGTGGTGCCGGCGGAACTGGAGCAGCTTCTACTACTGGGGGTGCTGGTGCAAATGGAGCTATTGGCGGGGCAGGGGGCGCAGCATTCGGCGGCGGTGTTTTAGGTAACTATATACTAGGTCCAATTGGCGAAGTGCATAATACTGGTAACGTTACGGTTACTGGGGGCACTGGTGGTAACGGTGGAGCTGGCGGCACTGGTGGTAACGGTGGCACCAATGCTGTTGGGGGCACTGGTGGTAACGGTGGAGCTGGCGGCGCAGGTGGTGTGGCAAATAGTGGTGGTATTGCCGGGCAGAGCACAGGTGTTATTAACGGTGTTTCATATTCTACTGGAAATATTACTGCGATAGCCGGAACTCCTGGGAATGGTGGAGTAGGTGGTGCTGGCGGCTCAACTACTGCAACTTTTAATGCTACAGCTGCTGCGGCAGGTGGAACTGGTGGTGCCGGTGGCGCTGGAGCAATTGCCTATGCTGGGGGCTTGGTTGGAAACAATGCTAATACAATTATTAACTCATATGCTAGCGGTATAATTACAGCAACTGCTAGTGCAGGTAAAGATGGTGCGGCTGCTGGCAGTGCAGGTAATGGATCGGCTGGAGGATCAAGTCATGCTGGAGCAGTAGGTGCAACGGGCGGCGCTGGCGGCGCTGGAGCCGCTGCTTATGCAGGTGGCTTGGCTGGGTTAAATACTTCTACAATTACAAATTCATATATACAAACTGGTTCGGTAACGGCAACAGGTAGTATAGGGGGGAATGGAGCAGCTGGCGCTTCTGGTGGTGTTGGCGGTACGAGCGCAATAGGCGGTGTTGGTGGTGTTGGCGGCGTCGGTGGTGCTGGCGGTGTTGGTCATGCAGGTGGAGTTGCTGGCCATAACAACACTGGTGGTGTTGTTCAAGATGGGACTTATTCAAATGTTAACATCACTTCTCTTGGCGGTACTTCAGGCAATGGCGGCGCCGGTGGTGCTGGTGGGGTTCGTGCTGTTGGCGGCGCCGGTGGTGCGGTAGTAGCAGGTGCTATTGCCTATGCTGGCGGATTAGTTGGTTTGAATACAGCAACAATTGCAGATTCACACGCAACTGGAAATGTGACAGCTACCGCTGGCTCCGGTGGTTCTCCAGGTTCTGGTGGTAATGGTGGTAGTGGAACAACTGGTGCGGCTGGTGGAGCTAGTGGTGCTACTGACGTAGCAGCTTCTGTTTTGCTTCGTATTGGCGGTGCCGCATATGCTGGCGGTTTACTGGGTTACAATACAACAAATGGAATAATTCAAGGTACTTCTTATTCCACAGGTGATGCTACATCAACTGGTGGTGCGGGTGGTGCAGGAGCTAATGGAGCCAACGGTGGTAACTCATCTGGAGCAGTAGCTGGTGCCGCGGGCATAGCAGGTATTAGCGGTGGCGCGGGTGGAGTTGGTGCCGCGGGTGGATTGGTTGGTTGGAATATAGGCGTAGTGAGCCCTGCTTCTTATGCTCAAGGTGACGTAAGTGCAGCCGGCGGTGTTGGTGGATCGTCTGGAAGTGCTGGTACACCTGGTTCTAGCGGTGCTGGTATGGCTGGTGTTGCAGGAGTTGCTGGTGGCGCTGGTGGTATTGGTGGTGCCGCATATGCTGGCGGTGTAATTGGATACAATGGTGTTTTAGGTTCAACAATTAGTACAGCAAATAATGTGGGCACTGTTGCTTCGATAGGCGGCGCGGGAGCTAATGGTGCTGTCGGTGGCGCTGGCGGCGCCGGGGGGAGTTCTACTGGTGCAATTGGCGGAGCAGGTGGCGCTGGCGGAGCAGGTGGCGCTGGCGGAGCAGCTTACGGTGCCGGTGTTGCTGGTTTAAATATTGGATTAATTAAAGACGTAAATTATACAATCACTACTGTTACAGTTGTGGGCGGCGCTGCGGGTAATGGTGCTGTGGGCGGTAATGCTGGACCTTCAGGGAATATTTCTGGAAGTACTGGTGCTACTGCAGGTACAGGCGGCGTCGGTGGTATTGGTGGTGCTGTATTTATTGGTGGTTTGGCTGGTGACAACCCTGGAGTGATTCATAACTCTACAGTTGTTGGAAGTTTATCTGCAAGTAATAAAGCAGGTGGTAACGGTGGAAATGGTGGCATTGGAGGTGACGGTAGTTTAGGTACGGGTAGTCACAATGGTGGTGTGGGTGGACTCGGAGGCGCTGGAGGCGCTAGCGGTGCACTATATATGGGTGGTCTTGCTGGGCAGGGAAATGGAAATATTTCTGACTCAAGTAGTACTGGCGGAACAATGACTGTCGCTCAATCAGTTGGTGGTGGTAACGGTGGTAATGGTGGTAATGGTGGTACTGCTGGTACTGGCGGCAGAAATGGAACTGGCGGAGCAGGTGGTGCCGGTGGTGTGACTGGAGCAATGTTTGTTGGCGGTGCAATTGGGCACAACTCTTTGGCTAATGTTACTTTTGATAATATTTTTTCGACTAATAATATCGTAATTAGTGCGGACGATGGCGGTGATGGCGGTGCTGGTGCTAATGGGGCAAATGGAGCGATTGGGGGAATTGGTGGCGCCGGCGGCGCCGGCGGAGTAACTCAGACTACTGCGACAAATGCTGGTGGTTTGATCGGTGATGTGACCGGAGCGGGGACATCGATTTTAAATTCTTATGCTACAGGAAATGTTACCGTAGTTGGTGACTCTGGTGGGACAGGTGCGACCGGTGGTGCTGGTGGTAATGGTGCTGCAGGTATGACAGGCGGCGCTGGTGCTGTTGGTGGAGCTGGCGGCTCTGGTGGTTACGTGTATGGTGGCGGTTTAATCGGGTTTACTAGTACTAATGCTTATGTTGGAAGTTCACATGCTACCGGAAATGTAACAATAACAGCTGGAAGTGGCGGTGCCGCGGGTAATGGTGGCGCAGGCGGCGCTGGTGGCTCAGCATCAGTTGGCGGGGCAGGGGCTATCGGCGGTGCCGGTGGTGTTGGAGGAATTTCTAATGTCGGTGGATTAGTAGGATATGCTACCTCTGGTATTATTGTTGATTCATATTCGACAGGGGCAGTACAAGGTACATCTGGTAATGGTGGAAACTCTGGTAATGGTGGCGCAGGAGGTAGCGGTGGTAGTGGAGCAATTGGTGGCGCAGGTGGTGCCGGAACTGTAGGAGCGGCTGGTGGAGCCAGTTTTACCGGTGGTTTGATAGGAGATCATGCTATTACTATTGAAACTTCTTACCATACTACAGGTGCAGTTACTTCTTATTCTGGTAATGGCGGAGCAGGTGGTGCTGGTGGTGCCGGCGGCGCATCGGGAAATATTACAAATGGAACCGCTGCAATTGGCGGCGCTGGCGGTGCTGGCGGTGCCGGCGGTGCATTGCACGCAGGTGGTTTAGTCGGTAGAAACAATGCTGTTACCGGTATTATAAATAATTCTTATGCAACTTCGAACGTCAATGGCGTAGGGGGTAATGGCGGAGCAGGTGGTGCCGGTGGCGCTGGTGGAGATGGCTCAAGCGGGACTAATCATATCGGTGGTGCCGGTGGCGCTGGTGGTGCCGGTGGTGCAGCGGCGATTGCTGTGGCATCATCTCTACAAATTGGAGGCTTAGTTGGTAGTAATTTGCTTGGTACAATTACTAACTCTTATGCTCAAACAGGAACAGTAACTGCTACAGGTGGTGCCGGCGGGGCAAGTAGCCAGGGCGGTGTTGGTGGCACTGGTACTGGCACAGCTTTATATGGTATTGGCGGTGCTGGTGGTATTGGCGGTGCCGGCGGTGGTATATATGCGGGTGGTTTAGTTGGTTATACAACTGGTGTTATTCAAACTGGTTCATATTCTAAAACCAGTATTGATGTTACTGGTGGTGCTGGTGCAAATGGCTCTGATGGCCGTAGCGCTGCCGCAAACAGCGGAGTTGCAGGTAGCGCTGGAGGAGCAGGTGGTGCTTCCGGAATAGTTTATGCTGGTGGATTAGTAGGGTATGCGACTTCGGATATTATTTCTTCTTATGCCAGTTTCCATGCAGGGTCAGGCAAAGGAAACATTGTTGTGAATGGTGGTGTTGCGGGTAATGGCGGTTCAGGCGGCGATGGCGGTTCTGGTTTGGTTGGCGGCAGTGTCGGCGGCGCGGGTGGTGTCGGCGGCGCGGGTGGTGCTGAGACTGGGTCGTTTGTTGGAGGATTATCTGGCTATATTTCAGCTACCGGTGTAATTACTGATTCTTACTCTGAAAACTTAACTATCACCGGAGCAGAACAACCTGGAGGTGCAGGCGGCGATGGCGGAAGCGGCGGCACAGGAGTTGGTACTTTTGTCGGCGGCATTGGAGCTGTTGGTGGTGCAGGCGGCGCCGGTGGGGTTCGCGCTTTTGGCGGTTTAGTCGGTGATAACTTAGGGACAATCCAATCTGGGTCGTATTCAAATGTAAATATTACAGTTGTTGGAGGTGCAGGCGGCGATGGCGGAAGCGGCGGCAACGGCGGTACCTCTGGTAGTTCTGTATCTTCTGGTACAGCTGCAGCCGGCGGTGTTGGTGGTGCAGGCGGAGCCGGAGCAGCTACGTATGGTGGCGGTTTAGTCGGCCGTATGTCTGGAACTACTCAACTTTTACAAATTTTAAATTCTTATGCGACAGGTTCTGTAACTGTAGTAGGAGGTTTGGGTGGTAATGGTGGTAATGGTGGTAATGGCGGTAATGGATCAACAGGAACTTCTACTCACATCGGTTCCGTTGGTGCGCTTGGCGGTGCTGCAGGTGTGGGTGGTGAAGCAGATGCAGGTGGGTTAGTTGGAATGAGTAACTTCTCTTCTGGCACAAGCAACTTTTTATACACATATGCCACAGGAAATGTTTCTAGTACAGGAGGGAACTCTGGAGCTGCGGGAACATCTGGTAATGGTGGTGCATCTCGCACAACTATAGCCGGAGGTGCTGGAGGTGGTGCGGTTGCCGGGGTAGCTGGTGGTGCTAGTTATGCTGGTGGTTTAATTGGTAATAATAGAATCACAACAGGGTTAAGTGATGTGATCGGGTCTTATGCTACTGGCAATGTCACCAGTATTGGTGGTGTGGGAAGTACTGGAAGCTTGGGTGGTAACGGTGCAAATGGGGCAGCAAGTTCTGTTGGTGGTGCTGGCGGTGTTGGTGGTGCTGGCGGCATCGGCGGTGAAGCAGATGCCGGTGGTTTACTTGGGTATGGAAGCGTTACCAGTGGCGGTAGTAAATATTTTAATTCATACTCTACTGGTAATACTGTAACAGCCACTGGGGGCACTGGTGGTAACAGCGGTAGTGCCGGTACTGCCGGTAATGGAGGTTCTGGTGCTGCTGGTGGTGCAACTAGTGCAGCTGGGGTAGGTGGAACAGGCGGCGCAGCCTATGCTGGTGGACTAACTGCTCAACTGGTAGGCTCAGTTTTAATTACAACAAGTTATTCTACTAGAAACGTTTTGGCTACTGGGGGTGCTAGTGGTAACGGTGCAACTGGAGTTGCTGGAAGTACCGGCGGTTCTGGTGCTATAGGTGGCACTGGTGGGGCTGGTGGTACTGCTGGTGCTGGTGGTGCTAGTTATGCTGGTGGCTTAGTGGGAAGTAGTGCGGGGATTATTGGTGGTATTTCTTATGCGACTGGAAATGTCACTTCTAATGGAGGAGAAGCTGGGACTTCAGGTGCAGGCGGTGCAGGCGGCGCAAGTGGAAGTATTTCAGGTTCTACCGCCGCAACTGGTGGCGCAGGAGGTAGCGGTGGCGCAGGTGGTGCTAGTTATGCTGGTGGCTTAGTCGGAAACAACGGAGCAACTGGTATTATTTCATATTCTTATTCAACAGGTTCGGTGACTTCACTAGGTAGAAATGGCTCCAACGGTAATACTGGCGGCGCTGGTGGAGATGGTTCTAGCGGAACTGGAAACCATGTTGGTGGAACTGGTGGCGCAGGCGGCGCAGGTGGCGCAGGTGGCGCAAGTTATTCTGGTGGTTTAGTCGGAAACAATGTTAATACTACGAACACAATCACTACCAGTTACACATCAGGAAATGTAACTGGTACAAGCGGTACCGGTGGTAATGCTGGTATTGGTGGTGCAGGCGGTTTGGCTGGCAATGTTGGCGCTGGTGGTGCGGGCGGTGTCGGTGGCGCAGGTGGCGCAGCTGGGGTTTTGTATACTGGTGGGTTTGTTGGTTATAACGATGGGACTGTTCAATTATATTCTTATGCGACTGGGAATGTGAGTGGTACTGCTGGTGCCGGTGGTAATGGGTCTACTGGCGGTGTTGGTGCTGACGGCTTTGACGGTACAACCGCAAACGGTGGTGCTGGCGGCGTTGGTGGTGCAGGCGGCGCAGGCGGCGCTGGTGGTATTACTTATGGTGGTGGTTTTACAGGGTGGAATAATACGGCCAGAACAATTCGTGATTCATCATCAAGTGGAGACCTTATCCTAACTGGCGGCGCTGGCGGTAATGGAGGAACTGGCGGTAATGGAGGAACTGGCGGTGATGGTGCTGCTGCCGGAACCGGAGGAACTGGCGGCGCAGCAGGAGCCCGCAGCGCTGGTATTGTAGGTGGTATTACTTATGGTGGTGGATTTGCTGGATATAATTTAGGAACTTTATATGCAGATTATGCAGAAGGAAATGTGACAGTAAATGGTGGTGCTGGTGGTGCTGGTGGTAACGGCGGTACAGCAGGTGCTGGTGGTAACGGCGGCGCAACTGGAGCTGGGGGAGTTGGCGGTGCTCAAGGTGCTACTGCAGCAGGTGGTGCTGGTGGTGCATTGTATGCTGGTGGTTTTGCTGGCTACAATTTCACTGCTGGATTAATTCAGTATTCTTGGGCGTCAGGTGACATTACAACTGTAGGCGGTAATGGTGGTGCATCTGGAACAGCGGGAACTTCGGGTACTGGCGGCGCCGGTGGTACTCTTGCTGGCGGAGCCGGTGGCGCAGCGGTAGCCGGTGGCGCCGGTGGCGCAGGCGGCGCTAGTTTTGCCGGTGGATTCATCGGTGCAGATTTAACTACAGGAAGTTTTAATACAAGTTATGCTTCTGGTTCTGTAACTATGACGGGTGGTAATGGAGCTATGGGAGGAGTGGGGGGTGTTGGCGGACATGGAGGTACTGGTGGTTCTGGTGGGTCTGGTAATGGCGGTGCCGGAATAATTGGTGGTACTGGAGGAGTTGGAGGAGTTGGAGGTGCTGTTACCGGCGGAGGTTTAGTTGGTCAGAACACTGGAACTATTTCTAATGCTTATGCTTTAGGTAGTGTGACTGGGACTGCTGGCACTCCAGGTAATGGTGGCGCAGGCGGTAATGGCGGTAATGGCGGCACGGCTGGTGGTGGAACTGCTGGTTCTAATGGTAATGGCGGTGCCGGTGGCGCAGGCGGCGCTGGAGCCAATGCGCACATGGGAGGACTACTAGGTAGTCAAGCTACTTCTGTCATTACAAATGTTTATTCTTCTGGTGTGCCAACAGGAACTAAGACCACTGGTGCCACTGGTGGCGCTGGCGGTATTGCGGGAGTTGGTGGAACTGGCGGTAGTGGCGGTGCTTCTGGAGCAATAGGATCTTCTGCGTCTACCCAGTATGTTGGAGGTATCACCGGCTTACCAACAAGTGGAACATATGTCTCGACATATTGGGACACAACAACCTCCGGTTACGCAGCAGGGGATGGTGTTGGTAATGGTGCGGACCCGTCTGGTATGACCGGTAAGACAACCGCCGAAATGAAACAGGAAACTACTTTTGTAGGCTGGGACTTTACTTCTTTGATTTGGGATATAGATGAAAATAACACTTATCCATATTTTAGTTATCAAACAGTACCCGATTCACCAACTAATATTGTTGCTGTAGGTGGTAATGGTCAGGCCACGATTACATTTACCCCGCCTGTAGATAATGGCAGTTCTACCATCGTCAGTTACACTGTAACTTCTAATACTGGTGGCCACACAGCAATAGGTGGCGGTTCGCCAATTACGGTTACTGGTTTAACCAATGGTACAACCTATACCTTTACTGTTACAGCGACCAATGCTAACGGTACCAGTTCGGCTTCCGGCACAAGCAATGCGGTTACACCTGCAACTGTCCCAGGTGCTCCTACAAATGTTTCTGCAGTACGGGGTAACGGACAAGCAACTATTACATTTACTGCTCCTGCTGGTAATGGCGGTTCAGCGATATTGTCGTACACAGTTACATCCAGTCCCGGCGGACTTACCGCTACTGGCGGCTCTTCGCCATTGGTTGTCACTGGTCTTTCAAATGGTACAACATACACTTTTACGGTTACCGCTACAAATAGTGCAGGTACAGGTGTTTCTTCAAGTTCAAGCAACTCTGTAACACCAGCAACAGTACCTGGCGCTCCTACTGGTGTCACAGCTGTCGCAGGCAACGGACAAGCAACTATTACATTCACGGCTCCTCTAAGCAATGGTGGTGACCCTATTACTTCTTATACCGTTACCTCAAGCCCAGGCGGATTTACAGCGACCGGCGGCAGCTCCCCAATTATCGTAACCGGACTTACGAATGGTACTGCATACACGTTTACTGTTGTGGCGACTAACACCATTGGAAATAGTACGTCATCTAGTACTAGTAATTCTGTAACACCAGCAACAGTACCTGGCGCTCCTACTGGTGTCACAGCTGTCGCAGGCAACGGACAAGCAACTATTACATTCACGGCTCCTCTAAGCAATGGTGGTGACCCTATTACTTCTTATACCGTTACCTCAAGCCCAGGCGGATTTACAGCGACCGGCGGCAGCTCCCCAATTATCGTAACCGGACTTACGAATGGTACTGCATACACGTTTACTGTTGTGGCGACAAATGCGGTAGGTGATAGCAGTGCTTCTTCGAGCAGCAATGCGGTTACACCTGCAACTGTCCCAGGTGCTCCTACAAATGTTTCTGCAGTACGGGGTAACGGACAAGCAACTATTACATTTACTGCTCCTGCTGGTAATGGCGGTTCAGCGATATTGTCGTACACAGTTACATCCAGTCCCGGCGGACTTACCGCTACTGGCGGCTCTTCGCCATTGGTTGTCACTGGTCTTTCAAATGGTACAACATACACTTTTACGGTAATAGCTACGAATGCAGTGGGAGACAGCAGTAGTTCAAGTGCAAGCAATTCAATTTCACCAGCCACAGTACCCGGCGCCCCTATAGTTGGTACGGCAACTGCTGGGGACGGCGAAGCAACTATTACATTTACACCACCAGCGAGTGACGGCAGTGCTGTCATAACCAGCTACACCGTAACTTCCAGCCCTGGCGGGCTTACTGCCACTGGTGGTTCTTCACCGCTTATAGTTACAGGACTTACGAATGGTGTCACGTATACGTTTACCGTAACAGCGACCAATGCTGTTGGGGTAAGTAGTGGCTCGAGCTCGAGTAATTCTGTGGTTCCAAAAACTATTCCCGGTGCTCCAACAGGTGTCACCGCCGTTCGCGGAAATGGTGAAGCGACTATTACGTTTACTGCTCCGGTGAGCAACGGCGGCTCAGCCATAACCAGCTACACCGTTACTTCCAGCCCTGGCGGCTTTACCGCAACCGGCGGATCTTCGCCAATCACGGTAACAGGTTTGACCAACGGTACAACATATACGTTTACGGTGACTGCGACAAATGCTGCTGGTACGAGCATTGCTTCTAGCTCGAGTAACTCAGTTATTCCTGCTACGGTGCCCGGTGCACCTACAGCCGTAACCGCCGTTCGCGGAAATGGTGAAGCCTCTGTTTCATTTACTGCGCCTATTAGCAACGGCGGTTCGGCAATAACCGGCTATACCGTTACTTCCAGCCCGGGCGGCATAACCGCTAGTGGCGGTTCTTCGCCAATAGTTATAACTGGTCTTTCAAATGGCACTGCATACACGTTTACGGTAGTGGCAACAAATGCTATAGGTAGTAGCGCTGCTTCGAGCTCCAGTAATTCAATCACTCCTGCTGCTGTGCCAGGCGCGCCAACAAGTGTTGCTGCTGTTGCGGGTAATGGCGAAGCAATCATTTCATTTACTGCGCCGCTTGACAATGGGAGTGCTGCCATAACTAGCTACACCGTTACTTCCAGCCCTGGCGGCTTTACCGCAACCGGTGGTTCTTCGCCACTCATTGTGACAGGTTTAACCAACGGCGTAACATATACGTTTACCGTTACCGCAACGAATGCAGTTGGTACGAGCATTGCATCCAGCTCCAGTAATTCCATAGTGCCTGCAACAGTACCAGGTGCGCCAACTTCAGTAACCGCCGTTCGCGGAAATGGTGAAGCGACTATTACATTTACTGCTCCGGTGAGCAACGGCGGTTCAGTCATTACCGGTTACACCGTTACTTCCAGCCCTGGCGGCTTTACTGCCACTGGTGGTTCTTCACCGCTTATAGTTACAGGACTTACGAATGGTGTCACGTATACGTTTACCGTTACTGCAACGAATGGCATTGGTACGAGCATAACTTCCAGCTCATCCAATTCAGTGGTACCAGCAACAGTGCCCGGTGCTCCAACAGCCGTAACCGCCGTTCGCGGAAATGGTGAAGCGACTATTACATTTACTGCTCCGGTGAGCAACGGCGGTTCAGTCATTACCGGTTACACCGTTACTTCCAGCCCTGGCGGCTTTACCGCAACCGGCGGATCTTCGCCAATCACGGTAACAGGTTTGACCAACGGTACAAGTTACACCTTTACGGTAGTGGCCACGAATGCAGTGGGCTCGAGTAGTAACTCAGGTGCAAGTAGCGCAGTAACTCCTGCTACTGTGCCGGATGCGCCTATAAACGTAGCGGGAACAATTGGTGATGGTAGTGTTACTGTGTCCTTCACAACCCCGGTATCGAATGGTGGCTCCGCAATAACCAGCTACACGGTTACTTCGAACATTGGCGGCTTTTTTGCCACCGGTAGTTCATCGCCTCTTACAGTGACTGGTTTAACCAATGGAGTTACCTATACGTTTACCGTAACCGCCACGAATAGTCTCGGAACTAGTACGAGTTCAGGGACAAGTGCTGGCTTGACTCCCGCAAGTGTCCCGGGTGTTCCAACCAACCTTGCCTCTACCAGTGGAGATACAAGTGTTGCACTGTCATGGTCCGCGCCGGTAAGTAACGGAGGCTCTGCAGTTACCGATTATGTTATTGAATACAAATTAACCAGTGGCGGTACATGGTCAGTGTTTGCCGATGGGGTCGGTGCTGGACTTTCTGCTACGGTAACGGGCCTCGCAAATGATAACTCGTATGATTTTAGGGTCAGTGCCAAGAACGCTGCAGGACAAGGTGCAAGCACTAATTCTGTGAGTGAAACACCAGCACCACCAGCGCAGGTACTTATACAAAGCTTTACCGATCTGACTGCCCCGACTGTAGCAGCTGCAGTACGTATTACAAACGAAGGGGCAACTGCCTACGAGTATCAATACACGTGGTGTGTTACTGACGCACAAGCAAATGTGTGCGGCGGTGGCGATGATGTGTTCTCTTCCACAGCTGCAAAGCTTATCCAGTCCGGCGAGAACTTTGATGCTACGCTGAACTCGACGATTTCGACTCCTGGAAACTATTGGTTTCACCTAAATGTACAATTTGGTTCTGATTCTTCTGAAGCAGTACAATCTTTTACTGCAATAGCCGCAACACCAGTTGTTACTCCACCGGGCGGTGGAGGTGGTGGAGGTGGTGGGGGCGGATCTACGGGCGGTGGGGGAGTAATAGTAAGTCCACAGCCTACTCCGGTAACGACTGTCCCCGTAGGTGGGGCTGGTACAGGCGAGGCTCATCCAAACGGTACGCTTATATATGATGGTAATACATTTTATATTCTTTCTGCAGGTCAGCGAGTAGGGTTTAGAAATGAGCAAGAATATAAATCGTACGGATATACCTTTGATCAGGCTGTGCCCGCTTCCTTGTACGATAAAGCACTTCCTGAACACGGAATTAATAAAGCTATGGAGGGTACATTGGTGTTGGATGCGACCGATGGCAGAACAGTGTATATGATAGGCGCGGGTAGTACAAAGCGCGGTTTTGTTTCTGCCGCAGTATTTAAGGCGCTTGGGTATAGCTATACAAACCTGCCAAAAATAAATCTATCCGACTATCCAACCGGAATACCGATTGGCAGTGCAAAACTACCACATCCGGATGGCTCACTCGTTATGCAAGGTAAAACTATTTGGTGGATTCGCAATGGGCAAAAAACCGGCTTCGAGACAATGGCAGTATTCAACACATACGGCTTTAGCCTTTCAAGAGTGGTAAAAGCGAACGCTGCAGATGTAGCGTTGCCCGAAGGCCCCATTGTTAAGTTCCGCGATGGAACCTTGGTTTTGGACCAGCGGACCTATCATCTTATATCGGATGGTAAAAAGCTGGCATTCACTTCCGACAGTCAACTCATACAGCTTGGTTATAATATTGTACGAGCAGTGTTAGCTAGTCTGTATACCTATGAATCAGGTGGAGTAGTGAAGTAAACAAGTCTTAGTAGCATAAAAAATGCTCGCTATATATGGTGAGCATTTTTGATATGCTTGTACTATATCCCTAGCAATATATACATATGAGAAAAATAATACTGTTCATGGTTATATCCCTTGATGGTTTTGTCGGGGGGCCGCAGAGTGAACTAGACTTTGAAATTCGCGATGAAGAGATTGGTCGGTTTTTAATTCCAGCCCTTTTGCAAAATGTAGATAGCATGGTTATGGGCCATGGGCTCTACAAAGGGTTTACCCAGGCCTGGCCTGCTATGGCGAAAGACCTCAATAGTCCGGCAGACTTAGTAGAATTTGCTCAGGGGGTCGAAAATTCCCCAAAGTACGTATTTCACACACCGCTGCTGAGTCGCTCGATAATGACGAGTGGAAAAATACTACCATGATTCAAGCGCAGGGCGACGAAGAAGTTAGGGCTGAAATAACAAAGTTAAAACAAAGTTCAGGAAAAGATATTGTGCTCTTTGGTGGTGTGCGCATGGCGCAAACCTTAGTACGCTTAGGGCTAGTAGACGAATATCGTTTTAAGATTCAACCAATGGCACTTGGTGCTGGACAGCCGCTCTTTGTAGGTCTCACCCAGCGGGCTAACTTAAAGCTTACATTCTCCAAAGTGTTCGATTCGGGGTGGTTGCACTTTACTACGTGCCTAAACAATAATCATTGAAAAATTCCCAAGCAGCAGCTTGGGAATTTTTGTATTTACAAACCTGATGGCTGAGGGTAGTATGAGGTAGTAGGGTAATTTACTCAAAATATATGTGGAAAGAATATACAGAATATTTTCGAAATAATCCCGAAGGCTACTGGTTTAAGGCTAAGCTATATGGTTGGGGTTGGACACCGGTAAAATGGCAGGGGTGGGTGGCAATTTTGGTATATCTGTTTGCTGTATTTGCGTTTGCATTAACTTTGAATAATGATTCACCTCCCCGCGAAGTAGTCTTTACTTTTGTGCTGCCTACCGCAATTCTGACTGCTGCGCTCATTCGTTTGTGCTACAAAACCGGGGAAAAACCCCATTGGCAGTGGGGTCCACCGAAGCAGAAATAATCTCAAGAGAGTTTGGGCAACTTTTGCTATACATTTATATATGGACAAAACTACATTTGATTGGAAAAAATATATAATGGAATGTATGCAGTCTACGAATTTTTGCACATTGGGCACTGTAGATAAAAAGGGGGTGTGGACCAATCCTGTATTTTTTGCTTGGGATAACAAGCTCAATTTGTATTTTATTTCTCAAATGCATTCTCGCCATATGCAAAACTTGCAAAAAGATGGTCGCATATCCGTGGCCATATATAGTACTGAACAAATGGGCGACGTTGCCGGCATCCAGCTTGAAGGTACAGCTCAGATTTTGCTAAATGATGCACCGGCTATCCAGCATGCATTTGATACATATTTTGCGAGGGCAGGTAAGGGGAATGATGTGCAGCAATATATAAACAATCCTACATGGATATTTGTGCAAATTACTCCTGAGTATATGTACTACTTTGACACTCGTTTTTTTGAAGAAGAAAGGCAGGAGGTGCCGTTGGAAAAATTAATATAGTTATAACGTACCTGGTCTAAGGTTAATTTGAGGAGAAGGATATATGCAAAAGATTATAACGCATTTGTGGTTTGATAAGGAAGCAAAAGAGGCGAGCGAGTTTTATGTTTCTTTATTTCCGGACTCAAAAATCAGTAACGTCCGCACTATCACCGGTACGCCGTCGGGTGATTGCGATATAGTAAACTTTGTGTTAGCAGACCAGGGATTTATGGCTATAAGTGCGGGGCCATACTTTAAGCTCAACCCATCCATTTCCCTGTTCGCAGTGTTTGAAAATGAAGAAGATATCACTGCAGCATGGAACAAGCTTATAGAAGGCGGTAAAGCGCTTATGGCGTTTGATACCTATCCGTGGGCGCATAAGTATGGTTGGGTCCAGGACAAGTACGGGCTTACCTGGCAACTCTCTATGAGCGAACATCACCAGGTGGCGCAGCGCATAACCCCACTACTTATGTATACGCAAAGTATGGCGGGTAAAACAAAAGAAGCCATAGAACATTATACCAGTGTATTTCCAGATTCAAACGTAGAAATGATGGTGCCATATAACGAAGGTGAAGGAGATGTTGCGGGGTATATAAAGCATTCCCGCTTTAGTTTGCTTGGTCAGAATTTTATGGCCATGGATAGCTCTGGCAAACATGATTTTGTATTTAATGAGGCTATTTCATTTGTTGTGCATTGCAATACACAAGAAGAAATAGATACGTACTGGGAAAAACTTTCGGCGGACCCTTCAGCGGAACAATGTGGTTGGCTCAAAGATAGGTTTGGCGTATCTTGGCAAATAGTACCAGCTGCTATGAGCGAAATGATGGAGCGTGCTACTAAGGAGCAAATGGATAGGATAACACAAGCGTTTCTAAAAATGAAAAAGTTTAACATCGCTGAGCTACAAAAGGCATATGAATCAGGTGTTTAGTAGAAGAAAGTAAGCTGATAAAAACAGTAGCGAAAGCTGCTGTTTTTTGTTATGGTTAATTAATAAGTTATTAAATTAACACATATGGAAAAAATACATTTCTCTATCTTCATACATGCCCCGCGCGAGAAAGTGTGGCACACCATGCTCGATGATAGTACGTATCGCCAGTGGACTGCTGCATTTAACCCGGGTTCGTACTACAAGGGCGACTGGAATAAGGGTTCGAAAATACTATTCCTTGGACCGGAAACTCAACCTGGCGAAGGTGAGGGTGGTATGGCTAGTCGCATAGCAGAGAATAGAGAGTTCGAGTTTATATCTATAGAGCACGTAGGCATAGTAAAAAATGGGGTAGAGGACACTGAAAGCGAGGAAGCAAAGAAGTGGTCGCCAGCATTCGAAAACTATACATTTACCGATAAGGGTGACGGCACAGAGGTAGTAGTAGAAATGGATATTATGCCTGAGTATAAAGAAATGTTTGAGGGTATGTGGCCCAAAGCCTTGGAAAAACTTAAAGAAGTAGCTGAGCAATAGATTATAATGACAAACATAAAAGATATAGATGCGTATATTCGCACGTATCCCGAAGATGTTCAGCAGTTATTGAAAAAAGTACGACAGGTAATTCGGGCGGTAGCGCCTAAAGCAGAAGAATGTATTAAATACGGCCTTCCTACTTTCATGCTGAATGGAAAAAACTTAGTTCACTTTGGTGGTTTTAAAAATCATATTGGGTTTTATCCAGCGCCTTCCGGTATAATTGCTTTTAAAAAAGAACTTTCAAAATACGGAGGTGCGAAGGGTTCCATTCAATTTTCACTTGATAAACCCCTACCACTTATACTTATAAAAAAGATTACGCAGTTTCGCGTTAAAGAAAATATGAAACTCGTCAAGAAAAATATGTAAGGGAAATTACGAGAGTCCCCGCTGCGGGTAATTATTGTGCGGGAGGTTCGAATAAAAAAACCGCTTCTCAGGCCGAGAAGTGGTTTTTTTATCCTGCACACAGTCTTTAGCGCAGAAGTCCTGTTGTATGCAGTAGAAGGAGAAGTACTGTTACTGAGATAAGCAAGAAGCAGAAGAAAATACTTGGTCTACACGAGAGTCCCAGCTACACCATGATCGTCATACTTTTCAGGCGGTCTCCCATACATCCATTCGTTACATAACGTACTGGATATTTATTGTAGGATCCTTGCTTTTATATTGGCTTCCTTTGCCACTTCAAGAGTAGAGCGAGAAGAGATATTCCAATTTGTATAACCAAGCGGCTCCATACGCTCGATTCTATGAGAAAGCTGGCTTGGTATAGCTTTGTCTGAGATCCAAGAGTGTTGAGGTAATAGAATTCCGCTTGCCTCGCATTTTCGGTGATGTGAGGCTGTTCTATACCTTCTGTACTGTGCATATCTTGCCCGATAGATTTTACGAATTTGCTAATAAAGGTTTTTTGGGTTGATATAGTTGCAATTATTTATTAGATAATCAGTTTTTGTTCTATGGTGCTATAGGCGACAGGCTGTCATTGTTACAACCATCTGATGGTCTGATATAATACTAAGAAATATAAATATACTATGCGCATACTTATTGTCGAAGATACAAGCGAACTTGCACATGCGTTACAGCACCATTTAAAGGAAGTTGGTTTTACAGTCGATGTCGCTCTTGATGGAGCCAGTGGCATTGCGTGCGCCCGAAGAATAGAGTATGATCTTCTTATTTTGGATTATACCCTTCCGGGTAAGAGTGGCCGCGATATCTGTCTGGAACTAAGAGCGGATGGAAGTAGTGTGCCTATTCTTATGCTGTCTGTTATTTCAGATAGTACTAGTAAAGCCGATTTGCTTTCCGTGGGGGCGGATGATTATATGAGTAAGCCTTTTTCCGTGAACGAACTCATTGCTCGGGTCCGGGCCTTGCTTCGCAGACCTGCCCGTATTGCCCCAGAAGAATATCGGGTGGGAGATATAATTATTGATTTGTCCAAACAGATTGTCCACAAGGATAATATGTTGATTGATACTACGGCGAAAGAGTTTAGATTATTGGAATATCTGGTTCGTAACCGTGGGAGTGTGCTTACGAGAGCAAAGATAATGGAGCATGCTTGGGACATGAACGGTGATGCGTTCTCGAATTCAATAGAAACCCATATATTAAACATTCGAAAGAAAATAGGAGATAGTAATCATTCGCTTATCGTAACTGTGCCTGGAAGAGGGTATATGATCCGCTAATTTTTATAAAAATTTTATTATTTCTTGAGCTGCGCGAGTTTATACTTACTATGAAGTCACAGGTCGAAGGCTTCGGAGTTAAAGATTTTATATAAGGCTTACCTTGGAGACGAAAGCTCAGAAACAATGAAACAAATAATAGAGTCCATTTTAACTAATCCACAAGCTCGCACAGCTGAGAATGTGGAGGCCGCGTTCCTTTCTTCCATTGAGTTCGCACCGTGGCGTGAGTAGAGGCGCTGAATTATTTTAATATTATGAAAACGCTGACTTTCCGAAAGCGTCTGGAAATTATACGTAGATTCTTTCATGAAAGTGGCGTTTTTCTTTACTCTCGTTTTATTGCCCCTCGCGCAGAGGACGACGACGACCGCCGGAGGGAATTCATTCTTACCGTTGTTTTGCTCGCGACTCTTTTTTTGCTCTTTTGTGCGGAACTTAGTGTATTTTGTGATAGTGTCCGCTTTGGAAGTGGCTACCATGGTGTGAAACCTGGTCCGTTCTTTGTGCTTATTGCGTTCATTTTTTGTCTGTATGTTTCGTCTCGCAAAGGGTACTTTACCTTTGCGTCCTATGCACTGTTATTTCTGTACTTTATAGGGACTGCTTATAGTATGTTCAAATGGGGTGCTGCACTTCCTGTAGTGCTTGTGTCATGTGCGGCTATTATTGTTATGGCTAGTATACTTATTGGCACTCGGTTCGGCTTTATAGCTACGGGCGTTGTTATTGGTACCTTATTTATTATTGGATATTTGCAGATATATGGCTCCGTGCATCCTGAATTGTATTGGCAGTCTCGGGAATTCAGGCTGTTCGGCGATGGCATTGTGTATGCAATACTCCTTTTGTTCATTGGAGTTGTCTCCTGGCTTTCAAACCGCGAAAAAGAAAATTCCTTACGCCGTGCCCGCTCATCTGAGGCGGCTTTGCTCGCAGAGCGTGATTTGCTCGAAATAAAAGTTGAAGAGAGAACTGAGGAGCTTAAAAGAATGCAGCTCGATGAAATGTCACGTATGTACAGGTTTGTTGAATTTGGGAGGCTTGCGTCCGGTATAGTGCACGATCTTATGAGTCCCCTTACTGCCATTTCACTCAATATCCCCAAGCTTGATGTAAACGATGCGAATACTATTGAAGCAGCAAAAATCTCGCTTGAGCGCGCAGTGAGCGCAAGTCAGCGCATGGGTAGTTTTATGCAGGCTGTACGAAATCAGATGGGCGAGCAAGAGTTGCAGGCACCTTTTTCGGTCAATGAACAAATTGCTTCTGTGGTAGAGCTGTTCCATTATAAAGCTCAAGTAGGTGGTATTTTGCTTAAATATAAACCTCCAGAAAGAGACGTTACTCTTTTTGGCAATGCGCTCAAGTTCCATCAGGTTGTAGCCAATTTAGTCTCAAATGCTCTTGATGCGTGCGTGCGAGCTTCGAATGCAGAGCCCCAGAATGTAAGTTTGTTTCTGTGTCTCCGTCCCGATACTATGGCTTTACATGTCCAGGATACAGGTCCAGGAATTTTACCAGAACATATGGACAAAATGTTTGAACCATTTTTTACTACAAAATCAATTCAAGAGGGTACTGGTATTGGTCTTTCAACTGCCAAGTATATAGTGGAGAATAGCTTTAAAGGAAATATTACCCCAGTCAACATTCCTGGTGGGGGAGCACTCTTTGTGGTTAGTATTCCTTTGTCGAGCTGAAGAGGAGTATGGATACTAAGATTTTGAACACTCTAACGTTGGAGTGCCTTGGCTTTATTGCACAAGCGCAGGAGTTAAGTGGCGCATTTCTAAGTGCATCTCGTTCGCTTTCTGCAGATATGTCGGAGAGAGTGTATGCGAGTCCGTTTTTTACAGGCTTAATTGTCCATGCGCTCAGCGCGGTGTCAGCAGACTATAGGGCGGTATCTTCCATTCAAAAACGAGCGTGCGCATATTTGCTCAGCCAGCAGAGCGAGCTGTGTTCTTTTAACTACTGGCAAAGGGGATCGGATATGGCCCGAGAATTCCCATACCCCGATGACCTTGATGATACGTTTTCCATACTGTCTGCGCTTGTTCGCGTTAGGCCTGAACTGTGTAATGGTGGAACTCTTGCACACATTGCTCGTTTGCTTATTGCTACTGAAACCAATGCCGGTGGGCCCTATAGAACGTGGCTTAGTACAAAGCTATCTACCCCTTCCGAAGAATTACTTCCCGACATTGCCGTTAATGCCAATGTTGCGTACTTCTTAAAACTCCAGGGCCTGCATGTAGAGCCGTTACTAAATTATTTACATAGCCAGATACAGTCTGGTGCTCTTGTATCCCGGTACTACCCATCCATATGGCCCGTACTCTATTTTCTTGCACGGAGTATGCCGCGTACTTCATACGGTGTGCTCATAAGTTATATAAGAAAAGAATCGCCGGCCTTAGATGCAGCGCCAGACTTGCTGTTGTATGCGCTTCGCTTGCTGGCGCTTGTTTATGTAGATGCATCGTCCGATCTTGTCGTCTCCGCACAGAATTCCTTAGTCACACTCATGCGGTATGGAAGGAAGGTATCGCCATTTTGTTTTGATCCTGTTATAATCGGCTCCCAGTATGCTGCGCATTCAGAGGCCCTTACAAGGGCTTTGGCCCTAGAATCCCTTTGGCTTTCGAACGCAACCTACAAACCGTTTAGTTCGGTCCACAAGCTTAGTAAACAGGTGGGAGTGGTAGCTCCAGATTTTCACACGACCGTGCATGCGGCTGTATCAAAGTGCATACAAAGTTTGCCGGGACAAATTGCTGAAAGTGCGCAGGAGATTCACGCGGCTCTTATACGCAAAGATATTCACCATGAAATAGCGCTATTGCCAAGTTGGTTTGCTAAGAAAAAAATCGAACTGCACACTCCTTTGGGCGAGGTGGCGGTACGTTTGGGCGCGGCCTCTGTATTTGGCTGGATGGCTTACACTATATACGACACTATTATGGATACGGCACATGGTACGAAGTTATTGCCTGTAGCCAATACTTTTTTGCTTGAGCTCTCATGTATATATGGCGATTTGCTGAAATCCGCCCCGAAAGGTCTAGACTTATTTAAAACCTTAATTGCACGCATGGAGGCTGGTAATTTGTGGGAGCTTTCGTATGCTCGTATGCAGGTTCTAAATGGGGTTTTCGTGTTGCCAGAACAGGATATACCTTTTTTGCCTATGCAACCCGCAGAAAAGTCGATTGGTCACTCATTGGCCCCGCTCATTTTTTCTTTTATTCAGAGCGATAGGCCAGAGGTTTTTGATGGGGCTGCTATACTTCGTTTTTTTGAACACTACTTAACAGCCAGACAACTCAATGATGATGCTCACGACTGGTTCGAAGACATATGCGTTGGACAGCTTACTATGGTCAATACCATGGTTCTTCGAGGTTGTGGCGGAAAAGTGCCAGTGGATGTTATTGGCCAAAAACTGACCATGCAGCGATATTTTTGGAATACTGTATTGCCGCACATTGCACAAACTATTACCTATCACGTAACTGAAGCACGTGCAGCTCTGCACGTTTTGCACTTACCAGAGTCGTTTCGTATAGAGAAGAGCCTGCTTAATCCTTTGGAAAAGTCTGCGCGTACTGCCCTTGCAGACAGTATAAATGCAGCGCGTTTTTTAAAAGAATATGCGTAACAAAAAATTCCCGAGCGGCTCCCCTCGGAAATTTTGTTATTTTATTAGATCTACCACGCGCCCTGTTTTTGTTTCCCAGAAAACCATTTTGCTGACTGCGCCTTTATCGGACTCTTCTTCATAGAAGCTCAGTATATAGCCAAATGGTACATTGGTTACGCCCACTAATGTGTATTTCTCAGGACTCTTTTTATACCACGGCATATTGGTTTTAAGGAGTGTATTGATGGTGCTGCCCTTTGCTTCTATTGCGTGTTCGTTTAAGTTGTATGTGACGAACTGAATGTCGTTATGTTCGGGTGCGCCAGTAAAGTAGGTGATTTGATCCCCATTCTGCAAGAAGTCACTCCCAGCTAGGCCAATCTCGCTAATAATATTTTTCACTTCCAGCGTATCTCCAAGCCATACTTCATATATTTTATCGAATGTATATATACCGTCTTTCCCTCTGTTCGCTGCAGAAACTAAATAGTACCCTGCACGTATATTTTCTATACTGTAAGTGCCATTAAAAACCGCGTGCTCATACGTAATAAAAGGACTATCAGTGTCGGTAAACATGTATTCCTTTCCACTGCTGCTTGTGAGTTTAAGGCTGGTGCGTCCGTCTTCTTTTGATGAAAGTGTCTCAATTTTCCCATACTCGCTGACGAGTAAGGTTTGCATGCAGCCGTATGTGGACCCTTCGGCGCACCTCTCTAATTCCTGAGGAGATGGGTTAGTGGTTTGGGTAGAGATTGCGGCTAATTGTTCTGCTCGCAAGTTTCCTAGTTCGCGTTTGCTCACTAAAATAACAAGGAGTATGCATGCAAGCGATAATGCTGCAATCATACCAACTTTTATTCTTACATTCATACTATGTATTGGCTAATCCGAAAATTTATATATTTATAGTATATCAAAATTCGCTAATGCTCTCATCTCTGTACAGGCTTACCTTTGCATTGTATGATGATGAGGCAAAGATATTAACTTTATCCACTAATTATGAGCGATTTAGCAGTTACAGAACTTAAAAAAGAAATTATTACTGAGGGTGCTGGCCAGGAGGCAAAAGCAGGGGACACGGTAGAAGTCCACTATACTGGTACACTTCTCGATGGTAGCAAGTTCGATTCAAGTCTTGACCGCGGACAACCATTCTCATTTCCACTTGGCGCAGGTATGGTCATAAAAGGCTGGGACCAAGGTGTTGCTGGTATGAAAGTAGGTGAAAAAGTAAAACTAACCATTCCAGCAGAGCTTGGCTATGGCGCCATGGGCTACCCACCCGTTATTCCTGCAAACGCCACTTTGATATTCGAAGTAGAATTATTGGGAATTAGCTAAGCCTGTTTCCCAAATCATTAAAGTGCTATTAATGCGATATGGCAATTATAGAAACAACATTCGGACCTAAAAAGTATTTAACGCTTAAGAAGTCTATTGCAATAAGGCAGGTGAGCGATAAAGATATGTATGACCAGGCTGGTAAGAAGCTTGGTGGGTATATGCAGGAGCATGGTCTTGTCCCCAGTGGTCCATGGTCCGTTATATATTTTACGTGGGACCAGGTAGCAGGAACGACGGATTTGGGTATCGCCTTTCCGGTGAGTAGTCTTGAAAGCGTAGAAGATGCAGATTTGAGTTTGGTAGAAATTCCAGAGTGTAAAGCTGCTGTGGATGTACTGCATGGCTCGTATGAAGGCCTGGCAACTATCCATCAAGGGCTAATGCAATATGTCCAAGAAAAGGGATATGCTGGGCAAGGTCTCCCAGCCATGGCGGTAGAGGAGTATGTTGTAGATCCTATGCAGGAGTCTAATCCAGACAATTTAGTCACAAACATTTACTACTTGCATAACTAGTACTTTCCTCTATATATAAAAGGCCCAGATATAAGCTGGGTCTTTTATATTGTACTCTTGACAATATTAGTTAAGATGCTAAACTATTTAGAGTCTTAATTGATATGTAGTACCTATATATGGATAAGAACGAGTTAGTCCGTAAATTATTTACAAATATAGATGCTTTGGGTAGGGCGGCAAGTGCGCAGAAATTTGCGCCTACGGCAAAGGGTATGCCCACGCATGCTCAGGTTGGGGTGCTCTTTGTCATATTCCATTCAGGCCCCCAGAGTATAAAAGATATGGCTGCAAAGTTCGGCATGACACCGAGCGGCATTACTCAGCTGGTAAATGGGTTGGTCAAAGACGGTTTACTCAAACGTACTGAGGATGCTGAAGACCGCAGGAAGATTTGTGTCACACTGACTGAGAAGGGGAGAGCGCGTATGGCTGCTATTAAGAAACAGCGATACGAAACCCTTTCAAAGGTCTTTGAGCCGCTTTCCAGTAATGAACTTATTCAATTAGATACTATATTACAGAAGATAGTTAAACAGGTACAAACCATATGGACAAAAAACCAGAACAAGTAGGAAAGAAGCCGTCAGGACCAAACCTTTTTAGCTTGCTTGGGCCGTATAGAGGCTTTATAGCGCTGCTGATTGTGCTGGCGCTCGCAAGTAACGGGCTTACCTTGTGGCTGCCAAAGATTATTGCTCACGGCATAGATGCCTTTCTCCGAAGTGGTCTCTCTTCGCATGCTATTATATGGGAATTTGGCATAGCAGGTGCCCTCATCTTTATTTTTACGTATCTTCAAAACGTAGTGCAGGTTTATGCGTCTGAAAAGGTGGCGCGTGACCTTCGTCATAAACTTTCTGAAAAGATTTCTAACCGGACCTATGCGTTTGTTCAAAAAGTCACTCCAGACAAACTCCTCACAAACCTTACCTCAGATATAGATGCAGTAAAGAACTTTGTGGCCCAGGCAATAGTAAACATTATCTCTTCCATTTTTATTATTATAGGTGCGAGCGTGTTATTGCTATCTATTAACTGGAGGCTTGGCCTTGCGGTGCTCGCTATTGTACCTATTATTGGCGGTACATTTTTCTTTGTCTTGACTCGCGTCAGGGCACTCTTTCTTAAAACCCGCGAAATAGTAGACTGGCTGAACAAAGTTATAAACGAAAGCATACTTGGCGCGGGTCTTATCCGCGTACTTAATTCGCACGAGTCAGAATATGGGAAGTTTGTAGCAGCGAACACCAGCGCCCGTGATTTAGGCCTGCAAATTCTTCGCTTGTTCGCGAGTATGGTGCCAATTATTACGTTTGTCGCCAATCTTGCAGCGCTTATTATACTTGCGCTTGGTGGTCACTTTGTTATTGGCGGTAGTATGACGCTGGGAGAATTTGCCGCCTTCAATAGCTACATGTTTATACTTATATTTCCTATTTTCATAATAGGATTTATGAGCAATATTATTGCTCAGGCACAGGCAAGTTATGGTAGAGTTGCTGAAGTCTTGAATACTCCAGATAGCGAGCAGGGCGGATCAGTGACAGAGCAGCTTACTGGGGAAATTGGAGTGAAAGATGTAACGCTCATGTTCGGTGAGAAGCCTGCGCTCAAAAATGTGAATATACATATACAGCCAGGTACTAAAACAGCCATTATTGGACCTACTGCTGCGGGCAAGACCCAATTGCTGAACTTGCTTATTGGCCTTACTGAGCCTACGAGCGGAAGTGTAGAGTACAATGGTAAAAATATTCGCGACTTTAACCAGGAAATTCTCTACAAACAAGTCGGACTGGTATTTCAGGACAGCATCGTTTTCAACATGTCTCTCAGAGAAAATATTGCATTCAATACTGAGGTAACAGAGGAGAGTATGCAGAAAGCTATAGACACAGCAGAGCTTGCAGATTTTATCGCAGGCTTACCCGATGGCCTTAACACTATGGTATCTGAACGCGGTCTGAGTTTGTCGGGCGGACAAAAACAACGCATTATGCTCGCGCGAAGTCTTGCTATACATCCTAAAATATTGTTGCTCGATGACTTTACTGCGCGGGTAGATGCAAAGACAGAGCGCAAGATACTTGCTAATGTGTCTCAGAACTACCCAGGCCTTACTTTGCTTTCGGTAACCCAGAAAATAGCAGCGGTAGAGCACTATGACCAAATTATTGTGCTTATGGAAGGCGAGGTAATTGCCAGTGGTACGCATGAAGAACTTATGCATACATCACCTGAGTACGTACAAATTTATAATTCACAACAGAGCACCAGCACCTATGAATTACAGTCTTAATACATCCAAAGACCAGCAAGGCAAGTCCTCTGCACTGGCTGCTGCAAAAAAACTCTGGCCACTGCTTGCTACGGAAAAAGAAATTATTACAGCTGCCCTTATTGCAGTCATATTGAACTCACTGGTAAACTTGTTCGCGCCACGTCTTATAGCGCATGTGGTAGATACGTTTTTGCCAATTAAAGATTACCACCATGTGTTGGTATACAGCGGCATCATACTTGCTATGTATACCTTTGGCCTGGTCACCAGCTATGCCCAAACACGGCTCATGGGCGGGGTAGGGCAGCGCGTGCTCTATCGTTTACGCAACTTAGTTTTTACCAAACTGCAGGAATTGCCAGTTGGATTTTTTAGTGCGAACAAAGCAGGCGATCTTATATCCCGTATAAATAATGATACTGATAAGATAAATCAGTTCTTCTCCCAATCTTTGGTTCAATTTATGGGTAGTGTATTCCTTATGATAGGGGCCGCTATATTCTTGCTTTCCATTCACTTTGCACTTGGCGGCGCTGCTTTACTTCCTGCAGTTGCATTGCTTATATTTACCCAGCTTATTTCCGGATGGGTCAAGCGCCGTAACCTTTCCAGTATGCAGAGTCTGGGTGGTATGAGTGCTGAAATTCAGGAGAGCCTTAATAATTTTAAAGTAATAATTGCGTTTAATCGCCGAGATTATTTCCGTAAGCGTTTTCAGGAAGTAAATGAGCAAAATTATACGGCATCTATTGGTTCTGGGCTTGCAAACAATACGCTGGTGCCGGTATACGGTCTTGCTTCAAATTTAGGTCAGCTCATTGTTTTGAGTTACGGTATATATCTTATTTCCACCGGTAGCTTCACCATAGGTTTGCTTATTAGTTTTCTTTCGTATGCAAATAACTTCTACAATCCACTTCGTCAGCTGGCTGCTTTGTGGGCAAGTTTTCAGCAAGCCATGGCAAGTTGGGACCGTGTTCATGAAATACTTTCTCTGGAGACAAATCTGGTCACAATACCAACACAAGGTGAAGGGTCAAGATCCAATGCGCTGCTCGAGTTTCACAATGTACATTTTAAGTATGTAGATGACGGAGCAGAAATACTTCACGGTATAAATCTAAAACTTGAGCAGGGTAAAACCTATGCCTTGGTTGGTCCTACGGGCGGGGGAAAAACTACTACTGCGTCGCTCATGGCTCGGCTCTATGATCCAACCGAAGGTAGTGTGCTGCTGGGCGGTCAAGATATTCGCAGTTTTAGCGCAGAAGAGCGGACAAAAAAGATTGGATTTATTTTGCAAGATCCTATACTTTTTACGGGTACTGTCCGCGAGAATTTAGCTTACGGCAATGTTGAGTATAAAGACCTAACCAGTGAACAGTTGGAAAAAGTGATTAATGATGCAGGACTCGGGAGCTTGCTTGCGCGGTTCGACGAAGGTTTGGAAACAAAGATAACTGCAACAGGCGATTCCATTAGTCTTGGTCAAAAGCAGCTTATAGCGTTCATGCGTGCAGTGCTCCGTAAACCCGAACTGCTTATACTTGATGAAGCTACAGCTAACATAGATACCGTTACGGAAGGATTGCTTCAGCAGGTACTTGATAAACTACCGCAGTCTACTACTCGCGTTATTATTGCGCACCGCTTGAACACCATAGCCAACGCAGATGAAATATTCTTCGTGAATTCCGGATCGCTCACCCCTGCCGGTTCCATGGAGCACGCAGTGGATATGCTGCTACACGGAAAACGTGAGAGCTAAATTAGCTGCAATTTTAAAAGGGTGGCCCTTTACTCCAAAGGGTCACCCTTTTGCTTCTAACTTTGGTGGCATATGCTATAGTAAAAACAATGAACATGACCAAGAAAATTTTGATTGGAATAGGTGTTGCGCTTCTTTGCGTGGTTTTGCTTATGGCAGGCTTTAGAACATATTTGTCATGGACCCATCAGTACTTTCGCGGTACGCTCACAAAGCAAGGGGAACATGCGTATACACTTCATACTGCCACCGGTCCATTACCTGTGCATGTTAGTGGTAGAACGCGGATTCGCGCAGGAAGGCATGCTGTTGCTCTGGTAGTTCGGCAAGGGGAGTCTGCCGTTGTAGTTGGCAAAGTAAATGAAAATGGATTACTGGAGGCACGTTTTATTCGGTTTGTAAAAACAAGATACGGTCGGTGATTAATAAAATTATTAGGAAACTATGGCCTTAGAGCATTGCATGAGCGGGGAACTCAATTGATTAATGAGTATGTTAGCTGTAGCTTCAGAATTTAGATTTATTCTTTATCCAAAAGATTTTTACCGTGTTAGGAAATTTTACGAGGAGACTTTAGGGTATTCTATTGTAACCGAGTGGGATGACGGAGCAGAAAGTAGTGGGGTCATGTTTAATACGGGCGCCGCAACGCTTGAGCTACTATCCCCTAAGCCTGATTATATTCCGGTACAAGGTGTAACTATTGCTCTACAGATAAATAATGTTATGGCGTTGTGGGAAGAGCTAAAAGACCAAGTAACTGTGGTATTTGATCCTAGACACAACGAATGGGGCGACACCTCATTTGGGATTAGTGATCCAGAAGGTTTGCATATAACTTTCTTTAAAAACGATTAGGCATTAAAATTGCACCATCTAAGAATAGAGATACTGTCTTGCATTATATATGTTACATTCATTATTATATTTTAGTTGCGGTACTCTCTTGCTGGGATGTTCATAAATAGTATTTTGATTAAATTTGATTCGCATGTCGGAAAATAGTTTTCATAAGGAACAATTTGTTAGTAATAGGGATGAAATAGAAACGAGCGAAGTTAATCTTAGCGCTGAGTTAGTAGAGGCTCAGAATAATGAGCAAGAGCTGGCTAAGGAGGATGGCAAGTTTTTTTATAAGCTCTCTGCAGTTAGAAATAAATTTAAAAAGATGGGTCCATGGCTCGCACTGATGGGCGCATCTTTGTTTGCGGCAGAACGCGTGGAAATTATCAATACTGGTTCATACGAGAACAAGAATAGGGCGCAAGCTGAAATGATAGACCATGGTATTACAACTGAGCAACAACGCGTATATAAAAAAGGGTTAAGCGAGCTTGCCTATCAGGCAATTGATCCTGTCGGGTATCCTGAGAATGGCAAGGAGCGCGCAGAAAGATGGCAACAAGCTTCTGAAAACCTGGCGCATTTGAATGAAACTAACTTGAGGTACTCCACCAAAGATGCTCAGTTTAGTAATTACGCATCAAAAGAGGATGCGTGGAGGTTGTATTTGGGTTTGCCTGAGAGATTCCACACATTTGGAATATCAGATTATAGGCCAAATAACAGCAAAGAAAATATTTATTATTATAAAATAAATAATTTTCCTGAGGTTCTATCACGCCTTTTCGAGCAATATAGAAATGAACCGAGCAACGAATCCGTCCGTGGTATATTTATTACTAACTTAAAAGCGTCCGATGAACGCGGTGACCATACATGGAATGAGGCGGTAGATAAATCGCCTGCCAATGAGTTTCATGCGACAAATTGGCAAACCCCTTTATACGGTTGGGCGCTTTCTCGTTTTGAAGCTGACCTCGCCGAGTCGGATAAAGTTATTTTGGCTTTTGCCAATAAGAGGGCAGGCTTGGATTTGAGCCGTGTCGATTCTGTTCTTTGCTTAGACTCGGGAGAGTTAAATTTACTGGGGACTTTTACTATGAGCATTGGCAGAGATGAGAAGGGCTACTATATAAGCTATTTTGATTTATGGGACCTAAAAAACAACCCTAGAGAAAACAAGTTGGTTGGGATTGGAGGTGCTTTGCCAATATATGATCGAATATATATGACATACAATACAAAGGAAAAGAAGATTGAGTTTCTCGATTATCCAAACGCGCTTCAAAATTATCAGAAACCGCTAAAACTAACTGAGGAAGATTTTGAAATTAATTAAAGTATAAGAATGCGCAATAATACATATGCCAGTAATCTGCAGCGTATGTATTTTTTTATAGTATAAAAAATCATTACTTATTTGTATTTAGTGCGGTGGTGCTGCTTGCCGTAGGGTGTAATTCTACTGCGCAGGTAATGCCTCTGCCTACTCCATCTGATCGAAATGCTAACCTTAAACCAGTGAGTGACGTCGCGGTCGCTGCTGCAGTGCCTGTTGCCGCAGTGCCTCCTGTGAATACTGAGTCAAACAGTAGTATTGGTATACAAACCCAGTCGTCTTTGATTGGGGGTGTTGGACAGGAATTTGTTGCTGTATTTGTTGCGAGTGGTGGTAGTGAGCCGTATACGTGGCGCGTAGCTAAAGGCTCTTTACTACCCCCCGGTCTCTCCCTAGAGCCAATACTCGTCATTCCAGATTGCGCACCTCCTGCTCCGCCAGAAAAACCAAACTGCCGACCGCCGTACAATGATCCTACAAGTATAAAAATAACTGGCACTTCCACCGAATCAGGCAGTTTTCCTATAACACTATCTACTACTGATAGTTCGAACCATCCCCGCAGTATTTCTGCCCTACTCACTATAAAATAGTGCTACAGAATTATTGGGTATTCCCAGTATGGGGGATGATCCGCACATGCTTTTTGCTTTTTCGTGGGGTTGACAAATTTGTTATAGGGCGTATTATGTGTATAAAGTACACTAATTACTTATGAAATCTATTTCTCAAAAATATACTTTTGCCGTTATTGCCACAGATGTGGTTATTTTTACCATGAAAGACGGTCAGCTGCAGGTGCTTTTAATTAAAATGAAAAAAAAGCCTTTTGCTGAGTTTTGGGCAGCTCCCGGAGGATTGGTCAACCCGGTAGAGTCTGTTAATCATGCTGCAAGCCGCGTGCTAGCAGAAAAAACAGGTGTATCGAATGTGTACTTGGAACAACTCTATACATTTGGTGAAGTAGACCGAGATCCGTTTGGGCGCGTAGTCTCGGTGGCGTATTTTGCGCTTATTCAAAGTCCTCAAGTCCATTTGAAAACTACTTCTGAATATGGAGATATAGCGTGGTTTCCGGTTAAAAAATTGCCAAAGCTTGCCTACGATCATACTCAAATAATTCGTACTGCAGTTCAGAGGCTTAAGGCGAAGCTGGAATACACAAATATTGTTTATAGCTTGCTACCAAAGGAATTTACTCTCACAGAGCTCCAGCAGGTGTACCAGGTAATTTTAGATGAAGCTTTGGATAAGCGTAATTTTCGTAAAAAAGTATTATCTCTGGGCCTTCTGAAAAAACTTCAAAAGAAGCGGCAGGGGACAGCGAGCAGGCCTGCTGAGTTGTATTCTTTTATTTCTACCAAACCTCAAGAAGTTCATCTTATTTAATATTGTGGTTATAAGCCCGCTCTCTTAGTTTTATTAGAGGACAAGCTTCTCACCATAACTGGTAGAGAGAAGGAGGAAACTAAATACAGTTTCTTTAGGTTACAATTGCATTCTCAGAGAAGGAGTGAGATATGAGTGAGAGAATACTAATTGATCCAGAAGTTGATGCCGCAGTGGGTATTGATTTGCAGAAGACGTTTATGCCTGGTGGCGGTTTAGCTATTCCTGGTGGAGATGAGATTGTTGAGCTTGCACGAAGATTATTGCTCTTGTTTCGGCTGGAACGCCGATATAACAGCGAAGATGTGCATTGCAAAGGACACAACTCCTGGGCAAGTTCATATTTAGGCTTCCCCCCGAATTCGCATGCGCTTACCGAAGAAGAAGTCTTGGCTTGGGCAGTGGGTACTGCACCTATTGCACCTCATGCAAACTTTACACTGGAAAGCCTACGCGAATATCTTCGTAATCATCCAGAGCACAAACAAATGCTCTGGTCAGACCACGGCGACCCAGATAAGGCAGAGACTCAGACACATCCACGCTTGCAGGTGGGTTTTCACTTTACTCAAGTAAAGGGGGATGATCCCAACTGCGACTCATATAGTGCGTTTCGGGATGCGTTGGGTAGGCCGACTGGTTTTCACCAAATTTTGCAAGGGTGCGGGGTGAAACGTTTATTCATGTTTGGCCTCGCGTTTGACTACTGCGTAGGATTTAGTGCGCTAGACGCAGTAGAGTTTGGCTTCGAAGTCTATGTGGTAGAAGATGCTACCCGTTCGGTCAATAACCCTCCAGGGTCCCATGAGCGAATGCGGAAAAATCTTTTAGCGGCAGGCGTACGGCTTATTACGTCGGACCAACTGATAGCCGATTAGAAACACCTCGGGCGGGAACAGACATCTGTTCCCGTCTTTTTCGTCTAGGATTGTGCATAACTTTTCTACGCAATGAAATAATTAGTATTTATGGGCTTGACAGATATGTATATGAGACTATAATGTGTATATAGTACACTAAGTTCAATAAGGAATATTTAAAGAAGACCTATTTTTTTACCCTTTACTTAGTGTATTGTATACACTTAAAAACCTATAACGCGACACTCCCGAAGGTCTAACGAGGGCTTCGGGTGAGGAGAGTTTCCTCGAGGATTCTTCTTCACTTTGTGTCTTTAGTCGCGTTAAGGTGCATAGTAGGAAAGTCCTCCAGAAAACTCTGCTCACATATTGAGACAGAGTTTTGTACTTTTAAATACCTGAGGAGGATTTATGAACACGAAGCAACCAACAATGGCAATATATGGAGGAAACTTTAAACCTCCTGGGCTGCACCATCGAGCAATTGCGGATTATCTGGCAAAAGTTTTTGACTTTACCTGTATAGTCCCGTGCGGCAGTAGGAAAGATAAGGCGAGCATATCCTTTATTCCCGCCTTAGAACAAAAACAACTAGTTGAGCTGAATTTTGCCGGTCTACAGGTAGGATTTGACCATTTTGATCTGTTCGCAGATCAGTTTACTCCTACTTATAACCTCGATAAACGCTTTCGGGCAATATATCCTGACAGAGAAATTATCCATGTTGTTGGAGTAGATCTGGTGGCGGGCGGTAGTGCCGGTGCCTCGGAGATCCAAACTAAGTGGTTCAAAGGACCAGAGGTGTGGAATGCACTGCAGTTTGCAATAGTGGTACCTGACAATGAGGTATTTAATGAGGCAGATGCCCCTCCGCAGAGCCGGATTATTCCAATATCTGCGCTTTATGGAAGATCTACCCTTATACGTCAGTTACTCGCAGCACATAATTCAGGGGTAGAACGTTATCTAGTGCCCGAGGTGTATGAATACATCCTACAGCATACACTTTTTGGAACTTCTACTGAGAAAGGAGCATATGCATGAAAACAGAAACTGAGCACGTTATGGAGCAAATTGTTGCGGCAAAATCATACGAAGACATTTTCGGTACGGTAGAAGGCAATGGAGAACAAAAACTAAACGTCATTGCCACTGTTTACAAACGGTTGGCCCGTAAGATCCATCCGGATGTAAATGGTAATAGCGCCGCTGCAACCGAAGCGTTTACAAGACTAAACCAGCATCATGAAGATGCGAAGTGGAAGGTTCAACAAGGGAGTTATGGCAACCGAGCCGCTGAACGCAGTGGTTACCGCATGACTGAAGACAATACCGAAGTACTCATTGCTGGCAAATATGTGCGTTACGCAAACTTTGCAGTGGGGGATATGGCAGATCTTCATGCGTGTTACGCCAAAGGAAAGTCTGGCCGTAGTGAGTTGTTGCTTAAGGTGGCTCGAGAGCCACGTGATCAGATTCTTATGGAAGCCGAGCGTACTAACTTAAAGTTCCTTGAAATGGAACTAGGTAAACACGCTGCAGGAACAGAGTGGAGGCAATGTATTCCCCGAGTCTATGAAAGTTTAGGGCAGGCCACAGTACTGGAACGTTTTACTGGTTTTGTTGATTCAGTAAAAATCCACCAAGCCTATCCGGCCGGGGTGGATGCACGGACTATTGCCTGGATGTGGAAGCGATTGCTTTTACTTCTCGACTGGACGCATAACCTAGGGGTGCTTCATGGAGCGGTGTTGCCGCCTCATGTGTTGTACTTTCCCGACAACGAACCGACTCCAACAAAACGGGACGCACGAAAGCATGCTGTACGGCTCGTAGACTGGTGTTACTCACTCAAGAACCCAAGTGTCAACGGTAAAAAGCTTAAGGCATGGGTGCCTGAATGGGAACCATTCTACGCTCCTGAAATATTGGCTAAAGGACCACTTGGTCCACATACCGATTTATACATGGGAGCAAAAACTATGCAGTACCTGCTCGGGGGCGATGTTACAACCAGTAACTTCCCTGCGCACGTACCGCTGGTATTGGCTAAAAGTTTCCAAGAGTGTTTACGGCCGGACGCAAGGCGTCGCCCGCAAAACCTTGGTTTGTATTTCGATGGTTTCACACAGCTGCTTCAGCAGTTGTATGGACCGCCAAAATTTCATGAATTTATTATGCCGCGAACGTAATGTTACGGCTTCAGTATAACAGTAGCCCAAAACTATGGAGGTTATTATGGGTGCAGGATCATGGGACACATCGCGATATCATAGCGCTGCGTCTTCTCGCAAAGCAAGTGGCGTAGACGATTTTGCCTACGACAAAACAGCAACCGAAATTCACGAAACACTTAAACCAAAGCGGATTAACGATAAACCGTTTGGTAAGCTTGAAAGTCGTGATAACGCAGACCATCCAGAGTCTAATGCAATAATCTTTGCCATGGACGTTACTGGTTCAAACAAGTCAAACGCGGCTTTAGCTCAAAAAGCTTTGCCCGCATTAATGACTTTGCTCGTTGACAAGGACTACATTCCTGACCCGCAAATTGCGGTATGGGCAAATGATGACTTTTATGTAGAACCTGACCGCTGTGTCCAGGCTTCGGACTTTGAAAGTGATAATCGAATAGATGAGCATATTCGGAATCTGAAGCTCGTTGGTAACGGTGGCGGGAACGCACAAGAGTCATACGACCTGTTGCTCTATGTGGCTGCTCGAAAGACAGTTATTGACTGTTTGGAAGAGCGAGGGCGCAAAGGCTACATGTTTATGTACGCTGACGAGCCTATACCAAAGTTTGTACGCAGAGCTGAAGTGAAACATGTCTTTGGGGATGTTATCTCGGAAGATATTCCCATTGAGAATATTATTGAAGAGGTTCAGGAGTCGTACCACTTGTTCGTGCTCTGGCCTACCAATGGTTATCAAGTTGCTCGTGATCAATATGTGGAGTTGTTTGGAGAAGACCATGTTATTTCTCTCCAGCATCCGAGCATGATCTGTCAGCAGATTGGTTCACTCATTGGTATGAATGAGAAAAATTTGACTACGGCTGAAGTGGAAGATGACTTAGTATCAGTGGGTGTGAGCAAGGCAGACGCACGTACTATTTCACAGGCACTAGTGCCGTTTGCTAAAGCCGGCGTAGCCAAGGGTTTGGCTGCGAAGCTGCCAGGAGTCAGTGGCAAAAAAGGAGGAGCTAAGCGGCTCTAATGAGAGTTAACCTTGGAGGCCTTCTACGTATAGAAGGCCTCTATTTCTTTTCTAAGGAGTAATATGCTAGTAGTAACATTACCTACTATAGTCGATTCCAAGGATATACTTTTAGCCCAGCATATACTTGAGAATCCGCTGGTACTTGCTGCTCGGTATAACACAGGTGGCGACAGCCCATTCAGCCCTCAGCAGCTTGTTGGTAAATTACGCAAGCTGCAAGACAGGTTTATGAAACCCATCTATATAGATTTAGATGGTAGACAGTTGCGGGTGGCGGAGTGGAGCGCGTTACGCAGTCGGTGTGCGGTACTTAATCGCAGTATACAACTAACATTGCCGGGGAAGATTCATTTTCGCCATTTTGGTTGGCATGAAATAGTAGCTCAAAGCCCATCGGAACGAAAGGTTTTCTTCTCCGCGCCAGAAGCTAATAGCGAACGACTGTATCTCGGAGCTTCACAAACAGCGCATATAGTTGCTAAGGATCTGTTAGTGACAGGCGGTTACTTGAATGATCGAGATAAAGAATTCGTGAGTGCTACGGCGCGCGTAGGTTTGAACCGGTTTATGCTTTCCTTCTTTGAGCAGCAGGAAGATATAGCCGAGTTCTATAACTTCTATAGTCAAGAGCTCGGAGTAGGTGGAGCTAGAACACCCGAATTGATTTTGAAGATTGAATCCGAAAAAGGCTTGCGAACTATAGCTTCACCCGACTTTCTACTAAAGAAAGGTGTCCGGCTTATGGCAGCTCGCGACGACTTGTATTTGAGTTTCGTGCAGCATCCACAAGACTTTTTGCGGGCTGTGCGAACTATTGTCCAAAAAGATCCAGAAGCCATAGTTGCATCTCGGATTATGGCGGGCATAGAAGCTGGGCAGGGACTTGCTCCAGCCGATCTTGCTGACCTCGTGCTTTTGCAACAGTTTGGCTACAGGCACTTTATGTGGTCGGATGAACTGGCGCAAAAGTTTGAAACATCAATTCGTAATTGGCACGATATAGTCTTGCCGTTACTTACAGAGTAGGAGAGAGTGTAATGGAAAACCAATTAGCAATTCTGGTTGCAGGTTTAGGGTATGGTGACGAAGGTAAGGGTAGTACTGTAGACTTTTTAGTCAGACAGCATGGTGCGAGCTTGGTAGTTCGCTATAATGGCGGCGCGCAGGCAGCACACCGGGTCGTAACCCCAGAAGGTTTTGATCATGTGTTCGCCCAGTTTGGAAGCGGTACCTTTGTTGCTGGTGTGGAGACGCATCTGAGCCGCTTTATTGCTGTGAACCCTTTAAGTATGTTGTCTGAAGAGGTGCACTTGCGAACTTTGGGAATTACCGATGCATTTAGTAGAACTACCATAGACTCACGAGCAGTTGTAATTACTCCCTTCCATAGAGTCATAAACCAACTACGGGAGCTGGCTCGCGGTGAGCAGCGCAATGGAAGTTGTGGTATGGGAGTGGGTGAGACTTTGCTAGATGCATCTGAGTATCCTGATGAAGTACTACGAGTCAGTGACTTGTTAGACAAAAATGCGTTAGAGTCTAAACTCCGTCTCTGGCAGCAGCGTAAACGTGCAATTGCAGATACTTTATTCCATGAATTGCCGCAGGATGCAATAGTAGATGAACTTTTTGCAGAGCTTTACGAAGATGAAGCAGTTGCCTGGTGCTTGGAGCGGTATGAGGAGTTTGTAAAAGTGGCGCGTATCGTTGGTTCTGAGTATCTGACAAATGCTCTTAGGAATGAACGCGTAGTGGTGTTTGAGGGCGCGCAAGGAGTATTACTTGATAGTGCATATGGTTTTTGGCCGTATGTAACCAAAGGTAATGCAACTTTTACTAACGCAGAAACACTGCTTGCAGAGTCTGCGTATACCGGAGCTGTACATAAGGTTGGTGTACTTCGTGGATATGGCACTCGCCATGGCGCGGGGCCATTTGTAACAGAAGACAGTGAGCTTACTCGCTTGTTGCCCGATGCAGCAAATGGCGCGAACGCTTGGCAGGGTGGGTTCCGAGTAGGACATTTTGACTTACTTGCGGCTCGCTACGCACTACAAGTTTGTGGGGGGGTAGATAGTATTGCCCTTACTAACCTTGATAGGCTCAGTGCATTTCCGCGTTTACAAGTTTGTACTGCGTACCGGGAAGTGAATGGAGAGGTTCTCAAAAGCATTCCGTTTAGGGAATTTCCTAGGCGAGACTCTCAACAGGAATTGACCGACCGTGTAAAAGGCGCTTTACCGCTTTATGAGAATATTGAAGGAGGAATAGAAGAGTATGTTCAATTTTTGGAGATAGAACTGAATATACCAGTAACTTTGCTTTCTTTTGGCCCCACCAGCCAAGATAAGCAAACTCGTATTTCCTATACCAAACAGACATGTTTGGTATAGGAAAACTTTAAAAAATTACTTTGAAATAATTACTTCTATGCCGGTGGTATAGTATCAAAATAGTTGACAAAAACCTTAAAAGAATGCATAATTTACGGTTGTTTTCATACGTGTTCGTAAGTGATTTTTAGATGTTTCTAATAAGAGATAACAAGCAAACTTGCTTGGCCTGTTATCTCTTAGCTAGAAATAAGTTTAGCTAAGTGCACATTATCAACAACAAAGCATGGGGGGTGAAAGATGTTAGGCACAGTACAGATTGGAGGACGAGCAGTTGGTATTAGCGGGGATTCCTTATCGGTACCGCAAGCTTTAAACCACTTCTATTTTGATAAGTGGCTCCACAATTTCGATCATGGGCGTATGCGAATTGACCATATAAATATTCAATCTGCAGACTTCTTTAATGATCGGGTCATTTTCATAAAGTTTGAGGTCTTGGCTTTTTGTACCAGAACAGGGAAGAGGTTGCCTGGTATAGTCTGCATGCGTGGAGACTCGGTCCAAATATCGGTACGGGTAAGGAATAAAGATACTGGCCAGCTGTTTTATTTGCTAGTACAACAGCCACGCATCCCAATCGGTCGGTACGACATGATTGAGATTCCTGCTGGGGTGTTTGACCCAGACGGAGAGACGCTTGTTTCACGCGCGCTGGCTGAACTTGGCGAAGAAACCGGTGTGGTGGTATCTGCTGAAGCTCTCAAATTAGATGGTAGCTTCGTAACATCCACGGGTGGTAGTGATGAAGTGATTCATTGCTTTTCTGTGGATGTGGAATTGGGTACTGAAGCAATTGAAAAATTGTGTGCGCAAATTCACGGGGTTGCAAAAGAAGGCGAAATGATTAAAGTCTTCCTTGTTACGCCGGAAGAATATGTGCAGATGATCTTAAGAGGCGAGTTGACGGATAGTAAGGCACTTATTGCCGCGCTATTGCGTACGCTCAAATTCAACCCCGCGCTAGTAGTGCAAGCTCTGGCGCATTCATGAAGAGGAGAGGCAGTGTATAAACCGACTACCTTTTTAATGGAGGGCATAAGCAATGCCTTTCCTTTACAGCTCATGCCGTGGGACCATTATTTTGCGACCATGGCCGAAGACGATTTCTTAAGTTCGCGGGCTGAGTTGAACGCAGTAAAACCGTTTTTCGTTCGCGAAGCGCCATTCCGTGGTGCCTACACACTGCTTGGCGGTCTCAATGATGCCATGCGCACCATATCTGAGCTTCGGTTTGACTCTGAGGACTTCATGGCAGCCATGCTGGATACCGGTTCAAAACCTGAGTTTGTGAATTGGCTAGCTCGGCAGAGGCGGCTCAGGCTTCGTGTGTTTAGCTCTGGTGAAGGCGAAGTCTTTTTCCCAAACGAGCCTATAGTAGTAGTTGAAGGGCCTTTGGCCCATGTAAGGCTTGCTGAAGGAGTTCTTACCGAAGCACTCAACTTTTCTTCGCTGTCGCTTACCAAGTGGCATCGGGTAGTGAAGAGTGCGGGCAAGGGGCGAGTTTTGGATTTTTCTCGAAGACGGGCTCAGAATTCCATCAAATCTTCACTCTACGCGATGCTTGCTGGCGCGTATTCAACAAGCAATGCGGAACTGCGTCGCTTCTTTACCGTATCCTTAGGTGCCACGTTTGGTCACGAGTATCCTATGGGATATGGTGACGTTAAGGCGGCATTTAAGGCATGGCTTACCCATCATCCGGACCGACCAATTGGTCTCGTGGATACTACCCAGTGTCTTGTCGTGGACTTTCCAGCTTGGCTCGATGCGGTCTATGAGGCGCGAGAAGAAATTATGAACGCTAACGCTCCAATTTGGGGGTGGCGTAATGATTCCGGTGATCTTGCGTATTTGACCATAGAGCAGTTCGTTCGTTTCTTTCAGCATCCATTAAGCAAATTATCTTGGTTTGTTAACCGGATGCGGATTGTCCTTACGAACGACTTGGATGAATATGCGATCGAGTCTATCGTTCAGCAAATCTCCAGCCAAGCGAGAGAGGTTGGTTTCGAAGCTTCAGATATTTTGAATCGCATTATCTGGGCTGCAGGCACCAAACCAGGAACTGCTTCAGATCAGCCTGCGCTAGGTGGGGTCATGAAGCTTTCGGAAATTTCAGGACACGCAGCTATTAAGCTAGCATTCGATGCTAATGGTAGGCCGGGACTGAAAACTTCTATTCCTGGTTTCAATCGGTCTGCCATGGTGTTGGATAACAATGGCGAGCTGACCCATGAACTTATCTATCCGGCGCGCCGTTATGAAGTACGGGCAAACGGACGTCTGTATGACAACAGCCGCATGGGCGAACTTTCAGTCTTGGAAATCATGCATCCGGACGATCCTGATTCCCTTATCGAAGTCAAAGACTACACCTGCATTCCTCGTCAAAGCTTGGTGTATGACTCGATAGATGGTTTTGGGTTTACTGATGCTTGGCATAATGATGAGTTGGCTGATGTGACTCATCGAATCCAAACCTCTGTGGGGAAACTGCACTGGACTTCCGTTCGGTTAGATCAACCCCATGTGGTTAAAGTTCGGTTGACTCCGGACTTGTTTCAGTTGCGTCAATCTATGATCAAGGGCAGGCGTCTAAGGCAGGATGTCTACCTACATAAGACAAAATAAAGGAGATGACATATTGTATAGTGTTCGCAATCAAAAAAAACAAATGCGGTCATTATACATACACGGCTTGTGGTGGTGAAAGTTTTCTTTCACCGCCCTTTCCTCAAGCGACTAACAAGCGTTGGTTGCTTAAGGGATGTGAACATTCAAAAAAGAAATGGAGGAAAACTTTCTACGAAAGGAGAAACGTTATGGCACAAAAG
>CAZYMS010000005.1:0-14281 GCA_964648985.1 uncultured Candidatus Saccharibacteria bacterium
AAGTGACAAGTGACAAGTGACAAGTGACAAGTGACAAGTGACAAGTGACAAGTGACAAACTGTATATATGCAAATACCATCAAAAATTTGGACAATTGGCGGAGTAGTACTGTTATTGGCAGCTCTCATACTTACTGCGTGGCGATTGTGGCCGCACCATGAACAGAAAGGGAATAGTGCTACCCAACCAGAGCAAACAAAACCAAAACTCAGTGCCACCATTAGCGGTCAGCTAGTTGTACCAGAAATTGCTGAGCGTAGACCCATGGCAGTCATGGTGGAGAATCATCCCGACGCACGCCCTCAGGGCGGCCTTTCACAAGCTGAGGTGGTGTATGAAATGGTTGCTGAGGGTGGCATAACCCGCTATGTTGCAATATTCCAGCAAGATGCAGAGGCAATAGGTCCCGTTCGTTCTGCACGTGATTATTTTGCGGAGCTCGCAGACTCATGGGGTGCAGTCTATGCGCACGTGGGCGGGAGTCCGGAGGCTCTGGAGCAAATAAAAAACGGAGTATATAAAAACCTGACCGATATAAATGAATTCTACCAAGGCAACTATTTTACGCGCATCAAAACAAGAGTTGCTCCTCACAATACATATATCTCTACAAGTAAACTACTTGAATACGAAGCAGTAATAGACAAAGTTCCGACAATTCCACCGCAGCCGTTCACTTTTACAGACACGGCAGTGGTGGCACCCGAAATCGCGAGTAGCGTGGCCATTGATTTTTCTTTGCCCAGCTACAAAGTCCTATTTACCTATGATTCCGCAACGCAAAAGTATTTACGGTCTGTTGCGGGCAAAGCAGATGCCGATGCAGTAACCAAATCCCAACTTGCTCCAAAAACAGTCATAGTTCAGGAAACAGATATAAATCCTATACCGGGCGATGATAAATTTCGCGTAAACCTTCGTACCACCGGCACAGGCAAAGCTTACATATTCCAAAATGGGGGAGTCACTACCGCCGCCTGGAAACGCGAACCAGGTAAACCAACACAATATTTAGATATGCAAAATAATCCTATTTCATTTATGCCTGGTCAGTTCTGGATCGCACTAGTATCAAAAGACAATTCCGCTGTTGTAACCTGGAAATAAAATTCTAACTCTAAAATATGCCACTACATTTTGATCCCTAGTCAGAAATGTAGTTGTATAAAATAAAAACGAGTGATAAAAAAACAGAACCACGCTGTGAGGGAAAGGATCTAAATCCTCTCTGCGTGGCTCTGAAGGCTAGGGCTTGTTAGTCGCGACGGATTTTGTTTTTGCGGCATTTTGTGCGATTTTTTGCCGCAGCTTTTTCCCGTCTTCGTTTAAGGTTTGCAACACACGGACTTCTCCGGGCGTGAGACCCATTATTGAGGCAGAGGCCAGAGCTTCCTCTGTCCACATAAGATGAAACGGCTTTTCACCCTGCTGATGTTTCATCCGAGTCAGAAAACCGTTGTCCATCCAGTAATGCAAATGATCGCGGTACCAGACTTCCTCGGTGTCGGTCGCTCTTGCTGCGACAATGGGTAATAGGCGGTCTACGCCATTTCCTTTCCATCCGCTCTTTGGGTTGTTGGGTTTGAAAACCTGCATCATCCAAAACTCTGGCGAGTTTATTGTCACTTCTCGCCCCTCTGAGTTCTTTTCCATCCGTCGTCCGGTTGTGATCATAATAAGCATGTTGCCGTGCTTTTTTTGATCTTTTCCGTCCAGAGCGATTAACATGCATTTGTCGAGGGGGAAGTTTTCTGCCGGGCATGTGATTTCACGTGCTGTTCGGATCGTGAAGTTTTCAATCCCATCAACTCCGAAATCGGCAATCGGGAAGTTTGTTTCCCATACCAGTTTTGCCTCGATCTCGCTTACGGGTTTCGTCCCGTTATTTGAGGTCGTTGCAACGGCTGATTGACCGTGCGCGCCGCAGCAGAGCAGACTGAGAAGTAGTGTTGCTAAAAACAAGCGTTTAATTGGCATTGTTCCTCCTAATATGAGCGAAAGTGATGTGTTTTTTACATAAATGGTCCGAATTTGACCTTTAATATTATACCACTTTTTCGCATTAAAATCAAATTATTTAGCACGAAAAAGTGGCTTAGTTTGGCGGGGGTGAGGGAGACAGAGGGGAGTCCTTTGGAAGCTGCTCCCAAAGGACTCCCCTCTGTACCAGACTTTGTACTAAAATATCTACTTAAAAAGCCCTTTTGCGCAGGGCAAAAGGGCTTTTGTTAGGTTTAATGCTAGTATTTTAGTTCATAGCCGCCGGGTTGTTTGGTGGCTTTATATTGTATTCCATGGAGGGTGCCAGTGTGGCTTTGGCCTTCTTCGAGGCTGGCGACTTCTGGCAGCTGCATAATTTCTTCTTCAAAGTCTGTATCGCGTTCTGAATCGTACATATAGAATTATCTACGAAACACCAATATCACTAATTCACGAACTTTCCGGCTATAGGCAGGGTTAGTGCGATTCGTGTTTTCGTTGGTTAGTGAATAATTAGCAAATAACATTATAGCTATCTACTTTGTGGCGAATGAGGGTCCAGTGAGAGTTGTCGGCTTTGAGGCCATGCCACTGGGTGCCGTCGGGCGCTAGGAGTGCGTCGTACGCAGTAGGGATTTGCTTTGCGTGTGCGACTTTGAGTGCATCAAGGGCGTTCGCTAACGCTGCGTTAATTTGCAGAGGTTTTAGCGAGTCTGAGTTTAGATAAGACATATTACATAAGGTATGTGCAGGCTCAATAACACAAATCTGGAATACGGCCTTTTATATACTAAAACATAAAACATTCTATCTTGTCAAGTTTGGGGTAGCGGGGTGTAAAAACAATGGGCACCATTGCGTTGTACAATGGTGCCCATTGTTTTCCGATTAGATCCTTGTTCGGAGATGCTCACCCTTCCCAGCCTCCTCTTAGAAATGGGAGGAATAGGAAGGACTATTGTCCGCGGGGAGAGAGCGGGGGAGGGTTGAAGAAGGTTTTAAAGTTTACTGTGTTGGTGCTTTCAAGCAGCCCAAAGTGAGTTGCTTTAGCTGTGAGGGTGTGCGGACCATTGGTAAGTTTGTCCTCAATAGTAAAGAGGAATGGCGCGGAGTTACTTATGGCAATAACTTTACCATCGAGGCTTAGCTCAACACTTGTTTCAAGACTGCTACTACCGGTGAATACTTTTACGTCAAAAGGTGTTTTGTATACGGTGTCGTTTTGCCATGGCTCCAAGATAACTGTTTCTTCTTCATTGTCAGCAATAAGGTCTGAATAATTTGGTTTTGCAGGGGTGGCAGCGACTTTCTTTTTTGCTTTTGGTGGTAACTGAAAGTCGTTGTAGGGAATGGCGTAACTGGCAAATACTTCGAGCTTGCCCTTGGTTTTTCCCTTCACTACTTTTCCTGTTGCAGTATTTACGGTAAGTCTTGTAATGCCGTCAGGCTCAGGAAAGTCTTCCGCTGGTGTTCCTGCGAGTGCACCTTCTATAAATGCGTGCCAAAGTGGTGCCGCAGTAACCACACCATCTGCCCCGGAACGCATAAGGGTGCCATCATTATTTCCCGTCCACACACCCACTGCAAGCGAAGGAGTAAAACCCATGGTAAACCCGTCTTTCCAGTTTTGTGTTGTTCCTGTCTTTGCTGCAACTTTTCGGTCTGCTAATGTAAGCGGATTTTTTTTACCAAAAATATAGCTTCGCGCATCGTTATCCGTCATAATATCCACGAGTTCATATGCTGCTTGGGCGTTTATGGCCTGCGTGTTCTCTGGATTATTCTGGAATATAATTTTATTGTTTTGCCCCACTACATGGTCAACACCGGTGACGGTGTTGTGCTTTCCCATGTTAGCGATAGTTGCAAAACCACCCGTGTGTTCGAGTAGTGATATTTCGCAAGCCCCAAGCGCCAAGGCAAGTCCGCAATTTTGTAGCGGAGCAGTAATACCTACTGCACGCAGAGTGTCTATGACTGGCTGTATGCCAATTTGGGAGAGTGTGTTTACTGCTGCAATGTTAAGACTCCCCGCAAGCGCTTTGCGGATTGGTACTTTGCCAAATTGTTGTCCTGTGTAGTTGTGGGGGATGTATGCTGCAGCGCCCGGAGCGCTAAAGTTTTTAGAGCTGTCCGCTATAATAGTTGCTGGAGTAAATTTGTAATCTGGGCCAAACGCTGTTACGTAGACATAGGGCTTAAAACTGCTGCCTACTTGGCGCAGGCTCGTTGCTACGTTTGTGTTCGGTTCAAACAAACAATTTTTTCCTGGTACGCACCCTGCGGGCTCAGCAGCTCCGTAATAGTCTTTGCCACCAACCATAGCAAGTACGCCACCAGTCTTGGGATTAATAGCAACTAAACTTGCGTTATATGCGCGGTTGTTTTTTTTGTTTTTTGCGGCGTATTCCTGTACGGTCTTTTCGGCGAGCGTCTGCATCTTGCTATCCAGTGTTGTATATACTTTCAGGCCACCAGTGTATACGGCATCTTCCCCAAACTGTTTAAGCAATTGGCTTTTAAGCCAGAGGGTAAAATAGGGTGCAACTATAGTATTTTTTAAATCTACAAACGCGACTGTCTCTGTTTTTGCTTTAATGTATTCCTCAGCGTTTAGGCTATCCAGGTCATGCATTACACTCAATATGTACTGTTGACGTGCATCAAGTGATTCTCTGTTGGGGCCACCTGGGCTGAGTAGGCTTGGTGCCTTTGGCATGGCCGCAAGGTACGCACTCTCTGCTGCGTCCAAGTCTTTTGCGCGTTTGCCAAAGTATGACATGCTTGCTGCTTCTATGCCTGCGCTATTTCTTCCAAAAGATGTACTGTTAATGTAACGGGCGAGAATCTCGTCTTTGCCCAAGTGCCTTTCCAGCTCCATGGCCCAAATAGCTTCCGCTACTTTACGATAGAGGGATTTTTCGCGAGTAAGTATAGAATTCTTAACCAGCTGCTGTGTTATAGTACTGCCGCCCGAAAGTTGGTTCGGCGAGACAATATCTTGTAGTGCTGCACGAATTATAGATGTTGCTGAGACTCCTGGGTGCGTGTAAAAATCCCTGTCTTCTGCGGCAAGAATTGCTTTGATAAAGTAAGGTGACATTTCCGAAAGTGGTACATCGGTTCGTTTTTCATCCTTGTATATTTCGTACAATAAACTCCCATCGCTCGCATAGAGCTTAGAAGATTCTTCTGCCGGAGAGGTAATATAGGCGGCAATATCTGGGGCTACCAGATGGTGTATAAAAGTGTATGCGCCGAAAACAATCCCAACAACAATCGCAATAACAACAATGCCACCTATAAGGCCTCGGGTAAGAGCAAGCAATAGACTTCCAAAAAACGATTTTCGTTTAGGAGTGGCCACTTTGCGGGGGTTTGGTTTATCCGGCCTTAATTTTTTATTCGTTTGATGCGAAGTATGTGTTTCTATAGATGGCATAGCTTATTATATTGTATCATTGAATAGAAATGACCTTGCTCGCATGTGTGATAAATCCTATTTGCGCGCGATTTTGGAGGAGCGTATGATTATGAAAAGTGGAGGCTAAATTCATGGGTCGTATGAGTCGTATAAGACTTATGGGATTCAATAGGACCAATACAATACATATGACGAACATACAATCTCAGGATGAAGCTACAGCACCCACACAACGACTTGAGGCTTTAACCGATGCAACCTTTGCAATTATTATGACGCTGCTCGTGCTTGAGCTTCGGGTTCCTGAGCAGGGGAGCGGATATGAATTACTTGCAGAACTCAAACATTTGTTTCCTAGTATTGTTAGTTTTGTAATTAGCTTTGTTGTTCTGGGAGTGTACTGGAACGCTCATCATACGCAGTTTCGATATATACGAAAGGTAAGTCATACGCTTGTTTGGCTTAATATATTCTATTTGCTCGTATTGTCGTTCATTCCATTTTCTGCTGCCCTTTTAGGAAGGCATTCTACTGAGCAGGTGTCTATTGTGGTATATGCGAGTAATCTAATTCTTGCGACGATTATCCATTTTGCCTTGTGGCGATATGCAACCCATAAGAATAGGCTTACGGATCCTTGGGTAGATGGAAGGCTCGTTAATTTTGGATCTCAGCTCTCTTACTTTTCTTTTGTGGGATATATGGTAGCTATTGGGGTGTCGTTTTGGAGTACTATGGTAGCTATTGCCATTCTTGCGGTCGTACCCCTCCCCTTTGTGCTGGGTTTGTTCTACCAACTCTTACTTAAAGACCGATAGAGTATCTACAAAGCTCTTGCAATACAGAGCACGACATCCTTTTAGCCGTTGTGTTTTTGTTAATTTAACATAATGGCTTATTTAAGAGGGTATTAATGGTTACTACATTGGTTTTGGTATTGACAAAATACGAGAAAAAGCGTATAGTTACTAGTTATTTCTTCGCAAATAACTTTTTATGTAATTATCTTAATTAGTAGTAAGGTTTAAGATTATGAGTATATTCACTCAAACTCGAGTTTCGAAAATTGCTGGGCTCGCAGTAGTAGTGCTTCTTGCTGGGCTTATTGCACCAGTTACGGCACTTGTTCGTGCAAGCAATAGCAACCACATAATTGATGTAAACATCTCTTGTGACGTACAGCCAGAAAAAAATCCTTCCGGTTTTATAACTGGATGGCATTTTAGCGTATCTGGTTCACAGGCAAATGGCCCTACAACCGGGGTTAAAATCCACATGCCATGGGCTCCGTATGCCGTTGAGGGCCCTGGATCTGGAACGTATACGGAGTACACATCTCTCGGTAGTACCCCTCCGAATACCTGGACAGCAAGCGCTGAAACATTTCAACAGCCCGGATGGGCAGGCAGCCTTGTTCAGTGTAACTTTGATGTACCTCCACAGGAACCAAGCACTAACCCTGAATTGTCTGTGCTCAAGACAGGCCCTGCTACCGCAACTGCAGATACCGATATTACCTACTCTGTTACCGTAAAAAACAGCGGTAATGGCGATGCTCATGGGGTCAGCGTGTCCGATGTCTATGATCAGCAAAAACTGAGCTTTGTTTCTGCAAATAGTACTGCATGTCAACCAGCGAGCAATGGCTCACCAATTGTACTTTGTACCATAGGTACGTTGCCTGCAGGTCAAACTCGCACTTTTACTTTTACTTTCCACATCAAACCTACTGCTGCTTGTACGCAAATTAGCAATAAAGCAGAAATGGGCGCCCAGGAAACTGTTGGCCAGCCTTGGAGCATGATTACTACAAATGTGACCTGTCCTGTTCCGACTCTTGTTTGTGCTCCTGCAAATCAGACAGTTAATGTAAACCAGACCACTACGGTAAGTGCAACTGGTGGTAACGGTACGTATGTATGGACCGCAACTGCTGGTACTCCTGCAACTGGAACAGGTAGCTCTTTTTCTACTAAATATACAACAAGCGGTGCCAAGACTATTAGCGTAACTTCTGCAGGCCAGACCGCAACTTGCGGTGTTACGGTGAACACGCCACCTCCACAGGTTGTCTGTACTCCAGCAACTCAGACAGTTAATGTAAACCAAGCTGCTAACTTCTCTGCAACTGGTGGTAACGGTACGTATGCATGGGTAGCTGCAAACGGTAGCCCTGCAAACGGAACCGGTACCAATTTCTCTACAAGTTATACAACTTCTGGAAATAAATCCGTAACTGTTACCTCTGCTGGTCAGAGCGCAACGTGTGCAGTAGTAGTGAATATTCCTACAGCGCAGCTCGTCTGTACTCCAGCAACTCAGACAGTTAATGTAAACCAAGCTGCAACTTTTTCAGCTACCGGTGGCACTGGTACTTACACATGGACTGCTGTAAGTGGCGCTCCTGCTTCAGGTAGCGGCGCAACCTTCAGCACTGCCTATACTACTCAAGGGACAAAGAGTATTCAGGTAACGTCTGGCAATCAGACTGCTACTTGTACCGCAATTGTAACTACCCCTGTTCAACCCCAACTTATCTGTACTCCAGCAATCCAAACAGTAAACGTAAACCAGGCTGCGGTAGTTTCTGCAACTGGTGGTAATGGTACCTATTCATGGGTTGCCCCTGGAGCAAGTTCTGCTAACCTCAACGGTCAGAATGTAAGCGTTGTGTATACGAACGCAGGCACTCGCACCGTAACTGTAAATTCCGGAAACCAATCGGCAGCGTGTACTGTTGTAGTAAACCAGTTGAATCAGAACACTACTCTCTCTATAACTAAGCTCGTTCGCAATGTAACCCAGCAGGGTACTTTTGCTGAAAATATTAGCAATGTAAAACCTGGTGATGTTCTCGAATACCAAATTCGTATTCGCAACACTGGTTCAGTAAATGCAAATGCAGTACAGCTTGCAGACTTTATTAACCAGGCGAACTTGCTTACTGATTTTCGTGGTTTTACTGCTTCCCGTGGTTTTACCGGCCAGTTGCATAACGGTACTATAAACTTTGCCGAAAGCTTGGCTCCAAACGCAGAAATTTTGGTTGGGTATAGCTACACTGCAGTTACTGGCATGAACAATGCGACCACGGTATGTAATACTGCTACAGCTTCTTCGAGTAACAGCGGAACTATTTCCGATGTGGCTTGTGTTACTGGTAGCTCTGGCACAGTAAATCTTGTACTGTCTAAAAGCGCGTGGAACGATACCAAGAACGTAGACGCTACTACTAAGGCTGCAAGCCGTGAAGATTATATTACCTATAAACTCACTGTACGTAACACAGGAACGGCAGATGCACTGAATTATGTATTTAGCGATGATCTTTCTGGTGTGTTGCCACTTGCAGATGTTGCAGACCTTGGCGGCGGAACCATTACCGGTCAAACAATTAGCTATCCTGCTTTGACCATACCGGCAAATGGAACTGTTACTAAAACATTCCGCGTACGCATAAAGTTTTTCCTTTCCCCAAGCATTAGTTACCAAATGATTAATACCTTTGGTAATACCGTTACTGTAGTAATTAACCCGCCAACTCCATACGTTCCTCCACGCACTGGTGGATACGTAGATCTTCTGACTGGCGTAGGCTTTGCTGGTCTTCTCACTTCTGCATTTGTATTGCAGCGCAAGAAGAACATCTTCCGCCTCATCTTTACCTAATAGTCTACGTAAATGCAAAAGCCCTGAGCGTGTATGCTCAGGGCTTTTTGTGCATGAGAATTACTGGTGTGTGATACACTTAACATAAGAATTCATAGTTATAGATACAATGGCAAATCAATACGTAACAGACTATATAAAAAGTGCTCGCGAGCAAGGTAAAACGGATGCAGAAATTCGCACTGTACTTAGTACTCACCCTGGGGTAACAGAAAATGATATTACAGAGGGTTTAACAGGACAAGTTTTCACCTTCGCTTCAGCGGACTCTGTACCTCCAGTATCACCTGCGTATCCTGCTACTGCGCCAGCGGCAAGGCCTGGATTTGTCGGGAACATACCTACTACATCCGCTGAAGTGGTTTCTAGTAATCCGCGCAAAAGGAGTGGTATTAAACGAGTAGTCCTAACAGTGCTGGTAGTTCTTGTGTTGCTTATTGTTGCCGGTGTTGCCTACGCCCAGTACACGGGCACGTATTCCTTGTCATGGTTACCAGTAAGCTCTGAGAAGCTCTGGGCTAAATTCCAGGGGCAAACTGTTGACCAGGCAGTGCATAGCACGTTTAGTTTTAGCTATGAGGATAGTGGTTCAGATAGCGCAGTAAGCCCGTTTGGTGGAGTACTTAACAATATAAAGGCTTCAGTGAGTGGAGATGCATATGCGAACGGAGCACGAACTGCAGATACTCTTGAGTCACAAAGCAACATTACGTATAGCTTGGCAAGTGGTAATACCAGCTTTTCTACTGGCCTTGAATTTCGTGTGGTAGGCAAAGCCTTGTATTTAAATATAGGGCAGAATCCGTTTTTATCCACCTTTATGATGGGTATGAGTGGTGGTATGGATAGTATGGGTGAACAGGATACTAAACGTTATGATTGGATTAAAATAAGTCTTGATCCAAAGTTTTTGGAGGAGCTTGGCGGTGACGAAGGCGTGGGGGATACAGAAATAAAAACCATTATTGACCAGCGCTATTGGCAGGACCTGGCAAGTCAGTGGAAAAAGCAGGACTTTCTTGAAAAACCCAAGTATATTGGTTCTGAAACAGTGAGTGGTGTGGCCACTTTGCATTATCAGACAAATATTAAAAAAGATGTTGTGCGTCAGGCTATGACCGATGTGCTGACGAAAGTAATGGCGAGCAGTGATGCAGAGAGTAAGAAAGCCGCAGAAACTTTTGTTTCTGGAATGATAGATAAGCTTCAAGTTCAAAGCGTAGATATATGGGTAGGTAAGCGTGATGCCGCCGTTTATAAAGTGACGGTACAGAGCAATGCTCCTTCAGTAGCAAGTTTTGCAAAGGCTATGGAAGACGAAAGCAAGGCAGAAATGGACGCGTATAATGCAGCCTGCAGTGACTATACCAAGCCGTGCAATCCTCCAGCATCGCTTTCTACTGAAGAGCGCATACAGAAGCTGCTTGCAGCCTTGGAATTTAATGCAAGGTTTAAATTAGATATGCTATTTTACGACTATGGAAAGACTCAGGCAGTAGAAGCGCCAAAAGATTTTCTCGATGCAGGTAAGGAGCTTCAGGGGGCTCGGAGCATGTCCCGTGATGCGAAGCGTTTATCTGATGTACGTCAGCTCGCTTCTGCGTTAGAGCTGTATTTTAACGACAATAATAAATATCCAAACCAGCTTAGTGACTTGACCGCTGCCGGGCAGTATACCTACTTGGGTATAGTTCCCACTCCGCCTACGGAACTCGATGGTACTTGCACAGCAGAGCAGAATAAATACACCTATACTCTTACAGCGCCATTGGACTACCGTCTTCTCTTCTGTTTGGGTGCCCAGACAGGCGGTTACAGTGCTGGCGTAAGAACACTGAGTCCTGCAGGTATACAGTAGTTATTACATTTAGATTTATATAAAACCACTGTGCGCGCTGGCGCTCGGTGGTTTTATATGTCGACCCAGCAACTAATAGGATGGAGTTGTGTGGATAATCTTTATATTAATACAGCAAGGTTATAGTATCTCGACTCATATTTATCTTATATTTACAAACTATTTTTATAACAGAGAAAATATTTTGACATGGAGTTCCAAATTTTTTTACAATGGTTGTACCCGTTCCTCCGTGCTTGAGCATAACCGCCAGCCGAGGCGGGCATTTTATTTATATTTACGCTCTTGTGTTACTATTACTATAGTACTAGATCGACAGAAACAAAAAGATGAAAATTAAACGAGTCTATATAGGTGGGTGGTTTCAAAGAACAACCCTACATCTTACTGAGGTGTGGGATGTGTTTAAAAACGGTAAGTCTGGGTTGGGTTTCAATAAGAGGCAACTTGATGCTATTCAGAAACTAGTTTCCATTGAACACATTAGCAGAGAAAACGGTAAACTGGAGTATATCCTTATCTCCACTACCTCTGGTATTGAGTATCGTATATACGAAGACGGACTTATTGTACTCGAAAAAGGGATTGTCTCCCTCCAAAAAGATGTGGCAGCACTAAAGACGTATTATGACACGCGTCTGTCCAAGGCTTTATCGGTCGTTTTCAGTAAGGGTGCTCCTGTGCCCAAGGAATTGGCCAATATACAAACTATATTGCCTTATATACTCACTGTGGAAGATGCGACTAAAGCTGAAGTGCAAAAGCTTTATAGAGATTTTAAGGAAGATATATACTCTACATTACAGACAAAAAATGTAGAGGTGTATAGGGGCGCTGGACTTATTGTTATTAATAATCTGAAAGACCAGCAGCTTACCCGAGAAATAATAGAGTCCCAAATATTTTTCAGAGAGTTTAAGACTCAACTGCATCGGTATTTAACTATTCACCGAATTGTCTGGGAGAAGATCGCACACATAAAAGAACAAGAATTTATCGCGGGGAGCGATGTGGACACGTATAGGGGGGAGCTGGGAGATATACAGAAAACAATAGATCTTATTGGTGCGCGTATAAATCAGATGGGCGTCTATATTCGCACGCGACAAAAAATAACGGACATTGAAAGTATAGATGCATATCTTAATCCATTGTTCCAATTTAAGTTCGAAACGTTGCAGGATACCCAAGAATACATTAAATATTTGTGGGATATGACCAAGCAATACTTAGCTTCTGCGTTGGAATCGTTTTCGGAGATTCAGAATAAAAGCACTAAGAATAGTATTGCCTCGCTCCAGGTTATTACTACCATTGGAGTAGTTGCGGCTATTCTGGGGTATCTAGCTCGAGACACCTGGCCAAAGTTTACAGGTATTGGCGCTTTTTACTTTGTACTTCTCCTTATTATGACCGCGTTCCTAAACTGGGTCATAGCACGAATTTACCGAAATAAACGCTATCGACTCGGCGGCGCGCATATTGTGAAGGATATAAAATAGCCTAGCGGCATAGTGTTATAGTTACCTATATGGTTTCAACACGAGATATGGCTGCGTTTCAGAATGCTGTCTGGGCATACTATAAGAAGAGTGGCAGGCATGGTTTGTTGTGGAGAAAAACTAACGATCCATATAGAGTTTTGGTTTCAGAGTTAATGTTGCAGCAAACCCAGGTCAGTAGAGTGACGGTAAAATACAAAGATTTTCTAGAACAATTTCCTACAATACAGTCGCTTGCCCGTGCGACGCTTGCTGATGTGCTTAGGGCATGGCAGGGACTTGGATATAATCGCCGCGCCAAGTTTTTGCACGCACTCGCAAGAGAGGTTATGCAAAATTATAGAGGAAAGTTGCCCTCTGCAGAAGCTGAGCTTATGCAACTACCGGGGATAGGGCGGGCAACTGCAGCCGCTGTTATGGCATTTGCCTTTAATAAGCCTACGGTGTATCTGGAAACAAACGTACGGAGTGTGTTTTTGCATCATTTTTTTAAAGATGTAAATGAAGTAGCCGACAGTGAACTATTGCCGCTTATTGGACGAGCGGCGCAGGGGCAAGATGCTCGCGAATGGAACTGGGCACTATTGGATTATGGATCATATGTAAAAAACACTTTTGGCAACCCTAATGTGCGGAGTAGGCATTATATCAAGCAAAGTAAATTTGAAGGATCCAATAGACAAATACGAGGTGCTGTGTTGCGCGCCTTAGAAAAAGTAGCAACCAGTGAAACACAGCTCATATATCAGTTGCAATTTGATCCATTAAAGACTGAGAAGGTAATAGAGGGCTTGTTGAAAGAACAGTTAATATCAAATAAGAGTGGAAAACTATACCTCGGTTCCTAATTACAATGGTGCCCATTGTAATAAGCATGATATCATTTACATATGAGGCGATACGTAAAAATTTACAAAAAACGAATACATATTTTTTGGACATTTTTAATTGTGCTATTGCCTTTCGTGTTTGTTTTATTTATTGGCACGCTTTCATATAGTGAAAAAATAAGTTTTGTAGGAGACTTGGTATCTTCGTCATGGCGCTTGCTTGTTGCGTATATAGTTTCTTTGTTCATTGCTACGTTTCTCGGTGTTACGTTATCACGAGGGAAAGTTGGGGCATTTACATTGCCATTATTCGACGTACTACAAAGTTTTCCCACGTTTGCCATGTTGCCTTTGGCAGTAAATTTTTTCGGTCCAAGCAGTACTACGGTTATTATATTCTTAATAATTACTGTTGTTTGGCCCATGCTATTCGCTATTATTAGTTCTCAAAAATTAATTAAAAGCGGATGGGAAGAAGCGGCAACGGTCTACGGCGCAACCGGGTGGAGAAGAGTCGTATATTTTGCGTTGCCTATTGCCGCTCCTGGTATTGTGACCGGATCTATAGTTGGCCTGGGTGAGGGATGGGAAGCAGTAGTCGGCGCAGAAATAATTGTCGGCCTTAAGAGTCATGGTCTCGGTGGTTTTTTTAATGGAAGCAGCGAGTCGGGTCACTTAGTATTCTTTGGCGTTATGGCACTCCTGCTATTTATTTTCGCATTGAACCACCTTATATGGTTACCACTGTTGGAGAAGAGTCATAAACTTTTGACTGAATAATTAGATTGCGTATGTTTTTATTTTCCTACTAATTACTAATTTTTACGAATATACTAATACTCATTCGCAACAATTATACATAAAGCGTCCCTCTCAGAATTAGTATATTAGTACGTATAGGTAATTAGTAGGGCGAAGATTATATAACTTTCATGCTACGCAAAAAGATTCTTATAAAAGTTGAAAACGTTACCAGGCACTTTGAGGAAGATGACAAACGTACGCCTGTGTTGCGAG
>CAZYMS010000005.1:14381-19252 GCA_964648985.1 uncultured Candidatus Saccharibacteria bacterium
GAAAACGTTACCAGGCACTTTGAGGAAGATGACAAACGTACGCCTGTGTTGCGAGATATTGACCTAACTGTGTATGAGCATGAGTTTTTAATGTTGCTCGGCCCTTCGGGCAGCGGTAAGTCCACACTGCTTCGCCTACTTTCCGGGCTTGCAGAACCAGATGGGGGAGTCATAAAAAAGGCGAATATAAATACTTCGTTTGTGTTTCAGGATTTCGCGCTGTTTCCCTGGCTGACTATTTCTCAAAACATTGGTTTTGGTTTGCAAATGAATGGTACCGCGGAAAGTGTGCGGCACCGCATTGTTCATGGTTTAATAGAAGAGATGGGGTTAACTGGTTTTGAGCATGCGTATCCACGTGAGCTTTCTGGTGGTATGAAGCAGCGGGTAGGTATAGCCAGGGCTTTGGCCGTAAACCCAAAGGTGATATTTTTTGATGAACCATTTTCTGCCTTGGACACATTTACAGCCAATAAACTCCGCTCGGAAGTGCTTAAAATATGGCAGGAACGAAAAATAACAATAGTTATGGTAACTCATTCAGTTGAAGAGGCCTTGTTTATGTCCGATAGAATTGCTATTTTAACTCAAAGGCCAGCCATTATAGAAAAGGTAATAGAAAATCCTTTCTCTCGGCCTCGCAATGTCCATTCTCAAGAATTCGTTGAGATGGTCGATAAAATATCTAAAATGGTAGAGTAATTTTATGACATTTTCAGAAGTTCCCGGCGGTCCTCCGCCAGAATTGGTTAATCCCGGCGCAGGAGCGTCGGAAGAGTTTGGGACAAAATTTCTAGAGGTTAAGCCAACTAGAAGAATAAGAAACACTCCAATGTCTGAGGCAGAAATAATAGCTGAAGCGACACAAGGGGTGGGTGGTCGTCCCGATAGGGTATATAGTGCAGATGAACGGTGGCATGCAGAAGGCGAAACGCATAAAGCAGCTATGCAGATTCCCGTACCGGTTACAGCGGTTGAGCCTCATTCCCCAGAGTTTGTGAGAAGGAATACTTCACGCGTGTTAGGTCGACCAGATACATGGGTCGATGCAGATGAAAGTTACTTTAAAAAGCTGGTAGAACATTTGTTACGAAGTGGGATAGGGTATAGCCTTCAAAACATGGATAGTCAGGATGAACTTTTAGACCCTATGCCAGCAGATAAGCGCGTATACTTCCAAGGTTTGATAGATGAGATAAAAGCGAAAATAGATAGCGAGTAATGATATGAGTGAAAAAAAATCTTACGACACTCAAGTTTTGGGAAATGTATCAAATGGAGCAGAAAGTGCAGATTTTGTTGAAACTCTTATTCTTGAAGAGAGTTCCCCGCAGGCTGCTTCCGAAGCGTCCGAAACCGCTGTTTTGCCTATGCAGCCTGCCGCTGACCAAAAGGTAGCGATTGAGCATGTTGAATCAAACCACGACACCGTTAATGTGGGGCACTCCTGGCTTTTAAAAAACGCCCATAGCAATGCGCCTAAACCGGATGAATTTAAGCAAGCTAGCCCAAGAGGTAGGGGGAGTGCCCGGGTGACAATTCCTTTCCCCGTGTATGGTACGGTTGATGAGAGCTATGCAGGGATTGTTTCGGCTCCTAAATTAACTATCCCCGCTGGAGATTCGGTACATCAAAAGTCAATGGAGAGACTAACTGAAGACCAGAGAAAATCCTACGATAAAGTGCCAGAAGTGCTGGGTAGATCTGAAAGAGGCAAGGATTCAATAGATCCTACACGTCCCGACTTATGGCCCGGTGCTAAGCAAAAACTTTTTCCGCAGATAGTGGAGGGGGTAATACGAGCGGGTATGGAATATAAGCTTGATGAAGACAATATGCCTGAGGCAGATCTTGCACAGTATAGAAAAACAATTGAATCTGTTCGCGCAAATGTGGGCGATGAAAAAAGTCAGGATTCTTAACCTTTGTATTAAAAATTCTGAACAGTCATTAGATATTTTTATGGATAAACCAATAGCCTAACGGCTATTTTTTATTTATGTACCAACCGCCCATACTATCTTTTATGCAAGATACTAGCAGTAGCATGGTAATATACATATATGAGTAAGTTTGAACATAGAGGGAGTCCGCTTATAAGTATTGGCCAAGAACTTCCTAATTCGCAAGGGGGGCAGGTTGGTCGTGATTCAGAACGGTTGAAGGCGAGTACGGGGACTGAAACTCTTCAAACTATAATAGGACACAGCCCTGAACAAGGAAATAATAAGTTTGACTCTTTTTATAAGCAGAAGACCGAAGCCTTAACTGAAGAACTAAAGATTCCAGAAGTGAAAGATACTGTGGCGTTTTCTGAGTCTGATCTTGCCGAGGCGCGTAATAAAATAGATAATTTGTACCGTGGTGAACGTGCAACGGAGCCATTGCATACCCCCCAAGCTACCGTAGAGGCACGCGGTACGGAACGTTTGCCAATAGGAGGGGGTAAAGAAAAAGATTCGCAGGGTGGTGGCGTATGGGGGTGGCTAAAGAGTAAATTTACTCGTAAGCAAAAAGTAGCAGAGACTCCAGTACCAACATCAACCACTCCATCTAGTCCAACGACTTGGCTCGATTCAGCCAAGCGGCTTGGTATGACCACATTGGATCTAAATAATGATACTAAACAGCCATATGCGGTCCATCATGAGGACCCCCAAGCTGGCTGGAGAACCGCTGCAAAGAAAATGGGACTAAATATGCTCGATTTGCGTCCACATGAGTCGGTGGTACTACCCAAAGAGCATCGCTCTTTGAATGATACCGAGGAGATTTGGGTTGCCCCTACTAAGGAATTTACTTCAGCAGAGTTGGATCAACTAAATGCTCGAACAGAGGAGCTTAATTTTACTCCTTCTTCACCTAGTAATGAGCGCACTGAGCCACTTCTAAACACCGAGCTACATGCAGGAAATACAGAAGCTTTAACGGAGCTGCTTACTGTTAAGCAAACGGAGGCGGGGCAGGTAGGGAAAGAGCAGACCGAACCACTAGAAGCGAGTGTGCGTCTGAATATAGATACGCTCGAGCGTATGACACGGCCATTTATAGAGACAAACACCGAGCCGCTTCCGTATGGCCGTGGTATGGAAACTACCATTATTGCTCCTACGCCAAAATCAGATAAACAATTGGCGCATGAAGCAGGTATTGCTGCAATGCATGCAAGAGAGCAGAAGCGAATTGCCGCGGGCGATACTCAATATAGGTCCGAACTTGGTGATAATCTATTCAGGCCCGATCTATGGTCTGGCCAAAACAAGGAAGAGCGTTTTAAGACAATTGTAAAACATTTATACGAGCAAGGTGTTCTGGGAGAAGGAAAAGGTGAGTACCAGTTTTCTATGGACATGCCGTTAGTCGAGCGCAAAAAATACGAAATGCTTATTGCTCAAGCACGTGCGGAATTGGCTGCTCCAGAAACCAACCCGTTGTTTGGTTCTAAGCCGCGAACGGTAAGAGCACATAGGGGGCGCCGTTACTCGACAGTTGGGTCGCAGAGACCGATTCGTGTTTCTGCTCGAGATGCACGAGGGATTGCTACTGCCTATGCCGCTGGGGGAGTTGCTGCAACTGCCCGCGCAGTAAGAGCAGAGAAGATTCGTAAGAGATAATTTTTAGTAATAAAAAAATAGCCTTACGGCTATTTTTAGTTATACAGCAGCCATGCGAGCTGACTTTGTTTTGGTGCGAATGCACTTGGTGCAGGCCTTTACGCGGTTACCATTGTCAGCGCGGGTCCATTGCAGGTTTGCCTTAAGGCGAACAATAGAAGAGCGCATGGAGTGGCTTCGTTTTATGGTGCGGCTATAGGTTTTGCCACACACGGTACACATTCTTGCCATAACTTTCCTTAAAATTCGAATTTCTGAAAACCCAGAACCGAAATAAATATATGTAAAATAAGCTAGATAAATGTAACATATTTTGTTATACTTGGCAAGACCGGCCCTATTAGAGGTGGGGTGGCGGCTGTCTAATCTTTAGGCCAAGCATGTAATTCAATTAGAAGTTAGATATTCGGAATTAGACATACTTTCTCATTATGCAATATATTATCCAACTAATAATTCTCTTATTTTCCGCAATAGTGCATGAAGTCATGCACGGGGTTGTGGCAGAAAAATTAGGTGATGATACTGCTCGGATAGAGGGCCGTATTACCTTAAATCCTTTGCCACACATAGACCCATTTGGATCAGTATTGCTGCCACTCTTTTTAATGCTGGTAGGTAGTCCGGTCATACTTGGTGCGGCTAAACCGGTGCCAGTAAATTTTAACAACCTCCATAACCCAAAGAGGGGAATGGCTTTGGTTTCCCTTGCTGGTCCGTTGTCCAACCTTGGCCTTGCTATACTGTTTGCCATTCCACTTAAGCTGGGACTGGTTACTACGCTATCAGCAGAAATTTTAGTCCAGGCGGTGCTTATAAACCTGGTGCTCTTTGTGTTTAACCTCATACCCATTCCACCGCTTGATGGCAGCAAGGTATTGGCTGCATTGGCACCAGACCGCATAATGTACCAAATTCTTTCCTGGGAACGGTATGGGTTTATACTCGTATTTGCATTTTTATACCTAGGTGTCCTTGATCGCATTCTTGTTCCAATAATTCTTCTCTTCTCTCGTTTGCTTGGCATAAGTTTTTTCTAATACTTTCCTCTTCATTTAACCGGCCAGTTAAATGAAGAGGAAGGGTGCTACGAGTTTTGGTAAGGGCCAGAAAATATTTGGCCACAGTATATTGGCCCCGGACATAAAGAAAAACCCTTTAGAACTTGCGTTCACGGCTAGTGGGTTAAAGCCGAAATAAGGTGTCATTCTAAAGCGTAGGGGTTCATTGATGTGAGCCTACGCGTCGGTGCGCACA
>CAZYMS010000005.1:19352-21255 GCA_964648985.1 uncultured Candidatus Saccharibacteria bacterium
CTGCGGTCACTGTATCGAACCCACGCTCCAACAATCCTATCCCACCACGTGTCTAACCAGGCACGTTGCGAGTCAGTGGGGGAGCACAGGTATGAATAGCTGGCCATGGCGTATACAAGCCCAGCCATGCCAATCAGAACGGCGACAATTATGCTCAGAAAGGCACTCGACATAATGAGCACTATTAGAGCACTTGGACGGCCATCCATTCCCAGCGCCATAACCTTCCTTGCTGAGAGATAAAGGGAGCAGCCATACACTACGCTCACCAAAGATATGATTGCTCGAAATAAACGAATTGCACCAGACATAACGTTGTTCCTCCTTGAACTGGTTGTTGTGGTTGCATATCTGCCTAGTCTTATGCACGCATGTGCAGAGACATGCGAGGCATAGGGTGTCCATAGACAGAGTAGTATCTACCATGTACTTTCATGGTTTATACGCACTGCGCACGGGCAAATATATAACTATACATTATACAATAAATATTGAATAATAGCAAGTTTTATTTGAGTTAAATTTACCATAAAAAAGCTTATATTTAAGCGATTATCCAGTTAGGAGGAAAGGCGTTGACGGCAAGGTTGGAAAATAGGTATAATGGTTCTACAAGTGAATAAGAAACCCCCTGATTCTAAAGTCGGGGAATTACTCATTTTATTTGGTCTCGTGTACTAGGAAGTTAACTCCAACAGGTTTCTGGAGAGTACTAGTTACGTGAAAAAGCAAAAAACCTTTTGCTAGGTTTTTTTGTTTGCCGGAAAACATTAATAAGCTTATTAGCTTACAGCTTTCTAGCTTCCTAGGAAATTCAATTTCTGAAGCTAATCAGCTAAGAAGCTAATCAGCTAAGAAGCTAAGAGAGAATGCCTACAATAAACCAGCTTGTACGCAAAGGACGAAAGCCTTTGAAGACCAAGCCAGCATCGCCAGCTTTGCGCCGGCGCATCAACTTAATTAAGAACAAGCCCATTAGCATACCGGGTGCACCGTTTATTCGAGGAGTATGTCTTAAGGTGTACACCACCACCCCTCGTAAACCAAACTCTGCTTTGCGTAAAGTTGCTAAGGTAAAACTGACCAATGGTATGGAAGTGCTTGCCTACATTCCCGGTGTAGGACACAACTTACAAGAACACAGCGTTGTACTACTTCGCGGTGGACGAGTAAAAGATTTGGCTGGTGTGCGCTATCACATAGTGCGCGGTAAATTAGATACACTTGGCGTTGATGGTCGAAAACGCGGACGAAGCAAGTACGGAGCAAAGAACAAAAAGAGCTAAGCTCTTTAACATTTAACAATTAACATTTAACAATTGACCAGGCTGTCCGGACTCTTTCTTTGGAGTCAAGTGTGAATTGTCAGATGTCAAATGTAACCTAAAGATATGCCAAGAAGAGCACGAAGTTACGAACGCCGCATGCCGGCGCCAGATCCAAAGTACAACAGTGTAAAATACGCTAAGTTCATTAACTACTTAATGCTTGGTGGTAAAAAAACTGTTGCTCAGAAAATATTTTTCACTGCTATTGAAACTGTTACCGAAAAAATGGCAGCTCAGAAAGATCCAAACAGCGACGAGAAACCACTTGATGGTCGTCAGGTTTTTGAAATTGCTTTAAAGAATGTTTCTCCAATGGTGGAAGTTAAAGGCCGCCGTGTTGGTGGTTCTAACTACCAAGTACCAATGGAAGTGCAAGAACCACGTAAGACCACGCTTGGTATGAAGTGGATGATAAATGCTGCCCGCGCCCGCAAAGGTGCTCCTATGGGTGAGAAGCTTGCTGCAGAAATAGTAGATGCATACAACAAACTTGGCAATGCATTCAAGAAGCGAGAAGATACTCACCGTATGGCTGAAGCAAACAAAGCCTTTGCTCACTTTGCTCGGTTTGCGAA
>CAZYMS010000005.1:21355-70750 GCA_964648985.1 uncultured Candidatus Saccharibacteria bacterium
CTCACCGTATGGCTGAAGCAAACAAAGCCTTTGCTCACTTTGCTCGGTTTGCGAATAAACGTAAATAAATTTTTAATTTCTAATTTACAATTTTTAATGAATTTTCAATGCAACAATTTTCAGTTGTTTGAAAATTAAAAATTAAAAAATTGAAAATTCTATCATATGCCCCGAGAATATCCCATTGAGGCTACAAGAAATATAGGTATTATTGCCCACATTGATGCGGGTAAGACGACCACTACCGAAGGTGTTTTGTATAACACCGGTATGATTCACAAAATTGGTGCGGTACACGAAGGTGAAACCGTAACTGACTGGATGGAGCAAGAGCGCGAGCGCGGTATTACTATTACCTCTGCTGCGGTTACTTGTTACTGGACCCCTCAGCACGTAAAGCTGGCTCCAGACCAAAAGTACAAGATTAACATTATTGACACCCCAGGACACGTAGACTTTACCGTGGAAGTAGAACGCTCTCTTCGTGTACTCGACGGTGCAGTTACTGTGTTCGACGGTAAAATGGGTGTAGAACCACAGTCCGAAACAGTATGGCGCCAGGCAGACAAGTACGGCGTGCCTCGCATTTGTTCTATTAACAAGATCAACCAGACCGGTGGTGACTTTTATAAGTCACTTGAGTCTATTAACAAGCGCCTTAACCCTAACGCTATTCCAGTTCAAATTCCAATTGGGTTTGAAAAAGATATTTGTGGTGTAGTGGATTTGGTACAGATGAAGGCCTATACCTACAAGGACTATACAGACAAAGAATTCACGGTAGGTGAAATTCCTGCTGATATGGTTGAAAAAGCAAAAGAATGGCGCCATAAGCTTGTCGAGAAAGTAGTTGAGTACGACGACGCCATGATGGAAAAGTACTTGGCTGGCGAAGAGCTTACTGAGCTCGAACTCCTCGCTACTATTCGCAAGGCTACTCAGTCTGGCAACTTCTTTCCTGTTATCGGTGGCGACAACCGCGGTATTATTGTGCAAATGATGCTTGATGCCGTTGTAAACTTCCTCCCAAGCCCAACCGATAAAGGTGCGGTAAAGGGCCATGATCTTCGTACTGGTGAAGATATTATGCGTGAAGCGAGCGATGCCGAGCCATTTTCTGCGCTTGCGTTTAAGATTGCAACTGATCCGTTTGTAGGTCGCTTGTGTTTCTTCCGCGTGTATTCTGGAAAGCTGGAAGCTGGAAGCTATGTGCTTAACGCTCGCACGGGCGATAAAGAACGCGTTGGTCGTATTGTGCGTATGAAGGCTGATGAGCGCGATGAAGTAAAAGAAGTATTTGCAGGAGATATTTGTGCTTTGGTAGGACCAAAGGCAACCTTCACTGGAGATACCTTGTGCGACATAGACAAGCCAGTGCAACTCGAATCTATCAAATTTGCTGAACCAGTTATTTCTATGGCTATTGAGCCAAAGACAAAGGCCGATCAGGAAAAAATGGGTATTGCTATGCAGAAGTTAGCGGAAGAAGACCCAACATTCCGTATTTCCACGAACGAAGAAACCCAGCAAACCATTATTGCGGGTATGGGTGAGCTTCACTTGGAAATTATTGTAGACCGCATGAAGCGTGAGTTTAAAGTGGAGGCAAACGTTGGTAAGCCTGAAGTAGCCTACCGCGAAACCATTAAAGCTACTGCTACTGCGGAAAGCAAATACATCCGTCAGACTGGTGGTAAGGGTCAGTACGGACACGTCTACCTTCGCGTTGAACCACTTGAACGCGGTAAAGGCTATGAGTTTAAAGACGAGATTGTCGGTGGTGTTATTCCTAAGGAATACATTAAGCCAATCGATAAAGGTATTCAGGAAAGCGCTGCAAATGGTGTTATAGCTGGATACCCACTCGTAGATTTTAGCGCTGCGGTATATGACGGTAGTTACCATGAAGTTGACTCTTCTGAAATGGCATTCAAAATTGCTGCTTCAAAAGGTTTACAGGATGCGATTAAGAAAGCAACTCCTATTATTCTTGAACCAGTCATGAAGGTAGAGGTTACGACTCCAGAGTCCAACATGGGAGACGTAATTGGTGACTTAAACAGTAAGCGCGCCCAGATTAATGAAATGACAGATCGCTTGCACCTGAAAATTATTGACGCGTATGTACCACTTTCCGAAATGTTCGGATATGCAACTGCGCTTCGCAGTATGACTCAGGGTCAGGCAAGCTACAGCATGGAATTTGATCACTATGCTGAAGTGCCAAACAACATTGCCCAGAAGATTATCGAATCTCGTCAGGGTATGAATGTAAGAAAAGGCATGTAAGAAATAGCTTCTGAAACTTAGAGCCTCCAAGCTTCCTAGAAAAAAAGACCACCCCGCCTTGTGGCGGGATGGTCTTTTAGGTAATATAGAGGCAATTGATAGGTGCTTAATTACTATATTGTTGTTATGAAAACTTTGGAAGATATAATAAAGTTGTGCAAGGACGAGGCGGGGAAGATTTTTGTAATGGATGAGAAGGGGGATTTGCAACTAGTAATAATGGGAGTGGGGGAGTATCAAAAAGTCAAAAGTCATCAAGCAGAAAGTCGAAAGTCGGAAATGCCCGATCCAGAATTGGTGAATAGAGAAATCCTGAAGGCCCAATTATCGGAGGTGGGTGGTGGCCAAGGAGCACCCTTGGCAGCCAAAGGCACTCCTTGGTACCAGGCCACAGCGAACCCGTATATCTCTACTCCACCCCCAGAAATACGGTCAAACGGATTACCCAAGCAGCGCGACATGCGCGAAGAGGTTATAGACCCCAGTTTTGACTTTGATGCACCCGAGGAAATATAGGTTTTAATTGGTTAAAAAGAGAAAGCGAGCAAGAACACTCTCTTTGTGTTATTGCTCGCTTTTGGTGGGCCGTATACGTTTATTGGACACATTGAATTTCCGCACTGCTGATAACGAGGTCAGCAGTCTTCCCTTGTACGCTTGCGGGGAATACTAAATACGCAGCTCCTGCGTTCTCGTCTTGCCGAATATTTAACTCCGCCTTTTTGAACCACCTTACTTTTCGTTGGCCGTCTTCGTAATAAGCAACTTTTACCGAAGTTGTTCCTCTTCGAAACTTGTGAGTTTGTCCACAGTTTGGGTCTTCGTAGTCGTACAGACTTACAAGTTTGTAGTTTCTAGCATATGAGGCTGCCAACGCCAGACTGTAAGACAGGAGCAGAGTAACGGTCATTGCAAACAGTATACGTTTCATCGAATTCCCCTCCGGTTTTGATTGAGAAAATTTAAGTATGTAAGTCGTCGTGGGCGAGTCCCCAGGGCGACCAGTTAATGGAGCGGCATTATTATAAGAGGAAAGGTCGTCTAAGTCAATGTTTTGTGTTGACAGTACGCTACTAAATTACCTATAATCCTCTTAGCGTACAGGTAACTGTAATGCGCTTATTATTGTCTCGTTATTAATAATTTCGCTCTGGATTCTCGTAGAGAAAAAAAGAGGCACCCTTGGCGTTGAAGCTAAATCGATAGGCTGCAGCGGCAAGGGAAACTCGAGCGAAGAGAAGGAACACACTCTCATGGCAGAAGCGTTTGATCGCTCCAAGCCGCATGTAAACGTGGGTACCATTGGTCACGTTGACCACGGTAAGACCACTTTGACTGCAGCTATCACAACCGTTCTTGCAAAGACCGGTCAGTCCAAGGCTCGCGCCTACGACCAAATTGATAATGCTCCGGAAGAAAAAGCCCGTGGTATTACCATTAACACTGCACACGTAGAATACGAATCTGCAAAGCGTCACTACGCACACGTAGATTGTCCTGGTCACGCTGACTACATTAAGAATATGATTACCGGTGCTGCCCAAATGGACGGTGCTATCTTGGTGGTTTCAGCTGCAGATGGTCCTATGCCTCAGACTCGCGAACACATCTTGCTCGCTCGTCAGGTAGGTGTACCGTACATTGTCGTATTCATGAACAAGGTAGATATGGTTCAGGATGCTGAACTTTTGGACCTTGTTGAAGAAGAAATTCGTGATCTCCTTAAGAAGTATGAATTTCCTGGTGATGCTACTCCTATCATCCGTGGTTCCGCGCTTAAGGCTCTTGAAGGCGATACCTCTGAAATTGGTGAGCCAGCTATTTTGAAGCTCGTAGAAGCTTTGGACAGCTACATTCCTCAACCAGAGCGCGCTACTGACCTCCCATTCCTCATGCCAATCGAAGATATCTTCACTATTGAAGGTCGTGGTACTGTGGTAACTGGTCGTATTGAGCGTGGTACTTTGAACATAAACGACGAACTTGAAATTGTTGGTCTTCGCCCAACTTCCAAGACCGTTGCAACCGGTATTGAAATGTTCAACAAACAGCTCGACAAGGGTATGGCCGGTGACAACGCAGGTGTACTCCTCCGTGGTGTTAAGAAGGAAGAAGTAGAACGCGGTCAGGTTTTGGCCAAGCCAGGTTCTATTACTCCTCACACTGAGTTCACTGCTGAAGTATATATTTTGACCAAAGAAGAAGGTGGACGTCACACTCCATTCTTCAAAGGTTATAAGCCTCAGTTCTACGTTCGTACAACCGACGTGACTGGTGAGGTAACACTCCCAGAAGGAACTGAAATGGTTATGCCTGGTGATACCATTACCGTAACCATCAAACTTATTACTCCTGTTGCACTTGAAGAAAAAGGCAAATTCGCTATCCGCGAAGGTGGCCGCACTGTCGGTGCTGGTGTAGTAACCAAGATCCTCAAATAAGCCAGTTAAAGCTTACAAAAAGACTACCCGAATGGGTAGTCTTTTTGCGCACATGTACAGATATTTTGTTTCGTATTATTATGGCTACGCATATAGACGGTTGGTAGTGCTATAGTACATATAGATATGGGTACATCGCTTAGGCCGACTGGCGAACAGGAAAAGTTTTTACGATCGATATCATCTACGGCAGAGCTGGGTCAGCCACAGGAACAAAAAGAAGTTGTCGCAGAAAAGCAAGCAATAGATGGAAAATCCGAACGAAAGCTCGGAGTATTTGCTGAGTCTTTAGAGCGGCTTGAAAATATAGAAGGTGGTCGCGGGGTTAAAGCGCTGCGATTTTTATTGCGTTCAGAGCAGAATACAGCGTTGTCTGGACGGGAGCTGGTGAATCAGGTAAGAACCGAATACCCTCTTATATCGGATTTGGAATCTGGCCTGGAACAGATGATTGTAGAGCGTATTGGTGTAGCGGGGCCACAGATGTCACAACAAGAAGCACTCAATGCCTCCGAGCGTAAGAAAGAAGAATACAGAAATGCAGCGCGGGAGTTGGTTGCCGCGTTGACCCCTCTGTATGCAAAATACCCGATTAGGTCTACTGTGGCGGTGGAAGCAGCCATGGTAGAGGTCCGATACGTTCGTGATAACCACCGACCAAGCCCAATAGGTAGGGAGGTGGGGCAGCACCGTTTGAGCGAGGCTGTCGCCCTCCTCTCTGAGCAGCAGTCGATTAGTATTGGTGATGCAAGAGCGGTAAGCAAAATTGTTGAGCAGGTGTTTGAAGAGCCACCCCCGGCGGTAACTAAATCCATAGCGAGAATTAAGGATAGGTCGGGCTTACTCGCACTTGAAGTGCGTCAAAGGTTAGCAGGTTTATATAGAGAGGGGGTATCGAATGAAGTGGGGGTAGAATCTGGTAAGGAATCTGAGTTTGGTATTTCGAGTCCTGAGTTGTCAGAGTTCGTTAGTTTCGTAAAACACCATCGGGTTCGAATAAAAGAACGGCTTCTTGCCGGCGACTCTCTGAGTGACGCAATCTATCACACTTTTTATAGTCGTACTGCTACGCCAAGATATACCGAAGGTAGCTCAAATTACGAACAGCTAACTACGGCGTATGGCAGAGATATAGCCACATTGCGGGAAAAATTATCAAAAAATCCTAAGGTGCTTTCTTTTCCGACCGGTGGTTGGTTATACACGCAGATTCATCCAGGCTTAAAGAAAGATGGTGGAATTGGCAGGCTGTATATTAATGTTGACCCAACGACAGGCCCCAAGGTATATGAGCAGGTCATTGCCCTGTGCGCAGAAAAAGAGCTAGGTATTGATACTAAAATTCCGCTCAAGGGAAACGAGTTCAACTTTAATAGGGCCGATCAGATGCTTTTGTACTTTGCGCCTAAGGACGCAGACGCAGTGATGCGAGTAGTGAGCGAAGTGCATGGTGCGAACATCGGCTCGTTTACGAATCCTGAAACCGCCAAGTTTGTTTCTCCCGTGGTAGGTAACGATAATAAGCTCCTTAGAGGGGTTGGTTTTGGCGAAGATCCTAAGGTGTCAGGAAAATCTTTTGGGGACATTCGTTCCTCAGTCTTGGCCCACATATACCGGACCGCAGAAGAGCAGGGGGTGGAGTTAAGTGATCCGAGTTTTGATATCCAGACAGTGTATGAACAGGCGTGCAAAGATTACAATGTAGATTCAGGTTCACCAGGTTACAGTGCGAACAACAGTCAGTTTGAAGATTTCAGGCGCAAATATACTCCGCAGGTGGCATCACTAAGGAATCTCAAATTGGCGGCGTAGGCTGGTTTCAAAAGTATTCCTAACTTATTTTTTAGATTTAAGCACCCCTCCTAACCAACCAAGATACAAAAAAGCCGCAACCTGGATCGTGAATGTATCACGTTCCAGTCTCGCGGCTTGTAATTTTCCCTCTCGTTCCCTCGTTCTGATTTTTTGGTTGAGCACATTACCACCCTGCCCATGCTGGAGTTGCTTTGATACGGTCTCTGAGAGTGGCGAGAAAATCCGTGATCTCCTGAGGGGTGGCGCCCGTTGTTGCCCGGAGTTGAAATTTCTCTGCTTTCTCAAAGATATCAAAACTTTTTGAGCCTAGTACGGCTTCTTTGCCGGCAACTTTTTTCTTTGCTTGAATATCGGCGCCAAATTTAAGCCAACTATACTCTTCCGTTGGATTGCCTGGCAGGGAGACGCTGTATTCGACTGCTGGGACAGGTATTGGCTTGTGATTGCTAGAATGGTTTGTGGTGTATTCAAAGTGCAGCACAAACCCATCCTTTCTTGCCATAGTGCAGGACCAGCCGGTTGTTTTTCCGTTGGTCTTTCTTTCTCGGGTGCTCGTAAAGTAGTCAGCACTCATAAAGCGAATTGCCTTCGGTTCCGTGTTCGGTTTGATAATTGTTTTTTGATTGAATCCCCAAAAGCTAATCCCCAAGAGGAGTATTGCAGCAGCAATTAGTTCGGAGTGACGGTACCTCTTAATTTGCTCTAAGAAAGTTTGGTTCATTTTTTCGTTTCCTTTTTGTGTTGAAAGTTTAGTTTGCAAATAGGCAGGCAGGACATTCGAACTCGAATATCTTGCCCACATGAAAGTGAGCGAAATACTACAAAGTGCGAATCAATGCCTGCTATTTTTATGAGATCCGATTACACTAAAGGTCTTGGTGGCCATGCATGCAGTACTGGACCTCTCTCTAGCGTTCCCCAGGTTTGGGGAGAAGACCGGATGTTGGAAAAGAACAAAGCGATATTATAGCATAAATTCGCACTTATTGTCAATATTCATCAGAAATTCACTTTTAGTTGTTGACAGTTTTTTAGTATTCCGCTAGAATTAGCGAAATGGTTAAGTTCAAATCTTGACCTTAGTTTTTTGGCCTTTTTATCGCTTAAATCAAGGTGAAAAGAGCACTTAATAACTATTCTTTACAAGCCCAAGCTCAATGGATAAGGCACAACCGGCTAAACCCCGAATACGCATAAAAATTCGCGCGTACGACAGCAAGCTTATTGACCAATCTGCTCGCCAGATTGTAGATACTGCAAAGCGTACTGGCGCAGAGGTGCATGGACCAGTACCGCTTCCGACCGATAAGAAGCGATATACTGTTCTTAAATCTACCTTTGTCCACAAAGATTCTCGCGAGCAGTTTGAAATGCGTACTCATAAGCGCCTTATCGATATTCTTGAAGCAAATCCAAAGACTGTGGATGCTCTCACGAATTTGAACTTGCCAGCTGGTGTAGATGTAGAGATAAAGATGTCCTAGGGGATGGTCCTAGGCCCTATGTAGATAGGTCCCCGCTGTCATATCGGGGTAACAATCTACCAAAATAGTAAGGATATATCCTAATTATTTTGGTGGGCGAAAGCCCCCTTTTAAATTACCTAAGTAAGATTGCAGCTTGTAGATTGAAAAAAGTGTTTTAATTTGCGATTTGCAATCATCAATCTCCAATTCCATGAACTTCATTGTTGGCAAGAAACTAAACATGTCTCAGCACTTCCTCGAAAGCGGGGAAGTTATTCCGGTTACTATAGTAAAGGCGTCTCCTGTTGTAGTTACTCAGGTTAAGACCAAAGCTGGTAAGGAAAAGTACGAAGCTATCCAAGTTGGGGTAAAAGCTAACGTAGCAGGTAGTCGTACTCACAGCAAGGCTGTTACTGGACACCTTAAGGGAGCAAAAGGAGTAGGAAAGTTGGTTGAGTTTCCTGTGCAGGACGCTTCTTCCTATAGTGTAGGACAGACCCTAGATCTTTCCACCTTCCAAGTCGGCGAACTCGTCACTTGTGTCGGAGTAATGAAAGGCCGGGGTTTTGCTGGTGCTATAAAGCGCCATGGTTTTGCTGGTTTTCCCGCTTCTCATGGCCATGACCGTCCTCGCAGCGTTGGTTCCATTGGTCAGCGGTTCCCCCAGCATGTGCGTAAAGGGCTTCGAATGTCAGGTCATATGGGTACTACTCAAGTAACGGTCAAGAATTTACAGGTGGTCAGCGTAGATGCCGCGAAAGGTCTCATTGCCCTTAAAGGCGCTGTTCCCGGGTTCAGAAACGCTACTGTTAAAATAGTTTCTACCGGTAAAGTAAAGCCTGTTGGTAAGCCAGTAGAAGTAAAGGAAGAGAAAAAGAAGAAATAACCAGGTAACCGTGAGTGATGAGCCTTGAGCCTTGAGCCCGAGCCTCACTTCTCAAGTCTCATTTCTAGATTTATATGAAAGTAAGCGTTTACAATCAACAAGGACAGGTAGTGGGCAATGTCGACCTGAACGATAAGCTTTTTGCTGTTGCTCCAGAAAAGCATTTACTCGCAGAGGCAGTTCGTATTCAGCAGTCAAATAGCAGGCTTGGTCTCGCTCATACCAAAACCCGCGGAGAAGTTCGCGGTGGTGGTAAAAAGCCATGGAAGCAAAAAGGCACAGGTCGTGCTCGCGCGGGTTCTATTCGCTCTCCGCTTTGGCGACACGGTGGTGTGACCTTTGGTCCCCGGAGCAACCGCAATTGGGAACTGAAGCTTAACAAGAAGTCAAAGGTAAAAGCACTTGCAATGGCGTTGACCGATAAAGTTCAAGAGAAGCGTTTGTATGTTATCGATGAGATTTCCTTGACAGAGAACAAGACCAGGCACGTTGCAGGTATGTTTAAAGAACTTGGTAAGAATCTTGAAGGGTTTGGAAAGAAGCATTTACTTGTTGTTCAATCTGGTAGACAGGGTGTGGTACGTGCCTCTCGAAACCTTGCAAACTGTACTCCAGTTTCTGCAAGCACCTTGAATCTTCTTGAAATCATGAAAGCGGATGATGTTATTGTCCTTAAAGGAGCACTTGAAGTTCTCGATAAGACATTTGTAAAGGAAGTTCGTAAAGTAAAAAGTTCATAAAGTTCATAAAGCCGCAAGTAATTACTTTATAAACTTTAAGGACTCGACACACTTTTAACTAATTCTATGGCAACTAAGGATAAAAAAGTTACAGCAGCAGTTATCCATCCGGGTGAGCGGGTGATTGTTCGCCAACCCCGCCTTTCAGAAAAGGCCGTTGCGCTCAATAGCAAGAATCAGTATGTATTTACCGTAATTGCTGCTGCAACCAAGTTACAGATTCGAAGGCATTTGGAAGCTCTCTATGGTATTACTGTGGCACGCATAAATACTATCCGTATGGAAGGGAAAGTACGACGATACGGAAAAACTGCTGGCCGCACCAAAGCATATAAGAAGGCAGTTGTAACTTTAACTCCCGATTCAAAGAAGCCAGAGGTAATAGAAGCAGCATAAATCCAAGTGGTCGGTAGTCGGTACTCAGTAGTCAGTGAATGACTGCACAGTACAGACTACTGACTACAGACAACTTATTTACTATATTTATGGCAGTAAAGCAGTACAAACCAACAACACCAGGTAGACGTTTTGCAAGTGTTACCGATTACTCGGTGTTAACCAAGAAGGCTAAAGCCCCCAAGTCTCTTGTCATAAGCAAAACCACCCAGGCAGGTCGTAACAATAGCGGTAAAATTACTGTTCGTCATCGTGGCGGTGGAAGCCGTAAGAAGATCCGTGTAGTAGACTTTGTCCGCACTGATCGTAAAGATATACCAGGTTCTGTAAAAGCCATAAGCTACGATCCGACTCGCACTGCATTTGTAGCCATGATCGCATACGCCGATGGTGTAAAACGATTCATCGTCGCTCCTCTTGGCCTTAAAGTTGGACAACAGGTACTGTTTTCTGAAACTGCTGAGATAAAACCGGGTAATAGACTAAGTATTTTTTCCATTCCTGTTGGTACCTTTATTCACGATATTGAACTGGTTCCTGGCCAGGGTGGTAAAATGGCTCGCAGTGCAGGTAGCTATGCCATTCTTCAAACTGTTGAGTCCGGATTCGCACTTTTGAAGCTCCCGAGTGGAGAAATTAGAAAAGTTCGTGAAGGTTGTGCTGCGACTATTGGTCAGATCTCAAACGGCGAACATATGAATGTTCGCTTGGGTAAAGCCGGTAGACGACGCCTAATGGGCTGGAGACCAAGTGTGCGTGGTAAAGTTATGAACCCAGTTGACCACCCTCATGGTGGTGGTGAAGGCCAAAATCCCATTGGTTTGAAATATCCGAAGACCCCATGGGGACGCCATGCTCTTGGCGTGAAGACCCGTGATAAGAAAAAGGGAAGTAAGAGCTTAATTATAAAGCGTAGACCGAAGAAGTAATATATCAGCTTGTAGTTTGTGGCTTGTAGCTTGTAGAGTTAAAACTCTAAAAGCTAAAAAGCTAGTAAGCTAAAAAGCTAAGAAGCTTAAGATATGTCTAGATCACTCAAAAAAGGACCATTTATAGATGAGAAGCTCCAGAAGAAGGTTTCTGCTGCAAAGCGTGGTGACAAGATTAAAACCTGGTCACGTGACAGCAGTATATCTCCCGAAATGGTGGGTATTACTTTTATGGTCCACAACGGAAAAACCTTTATTGACGTCTACGTGACTGAAAATATGGTTGGACATAAGCTCGGCGAGTTTGCCGGTACTCGCAAATTCTTCCGTCATGGTGGTAAGATGGCTAAAGAACAAGAAGCCGCAGCAGCAGCCAGTGATAAAGCAAAGATGGCAGCAGCTAAGGCCCCAGCTAAGAAATAAACGAGGCCAGGCGTGAGAAATGAGTAGTGAGACGTGAGCAGAATACTGTTCTTATCTCCTTACTCACTTCTCAAGGCTCAAGTCTCACTACTAATTCTATTTATGGCAGATAAGAAGAACGCACAATCCAATACAGCAGAAAAGCCTAAACAGGTACTGGTAAAGGCGCATGCTCGCAATTTGCGTATTGCTCCTCGCAAGCTCCGTTTAGTGGCAAATTCTGTAAAGCAAATGCGCGCGCAAGATGCTTTGGTACAGCTGGTGTTCACTAATAAGAAAGGTGCATCTATTGTAAGCAAGCTTATTGCTTCTGCTATAGCAAACGCCGAGCATAATTTTTCCTTTAACCCTGCAAGTTTGTATATACAAAGCATTAGCTGCGATGCAGCGCAGGTTGCTAAGCGCTTCATGCCTCGTGCTCGCGGAAGTGCATCTCCTTTGAATCGTAGAATGTCTCATCTGAATGTTGCTTTGGAAGCGCGTGAGATAAAAGGTAAAAAGACCGGACGATTTAGTGCTCTTGCTGCCCGCAGGAAAGCAACGGAGCCAAAGAAGGTTCAGGTAGATAAGAATGTAGACTCCGACATTGTAGATTCTGCAAGAATTCCAGAGGCACCCAAGGGAAATGAGCAGGTTAAACAAGCAAAAGTCCAGCAGAAACGTCGTTTATTTAACCGAAGAACTGGAGAATAATTCAAATGTAGAATTTTGAATGCAGAATGCAGAATTAGTATGCAATTTCATTCATCATTCCGAATTCATCATTCTAAACTTAAGATATGGGTCACAAAGTAAATCCAACTTCATTACGCTTACAAATTACCGACACCTGGAAGTCGAAGTGGTTTTCGTCGTCCAAGTATGCAGATTTGCTTCGCGAAGATGTGTCCATACGACAGTACTTGGAAAAGCTTCTCAAGCGTTCCGGCCTGGTTCGTATAGATATTGAACGAAGCAATGCAGGTGCTTTGAGTATTATCATCAAGACAACCAAGCCAGGGCTTATTATAGGTAAGGGTGGCGCAGGCATTGAAGACTTGAAGAAAAAACTCGTAAGCCAGTTGAAACTCAAGACGGATGTACGGATTAATATAGAGGAAGTTCGTGATATAGCACTGCAGGCCCAGGTTATAGCGAATGGTATTGTTGAACAACTTGAAAAGCGTGTTGCCTTCCGTAAGCTTATGAAGCAAACTCTTGAGCAGGTAATGAATGCAGGGGCCCGCGGGGTAAAGGTTGCTATAGGCGGCAGGCTTAATGGTGCAGAAATTGCCCGCACGGAACACCTTGCTGCTGGTAAAATCCCCCTCCATACACTCCGAAGTGAAATTGATTTTGCTCGTTCTACTGCATTTACCACATATGGAACTATCGGTGTGAAGGTGTGGATCTATAAAGGCGATATATTTGTAAAAAAGGGAGCATCCACTCAGAAAGTAGAAACTCCAGTAACGGAAATCTAGGCTCAGTCAAGCAATAAGCTATTACTTATGTTATTACCAAAGAAGTTAAAACATAGAAAGCATCACCGGAATCCTATCCGAGGGAGTGCGACCGCTGGAAATGAAATTTCCTTTGGACAATTTGCGTTAAAAGCGCAAGAGTCAGGTTGGGTAACTGCCCGTCAGATTGAAGCTGCTCGTCGCGCCATGACCCGAAGTGTGCAGCGTGGTGGTAAGATCTGGATCCGAATGTTTCCCGATAAGCCTATTACGAACCACGGTAATGAATCTGTTATGGGTGGCGGTAAAGGTGGCGTGGATCATTTTGTAGCAGTTATAAAAGCGGGTAAAATTCTCTTTGAGATGGATGGTGTAACGGAAGCCCAGGCGCGAGAAGCTATGAGACTGGCCATGCATAAGCTGCCAGTGACTACAAAGTTTATTATGAAGGATAAGTAGGTATTACTACGTATATGAAGACTCAAGAATTAAAATCTAAAGGCGAAACTGAACTTCGCGCAGAACTGGGTAGACTTCGCAAGGAAACTCAGGAGCTAACCGGAAAGATGCGCCTTGGACAAGTGAAGAATGTTCGACAGGTCCGAGCTATGCGTAAGGATATTGCCCGAATACTAACTCTATTGAAAATACAGTCTTGAGCAATGAGATGTGAGGCGTGAGCCGAATATTCCAAACTCAAGTCTCAAGCCTCATAACTCATTTCTAACTAATTTTATGGAATCTAACGTTACTAAATCTACTCAAATTCTGACTGGTACAGTCGTATCTACTAAGATGGCGAAGACTGTGGTTGTCGAAGTGCGCGCTCATAAGCGTCACGAAAAGTATCATAAGTCTTACACGGTATCAAAGCGGATTAAGGCTCACGTTGAGACGGGCGAGTACGAGGTAGGGGACAAAGTAGAAATTGCTGCAGTTCGTCCAATTAGTAAAGATAAGAGATTTAAGGTAGTTAAGAAAGTATAGCTGAGGCCAGTCGTGAGAAATGAGTAGTGAGACGTGAGCAGAATCCTGTTCCCATCTCCTTGCTCACTTCTCAAGGCTCATCCCTCACTTCTAATTTTATGTTACAAGTACGTTCTCTCGTAAAAGTTGCAGATAACACTGGCGCTCGCATCGTCAACGTATTTTCCGTAAACGGAAAAAATGGAAAACGATTCGCTCGTTTGGGTGATATTATTGTTGGCTCTGTGCGACAAGTGTCTCCTGGAGGACAGGTGAAGAAAGGTGATAAAGTCTACGGTGTTATAGTGAGAACCCGAAAAGAAGTACGCCGTGATGACGGTTCTTATATTCGATTCGACGAGAATGCGGTTGTACTTGTAAACAAAGATAGTGTTGATCCTCGCGGTACTCGTATCTTTGGGCCAGTTGCTCGTGAACTCAGAGAAAAAGGTTTTGCAAAGATTGTATCATTAGCGCCAGAGGTCATATAGGACCTATGCGACGTATAAGACATATATGACCTATAAGATGAAAATTAAGAAAGGCGACACCGTTAAAGTTTTGTCCGGTAAGGATAAAGGCAAGACTGGCAAAGTTCTTACTGTTGATGGTAAACGCGGTTCTGTGGTTGTTGAATCGGTGAACTTGCATACTCGCTTTGAGCGAAGCAAGAAGGCCGGGCAGCCAGGGACACGGGTAACACTCCCGAGTCCCCTCCCTGCTGGTAAGCTCCAGCTTGTAGATCCTGCTTCTGGTAAACCCACTCGTCTTGGCTATAAGATTTTGGACAACGGTACTAAACAGCGCGTTGCTCGGAAGAGCGGTCAAGCAGTTTAAAAGATGGTTGTCAGTAGTCGGTACTCAGTAGTCACTTTCTGGCTGCTTGGTACAGACTACTGACTACAGACAACTTATTACTTATTTATGGAACGATTACGAGAACAATTTAATAAGACAGTTGCTCCGAAGCTGGCAGAGGAGTTTGGCTACAAGAATGTAATGAGCGTGCCAAAAATAGAGAAGATTGTAATCAATGTTGGCGTTGGTAAGATTGGGCGCGATCAGAAAGTGCTTGATATGGTCGTAGAAGAAATGCGAGCCATTACAGGTCAGCAGCCGGTGAAGTCTCTCGCTCGAAAATCAGTTGCTGGTTTCAAGCTTCGTGAAGGACAAGTTGTTGGCGTAGTCACCACACTTCGCGGCGACCGCATGTATAGCTTTCTGGATAAGCTTATAAATGTTGCACTTCCGCGCGTACGAGATTTTCGTGGAGTAAAGACAAATGGTTTCGACAAGCGTGGCAATTACCACTTGGGGCTGAAAGAACATTTGGTTTTTCCCGAAGTGTCCAGTGAAGCGCTTGAGCATGCCTTCGGCATGGAGATATCCATCGTTACTACAGCAGGTCGAGATGATGTAGCGCGCTACTTACTTACAGCATTTGGATTTCCTTTCGCTAAAGAATAACTAATAACAGTAGTGAGTAATGAGACGTGAGGCGTGAGCCGAACATTTTAGACTCAAGTCTCAAGTCTCATAACTCATGTCTAACTAATTATGGCAACTAAAGCACATATCGCAAAAGCTAAAAGGAGTCTCTTAAAGGCAAAGTATCCAACCCGGATTATTCGTCGTTGTTGGAAGTGCGGCCGTAAGGCTGCCTATATGCGGGACTTCAAGTTGTGCCGTATATGCTTTAGGGAATTAGCAAGCCGTGGAGAAATTCCTGGAGTAGTTAAAGCTTCTTGGTAAATGCAGAATGCAGATTTAATGAATGGAGAATTAAAAATGCAATACCATCTTTCATTCTGAATTCTACATTCTAAATTCTAACTTATATTATGTATACCGATTCTATCGCCGACATGTTAACTCGCATCCGCAATGCCGCTCGGGCCAAGAGGTCCGAGGTTGCAGTGCCTCATTCTAAGCTAAAGGAGAGCTTGGCTCATTTACTTATGAAAGAGGGCTATGTAAGTGGTGTAACGGTTGTGGGGACTACAAAAAAGTTTATTCAAATTACCCTGAAGTATAGTGGGGACATCTCGGTCATTGCTGACCTGAAACGTGTCAGTAAGCCCGGCCAACGCATTTATTTGCCTGTTGGCCGCATACCACGTACTTCAAGTGGTTATGGTATTACTGTAGTGTCGACCTCTCAGGGTCTTATGACAGACAAACAGGCTCGTGCAGCGAAGATGGGCGGCGAAGTAATATGCCAGGTGTGGTAATTTAATAGGGAGTAGGAAGTAGCTGGTAGCTGGTAGGTCAATATCTTTGGTCTTCAAGCTACGAGCTACATCCTACAAGCTACTAGCTAATATATATGTCAAGAATTGGAAAAAAACCTATAGTTCTTCCAGCGGGTGTAACCGCTGAATTGAAGCAACATGAACTCTCTGTTAAGGGCCCTAAAGGGAGCTTGGCTTTAGCTGTGCACCCCGATGTACATGTAGAGATTGGTTCTGGTGAGATCCTTGTATCAGTGCCAAAGCCAGAAGCAAAGTCTCAGCGTGCATTGTGGGGTCTCTTCCGCTCACTTGTGCAGAATATTGTCGTGGGCGTAACAACAGGTTTTGAGAAGAAACTCGAAGTTAATGGTGTTGGTTTTAAAGTCGCTGTTTCGGGTAAGAATTTAAATATGCAGCTTGGATTTTCCCACCCAGTAGATGTTGCCATACCAGATGATCTAGAGGTTACAGTAGAAAAAAATGTTATTATAGTCAAAGGTTCTGACAAGCAACGGGTTGGCCAGTTTGCAGCAAACGTACGAGAGCTTAAAAAACCAGAACCATATAAGGGTAAGGGTATTAAGTATGAAGGCGAAGTGATCTTGCGCAAAGCGGGCAAGGTCGTAAAGGCAGTAGGTAAGTAACGAGAGAGTAATGAGTAATGAGAAATGAGTAGTGAGACGTGAGCAGAATACTGTTCCTATCTCCTTGCTCACTTCTCAAGGCTCATTTCTCACTTCTAATTTTATGGCAGACACACGTATTGCATCTATACAACAAAGACGATCTCGCAGGCGCGCTCGCGTACGCAGCAGGATTTCTGGGACTTCTAGTCGCCCACGCCTCGCTGTCTTTCGAAGCGGAAAGCATATCTATGCTCAAATTATAGATGATGTTGCCGGGAAGACACTTGCAGCTGCATCGAGTAGTACCGCTAAGGTGACTGGTGATAAAACTTCTGCATCTGCCGTTGTTGGTAAGATTGTTGCAGAGGCTGCTCAAAAGCTTGGACTTACATCTGTAGTGTTTGATCGCGGTGGCTATAAATATCATGGTAGAGTGAAGGCCCTAGCAGAGGCGGCACGTGAGGGCGGATTACAATTCTAGAATTAAGAATATAGAATTACGAATTAAGTAGTTAACACGGAATTCATAATTCATACTTCATAACTCAATTTATTATGGAACGACGAGGAAGAAAACCAGGCCCAGGAGACAATCGCACCCAATCTGAGTTCGACCAAAAAGTGGTTGAAGTCAGTCGTGTTACTCGTGTAGTAGCGGGTGGAAAACGTATGCGTTTTCGCGCATTGGTAGTTATAGGTGACCGTAAGGGTCGTGTTGGTTTTGGCCTTCGCAAGGGTCGCGATGTAGCTGAGAGTGTAAATAAGGCTGTGAATCAGGCAAAAAAGAATATAGTCACTCTTTCTCTTGTAAAGGGTACCATTCCTCATGAAATAAACGTTAAATATAAATCTAGTAAACTGATCTTACGTCCGGCAAAGCCGGGTACAGGTGTTATCGCCGGTGGTGCTGTGCGTCAGGTTGCAGAAATGGCTGGTATCAAGAATATGATGAGCAAAATGCTTGGTAGCTCTAATAAAGTAAACAACATCAAGGCAGTTTTCGCAGCATTCAAAGTTTTGAAGAGCAAAGAGCAGTTACTTGCGTTGCGCAAGTAACATTGCCCAAGATTGACCAGAATTGCCCAAGATTGACCAAAAATTTAAAGGCATTATTCTGAAATCAAGTATGCACAATTTTATTTAATTTTTGGACAATTAACTTTTATGTTACAACTCCACACAATTCGTAAGCATCCAAAATCTACTCGCCGGAAGAAAGTGGTTGGTCGTGGTCTTGGAAGCGGGAAGGGTACTTACTCCACTCGTGGTGGTAAGGGGCAAACTGCCCGTACTGGCCATTCTAAAATGCCTGTCGCATTTGAAGGTGGTCGCCAACCATTAGTTCGTCAGTTACCAAAAAATCGAGGTTTTAGGAGTCCCCGGGAAGAGGCAACCGCAGTTCGTCTAGATAAGCTCGTAAAAGCATTTCCTGATGGTGGTACTATTACCGTTGCTGTCCTCCGTGCTAAGAAACTTGTCGCAGCGTCTGTAGCCAAAGTAAAAATTGTTGGCATAGCGAAGGTTTCCGCAAAATTTGATATAAAAGTTGGGGCATCCGCATCGGTTGCAGAGGTAATCAAGGCGGCCGGTGGCAGCGTAAAGTAGTTCGTCAAGTTCATAAAGTAGAAAGTTTATAAAGCAATACTTTAAGAACTTTACAAACTTTAAAAACTTTATAAACTTACAATATGAATAAAATTTCTCTCATTTGGAAAACAAAAGATTTGCGGGTACGGATCCTCTGGATTATCGGCCTGCTTCTGGTTACGCGTATTTTCGCTCACATCCCCATTCCTGGCGTAGATGCCTCCGCGCTTAAGAGTGCTCTTGATCAGAACCAGTTTTTAGGTTTACTTGATCTATTTTCCGGGGGTGGCCTAACCAACTTTTCTTTGGCCATGCTTGGCGTAGGTCCCTATATCACCGCTTCCATTATTATTCAGCTTTTAGCTGTTATTATTCCATCTCTCGGTGAAATGCAAAAAGAGGGCGGGGAGCAGGGCAGGCTTAAGATGAATATGTATATGCGCTACCTGACTATCCCGCTTGCGCTTCTACAAGGTTTTGGCACGATCCGTTTGCTTCAAAGTCAGGCCGGGGGTCAGTTGCTCCCTAGCTTTACCTCGTACCAATGGTTCCTTACACTTCTTGCTGTGACTGCTGGAACTATGATCATTATGTGGATAGGTGAAATTATTACAGAATACGGTATTGGTAATGGAGTAAGCTTGGTAATATTTGCAGGTATCGTTGCTCAGTTGCCATTCAGTCTCAAATCGGTTGTAAGCTTTTACGATCCCTCTCGCTTGCCTGTATTTATAGGCTATATAGCTATTGGCCTGCTCGTTGTTGCGGGGATTATTCTTATTACCGAAGCTCAGCGCAATATACCTATTTCCTACGCCCGAAGAGTTCGCGGTGATAAGCAATACGGTGGTGTAAATACTCACTTGCCCCTGCGATTAAACCAGGCTGGTGTTATCCCAATTATCTTTGCTATTTCTATGCTGCTCTTCCCAGCTTTAATTGCTCAGTTTTTTGTGAATGCGAAATCTGCAGTTATTGCCAATTTTGCTGGAAAGGTAATAAGCTTGTTCAACTCCCAAAATATTTATTATGGCATTTCCTATTTTGTCTTGGTCGTGGTATTCACCTATTTCTACACCGCAGTAGTATTTAATCCAGATGAAGTAGCTGAAAACGTACAAAAGAATGGCGGTTTTGTCCCCGGCCTTCGTCCAGGCAAGCAAACAGCTGACTATTTGTATAAAGTACTGAACCGTATTACTTTGCCAGGGGCTGTTTTCTTGGGTCTTATAGCTATTTTGCCGTTCCTGCTACAAAAATTTACCGGTACACAGGCCCTTACTCTTGGCGGTACTAGTATCCTCATTGTGGTTGCGGTAGTTATTGAAACCATAAAGCAAATTGAAGCCCAGCTCAGCGTTCATGACTACGACGAGCTCTAAAAACGAGTTCGGAAAGATGGCTCCATTACGAAACACGAGAAGCTTTTCTCGTGTTTTTTATGTTTAATTTAGCTTATTGTGTTATAATTTATTAATATTAAGCATCAACTTATTGAATGCAGTGTAAGTAATATATATGTCTGTAGCACCCGAAGCTCCCAAAATAAATTCTCTGGAAACCAAAAATGATAGTGTCTCTGAGAGCGTTGAGCATGCTGACAAGAAGGAAAATCTTGTCACTGAAACTAAGGATCTTAGTCAGGAGGCTCGGGCTAACGCTGAGCGACTGGGCGATGTCATACAGAAGGCTGCGGCTCTGGGCGTTGTTACTGCGCCACAGACAGATCCTGCTCAACAATCCGATGTGGCAGTCGCTTCGGCTCAGGTTAATAAATTATACGCAGAAATTACAGGCGTAACGATTGAAGAGGCCGAAAAGCTGAGTACGGCAAAAAAGCTAGAGTTGTTGGTATCCGATCCGAAGTCAGCTGCGAGACCTAAGGTATTAAACGAAGAGGTTGATTTGCTCGTTCAGCAGTCCCACGAACATGGAAGTAATGTTTTGAGTTAATTCGTTCCTATAACGGATGTAGAAAAAACAAAAAATCAATGGATGTATTTACTATAACGCTCCTCATACTCGCACTCCTCGTAGTAGGGTTTTTTGTTGTGCTCGTATATTATGCGAGGCATCATATATATAACACGCGCATTATCACACCGCGTACACTTGAGTGGGTATTTTTGGAGGTGCAAATGCCGAAAGAGAGTAAGAATGAGGATCAACAACGTGGGCAGGCCAGCGAAGATCGTAAAAATATTATTTCTATTGGGGAACAGCTGTTCACCGCTATCTCCGCGGTAGGTCATGGGGGCGGCTTTTTAGGTAGTAGAGACTATATTAGTTTTGAAATTGCCTGTATAAATAAAAAAATAAGTTTCTACATAAATTGTCCCAAAAGTCTACATGACCTTATAGAAAAACAAATTCATGCGCAATACCCTCATGCGTTTATAGATGAGGTTGAAATGTATAATCCTTTCCCCGAAGGCGCCGAAGTCGAGGCGGCAGAGCTCGAGCTAACAAAGCCCTATATGTATCCATTTCGTACCTATAAGGCTATGGAGACGGATCCGCTCAACGCAATTACCAATGCAATGAGTAAACTGCAAGAGAACGAGGGTGCGGCGATTCAATATGTCATTCTGCCTGCAGGTAGCGCATGGCAGAAGAGTCCGCGGCGTACCGCACTCGAAATACAGCAGGGTAAGAACCCTGATTCAGTGGGGCAGGGGGTGTTAGGTAAGCTTATGCATGAGGTCTCAAAAGGCCTTACCAATGCTGTCACTGGCGGAAATAAGGAGGGGTCAAATAAAAAAGACCTGAGCGGACTAGAAAGCCCCATTAGTCTTACGCCAATGCAGCAGGAAATAGTAAAGCGTTTGGAGGAAAAGGCAAGTCGTCCGGGCTTTAAAACCAATCTTCGTATTGTTACTGCATCTACCACTCCGGGAAACGCGCGATTGCACTTGTCGGGCATTACTTCTTCATTCCTACAGTTTAATATGCCCCCCTTTAACGCGCTTAAGGCTCGGGCTCGTAGTAAAAATGAAATAGTAAAAGATTTCATTTTTCGAATATATCGAAGCAACTTTTTTAAGGATCAGATTCTAAATACTGAAGAGCTCACCAGCCTCTGGCACTTGCCTGGTAGTTTTCTTGAGACACCGAACATAAAATGGCTTGTTTCAAAGAAGGCGCCTCCGCCAATTAATTTGCCGGTCGAAGGCGTTTTGTTGGGGCGCAATGAATATAGAAATTTTGATACTAAAATCCGCATGGCCCGTGACGACAGACGCAGGCATACCTATATAATTGGTCGTACTGGTGTAGGTAAGACCGAAATTATGAAAAATATGGCTGTTCAGGATATTCAGGCAGGAGAGGGCTTGTGTATTATCGATCCGCACGGAGATTTCATAGAAGACATCCTGCCACATGTGCCAAAAGAACGCGCAGAAGATGTGGTCCTATTTGAGCCGGCTGACATAGATCGCCCGCTCGGTTTGAATATGCTTGAAGCCCCAGATGAAGCCCAAAAAGATTTTGCTGTTCAGGAAATGATCTCTATTTTCTATAAGTTGGTAACAGACCCGGCTATGCTTGGTCCCATGTTCGAGCATAATATGCGCAATGCCATGCTGACGCTTATGGCCGATGAAGAAAATCCTGGTACGCTTGTAGATATACCCCGTATTTTTACTGATGTAGAATTTCAGAAATATAAAGTATCAAAGCTTAAGGATCCGTTGGTGCGAGCATTTTGGGAAAAGGAAATGGCAAAAACGAGCGACTTTCATAAGAGTGAAATGCTCGGGTATTTGGTGTCAAAAGTTGGCAGATTTGTTGAAAATGGAATGATTCGCAATATTGTGGGCCAGCCGCACAGCTCCTTTAACTTTAGGCAAATAATGGATGAGGGTAAGATATTGCTCGTGAATTTGTCTAAAGGAAGAGTGGGTGAGATGAACGCAAAATTGCTCGGGCTAATTATAGTGTCTAAGCTTCAAATGGCAGCATTATCTCGTGCGGATATTCGGGAAAGTGAGCGTAAAGACTTCTATTTGTATGTTGATGAGTTCCAAAACTTCATTACGGATGCATTTGAATCCATTCTCTCAGAGGCGAGAAAATATAGATTGAACTTAATTATTGCTCACCAGTATTTAGCCCAGCTCGAGCAAGGGGCGGGCGCCCAAGGGGCGGGTAGCAAATCGCTTCGCGATGCTGTGTTCGGTAATGCTGGTACTATGGTAACGTTCCGTATAGGTGTAGAAGACGCAGAAGCTATGGCAAAAGAAATGGCTCCTACCTTTAATGAATTCGACCTAGTAAATGTTGAAAGATATAACGGCTTCATAAAGCTTATGATTAATGGTACGGCAAGTAAGCCATTTAACATGGCCACCTATGCGTTGCCAAAACCAACCGACCGTCAAAAGGAAATAGCTGAGGCAATACGACAACTGAGTCGTCTTAAATATGGCCGTCCTCGTGCTGAAGTTGAGGCTGAAGTTATGGAGGCAAGTATGGTGGCAGATATGATGAGTGCTGGTCCCGCTGCGGTTGAAAGATCTTTGTAGGTATATAGGTGAGTCTATAGATGCTTATATCCCTTGCCTTTGTCCATGAGTATGATATACTAATTTTAAGTTTCAGAAGTTTTAGAAACATAAACAAAAAGATATGGATAAGTTAGAAAATTTGGCTCTTTTGAGCCAAATGATTGAATCAGCAGAAAAGAACCTTCAGTCGGCAAAACAGCTGCTCAGGGAAGTTATGGGTGGTGCAGGTGTTTCTCTGCGTGCGCCGTCAGCAGAAAGCCTTGCTACAAAAGCTGCAATGCTTTCGGTTACAGGTGGGGGTAAGGTTATTGAAGGTGTGTTTGATGGGCAAAATATGATTGGTCCGGACGGTAAGCAGTATCCAGTGCCCGCAAACTATGCTTCAAAAAGCAAGCTTGTGGAGGGTGACGTTTTAAAGCTTACCATTGCCGATGACGGCTCGTTTATCTACAAGCAAATCGGTCCTATTGAGAGAAAAAAGGTTTTAGGTATCTTAGTCCAGGATGAGCGCTCGGACTTCAGAGTGCTTGCAGATGGCAAGCCCTACCGTGTATTACTTGCGTCGCTCACTTATTTTAAAGCCGAACCGGGCGATGAGGTTACCATAATCCTTCCTGAAGGAAAAGAAGCGACCTGGGCGGCAGTGGAGAACGTAATTAAAAAAGGTGAGCATGCTCCAGTAGGTGCCGATATGGAGCTGATCAACGAAGGGGACGACGCAGCCTCTCATAGCGAATCTGCAACATTATTGCCTGAAGAAGAAGAGCTCTAAAAATTTAGAATTTAGAATGCAGAATGTAGAATTATGAAATCGACATAATGCATTCTGCATTTATTTTTTCGATATGTTCCCACAACTTACAGCGCTGCTGGGCCGGAAGCCAATTATTTTACAACTACTAAGATTTGCATGCATTGGTGCGCTGAATACAGCGGTAGATTTTATAATATTAAACTTATTAACTCATTACTTCGGGGTAGATACAGGGGTGCGGCTTGCGTATCTGAATGTGGTTGGTGTTACGTTTGCCATAGTGCAGAGTTACTACTGGAATAAATACTGGGCGTTTGCTCTGGATGCAACTGTTTCCGTTCTTCGCCAGTTTGTAGGCCTGGTACTGGTAGGGGGGTTGGGTTTTTGCGCATTTATTGCAGCAGTATTGCCATCTCTTTCGGAAGTATTTGAACGGTATGGGTTGCAGCCTGTATCTGGCGCCACACTCTATTACGGGATGGTATTGCTCGTCTATATTTTGTTCCAGATAATTATTGCTGTTAATATTGGCTTTCATAAGAAAGAGGAGATAAATAATGGTCGAGCTGAATTCGGAAAGTTCGTTTTAGTGAGTGTGATGGGGGTAGCTATAAATAGTTTGGTACTTACGGTACTTGCCACAGTCATTGTACATTTTTTCCCTGCCATTGCCCCGGCGTTGGCCAAAAACATCGCAAAGCTCGTGGCCGTATTTGCTACGCTTTCTTGGAATTTTGTGGGATATAAATTTTTCGTCTTCAAACGGTAGATTGGATTGATAATAAACAGTAAAAAATTACAAATCATGATTAAAATACCCTGCTTTTGCAAGGTATTTTAATAAACAAAAGGTTATAGAGGTGCCCATGGTATAATGTAATTCCATACATGGAATGAGTGCGTAGTTACACTTTTGCACGCACGGTTCATAATCCTTAATCTCGCTTTGCGCCTATGCCTGCTCTCTACCGAACATATAGACCGAAACGATTCTCAGATGTTGTTGGGCAAACTCACATAGTTCGCACCTTGCAAAATGCGGTCGTGGCGGACAATCCTGCCCACGCATATCTGTTCTGTGGGGGAAGAGGTCTGGGCAAGACTACACTAGCCCGGGTTTTGGCACGGGCATTGAATTGTCTTGATGTACAAAATGGCGAAGCATGCCTTACCTGTAGGGTGTGCCGGGAGATTGATGCCGGTAGTTTCCTTGATATGCTTGAAGTTGATGCCGCGTCTAATACTGGTGTTGATAACGTTCGTTCGCTTATAGACACTGTTCGCTTTCAGCCAACCTCGGGTAAGTATAAAATGTATATTATCGATGAGGCGCATATGCTTTCTAAGGGTGCGTGGAATGCGCTTCTCAAAACTCTTGAAGAGCCTCCCAGTCGCACGGTATTCGTTCTCGCCACTACTGAAGCAGGGAAGGTTCCTGCCACTATCAATTCGCGAGCACAGGTCTTTGGCTTTAATAAGTTTTCCGAGACTGAACTTGTGGAGCAGCTTGCGTCGGTCTTGGATCAGGAACACCGTACACTTCCTAAAGAATTTCTCACGTTCATCGCACACGCAGCTGACGGCGGCATGCGTGATGCGCTTACTCTCTTAGATCAGGTATTTTCTTTGGGGCCTAACCCAGCGTTTTCAGACGTTGAGCGCCTCCTTGGTAAAACCAGCCGAGAATTACTCTTTGAATTATTTCGTATAATACGGACTGGTACCCCAGAGGAGCTCCCCCGGTTTTTCCAAGAGTTAACAGCTACCTATTTTGACATGCAAGCTGTGAATCGAGATATACTGGAGCTCCTTCGAGAGCTCTTGGTAGCGCGTTTAATGCCTATGAGGCCTGAATTTCCCACTGACGTGGCTACTGCGAGTGAGTGGTACACAGAGCAAGATTTATTATTTTTGCTTAGGCAGTATCTTAGATCGTATAAAGAAATACCAGGAAGCCCTGAAGGCTCACTCCCGTTGCTTATTGCTAGCCTTGAGGCGCTCTATAAAATACAGCCATCAGCAAGTAGTGGTGGTAGGGTGGGCAAATCTCAAAATAGTGAACCAGGTCCTGAGGCGCACCCAGCTACTCGTCCGTCAGCTGCCCCAAATTTGGTACCTGAGATTCCCGTCCCTGCACCGAGTGCCCCACAAAAAGCAGTAGCGGCTTCGGTATTGCGCAATACAATGGTAGAGCGGGTTGCTACGGTAGATGAAACCTTTACCTTGGATGGGCAAAAGGTTAGAGAATCATGGTCGGATGTATGCAATAAGCTAAAAGATATTAACGGTCCACTGGGTACTCTGGTACGGAATTCCCCAATTTGTTCCATAGAGGGCAATTCTATAGCAATAGGGGTAAAATATCTCTTTCATAAGGAGCAATTAGAGTCCACAAAGAATAAGCAGCTTATAGCACAAACCGTATCAGCGTTTTTTGGCGGGCCTGTAAGGGTATCTGCTCAATTTATAGAGCGAGAAGAGTCAAGCGCTTCAACAGGCGAGATACTTACAGACGCTCTCAAAATTTTCGGTGGCGAATTAGTGGAATAATATATCTGCACCAAATAAATGTCCGGGTTAGTATATGTATAGTAGGTACGATATAATTAAAATTCATTTTTTATGATGGATACAGACCAAATTACACCCATGCGAGAAGAGCCTCAAGGGCCAGCCCTAGCGCAGTCTTTGCCATGGCGCCTCGTTTCCGTGGTAGTTCTAATAAGCTTAGTTGCTGGATTTCTCGGTGGTTACGCAGGAGCCCAAAGACGCACGCAACCAGTCACAGACAGAGGTATAAATGCTTCTTCTATTACCATTACGGAAAATTCCGCAATAGTGGATGTGGTTAAAAAGGCCAGTCCCGCAGTTGTCTCTATAGTTATTTCAAAGGATCTCAACAAAATTCCGGGATATGGTAGGAATCCTTTTGGATTTGATCCATTTGATCAGTTATTTGGGTTTAATAGGACCACTCCGCAAACACCCCAAGAACCTAACGTTCAAAAAATTGGAGCCGGGAGCGGATTCTTTGTTACAAGTGACGGCCTTATTCTAACCAATAAACATGTAGTCGCCGATGCGTCTGCCAATTATACGGTCTTACTAAGCGACGGAAAAAGTTATGAAGCAAAAGTAGTCGGTATTGACCCAGTTAATGATATAGCATTGGTGAAGATCGACATTGCTAATGCGCCTACCTTAGTTCTCGCAAGTTCTGATAATTTAGAGATTGGTCAAAGCGTTATTGCTATTGGTAACTCCCTGGGTCAATATTCCAATACCGTAACAACCGGAGTTATTTCAGGAATAGGCAGAAGCATTACTGCTGGCGGAAACGATGGCGCAGAACAGCTCGAGGGCGTCATTCAAACAGATGCAGCAATTAACCCAGGTAATTCAGGTGGTCCACTTTTGAATATTGCTGGGCAAGTCATTGGTATAAATACTGCAATAGACCAAGAGGGTCAATCCGTAGGATTTGCCATCCCTTCAAATGATGCTCGAAAAGATCTTGATAGCTTTACTAAAACAGGTAAAATAACACGGCCATTTCTCGGAGTCAGATACCTCATGATTACTCCTGATATAGCAAAGCAGCAAAAATTGCCTAGAGAATATGGGGCGCTTGTGTCTCGGGGGGAACAGATGAAGGATGTTGCTGTGGTTCCTGGTAGTCCAGCAGATAAAGCAGGGGTAATAGAGAACGATATTATTCTAGAGGTGAATGGGCAAAAGCTCGATGATCAACATACCTTGGCGGGGGTATTACGTAAATTTTCTACTGGAGACGCTATTACACTAAAGCTGTACCGTAAGGGTGAAGAGAAGACAGTATCAGTAACGTTGGAGGAAGCAAAGTAAAATAGCTTGCTAGCCCAAAGCTTCTTAGGTTTTCAGATATCGTATTGAAGCAAAAAAGCTAAAAAGCAAAAAAGCTATTATGCGAGTACTCGGAATTGACTACGGAGAAAAACGAATAGGGCTGGCAGTGTCGGACGAGCTCGGTATGCTTGCCCGTGAGCTTAAAATTCTCTCCCCGAAAGATTTTTTCAAAGAGTTGTCCGCCCTTATACTTGAATTTGAAGTTGGGTCTGTGGTTTTGGGGTGGCCGCTGAGCATGAGTGGGAGCGAGACTGATAAGACTCGCGAAGTCGCTGAGTTTAAGCTGAAAATAGAACATATTGTTACAATACCTGTTATACTTATGGATGAGCGCTGGTCTAGTAAGATGGCGAGTCAGCTACCAGGTGGTCACAAAAATCTTGATAGCCTGGCCGCACAGATTATTCTGCAGAATTATTTAGACAAACAAAAAAGTAGTCAGTAGTTAGAATGCAGTAGTCAGTATTAAATCCTGACAACTGACAACTGACAACTGACAACTGATTACTGGCATGAGCGAATTTCGGCAAAATCCAATTACAAAACAGTGGGTACTTATTGCTCCCAAGAGGGCAATGCGGCCAGACCAATACAAAACATACAGTGTTATGGCTGGTGTGCCTGAACAGGATCCAGCCTGCGTCTTTTGTCCTGGCCGAGAGCCGGAAAATAACGAGCTTTTTCGCTATCCAACGGGTAGAGATTGGCAGATTTGGGTTATAGAGAATAAATTCCATGCGCTGGATAGTATAAAAGTTTATAGGCATAAGGAATTTTATACCTCTATGGCAGGTCATGGGAGCCATGAGGTCGTGGTTACAAGGAGACACAATGAGCCAGTTGCCTTGCAGTCTGCTGCAACTATTGAATTATCGCTGCAGACATTTATAAATCGCTACACTGTTTTGGCTGAAGATGAAAAAGTTGCGTATATACAAGTTTTTCATAATCATGGTCGAGATGCAGGAGCGTCTCTTATCCACCCTCATTACCAAATAATGGCAACTCCTATCGTGCCTCCGCACATACATCAAGAGGTGGCAGGATGTTATCATTATTATCAGCTCAATAAGACGTGCATATACTGCGACATAATTACGGAAGAGCGCACGGTACAAGACAGGGTGGTATTTGAAACCGATGATTTTATAGTCCTCTCTGCATATGCGTCACGTAAACCATTTGAGACTTGGGTTCTTCCCAAAAAGCACGGGGCGCGTTTTGAACAAATGAGTAACAGTGAGCTCAAAAACTTGTCATACGTTTTGAAGACAGTACTCGGACAGCTCTATACTAAATTAGCAGATCCTCCGTTAAACTTTTACTTTCATACGATGCCTCTTGCTCGGAGTGAGCATACCATGCGGGAAGAAGGTAGCTATCACTGGCATTTAACAATATTTCCACGTATCACAATATGGGCAGGTTTTGAGTATGCTACAGGTATTCCTGTAAACCCTATGCCACCAGAGCAGGCAGTAGAATTTTTAAAGAGCTAATCACCTATATATGAAAAAACTTATTATCGGGAACTGGAAGTTAAATCCTATAACTGTGAAAGAGGCGGTAGCTCTTGCTAAGAAGATAGACCCAAAACCAAAGCATGAGGCTGTTATTTGTCCTCCTGCAGCATTCTTGGCATCTGTGCAATATCCACGACTTGGTGCTCAGGATTGTTTTTGGGAAAATAAAGGCGCACATACGGGGCAGGTTTCGCCTCTTACTCTGAAAAGCCTGAAGGTAAAATATTGCTTAGTAGGTCATAGTGAACGCAGAAATACTGGAGAGACAGAAGAAGGAATTCACAAAAAGATTGAATCCTTACTCTCAGTTGGTATTACCCCAGTTTTGTGCGTTGGCCATGGCACCTCAGTAAAGTCAGATGATCTGGAGGTGGTAGATATAGTTAGAGCGCAGCTCAAGAGTGCTTTAACTGGGGTTGATGCAGCTAAAGTTGTGGTTGCCTATGAACCCGTGTGGGCAATTGGTACTGGTACGCCAGCTACGCCCGACCACGCAGAAAAGATTGCTCTATTTATTAAGACTAAATTTGGTGTTAAGCGGGTTATTTATGGAGCTAGTACAAACCCCTCAAATGCAAGAAGCTTTTTAATGCAACCCAACATCGATGGTCTATTACCTGGCGGTGCCAGTCTTTTGCCAAAGGATTTTAATGCAATGATTAATCTGGCTTTCTAGCTTGTAGGTTTTTAGCTTTCTAGACCGTGCCTTGAAGCTAAAAAGCTAAAAAGCTAAAAAGCTAAAAAGCTCTCATGTTATATATCGCATCTGATCACGGAGGGTTCACTTTAAAAGAACAACTTAAAGCGTGGCTGCTCGCAGAAGCTGGCCGTATATCCGATCTTGGACCCGAAACCTTGGTGCCTAGTGATGACTACCCAGATTATGCTAAAAAGGTTGCGGGCAAGGTATCTAAGAAGCCAGATGCCGATTTTGGTATACTCATATGTCGCAGCGGCCAAGGTGTATGCATTGCTGCTAATAAATTTAAAGGGGTACGCGCAGGTCTGGTCTGGAATGTAAAAGAAGCAAAAGCAAGCCGTAATGACGATCATACAAACATTTTGTGCTTGCCGTCCGATTATATAAATTTCAAACAAGCACAGACTATTGTAAAAACCTGGCTAGAAACACCCTGGTCAAAAGATGTTAGGCATGTAAGGCGCATAAAAAAAATTAGCAAACTCGAATTATAGTTTAATGGTGGTTTGGACACTCTATTGCGACTATGGTTACACCATTTGCGAGCATGGAACAAAATAATAACGTTGAACCTCCTAGATTAAGGGGGTTGTTAGGTAAGTTTTGGTTTTTAGGGTTAGTTTTAATATTATGTGGACCCTTATGGATGATGTTCGATCCGGGTGATTTAGAAATAGGAGAAATTCTCTATTTTGGTTTGTCTCTTCTTATTTTACCGGTCCTTTCCTTGTTGCTCTTTGTTGCTTTACTAGGCTTAGTATTGCGCGTTACATACAAGCCGAAAACGTGGAGTGTATATGTTATGGGTGTGTTGGTTGCGGGGCTCAGCGCATTGGTATTGGCAAGTCATAGGACGCTAGGTCATATGGCATTTAAGGCCGATATTGTGATTGGTCCTTTGCGTTATTGGCATGTCGTAGTTGATGCGATTGCAGTGGTCGCATGGATTATTGGACTTATATGGTTATTTAGTAAAGGGCAACAGAGTGCTATTCGAGCCCTGTGGGGATACACGCTCATAACTATTCTAATGGGGATATGTTTGCCTGCTGGTATTGGAGCGTATTCACAAGCAATAAGTAAGTCGTCCCCCGAGTGGACCGCATGGAGGCAAGGGGAGGCAAGTGAGCGAATCTGTAGCAATGTACTGTCCCGTGACAGGTATGATTGCTATCAGAAACTTGCTTCTGACACGAACACTCTCGACTACTGTGCACAGTCACGACCTGACCTAAGCTGCGCTCGGCCATTTGCCTTAAAGGGAGATTATAGCTTTTGTAATAATTCTATGCTGGTAAAGGATAACCCTAAGGGCTGGCATCCTGAAGAAGTTGAGCTTGCATCTGGTGGGTCTGAGAAATACCAGAAAGAATTTTCTTTAAGTAGTAATGATCTTATTCCGGTATACTGTGTTGCTGGTTTGTTGCACCAGCAATGGGCCGCGGATTGTGATTGGTTACCCCAGCAATCTGCCAGCGAGTGTCGTACTCAGGAGGTTGGACTAGCATGTAACTATCTAGAAAATCACGCTCGGCCTGCATGCCTAAAAGCCCTTGGGGGAGAGGGTCTGTTCACTCAGGGCTGGTTTGATACGAATTTTCACATTTGGAATAATAAAGCTGTAAATTTTTATCCTAGTGGTACCGGTGCTACTGAATCGCTTGGCTATCTGCGTATCCCCGTAGGCAACGCTACGGTATCTCGGGCATTTGATTCTGACCTTCCGAATAACGATGTAATAGTAAGACGCATCTTTCATGTACCTGGCCAGTCGGGGCGGGATGGTACTGTGGCTGGGACATTTTTCGGTGCTGCTTCCCGGACTGCATCTATGGAAGCGGTTGAGAAAGCGGTATATGCTACTAACTACGAGCTACGACAATCTCCGGTATTGAATGATCAAAGCATTACCCTATTCGGCCAGCAGGCTCGGATGCGTACGTATAGTAATGCCGATACCTATGCATTACGAATTACATTTCGAGTCTTAACTTTTCGCTATAAAGATGCCAATTATGCTATGCTTTTTGATTCGTCGAGCACCTCGATAGATTGGCAAAATTTCCTTTCGCACATGTCACTACAAACTATATGGCAACAATAGTACCAGCAATCTTAGAAAAAACAAAAGAAGATTTTCAAGCACGAGCTCAAAGATTTGAGCGCCTTTTGAACGTTCAAAGAATTCAGGTAGATGTAGCAGATGGCAAGTTTGTTGGGAATACTACACTCCTGGCCTCGGATATAGACGTGCTCAGTCCGAACTATATATGGGAGGCGCACCTCATGGTAGAAGAGCCTGTAGATTTTTTTGATTACCAAATGCTTGGGTTTACGGTAATCATTGTGCATTTTGAAGCGTTTAAAAACGAGCGCGTACTTGTATCGTCATTGGCCCAAATTCGCACACTGGGGCTTAAGGTGGGCTTGGCATTTAATCCAGAAACTCCCATTGCCTTAGTTGCGCCCTATGTAGATTACATAGATCAGTTCACAGTATTGAGTGTGCACCCGGGTATGCAAGGTGCGAAATTTGTTACGGAATCCCTTGGTCGTATTGCCGGGTTGCGTGCTGCGTGTCCGCATGCAATTATAGAGGTCGATGGGGGGATTTCTCTTGAAACCGCAAAAGCAGTAGCACTAGCTGGTGCAGACATGCTGGTAGTTGGCTCTGCTCTTTGGGATGATACTAGTAGAATATTTGAGGACTTACAAGCCTTAGTTGTATAACCACTTATGACTAATACGTCATTGGCAAGAACAAATAGTCAGCCCGGGATAATGCTTAATCAAGTATTGCCTATCTTTTTAACGCTGGTTGTATTTTTAGCATTGGTGGGAGTGTTGTGGGGGGAAATATATCTTCTGAACAAGACAGCGCAGAGTGGGATAGGTCTTCAGCTGCATGTGGGCGATATTCTCCTTGGATTAACTATTTACCTAAAAACTTCCGTAGATTTTGCCATTTTTATGGCCCGACTCATGGAAACTAATTCTGGAGTAAAGAGTCGCATAGCAATTGAACTGGGTACAGCCGTAGGGAATGCTGCGGGAACTATGGTTGTGTTGGCGCTGTGGGCGTTTTTCAAAGAAGTGCGGCCTTTGCTTGCCTTAATGATACTTATTGCGGCATTGGTGCTTTTTCAACTTGCAGAAGAAGGCCTGGAGCATGCTAAAGATGGTGATGCGCGATATCCTCGATGGTTTCGAAAGTTTGTATCTGCACTTGAATACGTACTTGAACGGATAAATAGGGCCATTGCTCCGGTGCTGCGATATATAATTCCCAAAGTCAGTATGTCAGGACGTGGGGGCTTGCGTTTCTGGCCCTTAATGGGATTTGCATTTACTATTCCTTTCATATTGGGTTTGGATGACTTTGCTGGCTATGTTCCAGTATTTAATGTGGTAAATGTATATGGTTTTGCGGTGGGCGTGTTCGCGGGGCATATGTTGTTAAATATTTTGCTCTATATTTCACCCACTGCAACAGTTCGGGTGGTAAAAAACCCAATTATATCCCTTGTGGGTAGCTTGGCATTTATCGGATTGGCAATATGGGGTATAGTAGAGGTAGTGCATTTATTGGTGTAAATCTTTGAAACAAAAACGGTTGCTATATGAACTATGCGGGTATGGTGGAATGATGTGCATTCTGTGCGCGTACCTTAGTGTCTCTTTTGGATGGCTTCGCGCGGAGGGTTTCTCATACCAGGGCCTTAACTTAATTGGCTCTATCGGAAATATTATGTACTATCGCTATAAGCGTGCATACTCAGGAGAAATCCTTGATGCAGTATGGGCCTTTGTTGCAGTACTTGCAATTGTGCGACTGCTCAGTATTTGGTTATAACTATTTCGAAACTATGAATCCGTTTAATTTATCTATTACTGAACTAAAATATAAAGCCAATGATATTCGCCAGGATATTATTCAAATGTTGCTCGCTGCCAAGTCTGGTCATAGTGCGGGGCCATTGGGTATAGCTGACATTTTTTCAGCCCTCTATTTTAAGGTGGTTGTACATGATCCACACAATCCCACATGGGAAGGGCGAGATAGGCTTGTGCTATCGTGCGGTCACACGTGTCCAGTACTCTACGCAGCTTTAGGTGAGGCAGGATATTTTCCTAAAGAAGAGCTTCTTACCTTGCGTAAGTTAGGTACAAGGCTCCATGGTCATCCTCATAATTTGGCACTTCCCGGGCTTGAAACGTCAAGTGGTCCCCTGGCTCAAGGATCTTCTCAGGCGGTTGGTATGGCGCTGGCTTTGAACATGGATCACGCTAGGCAGCGGGTATATTTAGTCATGTCAGACGGGGAACAAAACGAAGGGCAGGTCTGGGAGGCAGTTATGTTCGCCGGCGCAAGAAAGCTGCATAATATTACTGCGATTATAGATCGCAATAATATTCAAATAGACGGCTACACCGAAGATGTAATGCCTCTTGAAAGCCTTCGCGCAAAATATGAAGCGTTTAACTGGCACGTGCTTGAAGTAGACGGTCATAACATGCAACAGATTATTGATGCCTGTAATGAAGCGAAGGCTATTTATGAAAAACCAACTGTGATTATTGCTCATACTATTCCAGGTAAAGGGGTAGATTTTATGGAAGGGGATTATAAGTGGCATGGTGCTCCGCCCGGAGGCTTGGACGTTCCGGGTGAACCACCAAAAAAAGAACAGGGAAGAATAGCCCTAGAAGAGTTGCGTACGCTACGCGGCCAAATAAAGGGTGAACATGAGTAGTACTAATGACAAATTGAGCAAAAATAATAAAAATATGTCAAAGCAAGACTTAAAAATGCGAACTAAGGAATTTGCAATACGAATAATCAAGCTATAGTCCAGTAGTTGGGCGAGCATGGACCCGGTGCCGCTGAAATTCTTGCAAATGGTCAACTGATTCGCTCTGGCACAGCTGTTGCAGCGGGTTATCGCGCTGCATGCAGGTGTAAATCGAGAAAAGATTTTATCTCAAAAATGGGCACTGAAATTGAAGAATGTGACGAAACGCAGCTTTGGTTAGAAGCTTCTACCCGATTCAAATTTGGTTAAGAGTGAACTTATCAAGGGACTTCTTAAAGAATCTAGTGAATTAACAGCTATTATGACTGCATCAAAAAAATCTGCTATCAATAACCAGCGTCTTAAATGAGTTTGCCATTTTTTATTTTTGTCATCTTTGTCATTTAACTTATGTCATTTATATTATTTGTAGCAATTGTCGGCCTGTTCATGTATCTCCAGAGCGTCTCAAACAGGTTGACGCGGCTTGAATCACGCATGCGGAGTAATGCTGCACCGACTCCACAGTCTGTTACTGGGACGAGTCAGGTTCACATGGCAGATGCGGTAACCGCTGCCATGCAAGGGCAAACTCAGCAAGCAGCGGGTAGCATACAGGCCAGTGAACCCATTCCTGCTGTACCTCTTACTGCTTCTGCACCTCCCGTAGGTTTGCAACGTCCTGTCAGTGATATAAGTGCAGCGCAATGGGTTGGTGGGGTCGGTGCGTTGGCGCTTTTGCTTGGTATAGGATTTTTCTTTAAGTACGCAATTGACCAGGGGTGGATCACCGAGTGGATGCGGATTATTCTTGGCCTTGCTGTTGGCGGTTTGTTGGTGCTGCTGGGTGATTTATGGAAACAGAAGTACGCAAAATATTCTCATGTGCTTACTGGGAGTGGTCTTGCTGTTCTTTACTTCACTATTTTTGCTGCCTACCAGTATTACCACAAGCTTGACCAACCTATAGCATTCTTCTGTACCATAGTTGTAACCGTGATTGGTATTGCCCTTTCCTATAGATATAATTCGAAAGCGCTTGGATTGTTCGCTGTTGCCGGGGGGTATATTTCTCCCTTACTGGTTGGTTCTGGAGAAAATAAACAAGTCGGTCTATTTATTTATTTAACTATAGTTAACGTAGGAGTACTTCTCATGCTGCTTAAGCAGTATTGGGCTGAGCTCTTGTTCGTCGCGTTCTTTGGTACCGCTATTGGTTTTACCGCTTGGTTTACTTCATTCTCCGCTCCGGAAAATACCGGCGTGAGTGTTGCATTTCTCTTGTTCAACTATCTTCTCGTAGGGGTAATCACTGCAACAATCTTTCGTAAATTGCATGAGTCGAAACAGTTACCACCCGATACGGACATACATCTCGGTGTTTTTTACTCTCTCTTTGGCGTAAGTATGTTTGCCGTCATTAGCGGCCTACTGTATGGTCACTTTAGAGATTATGTGGGACCGGTTATGCTCCTGCTTGGAGTTGTAACATTCATGTCTTATGCGGTTATGGACCGGCTTGAGTATGTTCGTATTAACTATCCTTTATCTTTCGTAGGTGCAAAATTTTTAGTTGCTGCTGCGCTCTGGCAGTTTACGGGGGCTACAGAGAACATATATTTAATGGGACTGTCTGCGATTGGAATTGGAATTGGTTTTTTGGTTAAGCGAAAAGATTTACGGGTATGGGGCCTTATTCTGTTGCTTCTGACTACGCTTAAGGTGGTGCTCTCAGACTATATCTCAGATAGTTTTGCTTTCCTATTCAATATTCGCTTTGGCATGGAGCTGCTAGCTAGTGCTGCCTTGCTTGTGACAGCCTATATATATGAAACGTATCCTATTGAACCAGATGAGCAACAGGTTCCCGCAATAACTAGAGCTGCAGTGACCATGGTGGTTTGGCTTGCGGGCTCTCAGGAAATACTGACGCAGTTTCCAGGTTTTGAAAACAGCAATACTCGGAATTTGCTACTTAGTATTTGGTGGATGGTCTATGCTGGTGTTCTGGCAATTATCGGTGGAGTAAGGGGTTTTCATATATTACGTAAGGCAGCTGTTGTCTTGTTCTCCATAACTGTTGTTAAAGTATTCCTCTACGATGTTCAGACCCTTGAGCTTGGCTATCGAGTAGTGTCGTTTATTTTACTCGGGGTAATTTTGCTTTCAGTGGCATTTTTCTATCAGAAACATAAAGATAGGTTGCAACGTTTTCTAACGGGTGAAGCTAAGGAAATTCCTAACTCCTAACTCCTAACTCCTAAATTCTAATGAACGAACAAAAGTTAAATCCAAAAATAGGGCGGGAAGACATTGAGCAGGTACCAACTCGCAATGGGTATGGCGAAGGTTTAATGTCTCTGGGCGAGACAGATCAAAATGTAGTTGTGCTTACTGCTGACTTGCGCGATTCTGTTAAAGCGGGGGATTTTGCTAAAAAATATCCTGATCGCTTTGTGGAGTGCGGAGTTGCAGAACAAAATATGATGGGTATGGCTGCAGGGCTAGCGCTGACGGGAAAAACCGCTTTTGTTTCAAGCTATGCCGTTTTTTCGCCTGGGCGGTCGTGGGACCAGCTCCGGGTTTCTGTTTGTTATAGCGAGGCAAATGTCAAAGTGGTAGGAGCACATGCCGGTGTATCTGTAGGGCCTGATGGCGCAACTCACCAAGCACTCGAGGATATGGCCATTACGCGCGTATTGCCCAACTTAACAGTAGTAGTGCCAATTGACTCACTAGAAGCAAAAAAAGCAACTATTGCACTAGGGCGAATGAAAGGTCCGGCCTATCTAAGGTTAACCAGAGAAAAGACTCCTGTCGTTACCACGGAAGAGTCAGCATTTGAGATAGGAAAAGCAGATATGCTTCGCGATGGGAGTGATGTTGCTATTATTGGGTGTGGTCCTGTAATGTACAACGCGCTTCTTGCGGCTAAAGAGTTAGAAAAAACAGGTGTGCAGGTAATGGTAATAAATAACCACACAATTAAGCCCATAGATGCAGAAACAATTATTGCTGCTGCCAAGAAATGCGGAGCAGTTGTAACAGTGGAAGAGCATCAAGTTATGGGCGGTGCTGGTAGTGCAGTGTGTGAAGTTTTGGCAAAAAATTATCCCGTGCCTGTAGAGATGGTGGGTATGCAAGACCGTTTCGGTGAAAGCGGGGAACCGGAAGAGCTTATACAAAAATTTAATATGGGAGTAGAAGCGGTGAAGCAAGCTGTTGTGAAGGTGAGATCAAGAAAGTAAAAGGTGAGAGGGGGTATTCCCCCTCTCTTTTGCTCATATTAGGGTGGTATAATTCTTTGGATGACAAAACCACTCTGAACATGAGTAACATAAAACGGAAAAAAATATATATTTCACTTCGGTATGGGCGTGCACAAGTCTATAACGGCTTCACCCTTATAGAGCTTCTTGTGGTCATTGCTATTATTGGCCTATTGTCCTCTGTAGTAATGCTATCCCTCTCTAGCGCTCGTAAGAAAAGCCGCGATGTAAAGCGTCTCGCAGACCTAAAACAAATTATTACTGCCTTGGATTTGTATTACGACAAGTATGGTCAATATCCGAGTACTACCGATAGTGACTGTTTGGGGTACGATACTTCTAATATGAATTCTGCAGGCAACCCCAATGCCTTTATAAACAATCTGGTTACTGGTGGCGTGGTGTCCATTTCTCCCAGCGATCCTTCTAAGTCTGGTGCAACGTGTGCCGGTCCAAGCTTTTACGTATATTATCGATATGATCCAGGCTCTCCATACTGGCAGGCCGCCTGGAATGCTCCGGATTCAAATTGTAAGACTGCCTTTTATGTGTTGGGTGCGGTAGGATTTGAGACCACCACAGGGGCGCAGCCCACAAGTCCAGGTTGGTCGTGTCCTGGAAGGGATTGGCAGGCTCAGCTTTCTTGGGTTACGGGAAAGACGGAGTAATTTTCGCTATCTAATTATAAAATAATTTGGCTTATGCACAGGGGATTTTAGTTGAAGCTATAGTATAATAGGTGTAGGTGGGTGTTTGGGAATTAATAAACGTTGAACGTATGCCTGGCAGAATTAAATACGATATTATCTCTATAGGTGATCCGGTTATCGATAGCTTTCTTTTTGTCGATGATATAGAAGTGAAGCGCATAGGTAAGCAGCTGAAAGCACTTATTAATTGGGGTGATAAATTACCTGTACAGAAATTCTATAAAAGTGTGGCGGGTAATGCGTCTAATAACGCTATAGGTTCCTCACGGCTTGGCCTTAAGGCGGCTTATTTTTGCATAGTAGGAGATGATGTAGGTGGTCGTGAAATAAAGCACCGCATGACCAAAGAGGGGGTCTCTACCGAGTATATCCACTTTGATACACAACATGGAACAAATTACCATACCGTACTCTCACATGGAGGAGAGCGGACCATTTTTGTATACCACGAACACCGTCATTACCATTTTCCAAAGCTCGCTCCAAGCAAGTGGGTATATTTAACCAGCATGCCTGAGGGCTTTGAGAAAATATATAAACCGCTTGCGGAGTATTTAGATGCAAACAAAGTAAAGCTTGGTTTTAATCCCGGTACGTATCAGCTGAAAGCTGGAATTAAGGTTAATAAACCCATGCTCGAACGTACTGATGTGCTATCGGTAAACGTAGAAGAAGCGCAGCGGTGGATGGGTGAGCTTGGAAGGGATCCAGAAGAATTGTGCAAAGCACTTCGCACACTTGGTCCCAAAGCTGTAGTGCTGACCGATGGGCGCAGGGGTGCGTACTCTCATTCAGATGAAGGTTTTTACTATATTCCCGAGTATCCAGGGCCTCGCGTTGAAGCTACTGGTGCGGGAGATAGTTTTACCACTGCGTACATAGCCGCACTTGCATATGGCAAGACTCATGCACAGGCGCTTGCCTGGGGTCCGGTAAATGCGGGGAGTGTGGTCCAACATGTTGGACCAATTGAGGGCTTGCTCACGCATTCTCAGTTGGAATCGCACTTGCGTAAGCTCAAGTCTTTCCGTGCAGTCCATATTGCCGACCTGAAGACTAAAGAGAAAATTTTGAAATTGGTAGCTAAGAAGAAAGATTAGAATAGCTGCTAGCTGGTCAGCTTTCTAGCTTCCTAGGTTTGATGGCCTGAAGCTAAAAAGCTAAAAAGCTAAAAAGCTAAAAAGCTGCGTATGCTCGTACACATAAAGGAACTGTTCAAAAACAATATTGTGGGGCAGTTTGCCTATCCTGCGTTTAATACCATGAATTTAGAAATAACGCAGGGTATTATTGCTGCTGCGGAAGAACTGAATGCTCCAGTTATTATAGAAGTTTCTGAAGGAGCGATAAAATTTGCGGGGCTTACCACTTTGTACGAGATCATGGTAACCCTTGCCGAGAGCGTCAAGGTTCCCATTGCGCTTCATATGGACCATGGTAAAGATGTTGACCAGCTTAAGCGCGGCATAGAGCTGGGGTTTTCAAGTGTTATGATAGACCATTCCGGACTGAGTTATGACGAAAACGTGCGTGATACAAAGGCTATGGTTGAGTTTGCACATGCACACGGTGCTTGGGTGCAGGGGGAAATAGGGAAAATTCGCGGCAATGAGGACTGGGTGAATGTAAGCGATACCGAGGCCCTGCTTACTGATCCTGCAGATGCCTTCAAGTTTTACGAGGCTACAGGTGTAGATACTTTAGCGAGCGCTGTAGGGACGGTACACGGCATTATTAAAATTCGAGGTGGGGTTACCCCACAAGTAGATGTAAAACGTATAGGTCAAATTCACGAAAAAGTGAATATTCCTTTAGTGCTGCATGGTGCCAGTGGAGTTGATGAAAACGTGACAGCTGAGGCAATTAAGAATGGAATTGCTATAATAAACATAGATACGGAACTGCGTATAGCCTACAGCGACGCTCTTAGGAAGTCCCTCACAGACCAGCCCGCAGAGGTGGACCCCCGACATATTATGAAACCAGTTGTAGAAGCAGTTAAGGGTGTTGCTGAGAAAAAACTTAAGCAGTTCGGTACAAAAAATGTAGTGGTTATGTAGTAAGTAATCGGTTGTCCGTCAGCAATGCAGACCCCTGTGTTCTGACTATCGATACTATATCGTATGTTTAGCTCTGGGATGGCAGGATCATTGGTGCATGACGCGAACCCACGGTTCCGCATGTATCTTATAGTGACAATAGCAATATTTGCTTTGGGCTCTGTTCTTTTTTGGAGGGCCCAGCTGTTTGTGTCAGCAGACTATGTTGAGTTGCCTGACCATGGAAAAACGGTAAAAAAGGCGAAAGTGAATGCATTTGCGGCTTTAAAAGCAAATGCAGCGAACGATGAATAAAACGATACATCTGTTGCCCTTACTTTCTGCAGGCGGAAGGTAAGGGGAGTGGGTTTAGAAGGTTAGTAAGTAACACAACTTATATGGATAAAAAGATAAAGGTAGCTATCAACGGCTTTGGCCGAATTGGTCGTCAGGCATTTAAACTTGCACTCGAAAAAAGCGAGCTTGAAGTTGTTGCAATTAACGATTTAACTAGCCCAGAAGTACTGGCCCATTTACTCAAATACGACACTAACTACAAGAACTATCATCGCGCCGTAACACATGACGAGAAGAATGTCATTGTAGATGGTGTTAAGTTTCCAGTTCTTGGGGAAAAAGACCCTGCCAGTCTCCCTTGGAAAGCAATGGAAGTAGACGTTGTAATAGAGTCAACCGGCCGTTTTACCGATAGCGAAAAGGCAGGCGCACATATAACCGCAGGCGCTCGCCACGTAGTTATATCTGCTCCTGCAAAGGACGAAGGTGTTACTCCCACTATTGTGCTGGGTGTGAACCCCGACGATTATACTGGCCAGCCTATCATTAGTAACGCATCCTGTACTACCAACTGTATAACTCCCGTTATGTCTGTGCTCCACGGTAAGTTTGGTATTGAAAAAGCGTTCATGACTACCATCCATAGTTATACTGCAGAACAGAACTTGGTAGATGGGCCTCCTCCTGGTGGCAAGAGTAATGATATGCGCCGTGCTCGCGCTGCTGCGGCGAACATTATTCCTACAACCACTGGTGCGGCAATTTCCGCTACGCAGGCTATACCAGACTTAAAAGGTAAGTTCGATGGCCTTGCGTTCCGCGTGCCAACTCCGGTTGGGAGCCTGTCTGACTTTACCCTATTGCTCGGCAAGTCTACTACCAAAGAAGAAATAAATGCTGCGTTTACGAGTGCCTCAGAAACACCGTTGTACAAAGGTATACTTGAAGTAACCAATGAACAGATTGTTTCATCAGACATTATAGGCAATCCAGCTTCGTGTATTGTAGACCTTTCGCTTACTCAGGTTATAGATGGTAACTTTGTAAAAGTAGTTGCCTGGTATGACAATGAGTTTGGCTATTCAAACCGTTTAGTAGAACAAACTATCCTGGTGGGAAAGAAATAGGTCCTTTCTCTCCTCCTTTTTAAGGAGGAGCACCCTACGCAGCAGGGGGAGGTGGTTGGTTTGGCTGATCTACCCTTCCGTCTCCGCTACGCGGACCCACCTTCCCTTAGCGGGGAAGGAGAAAAGAGCGCATGACTCCTTTCTCTCCTCCTGTACTCAGGAGGAGTACCCCGATACCAATCGGGGGGAGGTGGTTAATCTGGCGCAATCAATGCAATGGATACCCGATTCCATATCAATAACATCCCACAGCTCAAGTCCAGGAGAAAAGAGCTGAGGCAAAATCTCACTCCGCCAGAAAAACGCTTATGGCTGTATTTGCAAGGTTCTCAGTTAGGTGCTAAGTTCCGACGCCAGCCTAGCGTGGGTAGTTACATCTTAGATTTCTACTGTCCTCAGTATCGTTTAGCTATAGAGATCGATGGCGCATTCCACGATAGTGAGCAATCACATATTTATGATAATGAACGAACCAACTTTTTGGCCAAAAGCGGAATTACAGTTTTGCGTTTTACCAATAAGGATGTTATGAATAACTTAGATGGTGTATTATCAGAAATCAAAAAATACCTAAAATAAACCCTTCCGTCCCCGCTACGCGGATCCACCTTCCCTTAGAAAGGGAAGGAGAAAAGAACTTATGGCTATAAAATATTTAAAATCTGCAAATCTAAAAAATAAGACTGTGCTTATGCGCGTCGATGTTAACGTGCCTCTGACCGATGCAGGTAAGGTTGCAGATGACTTTCGAATCCGCTCTATATTGCCGACAATAGAATATTTACAAAAGCAAAAGTGCAAAATTATCCTCTGTGGCCACTTAGGGAGACCAGAGGGCAAATGGACAAAAGAATATTCATTAGAACCTGTTGTACAGCGACTTGCGGAGTTACTCGATATGCCGTGGCGAGCTACAAGTTCAGTTGTGTCGGGGGTGGCTCCTCATGTAATCTTGTTCACCGGAGACATAAAAAAAGAGACTTCATGCCAGACTATAGCAGATATGTCCATGAGTAATATTTTGCTTTTGGAAAATATTAGATACTATTCCGAAGAAGAAGAAAATAATGCTTTTTTTGCTAAGAAACTTGCGTGTCTTGCTGACGTCTATGTTAATGAGGCATTTGCCGTTGACCACCGTAAAGCTGCTTCAATAGTTGCAGTAACTAAATATTTACCCTCATACGCTGGCCCACTACTTGAAAAAGAAATAAAAGGTCTGGATAGAATACTTCAGCGACCAAAATCACCTTTCGTAGTTATGATGGGTGGTGCGAAAATCTCCGACAAAATAAAGACGCTCAATAATTTAGGCAAAAAGGCAGATACTCTTCTCGTGGGTGGAGGGTTGGCAAACTTGTTTTTTGCGTCGCGTGGTTATGAAATAGGAAAGTCAAAAGCAGAGCATGAATCCGTTAAACTTGCCTGGCAAATAGATAAGAACTTCAAAGGTACATTGGTGCTGCCGGTCGATGTGGTGGTGGCTAACGCACAGCTTGAAAAATCTTCTATACGTACCTGTGCCCCTCATGAAGTAAAGAAGAGTGAGCTCATTTTAGATGCTGGTCCTAAGACGATCCTCGCGTTTGCTAAAGTACTCAAACAGGCGAAAACAATAGTCTGGAATGGTCCTCTTGGTTTTTTTGAAACCAAACCTTTTCACCATAGCACTATGGCGTTGGCGCGCATTGTCGGCGCGGTTGGTAAGGGTAAGGCGTATACCGTTGTGGGCGGTGGCGAAACAGTAGATGCGCTTCGTCTGGCCCATCAGGCAGACTACATAGACCACCTTTCTACTGGTGGAGGCGCAACTCTTGAGTATTTGGCAGGAACAAAATTGCCCGGTATAGAAGCATTGAAGTAATACTAGCTGCAGCTGTTGAGTAATAATGTATCTGGTCAGTGCTTGGGACCTTTGTGTGCCCATTGTATAAATTCCAAATCTCAAGCAGCAAATAACAAGTAAGCTCCAAATCCAAAAATTCCAAACTTAGAACATGCTTCGTTTGGCAATTGGATATTGGAGCTTATTTGTCATTTGGTGTTTTGTCAGTAAATAATCTCAATTTCTATTCAAATGTAGTGGATAATCTGTAGTATCGAAAACCGGTTAATAGCTCTACGTGGGTGGCTTTTTTTGTTTGGTAAGGTATAATACATAGGCAAGTAATATATAAGAAATTGATATGAAAAAGGCTAATATTACCAAAATCCAAGCACGAGAAGTCTTAGATAGCCGCGGTAATCCAACTATTGAAACAACAATTTGGGCAGGCGATGTATCTGCGTCCGCAAGTGTACCAAGCGGTGCATCCACTGGAATTCACGAAGCACTGGAACTCCGCGATGGAGATAAGAAGCGCTACGGAGGTAAAGGTGTGCTGGTTGCATGTAAAAACGTAAATGGCGCTATTGCAAAAAAAGTTGTGGGAATGAACCCTGCAGATCAGCAATCCATAGACAGCGTTATGCGAGTTATGGATGGCACTCCAAATAAAGCAAAGCTCGGTGCGAACAGTATTTTGTCTGTTTCTTTGGCTGCAAGTCGTTTGGCTGCAAAATTACAAGGGGTAGAGTTATATCAGTACTTAGCAAAGACCTACGGTTACACGCCAGGAAAAATGCCTGTGCCATTGTTCAATGTAATAAATGGTGGTGCTCATGCAGATTCCGGTTTGGATATTCAAGAGTTCTTTATTATTCCTCAGCGCGGAAAGTTTTCTGAACGTTTACGCATGGGTGCTGAAGTGTACCAGCAACTGAAAAAGAATTTGTCTGCAAAGAAACTTACCGTGAGCATAGGTGATGAGGGTGGGTTTGCTCCTCATTTGGGTAAGAACGAAAAGGCGTTTGAAGTATTGTCCCAGGCCATTAAAGATACTGGATACTCACTTGGCAAAGACTTTGCCATGGGTATAGATGCTGCTTCAAGCGAGTTTTTTGACGCTAAGACCGGTACCTATAACGTAATTGCATCGGGTAAGAAATATACCCCTAAGACCATAGCCGGTTTGTATAAGCAGTGGTTTGAAAAATATAGTTTACAGATAATTGAAGACGGTTGTGCAGAGGACGACTTTACTGGTTGGAAAGCTTTAACTTCAGACTTGGGTAAAAAGACTATTTTAGTCGGTGACGATTTATTTGTTACAAATATAGAACGACTTCAGCAAGGGATAGAAGAAAAGATGGCAAATGCGGTGCTCATTAAAGTAAACCAAATTGGTTCGCTTACTGAAACGCTTGACACCATCAGGTTGGCACAAAAGAATAACTACAAAGTAGTTATTTCCCACCGCAGTGGTGAGACAAACGATGACTATATTGCAGACTTGGCTGTTGCGGTGAATGCTGATTATGCAAAAATGGGGTCTCTTGCACGGGGCGAACGCTTGGCAAAGTACAACCGATTAATGGCAATAGAGAATCAAATATAATAGTATCAAACATTTAACACCTAACAACTGACAATTGACCGAAAATGCAAAAAGATGTTGACATAGCCAAAAGGTTCCGCTTTCGTGAGTTTCCTGTGTATAAAGATGCACGTTTATTTATTCGCGATGTGAAATGTATAGGCCGTCAACATTTTCCCAAAGAAGAAACTTTCGGCCTGTTGTCTCAGTTATGCAGAGCAGCTGATTCAATATTGCTCAGTATAGCCGAAGGTGCCGATAGGAGTTCTGATAAAGACTTTGCTCATTTTCTGAATAATTCTCATACCTCGCTTAATGAGGTGGTGGCGTGTTTAGATTCCGCTATTGATAGTGGCTATATTAGTTCGGAACTGCAAATTGAGTACTTGCAGCGTGCTGCAGAACTTGCGGGTCAGCTTACTGCTTTTCGAAAAAATTTGCTTCAATTTCTTAAGAAATAATTGCAGTATTTGGTCAAATGTTAAATGTCAGGTGTCAAATGTTTAGTAAATTATGTTAAAACCAAAACAATACAAAAAAGTAGTACTCGTTGTCCTTGATGGCTTCGGTGTTGCCTCGCCTTCGCGAGGTAACGCTATTAGCCTTGCCGGTACTCCACACTTGGATGAGCTAGTAAATATGTACCCCAGTACCACGTTGCAGGCATCCGGTCCTTTAGTTGGTTTACCGTGGGGAGAAATGGGCAACTCCGAAGTGGGGCATTTAAACATAGGCGCGGGAAGAATTGTGGCTCAGGATTTACCGCGCATAAATAATGCGATTGGTACAGGCGAGTTCTATCAAAACTCAGCTTTGGTCGGGGCGTGCGAACACGTAAAACGCAATAACTCCTCTTTGCATATTATGGGCCTTGGGAGCGGTGGCGGTGTGCATGGATCCATTGATCATTTATTCGCGCTACTGGCTTTGGCTCAAATGCAAGGGCTTCAGCGCGTATATATTCATCTCTTCTTAGACGGAAGAGATACTCCTGAAAAAGTCGCTCTCTCAGACATTGCTCGGCTCCGGGAAAAAATTGGAGAGATTGGTGTGGGGGAAATAGCGACTGTGTCCGGTCGATTTTACGCAATGGATCGTGGCGGGCATTGGGAGCAGACCGAGACCACATATCGTGCTATGGTCGAGGGCGCTGGACCTGCAGCCGCTTCTGCAGAGGCCGCTGTACAGTTTAACTACGATAGGAGTGTGTTCGATGAAATGGTGCCTCCCACAGTCATAATTCGGGAGACAGGGGAGCCGGTGGCAACCATGCGCGATGGTGATGGTATTATTTTCTTCAATTTTAGACAAGACCGGGCATTACAACTGACTCAGGCGTTTGTTGAAACTGCACTTACGCCGCTTGCGAGTAAAATTACACCTTTGCAAAATATGTATTTTGCTGCTATGACAGAGTACAGGCAAGGTCTTCCGGTGAATGTAGCGTTTGCGTCGCAAGAACTAGCGGGGAATTTGGCAGAGTTTCTCTCCATACAGAACTATACTCAGTTCCATGCAGCAGAGACAGAAAAGTATGCACACGTAACCGCCTTTTTTAATTGCGGCAGAACAGATCTATTACCCGGAGAAGAGCGGAAAATAGTCAGTAGCCCCTCAAATAGTAATAATTACTCGGACCAGCCAGAAATGTCTGCACCCGTGCTTACCGATGTGCTCGTTGAGAGGATAACTAAAAGTGAGACGAATTTTATTCTTGCTAACTATGCCAATGGCGACATGGTAGGTCATACCGGCAATCTTGAAGCCAGTAAACTTGCCGTGACCTCATTGGATAATTCTATGGGCAGAGTGGCTGAGGCTGCGTTGCAAGTAGACGCAGCGCTTATTATTACTGCGGACCATGGTAACATAGAGCAGTTAATTAACCTGAAAACGGGTGAGATAGATAAAGACCATACTACAAACCCAGTACCGTTTATCCTTATTGCCAATGAATTCCGCAAGATCCGTGATGATCGACCTACGTACTTGTCCCTCGCGGGGATAGTGCCCGAAGGCGCAGTAAGTGATGTAGCGCCAACCGTCCTCGATCTTTTTGGCTTAGGTAAACCTCCAGAAATGACCGCCGTAAGCTTGCTTGCAGCTCTCAATTAAGATAAATTATGTTTTCCGATATGTTAAATATATCGGAGGTGGACGGCCTAATAGGTGTGTAGAATTCGTACTAGTTCATTACTTCCTGAAATAACCTTCTAACCGATATTAATCCCAACAAGAATTGTATGTTTCTAATCTCATTGGATTACTAAGTGTATGGAAATAACCACAATCGACAATACCGAGAAAGCACTGCAAATCCTAAAAGAATACAGGAATAGTTTACTGCGCATACGTCTAAAAATGCAAAAGAACAGTGCGGGACTGAAGCATGCGCAAGAACAGGCATTATTAAAGCGTTTTAGGAAACAGATACAAGCACCTACAGACCATGCGGAATCCTGATACATCTGTACATAATGCTCTTGCTGCCGGCGAGGTGCACGGTGTTGAATTTGTCGAGGCTGGACAAGAAACATTCTTTGCTGAAGCAGCAGAGCTGCTTAAACAATCAGAAGAGCATCTTGGGTTCATCGCAGCGGATGTCTCCGGCCAGCCCGATACCCACCATGCTGGTGCAAGCGATAATCATGAGGTTAAAAGTAAGACCTTACGCGCTTTGGAGAAACTCAGAGTTGGGCTGAGTGCTTGCCTTAAAGGTGCAACTCTTGCATACCTGCTTACACTTAGTGGAGATTACAATACCGCCTCAGTAGGCAGTAGTCATAAAATAGAAGATTTTAAAAATGCACGCAAAGAGCGCGTGCGACAGCATCTACCACCAGAACGTATAGCAAGTGAGCAGCTGCCGGACCTTGTAGCATTCGGAAACTGGCTATTAGATGGGGCGTTTGTCCGTGAATATAACAAAGCAGTAGATTTTTACAACTGTAGGGAAAACGGTCAGATGAGCGATGCGGAAGTTCGGTATAAAGAAACTATTTCTGAGAATATATGCATGCTCGATTATGGAGATATAACTGCTGGGTACTTTCGTCTCCGAAACCTGGAAAAGAACGAGCGGCCGTACTCTAAAGAAAAGCTTGATGCGATGACAGACGCGGAGCGAATCCGAGCGGACTTAACACGTAAGTACTTAGGGCTCACTCCGCACTATAATTATTTATCTGAAGCAACGTACAAGCCTACAAAAGCCAAGGACGAGCAAGCAAAATATACCAGCTTTGATAGTAAGGCGATTATTGCGGAGTTAAACCAGGGTAGAGAAAATCATGCTGGACAGAAGAATGATTTATCGTTCAAAGATCTTGAAACCTTTATAGTAACGCACAAGAAATTTCCTTTAAATAGTTACACAAGTCAATTAGGTGTCTATGGTGCGGGAATAGCATATGACGAGGTCCGACATGAGAAATATGCATACTATTATGATCTATGGGACATTAACCCGCCGTATGCGGATGAGCTGGGAATAGATTTTAACCAGTTCAATTTCCCGTTTGAAATATATGGGCGAGTATATGAAAGTGATCTGAAACAGTAGAACCAGCCAGATAAAATACTGAATGAAGAGTACTAAATAAATTAAAGTATAAAGAATAAAGAGAGCTAGTGGAGATTTAACCTTGTAGTTGTTTGTAACTTGAGATTTGTTATTTGGAATTTATACATGTATGGCTAAACTGTGGAAACTAAAAGACGCACCTTCAGCAGATGCACTTACTGCATATACTGACCTCTCCCCAGTGTTGGCGAGTTTATTAGCACAACGGAGTATTCCTGCTGAACACGTACAACAATTTTTGCATCCAACTTATGACGGGCAGTTTGACTCGTTTATTTTTCAGGATATGCGCAAGGCTATAGACCGTATGTGGCAGGCCATAGAAAAAGGCGAGCGTATTGTTATATATAGCGACTACGATGCAGACGCCATAACGGCGAACGCAGTATTGCAGCAGACATTTAGATATCTGGGTGTTGAAGTAGGTAGCTATGTTCCAGATCGGTTTACTGAAGGGTATGGACTAAACATAGAAGCGTTTGAAAAAATAAAAGCAGACGGTGCCCAGCTTGTTATAACCGTGGACTGTGGCACAAATTCCTGTGATGTGGCGG
>CAZYMS010000006.1:0-6721 GCA_964648985.1 uncultured Candidatus Saccharibacteria bacterium
TTGGTAGCGCTACCGGGAATCGAACCCGGATTTTGTGGATGAGAACCACATATCCTAACCATTAGATGATAGCGCCCGAATTGGAATTGCGAAGCTAGAATTACGAATTATCTATAAATACTAAGGGATTCAAAATTCTTTGCTTACGTATATTACGATATATGAGCTTAAAAATCAAGGTCTTTTCGTGGAGTGATATAATTAGTGTATGAGTAAATATCGTGTTGCAATTTTATTAGGTTTAAGTGTTGTTTTACTAGCTGCGGGTTGTACAAAACAGCCTTTGCCAAGAGAGGTGCCGAGCTCACCTACAGCTTCATATAATCAGCTACCGAAATAGCACTAAGCCATTTAAACATGTGAACATATAAGCATGTAAAATGCCCGAAAGTTACCTCGGGCATTTTTGTTTAAATGTTTATATAATTACCTGTTTATATGTTCTTAGGCTTCTTCCTCGTCCTCTTCATCATCATCATCTATAAACTCATCTTCTTCTGAGGTAGGTACTTCGTTACTGGCAATGGGTGCAGTAGTAGCTTGTGGTTCTGCCCAAATGTCCTCAGTAGGAGGTTCGTTGGATGTAGCAAGTGGTTGAGCATAGGGAGTTGGCTCCTGGTACATGGGTCCACCGACTGGGTCTTGGAAACTGTGGGTCGCTGGCGCTGGGCTCGCATGAGGTTCGGTAATGGAAGCTGGTGCATCGGGTGCCTCAGCTTTTGTTTGTGGAGTTTCGGGAAGTTTTATGCTTTCTGTAAGTTTTTGGAATTCAGGAAGATCGGCTACACTTTGCATGCCCATATGCTGCAGAAATTCAGTGGTGACTTGATAGAGGTTACTACGGCTATCATCCGGATTTTGTATTTTTTCAATAAGCCCACGCATAAGCAATTGGCGAATGGAATACTGACAGTTTACACCGCGAATCGCTTCTATCTCTGCTTTGGATATTGGTTGCCTGTAGGCAATTATGCCGAGTACTTCTACCGTAGCATCTGTAAGTTTTTCACGTAGGTCCGCTGTTAGAAATGCCTTTACTTGATCCACATTTTTTGGGTGGGTCCCAAGCTGCCACTGACCATTTGCTTCCATAAGGACAATTCCGGAATCTTTACGCAGGGTCGCCAATTCTTGGAGAGCAGTAAGTGTCAGTTCCTGGCTTACCCCAAGAATATTTGCAAGTTGATGTGTGGTAACTGGTTTACTTGCAACAAAGAGAATGCTTTCTAGTTTGGGAATTAATTCATTCATAGGTTAGAGTGATTAGGGTTATAGGGTGTGGCTGCCGGTATAGTATTTAGTGAGGAGTGTGTGGACTTAATATCTCCCGCCACAGACCAAACAGGCCGCTACAACTTACAACGCATTATTAATTAGTTTCCACTGAATACAAAGAGCCAAATGCCAGCACCAATAAGAACAATTGCTGCTATGACAATTTGCACCTGATTACCAAGTAGGCGTTTACCTTCTGGTGCATCTTCAGGCATTTTAATTATTCCTGCAGCAAGGAGCCATTTCTGTACCGTAAAATACCATGGCTCGTATAGAGTAGTGCCGTAGAGGTATCCGGCGAGTATTAAGAGAGTGGCTAAAAGTTCTCGATTCATGACATAAAATGCTAATGGCTACGCATGGGGGCGCGAGTTAAGAATTCTCAGAGAGTGAGGCTTGTTCGACTTTGCGTATGGTCATATCCGTAAAGAGTGCATCTTGCTCTACGCTAAATATACGCTGCTTAACTAGTTCGAGGAGGGCAAGGAATGTCACTATGACTTCAGATTTGTTTTTCGCCTGAGCAATAACGCTTGAAAGCTTCGTCTCTATTTGTTTGGAAAGAAGACCTTGCAGGTGAGTAATTTTTTCCTGAATAGATATAGCTTCTTTTATACGAGCTTTTGGTAAGCTATCAAGCTCTTTAAGTTCACTCAGTACTTTCAATATACCATTGTAGAGCTCTCTGCCCGTAACCGAAGGATCGGGGAAAAAGCTTATTCTCTGTGAAAACACCAGCGTGCGTGTAAAGCTTTGCTCTTGTTTTGCATCAAGTATTTTCAGATGCCGCGCTACTTCGCGGAATTGTTTATAGAGTAGTAACTGAGTCTCGAGAGGGACTCCAGCGTCTTCTTCGTCTGTTTCTATTTCCAGTGTAGGTAATATTGCTTTTGATTTAATAACCAAAAGCTTTGCCGCGATAGCTAAAAAGTCCGAAAGGGAAGTAGGGTCTATCTCTTCCAATTTGCGAACATACTGCAAAAACTGTTCAGTAACCTGTGCCAATGCTACATCAGTTATGTTCAGCTTCTGTTCTTCAATTAAAGAGAGTAAGAGGTCTAATGGACCTTCGAATTCGTGCTGTGCAAGTTTTATGCTGTGCTGCTCCATGGGTGCTATTTTGCAAAGTTGCCAAGAATTGGTTCCGTTGCTTTAAAAAATGGTTTTGAGGGTACTTTTACACTTTCGGTAAAGCTTCCCGCGGTGAAGATAATATTTTTGTTGAGAGTCAGTTTTTTGTCCATGAATAACGGTAGGTCGTATATCTCAAGTGGCGCGAGTAAATATTTAGTGTTTAGTTTTGCAGCAATGTCTTTTTCTTTTGCGATAGATGATTTAACTTTAATTGGTTTAGGTAATTTAGGATTCTGTTTTACAAGTTTCTTGTAAAGCTTACTTTGTACGTCAAATACAAACGCATCTATTTTCTTAAAGTCTAAGTGTTTTCCCGCAGGCACTGCTACAAGCACGAGACTATATTTTTCTACTTTCGGTGCTGGGGTTGGCGCCGCTTTTAATTTACTCGTTTTTGCGACTTTCTTTGGCGCCGCTGCAGGCTCTGGAAATTCAGTTACAAAAGCTAAAGGTTTATCAAATTTAACCAACACCGTTTTAACAACTTCTTTGGGGTTTATATGTTGCGTTTCTGCTGCATTGAATGCAGTATACACTTTACGGTGCTTAATGACTTCAAACTTAACACCCTCTGCTTCTAAAAACTTTTGAATCTTTTTGTCCATATGGTGAGCGCGGAGTTACAAATTATTGAACCATCCCTCATTGGCAGGTGCGCCGGAGAGGTGGATTAAGGATTACGTATAAGGAGTAAAACCCTTATGTGGTAGGTTGTAATGACAACCGCAATGAGTATTAACAGCCACACGGGAACGTACAAGCTTGCGGCCCAAATGGTTACAAAACCATATCCAAGTGTGCACGCAATAACCAATAATGATCGCCAGGCAGATGGCCGCGCCGCCCTTGGGAGGCTGTAATTTAATTGTAGCAAAAGTGGGGGATAAAGCCACATGGTAAAAGCAGAAAGGCAAGCCGAGAGTACGAGTAGAAAAAATGGTTGTTTAAATGCTGGTATGAATAGAGATACGCACAAGATGGCTATGCCGAGGAATGCTGTCAGTATACTCAGATGTCCGTGCGGGAAGACGCCTAATTGTTTTATTGATCTATTATTCCAGTGCTGTAGAGGAAGGAGTATGCGGCTGAGTAGGCGACCAATGGCGTCCAGTATGGTCAAGTTGGCCATAATAAATATGAGTGTGCCCGCTATGCCGAAAAGAGTCCCAAGATAAGGAAAGAATGTGTTGAGGGTAAATATCTCCGCCTTAAGTACTCCAAAACCTTGCGCGGTACCAATGGGTAATAAAATGCGGCCGAGATATGCAAGGAGGAATATGGAAAACACATTCGCCATTACAAACAGGAGCGCGTGTTCTTTATTTATAAACGCAAACCACTTTTTAAAGTTAGAGATTGACTCTGTACTTTCCAGCTCAATGTCGCTCGAAGCTGTGGATTGGGAATTGGATATTTTCGCCTTCCAGTTTACCCCATAACCTTTATCGGCTATCCATTCGCTTTGCACTAGGTTGAGGACACCTGCGACTCCGCCGTATGCGAGAGCCCCAACAAAATCAAAGCGAGGCAAGCCTTGGGGTATGTAGCCAAAATTAAATAAGCCGCGCAATCCCTCCCAAAAAGTCTCAGCATTAAACTTTACTATAACTACTAAGAGGATAATGCTAAGGGCTATACTCAGCCCAATGCGCGATATCTTTTCAAGAACTTTATAAATATTTGGTTTTCGGAATACTACTACAGCGAGTCCAAGTAATGCCACGGCGAGTAAGAGTCCAATGTTACGTTCGTGTCCCGCGGGCGCATTAAAAATAACCGCTAAAATATTTCCCGCTGTGCTCATCCACGCAGGCCACATAAGTGCTGCTATAACTGTGAGTGCGAATACAATTGCGAGCCAAATTTTATTTTGTACCAACGCTTCCTCTACGCGTTTTCCAGTAACAAGTGTATAGCGCTCTATTTCTATATTTACGACAAATTGCAGTAGTAGGATTATCAATAGCGGCCACAATAACCCCAATCCAAAGTTTGCAACCAAGCTTGGCCATAGAAGCATTTCTCCGCCATTAAGCGATAGCGCAATAAACACGATGCTTGGCCCAAGCATGGACAACAAAGATTTAGTGAGTGGTGGAAAAGGTTTTTGTTTTTCTATTAAAGACATTGCTGTACGATTATTTCTTTACCGGTAAGTCAAGTTTTATATGGAGCTCTTTAAGTTGTTTTTCGTCTACCGTGCCCGGCGCGGACATCATAAGATCTTCCGCACTTCCGTTTTTCGGGAAAGCAATAACTTCGCGAATGTTTGGCTCGTCCATTAGTACCATAAACAAGCGGTCGAGGCCAAATGCGCAACCTCCGTGCGGCGGTGCGCCGTATTCAAATGCGCGAATCATACCACCAAATTTTTCATCAACTGTAGCACGGTCTATGCCTACCACGCCAAAGGCCTTGTACATAACCTCGGGATTAAAGTTGCGAATGGCGCCGCTACATATTTCATATCCATTGGCCACCATGTCGTACTGGTCCGCTTTAATTTGCAGTGGATCTTCAGACTCTAAAGCAGTGAGGCCACCTTGCGGCATGGAAAATGGATTATGGGAAAAGTCTACTCTCTGTTCAGTGTCGCTCCATTCGTACATTGGGAAATCGGTAATCCATGCGAGTGCGACAATGCTTGGATCTTTTAGACCAAAGTCGTCACCAAGTTGACTGCGAAGTTTGCCAAGTACTTTGTTTACGGTGTTTCGTTCATCTGCACCAAAGAAAATGATGTCGCCATCGCCTGCGTTTGTTTTGCGTACAATAGTCGCAACTTCGTCTTCGCTCATGAATTTGAGTATGGGTGATTTCTTTTCCCCATTCTCTAGAACTATGTATGCTAACCCGCCTGCGCCTTCGCGTTTTACCAGCTCGGTTAACGTATCTATTTGGCTACGGGTGAGTCTGCTCCCGCCTTCGCAGCGAATGGCTTTAACGCATCCACCGTTTTTAATAGCGTTTGCAAATACACTGAAGCCAGTATCTATTAGGTCTTCGGTAAGCTCAACCATCTCCATACCAAAACGGAGATCTGGTTTATCACTCCCATACTTTTCCAATGCTTCAGCGTAGGGAATGCGGGGCACAGGTTTTTGCATAACTTTTTTACCTGCAAAGTCTTCCACTAAAGATACTATGAGTGGTTCCATCTCATTCCATACAATTTCGCCTTGTGTAGCAAAACTCATTTCCAAATCGAGTTGATAAAATTCTCCTGGGTGTCGGTCTGCCCTTGGATCTTCATCGCGGAAGCACGGGGCTATTTGGTAGTACCGAGGAAGACCGCCGACCATGAGCAGCTGTTTAAACTGTTGTGGCGCCTGCGGGAGTGCATAGAAGGTTCCAGGGTGTATGCGCGATGGCACGAGGAAATCACGCGCACCTTCAGGAGAACTTGAGGTGAGAATTGGTGTGGTAACTTCAATAAATTCATGCTGCATCATGTACTGACGAATGCGCATGTTGTAATCCGCTCTCAACTTCAACATCTTTTGCATTTTCTCACGGCGCAAGTCAAGAAAACGATACTTAAGTCGCATGTCTTCATTGATGTTGCTTTCTTGGTGGAAAATGGGAAAGGGAAGCGGCTTGCTTGTATTGAGTACAACAAGTTCCGATACTACTATTTCCATGCTCCCAGTGGCTATATTGGGGTTGACCAGCTTTTCGTCTCGTTTGACCACTGTGCCAGTGGCTTGTAGTACAAATTCATCACGAATCTTACTCGCAACTTCAAACGCTTCTGCCGTTTCTGGATGAATAGTAAGTTGCACAATGCCCGTGTGGTCGCGAAGGTCTATAAATATAAGACCGCCGTGGTCGCGGGTGCTCGCGGCCCAGCCTGCTACGGTTACTTGTTCTCCTGCCTTAGCAGGTGTGTTCAGTGATAATGTTCTTTGCATAATTTTTGAAAATTACAAATCTCAAATGCCAAATCACAAATAAATTCCAATCTAGAAAATTTCAATAATCAACATATGAAGTATCTGTTTAAATATTGGAAATTGGGATTTATGTGTTATTTGATGCTTAATAAATAAAGAACCCTTACAGGCCAACCATGATTTAACATGACTGGCTTGTAAGGGCGCTTATGGCGCGGTGCCACCTTACTTTGATCTCTTTTTGCTGTAACGGGCGTACCCGGAAAGTTCTAATAGTCGCTTTGCGACGTTCTTCTCTCAGCTCAGCTGTGTTGCAGCGTCAATGCTTTTATTAATGTAAGTATAACGATATTGATTATTTTCAGCAAGCCGCCATTTTTCTTGGTCACATGATATAATATTTTTGATCATAAAAAGGT
>CAZYMS010000006.1:6821-33051 GCA_964648985.1 uncultured Candidatus Saccharibacteria bacterium
TAAAAAGGTATAGGGCTGTTCTGGTCGGTAATATCTATAAAACGTCTATGGCCTCAAAAAAAATTGTATTAGATTTAGAAACCCAGAATTCGTTTGATGATGTCGGCGGAAGGGGGAAGAACCACTTACTAAAAATTTCTGTATGCGGAGTATATTTTTCAGATACAGATAAGTATGCAATATACGAAGAGCATGAAATGGGTAAGCTCGCACCATTACTCCAGACTGCGGACCAAATTATTGGATATAATATAAAAGATTTCGATTTTGAAGTATTACAGCCGTATTTGAATTTTAATATTTTTGAAATCCCGTATTTAGATATTTTAGAAGAAATAGAAAAAGTACTTGGCCACCGGATTCGTTTGGAAGCGGTAGCGCAGGGGACTCTAGGGAGTGGTAAGTCCGGTACTGGACTACAAGCTATTTTATACTGGCGTAGTGGTCGTTTGGACGAGCTAAAAAAATATTGTTTGGATGATGTAAAAGTAACTAAACAGGTCTACGAGTATGCTATGAAAAATAGAAAACTTCTATTCTCCGACTATTTCAGCATAAAAGAAATCCCCATAACCTTTGCCGAAGCAAAAGAGAGGGGACAAGTTTTCCATCAGGCGGGGCTGTTCTAGGTTGGTTTATTTAGGATGGGTGAGTCTCAATATTGCCAATGCTGGCAAATAAAGAGCTAATTGTGAATCCATAACTGCAGCCTTCACACCGCCAGGTGTTTCCATGCTGGAGCATCCTCCCGCCGCATTTTGGACAAGTGAGCGTTATGAACGTCATAGGCCTCCTCTGGTTACCAACAGTTCCGCGACTAGTAGTGTTGACTTATACTGATCCGCTGGCAATGGCGGACCGTTGCTGTAATCATACCCTTCTGAATTAAGAGCTAGAGAAATGCAGGAGTATCCTGGGCTTTCCTAGGCCTTAACAAGACATTTTGTAAACTTAATTATAATGACATATTAACAAAATTTTGTCAATTGTGGTTGAAGGGCATTATTCACGAATTTCAGGTATCATATACATATGAAACTTACTCCCCAAGGGTCTATATGGCCGCCAGTAATAGTTCCTGGGTTATTTGTACTCGCGCTTCTACTGCTCCATGTCTTTTCCGGCAGCTGGATAGCGCCACAGTTTTTCAGTATTGGACCGCTCACCATTCACTATTACGGCATAACCATGGCGCTCGCTGTGGGCGCGGCGTGGTGGTTCGCGAGTAAGCGTGCTGTGCACTACGGCCTTACCCAAGACCAAGTAGACACATTATCTGTCTGGCTTGTGCTAGGTGGCCTTGTGGGCGCACGTCTGTATCATGTTGCAAGTAGCTGGCAGTACTACTGGCAGTACCCGCTGGAGTCCGTAAAAATTTGGCATGGTGGTCTTTCTATTTTTGGCGCTCTTCTAGGTGGATTTGTGGTGCTTTTAATTTTTGGTTTCAAGCGCAACTTGAAGACAACCCACAACCTACAACCCACAACCTACAACCTTCTCGATTGGCTTGCTCCAAGCGTACTACTCGGACAAATTATAGGTAGGTTTGGAAACTTTTTTAATTACGAAGCATTTGGTTACCCTACGAGCCTGCCATGGAAGATGTTCGTACCTGAGTATTTTAGACCAAGCACTTTTTTAAGCGCTTCTTATTTTCACCCCCTCTTTTTGTATGAGGCCCTGGGGAATGCGGTCATACTACTCGTATTGATGTATTTTTTCCGCCCCGGTCGTAGACAAAAATTTGACTCCCGAATGACCGCAGGGGCGCTATTCTTTAGCTATTTACTTCTGTATAATGTACTTAGATTTGCTATAGAACACTTACGTATAGATAGTACGTTTTTGTTTCATAACATACGATTAAATGCACTCGTAAGCGGTGTCTTGGTAATAATTGCGGCTGCAGGTTTGTACTGGATACGTAGATACGCCAAGACAGTAGCCGTAGCGGGTGCTACGCATTAATTTTTCGTTTATCTGTTTCTTGGAACTCAACCAGAAATGCTTACATTAAAAAGTCATAAAACTTTGAGCGTGTTGGCCGCTTGTATTTTACCCGCAGCCATTTACAGTCTTGCAGTACCAGTGCCCGTATTTCGCTACATTGTGCCACTCTTTGTGTGTTTGGTAGTAATTATAGAAGGCGTCTCCTGGACTACACTGACTGGCGCTGTAGATGGAAAGCGATGGAGCTTGCTGCGAAGCAGCCTGTTTTATATTGCATGGCTCTGCCTCTTTTTCCTTATGCCTACCCAAAACATGCAAATGGCGTACATGATTGTGTCCGTCCCTATTTTGTATTTGGGCCAACAATTAATTGCATACACAGGAGAGACCGTGTTAGTAACGCATACTATACTAACTAGTTTTGGTATTCTTCTTGCAGCAGCAGCGGGTGAGTTCTATTTTCATGCTGGTAGCGTTGTGCTTACGCTTGTTGTATTTGTATGCCTATTTTTACTTACTCGCGCAACGTATGTGTTCGTGCCACAGACCAGTACAGTGCGTTTGGCTTCATCGTTGCTTGTTGCGTTTCTTGCAACTGAGGTGTACGCTTCTGTACTGTTTTTGCCCTTTCACTATACCGTGCTCGGGTTTTGTGCCTTTCTTGTCTTTTATGTCTTATGGTTATTTACGTACTATTGGCAATTCGGCGCTTTAACACCTCAGAGAGTTAAGTTATACTTATTAGTAAGCGCTGCACTTCTTACGGCGCTCCTCTTAGCTACTCCATGGCAAATAATGACCTAGTGAATTAAGTACGGAATGCGGAGTAATTAATACTTGTACCGCTTTTCATTTTAGCGCTTCGTTGTTTTCGTAATCTATTAAATCTATGATTAAAAAATTTATTTTTATAGTCTTTGTTGCATTGTTTGTGTTCGTGCTGAATGTATTTTTTGCGGATAGGCTCTCCGCGCACATTGCTACTTGGAATTGGGTTAAAAAGGCGCACTTAGTAGAGCCCCGTGCTCCGCTGGTAATAAATACTCGTGAAGAAATTCGGGTAAACGAAACCAACGATATTATTTCGGCCCTTAGTCGTAATAAAAATAAGGTGGGTGCTTTATTTGCAGTTGGTACAGGTGCTCCGCAGCTTAAAGGTGCAGTGGTGGTGGCAACTTCAAATGGTTTAGTACTTACCTCCCGCCTTGCGGTGGGTGATCTAAAAGCAGAACAGCTTTCTGTACAACTGGACGATGGAAAGCGCTATTCAGTAAGTAGTATTATCTTTGACCCTGCAAGTAATGTTGTAGCATTGCAGACAAATGCGGCTGGTCTTTCCGTAGTAACTTTCGCTGTGCATTCCGACATCTTTCCAGGCGAGCGGGTTATGTTGCTTGGGGAAAATGTTGATGGAGGCAGTTATTTTCTTGCGAGTTTCCTTTCCAGTGCTGAGTTTATGCCGCTTGATATAGTCTCGAGCGATGTGCCCAATCGCGTTGTCTCCCTCCAGCCTACGAGCGGAGTCATTCCCGGGCAGTCTGTAATGGATTTGTCCGGTAAGCTTATTGGCATATGGGATGGGCAGAAACTTATTTCCTCCACGATTTTGCAAGAAGTCGTAACTGGGTTGCTTGCTGCCAATGGTAAAATTATTCGTCCATTCTATGGGTTTAACTATCGTTTCCTTTCAAATGTACTTGCTGCAAGCGAAGGTCGTACTCCTGGTCTTTTGATTAGTAAATCATCTGCTGGTACTCCAGCGGTAATTGCAAATTCTCCTGCCGCCAAGGCGGGGCTACTTGAGGGTGACATAATTACTAAAATAAATAATCAGGCTGTAGGGGATAATGGTATACCAGAGGCACTACTCTTGAACGTTTCTCCTCAGACCAAAATCTTTTTGCAAGTTAAGAGGGCCGGGCAAATCCTAGATATTTCTATTACCCCTTCAGCGCAATAGTTTTATACGCAGCTATGGGGTCTAGTATACTGTTGAGTTTCCTGCTTACTTTCTTAGTTAATTTCCTATATTTCCCCTTATTTAAGGCTAACCTTAAGAGCGTTGTTTATTGACAAATTAGGTATTTTATGCTACTATTATAAGTCCATTAAAGGAAAAGGCTTATATCTATGGCAGACAATAACCCAAGTAAATTCTACCCTGCAGCGAGCGAAGAAATTGCTCGTATGCTTGGTCTTACGAACTCCGGTGCCAGTACGCCCAGTAAGCCTGAGTCTGCTGTGAATGTTCCTGCTTCAGAAATTGTTATTCCAACTGCAGGAGCCTCAACTATATCGGAGTTGTCTGATGGGGCTACTATGGAAGATGCTATTGCGCGTGATGTTGCCGCGGTGACCGGAAAAAGCAACGGAGAAAATAATACTGCTATTAACAATGCAGTGAGCGCCTCAGTAAAACCTTCTGTGGCAAAGGCAATAGGTAAAACCATGCTTGCTGTGGTTCCGTATGTAGCAGTTTTTGCCGTTTTCCTTCTGGTGTACTACACATGGTTCTCTGACCCATCAAACCGTCCAGAGTTTTTTAAGAGCTTCCAGAAACAAGAAACAACCCAAGCGGACAACCGTGCCAAACTACTTGCGGAACTGAAAAAGAATGAATCCGCAAATTATACCGAGTGGATTGCTGGGTATTACTATAATGTAACCGATGGCAGCCTTGTAGAAATGGATCATGTGGCTCCCAATAAGCTTACAAATTTTGAGAATTATTTACTGAAGTTAAATCCGAAGTCGAATGACGTTCGATCGACCGGGACTAGTGACGCCGATGCAGTACTTGCTGGCGTAGATCCACTCACCGGTAAATCTCTTGCCGACGATAAGCGGGATATAGTTGCTCAGTATTTTGATGCAGATGCCATTCGTACTCGCACCCCAGGTGCTGCAGTTTCTCCGCTCATTACTCCTCGTGTGGCACAGGCTTCTGTCGTGGCACCGGCGCAGCCTGCACCATCTACTGCACCAAGCGCCATTCCTTCTGTAGTATCTACTAATGATTGTGCAGAAAATAAATTGCGCATAAACACCTCTCTTCCTGGTCGTCTCGAAGTGCCGGTTATGGGTGTAAACGTACCTATTATTTGGACGAAAGATTCTAAGAATTTTGACACAGACCTTAAGAGCGGTGTGGTGCACTATCCCTGTACACCTTTGCCCGGAGATATTGGTACCTCGTATATTTCAGGTCACTCCAGCAACTATGCCTGGGTGAAAGCAGATTACAACCAGATCTTCGCTAAAATGAATGACTTACCAGACGGTGCTACATTTAAAGTAACTGTTGTTGGCCAAGATGGAAAAGACATTCGATTGTATTATGTTGTTCAGCGCAAAACAGTATATGAAGCAAACGACCAAGCTCAATTTACGAATACCGCAGATTCTGTAGTGGCGCTTTCTACCTGCTGGCCGCTCAACACCACTCAGAAGCGTATGGTGGCGTTTGGTAAGCTTGATAGAGTAGAAAGATAGAACGTGATTTTCAATCCTTAAGACCGGAGTGGGGTAGTAGGCATTAGTTGAATTAATAATCTAATGCATCTATTGCTTCCTCCGGTTCTTACTTAGGGTAAGAATCAATGCATAACTTGCTAACTACTAAGCACGTGATTGGTATTAATTATACATTGATACTATTCACGCGCTCAGCAAATGAACTGACGCGCTTTGATTGAATCGTGAACGTCACGACTATCAATCTTCGCGCCAGTTCCGGCGCACTAGTTGTTCTTTCACATTCCAACCTGATGCTCCGCCTATGCGGTAGTATCTTTGCCTTTGAAAGGGGGGCAAATGAAATCGAGGATGTTAAACATAGTCAGTATGTCGGTTCTGAGTTTTCTGCTGGCGGCGCTCGCTTTGGTGGCAAGTGCTCAGAATAGGCCACGTGTTGGAGTCGTTGTAAATGTTAACGACGAACAGAGCCGGGTGGCGGTCAAAGAGAGTTTGGAAGCCTTGTTTGGCGGTAAGGGATCGGTAAGACTTCTAGATCGGCCTGCCGATAATCCCTCTGGCGCTGCTTGTGTCGAGGTGTTATATCTATCTCCTAATTCTGTCACCGCAAGAAATGGCGGTTTTAACCAGGGTGTAAAAGAAGTGCTTGGCGCTGCTGTAAGAGACCAGGTAAACACAATTGGTCAAGCCGGTGGTCAACAGGCGAATAAGGGCGGTATATGGACCACTGGTGCGGGCACTGCATCGCGTGAAGCAGGTCGCCGGGGTGGCGATGCAGCCCAGGGAGAAATTACAGGTGGTCGTGGTAATTTTCCCGATCGCTTTGTATCGGAGGTCGCGATTAGAGGCGGCTGTCCGGGTAATCAGTCATTGTCTGTGAACGATGCATATTCGTTTGCGATAAAGATAAAGGAAATCCGCGGAATGATGGTTGTGGAAAGCGTCGGTGGTCGCAAAGACCGCCACCTCCATGAACTTGCAGTTCCTCTGACGCTTTTTAAGGCGGATGCCAATGAGTATCTTTCCCAAGCAGAAATTGCTTATGCGGCCATGGAGGTTATGGCGGCATATGCACACGGGAAACTTCTTGATAAACAAAATCGGCTTATACCATTTCCTGCGGGAGATGACCTAAAGATTATTTATCAACGAGTTATGTTCCGAGGTCGTTAACTTCTCGAGAATCGAGCACTCAACAAGTCTAAGAATTTGAAGTTTTAATTCTGACGCTTATTGGGTGCTTTTGTTTTTTAATATTGTATATGTTTGACAAAAACCTATAGTTTGCAATACTAATATGAATTTTGGCGGCAATATATGCCAAGTAGTAATTATAAGAATGGTGCTAATTATGTTTAAAAAGATTTTATTTACAGCAGGCATTTTATTTGCAGTAATTCCCGCAATGGCCCATGCAGATACTGCCCCGCTGACCATTGCTAAGCAAGTACGAAATATTACTCAAGGCGGTAGCTTTGCAACCAATGCAAATGCAGTAGTTGGTGACGAACTTGAATTTGAAGTGACTGTTCAAAATGTAAGTCAGGCAACTCTCCCGCTCGTCACTGTTTCAGAAGTTGCTTTAAGTTCTATGCAGTTTGGCCCGAATATATATGTCTCTCGGGCGTATGCAGGACAGCTTGGTACTCCAGGTATTCAGGTTGGAAGTCTGGAGGCCGGGGGTACGGTAGTAATTCGATACCGCGCTATAATCGCTACTGCTGCAATAGTGGGCAGTACTTTGTGCAGTATTTCTAACGTTGCTACTTCTGGTGCCAGCGCCAGTACAACTGTCTGCGCATACGTTCAAAGTGGAGCCGTGGTAAACGCTCAGGGACTTGTGCGTCAGAGCGTGTCCGCAAGCAACGATACAAAAAATATTTCTGGAACCTCTGTTATTGCGCAAAAGGAAGACTTTCTCACCTATACGTTTACCGCAACAAATGCAGGTACGGTGACCGCTTCTAATTATGCTGTTGTGGCAGACATTTCTGGCATATTGCCCCTTGTAGATGTGGTGGATTTACAAGGCGGAGTATTGAATGGTTCTGTTGTGAGTTATTCCGGCACTGATATACTTCCGGGTGCAAGCGTCGTCCGCACCCTACGGGTTCGTGTTAAGTACTATGTGCCCCCCTATGGTTTTAGGTTAACTGTTCAATATGGGAATGAGGCAGTAGTTGCTATTCCCCATACAACACCGCTCGCAACTGGTTATGTGGCCCCAAATACTGGCAGGACTAGAAATGCTTCCCCATTTGCCTTTGCGGGTATTATCGTGGCTGGCGCGGCACTTGTGCTGAGTCAAAAACGCCTACGAACTCTATTGTTTAGCTAAACTTAATCAGCAAAAATATCCACTTTCGAGTGGATATTTTTATTGCACACTTTTATACACGCATGCTATATTAAAAATAACAAAAAGTAGTCTCTGGCAAATACAAAAACAAACCATTGCATCACGGTTTGTTTATTTTATTAGTATTCTGCTAATAATGTCTTGAAATCTTCGTATGGATGAAAAATTGCTCATAGAACTTATAGAGGAAGCTCAAAAAAGAGGAGGGGGTCTCATTCTCAATATGGGTGATACTCCACGCGCAGTCGTCTTAAGTGTAGATGCGTATACTGAGCTTTTATCTGGTAGGTCGGGTGATTTGCTATTCACTGGCACTGTTGATTCATCTCACTTATTAGCAGACAAGGAAATGCCTATGACAGTGCTGGTTACTGGCGGTGCAGGATATATTGGTGCGCACGTAGTGCACGAAGCCCTTGCGCAGGGATATAGTGTAGTGGTACTGGATAATCTTAGTACGGGCAAGCGGGAACACGTACCTCAGGGTGCTGCTTTCATAGAAGGCGACGTCCGTGATGCTAACCTCTTGCGTGATATTTTTGCTCAATATGCTATTACTGCCGTGGTTCATTTAGCCGCACTGCTGGAAGTACAAGAATCCGTAGAAAAGCCGGTCTTGTATTTTGAGACGAATGTATTGGCTACTACACAGCTCTTAGAGGTCATGCAGGAGGTCGGAGTAAAGCGTATATTATTTGCGTCTACCGCTGCGGTGTATGGTATGCAAAATGCAGGTACGTTCACAGAGGGTTCGCCGTGCGCACCTACAAACCCGTATGGTTCAAGTAAGCTGCTGGCTGAGCAGGTGCTTCGGTATTTTTCAGAGTATGCTGGTATGACCGTAACCATACTTCGTTTTTTCAATGTTGCAGGTACACATAAGGACTGGGGAGTACGAGATACCCATGAACGCGCCCATCTAATACCGGTTGTTATCGATGTGGCAAAAGGAAAAAACTTGCTGCTATCTGTGTTCGGCGAGGATTATGAAACGGCAGATGGTACGTGCGTGCGCGATTACGTGCATGTATACGATATTGCTCGTGCTCATTTGCTTGTCCTCGCACAGAAACAAGATACGCAGTTTGAAATATACAATGTGGGCACTGGCCATGGCGCCAGTGTCCGTGAGGTGGTACAGGTTGCGGCGGAAGTTACTGGTCGTATGATACCAATGGAAGTAGGGAGTCGCAGGCCAGGAGACGATGCGGAACGCGTCGCTGACCCAACAAAGATAAAAAATGCCCTCGGGTTTGTCGCTACTCATAGTAGTCTAGAAGAAATAATAGAGTCGGCATGGAAAGTGGTATGAGGAGTATAGCGGGTCGGAAGTTAAAATTACGTCCGGAGCTTTCCCCATGATATAATGAGGTGTAACATGCGACGTATTTAATCGATCATTACTATATGCAGAAGTTATCCGTTGTCATCCCTGCGTACAAAGAAGCGCAGCGTATTGAAACCACACTTAAAAAAATACAGGCTTTTTTACAGGCGCAGAGCTATGCCCATGAAGTTTTAGTTGTTGTTGACGGTTCCCCCGACAATACCGCAGAAGTGGTAGAGGGGTGTCGTGCTTGGTTTCCAGAACTTAAGCTCATAAACAATACACAGAACAAGGGGAAAGGCGCGGTAGTGAAACAAGGGATGCTCGCGGCAACGGGTGATGTGCGTTTGTTTATGGACGCCGATGGCTCTACCGCCGTAGATCATATAAATGCATTTTTGCCATATTTTGAAAAAGGGTACGATGTTGTGGTTGGTTCCAGGCGTACAGAAGGGGCGAATATCGCCGTGCATCAGCCTTTGCTGCGGGATTTTCTTGGCGGAGTATTCCGATTAATTGTGCATACATTAGTGCCGTTGCACGTTACAGATTCTCAGTGTGGCTTTAAAGCGTTTACAGCCGAAGCCACGCAGAAAATTTTTCCTAAACAGACAATAGAGCGATTTGCGTTCGATGTAGAAATACTTGCCATTGCTCGTAGAGAAAAATTGAAGATAGAAGAAGCACCGGTAACCTGGATAAACGATGGTGCTAGCACAGTGAAATTTACCTGGATGCTTCAGATGCTGCTTGAGATAGTTCTGGTGCGACTGAATTTGTGGACAGGAAAGTATAAATAGGAAACAAATTTATAATTTTAAATTTTATCAGTAACATACAATATTTGTGTTATCTTAAAAATTGCTAAATTATACATAGAATGTGAATGGGGTACTACAGCAAATACACAGTGCAATATATAGCAGGTTGTGCGGCTATCGTAAGTCTGCTTTTTTCCGCTCTTTCGGTGCAGGCTTTTTCAGTGCGTGCGGGTAGCATAGATATAAATGATCCAGGCTTCACTCCGGATTCGCTAAATGTTGACAGGCAATGGGGTCTTTCGAAAGCAAAGTTTATAGATGCATGGAACAAGACTACGGGTAGTACTTCTGTGATTGTTGCGGTGGTGGATACGGGTATAGATGAAACCCATGAAGATTTGATCAAAACATCGTTTGTTTCGGGGTATGATTTTATTTCCAATTCCGTGATCGCTCCCGGGACTGATTCGGATGATAATGGTCACGGTACTCTTGTTGCGGGTGTACTTGGCGCAGTTACAAATAATGGTATAGGTATAGCGGGTACGAATTCGCAGGTTACTCTTATGCCAGTCAAAGCTTTGGATGGGAGTGGCTCGGGTACATCGGAGAATGTGGCAAAAGCTATTATTTGGGCGGCAGACCATGGGGCTTCTATTATTAATCTAAGTTTGGGTGGTGTTGGGTTTGGCCAGGACATTGGTCTTGCAAAAGCAATTACCTATGCATTCCAGCATAATATTGTGTTGGTCGCAGCGGCAGGTAACGATACTGCTCCGCATGGGGGGGATTTGGACCAGTATCCCGTGTTTCCCATTTGCGACGACAACGGACAAAATATGATCATAGGTGTTGCGGCAGTCGATGCTCTGGATCAAAAACCTTCTTTTTCGAATTACGGTAAAAATTGTGTTGACGTCAGTGCTCCAGGAAAAAGAATTTTATCTACTATTAGCCGTGATCCTATTACAAGAGCCAAATCGCCAAATTCTTATGCATACGCATCTGGTACTTCTCTTGCTGCTCCGTTCGTGAGTGGACAGGCTGCGCTCCTCAAGGCTTTGTTTCCTAATGCTACAAATCGACAGATTCGGGATAGGATCATATCTACTGCAGACCCTATTGACAGCGCAAATATTTCACTATGCAATGGTCCTTGCGCGGGGAAAATAGGCTCAGGGCGAATAAATGTTGCGAGTAGCCTATCGAGCACTATTTTGCCAGAAGTTATAGCTGAAGGAGACTTAGTGCAGGTGGTTGAAACTGGTGAGATTTTTGTTATTAGCGGTGGTAAACGGTTGCACGTGAGTAGTTTCGTCCAGCAGCAGCGATATGGAACCAGCGCTCCCCGCCATGTGTATATCTCGCAAATACTTTCGTTTCCTGAGGGTCAATATGCTCAGCCTGCCGATGGTACATTAGTGAAAAAAGCGGGGGATGCCACTGTATACTTTATGCAGAATGGCATTAAAATGCCGGTGTCCTACGATGTGTTTGCGCAAAGGAAATTTACATTTGACCGGGTATTCACACTGGGCAATGCAGAAATGGACTCTTGGCTTACCGGAAAATTTTTGCCGCCCGCGGATGGTTCATTGGTGCGCTCACGAACGAATCGTACGGTCTATTGGGTTGTTGGTGGTACGCTTCATCCTATAACCGCGGCATTTTACACAAATCGTGGCCTTTCTGTATTTCCCATAGTATATTTCAATGACGGGGATATAAAACAATTTCCAAAAGGCGAGGCGTATATACGGTAGGTGCATCATGTGTCTAATTTGCCGGTTTTTTTGATACACGTCTCTTCATGTAGATGGGGTATACTATAAGTACTGAATTTTCAGCTCTAAATTTTGCGATTTTCATAAGAGTCATTATTGATTGAAAATTATCTAAACATATTATGAGATACACAAAGAAGGTTGGCGCTTTTATTGCTCTGGTATTTATGGTTTGCATGCTTGTGCCTCGCACTGGTTTTGCCCAAGCAATAGATACTTCGTTTGACCCAAACAAGCTTATTGAAGATAAGGTTTTTTCTGATACTAAAACGTTCGGAGGCCCTGAAGGTATACAGAAATTCCTGGAAAGCAAGAATAGTATTTTGGCCAACAAGTCGCTGGATTTTGTAGCAAAGTTAAAAGAGCCGACTATCTCCATGCTCAAGACAACTATAGAAGATCCTCGCCCAAGCTTGCCAAATTTGCGTAGTGCGGCCGAACTTATTTGGGATGCTGCACAACAAAGTGGTATAAACCCGCAGGTGCTTTTGGTTACCCTCCAAAAGGAGCAAGGGCTTATAACTACACACCAAAATGACACTCCAGAGCGATTGCAGCGAGCACTTGACAATGCTATGGGTTTTGACTGTCCGGACAACACTGGGTGCGGTGCTTTGTTTCCAGGGTTCTATTTTCAGCTATTTGGTAACGTAGACTCAAGTGGAAATAGGTACTTGGGTGCTGCAAAATCCCTCATGAAGTCATTTTCTGTGCCGGAGGGACGTGGTCCGACAATAAATGGGAAAACGTATAAGGTGGGTGAAATAGTTGAACTTGGTAATACACAGGGGGGATATGATGGCGTGGTTGAACGGCAGACTGTTATGCTCACTAACAACGCTACTGCGGCGTTATATCGATATACACCACATGTATTTAACGGTAACTATAATTTTCAAAAGTATTTTAATGCATGGTTCAAATATCCAAACGGAACCATAATGAAGCTTGCGAATGATACTGCAACCTACATAATCCAAAATGGAAGCAGGCTCATGTTGCCACAATTTGTTGCACAGGCCCGCGCGCTCGATGTATCTAAGACTATAACGGTATCTCCCACTGAAGTAGAAAATTATCCTACCGGACCAGTATATGGACCCGTGGATAACACTATAGTACTGGTGACTGGTGATACCCAAAAGTATGTGTTCTTAGACAATATTAAGCATCCGGTATCGGACTTCGTTATCACTCAACGCAAATTGAGTCCCGCAACAACGCTTACTATTAGCCCGGCAGAAGCGCAATTGTTTACGGCAGGTGATGTGCTCACTCCTTCCGATGGAACGGTAATAAAAGCGCAATCGAAGCCTGAGGTGTATTTGGTGGATGGCGGTAAGCTGAAACTCTATAGTGCCTTTACCTTTGGTCAGCATAAAGTAGCAAAGCAGGTGCAAATTGTATCCGACGGTGAGGTAGGAACCTATCCTAAACAGGGTTTTGTTGCCCCGCTCGATGGCACACTTGTAAAAGCGCCGAACGATGGTGCAGTGTTTGAAGTTCGTCAGGGTGTAAAGCATCCATTAACTGCTGCACTCTTCAAGAACCGCGGCCTCAGCTTTAAGAGTGTGGTGACTTTAAGCAGTGAAGAGATGAATAGCTTTGGTGTAGACGGGTTTGCGCTACCGAAAGATAAGACGTTCTTCAAGGTGGCGGAGACAGGCCAGCTGTACTATTTCAAAGAAGGCACGAAGCGAACTATCTCTGCATTTGTCGCAAAACAGCAGCGCATAACCCCTGACTACACGTTTGGAAAAGGTGAAGCAGATTCCTGGGCAGACGGTATAGCAGTACCTCCACGTGACGGTACGTATCTAAAGGGTGATGCAACTGCTGACGTTTATTACGTAACCAAAGGACAACTGCATCCTATAACCTACGCAGTGTATAAGGCGCGCAAGCTTACCCCAGCAAAAATATCTGTTATTCCACAAGCAGAAGTTGATGCTTACGCAAAAGGGGATTTGATAGCTAAATAGGTAGCCGGTAGTAAGTTGTCTGTTGTCAGTAATTTCATGGGCACCATGTGCACATTGTGTTCACATGGTGCCCATCGTTACATTTACATTGTATGGGCGAATTTGGTGAGGGTGTTACAGAGAAAAAACTGAGTTGTATCCGGAGCTAGAGCGAATGTGCGCTGATATAGAATCTGCAGCTGATGACTTGGGTTTTGTTGAAACTCCAGACATGCTGGATATTAGCATTACACCTGTAGAGCAGGTTGCAGATGGCCACGCTAGCTATAGAAGGTGGCATGGATTTGGTTCAATAGAGGTTGCCACAACCCATCCCACAGCTGTATTGGGACACGAAGAGGGTCTTACTAGAAGAGAAATGCTTCTCGGCCAAGGCCTCTCTGGTGCAGCACTGCTTGTCCGGTGGGGGTTGGTTGCAGAAGCGCTGGGCGCAATTGACGATCTGATTTTAAATATGGAAGCGGACACCGAGCTTCCAGATTATAGACCTGAGCTGCGACGATTGGCGGAATGGCTAAAAAATTAATTTAAAATTTTAAAGACCATTTGGTAGGCCCAAATGGTCTTTTTATATATAGCTGACTACTGAAAACTGTATTCTGCCCGCCCGCCATAGCTTTAGCGACGGCGGGATTACGTGTTCTACTTGCTCGCAACAACTGTCGGTAACGGGTGGTCATTGAAGATTTGAATGAGTTTATTAATCTTCATGACGTAGTTCACGGTTTCGTTGCGCAGGATGCTGGCTTGCGTACGAGTAAGTTCGTTTTGTGCTGCTGTGAGAGTTGCTTGTTCTTTATTGAGTACTGTTTGTAGTTTTGTTTTATCTGCCTTTTTGGTAGTTTTTTTAATTTGGGTTTTAAGCGCATTCACCACTGCCGTTTGCCTGGTCACTTTTTCCTGCAGTGGCCCGGCATCATTTGAATGGTCTTGGGACCAGAGTGGTCCGTAGGTGCGCGCTGCTTTTGCAATTCTGACTGGTCCGCCATTGTATGCGGCAACGCCATATTCAAATGCGTGAGCCGCCAGGAATCCTTCTCCTGCGCGATTTTCTACTTCGGCAATATAATCATCCAGGAGTAAGTAGGTAGCTTTTACTGCGTTTACATGGTTGCGCATGCCGGTCACAAAATCAGGAATGAGTTTTGCGTCTGCATGGCGTTTTACCAGTGAGGCATAGGTAGAAGGAATAAATTGGCTAATGCCGGCTGCTCCAGCGCTGCTTACGCTGTATTTCCAAGTGTCACCTTCGTTACCGGCCAGGAGTACATTTATTTTTGCTATAAGTTGTTTAGTATCTGCGGTATTTAAAAACTCTGAGGTGTCCATGTGTTCTGCATAGAGCAAAGATCGAACAAGCGCTGGCTGTATTGCGGCTGGTATGGTCTTGCCGGGCTGGGATACGGATGGTGTATTTTTGAGCTGGGTTACTACTTCAGCAATAACACCATCTAGATATTGTGCACCATAGGTGTCTACTTCGGTATTTAGAAGTTCCGGAGAGTAGGGAACATACACGCCGGAGTACAGTGCTTTTTCTATTGCAGCTTTGCTGCCGGATTCTACTGGGGTAATAAGATACTTGAGTGCCAATACTTTTCCGCCGACGGGTTTGTTTACAATAAAACGAGTGTTTACGCCGTTGAATTTTACAGTGTCAATATCAAAATTTCTATCCGGGAACTCAAAGTTGGAACCACGCTGCATGGCAGCAGTTATTTTGATAGCTCCGCTGGTGGGGTCAAACACCGCAACCGCTAAATCTTTTATGTCCAGTGTATAGTTTTGGAGGACCTGTTTTTTTGTTTTGGTGCGCGGCTGGATAGAGGTTTTGTAGTGTGGAGTAAGCGCGTAGTTCAGCTTTACTGGTGCTAACATCTCCTTGGCCTGCTTAATTTGCGCCACCAAGCTAGGCGCTGTGACCTCTGCCTGTGCGGGAAAGGGGAATGCGATAAGAGTAAAAATGAGTATAATAAGTTGTAGTTTTTTCATATCTAAATTGATTTTCCTGAGTCTTCATAGTATATCATGGCCACCTGATATATTTGCGTACCTATACGCAAAATGTATTTCTTCTGTTACTATAATAGTGTATAAGCACCAAACTCCAAGCATTAAATAACAAATAAATTCCAAATAATAAATTCCAAAATCAGGGTTTTTTAATATTGGGATTTGGACAATTGTGATTTATTTGGTCCTTGTCATTTGAAATTTGGAATTTACTATTTTTATGGCTTCTGTCTCTAAAAATATTTTCTGGCTTTCCATCTCTCGCGTAGTAGGATTACTTCTGCTCTTTTTTGCGTACACTCAGCTATTTCGTTATTTGGGGCCCTATGGTACTGGGCAGTACCAGTTTGTGTTATCTTTGGTTACCATTTTCGGCATTATTATTGATCTTGGCATTTCACAGTATGTAACAAAGAAGATTGCCGAAGATCATGCAAATGCGCCAAAGTATTTTTATAACTTTCTTGCCGCAGAGATTATGCTTGCCGCATTAGTATACGGGTTACTTATTTTATATGTATTTATTAGGGGGTATGAACCAGTTGTTCGTGAGGCGGCCCTGGTGGCAGGTGGGGGGTTGTTCTTGTATGGTTTAACCGTACCTTTCCTCGCGGTGCTATCGGGATTTCAAGAGCTACGCAAAGTAGCGGTAAATAATTTCGTATCATCACTCGTAAATGTAGTTATTATTTTAACTGCAGTTTATTTTAACCATTACATAGTATATCTGGCCCTGAACCAAGGCATTGCAGCTGGGTTTTCTCTAGTTCTCTATTACGGGCATGTGAAGGCACATATTCCTGGAATTAAGCTTCGTCACGTACTCGATTCATTTGATGTGTCCTTGCTTAAAAAAATACTCCGTGCGGCGGCTCCTTTTGCGTTGCTGGTAAGTTTTAGCACCATTTATAATCGAGTAGATGTAATTATTATTACTAAGCTTTTAGGTTACGAGGCGACAGGTCTATATACAACAGCATATAAAGTGGTAGATTTAACCAATTTTTTTCCTGCGGTTGTATCGCATTCGCTCTATCCAGCATTAGCAGCATTGATGGCAAAACAGGCGTTTGGTGAAGTGCGAACAAGTGTGGAGCGCTACCTCCGGTTTATGATTGCCATTGCGCTCCCGCTTGGTGTGGGCGGAAGCCTGCTCGCAAAGCAGCTCATATTAGTGCTTACCAGTGGCGATGTACGTTTTTTGCCATCGAGTGACGTGCTTGCTATTTTAGTATGGGCAATTGCTATTTTATTTATATATATAACAGCGAATGCCCTGGTAACATCACAGCTTACAAAGTGGGCAGTAGTGATAACCGGCGCGAATGTAATTATAAATGTAATTGGTAATTTTCTACTGCTTCCACACTATGGCATTAAAGGTGCAGCAGTCATGACCGTGTGTTCTGAATTCCTCCAAGGCGCGTTTTATTTCTACTTTATAAAAAAGAATATTACAGACTTTAAGCTTGTAGGCCAATTTGCAAAACCTGCTTTGGCAGCTGTCGTCATGGGGGCTGTGCTGTGGTTTATTCGTGACTGGTCGCCACTGCTGGTGCCCCTCGAAGTTAGTACCAGGCACTTGCTTCCGCTCATACTAAACCTCGCAGTGGTTGGCGGTATTGGACTGTTGGCATATGTAATAGCGCTTGGGTTATTGCGATTCTTTACAGCCGAAGATTTGCAGTTTGCGAAGCGATTTATTCGTCGGTAATGCCTCATTCCGTCATTGCGAGAAGTCATCGACGAAGCAATCTAAATATAAGGTTATATGCATATCAAACAATACTATGTGTATATTATGACTAACGCGCACAATACAGTATTGTATATTGGAATGACGGGCAAAGCGCTACCTCAGCGAATTTGGGAGCATAAAGAAAAGTTAGTAGAAGGTTTTACCAAAAAGTATAATATTACGAAACTTGTTTATTATGAAGTTCTAGAAGACCCGCTCGCAGCTATTGTACGCGAAAAACAGCTCAAAGCAGGTTCTAGACAGAAAAAGATTAACGCAATTGATGAAATGAATCCCACTTGGAAGGATTTGTACAACGATATCGTTTAGATTGCCGCAGTCGCAAAGCCTCCTTCGCAATGACAAATCTCATTATATGAAGCAAGACACGGTAACAAAAATTATGGTGTTTGGAACGTTTGATATTTTGCATCCCGGTCATATGCATTTTTTCAAACAAGCTCGCAGGCTTTCTCGAAACCCATTCCTAATAGTGTCTATTGCTCGGGATGTGAGTGTTGAGAAAGTAAAAGGTAGGCTGCCGTTATATTCTGAAAAGGCTCGCGCAGAGTTTGTGCGTAAGACTGGATTGGCAGATAAAATAGTGTTGGGAGACACCAAAGGTCATATGTCCCATATATTGAAAGAGAGTCCAGATATTATTGCACTTGGATACGATCAACTGGGTTATTATGTGGATGCTACTATACAGTACCTTCACGATAATGCAGTGCCTATTCGTGTTGTTCGGCTCAAGTCACATCATCCTGAAAAATATAAATCTTCAATATATAAAACCAAACTTACCGAGCGTGGTGCGTAATGTGCATAAATGTTCCAGAGGCAGAATGCGACTTTCATAGAGCAGATTTGCACTACTTGCAAAAAAATTTTGATTCTGGCAAGCTTCCGGTAAGAAATGTTCTGATGCTTCCAAAGTCGGAACCAATGCAAGTGATACAATTTGCAAGGAGGTGCAAATGATTACTGTCTCAATGGAGCTGCTTGAACATTTGGAGCGAGTATATGTTCCGGGTCAGAAGCGTGTGCCTTCTTTACAACCCGGAACTTGGGATCTGGAAATAGGGAGGAGGGGCTCAGTGACGTATGTTGCTGTGGGACCGTTGCCTTATAAAAGACCAACTCGTCAGTTGCTTGGATTGGCCTCGGACCTGCTTGAGCAGTTGCGAGATAGGTCTGAATATAGCGACTGTCCTGCATGTACTCACCATCACCGAAAGGGCGCAGCGTGCTACCCGGCTCGTCGTCGGTATTGATAGGCATAAGCCTGACCAATACCGACGATTTTGTTATACTTATGGATATGATTATAGGAATAGAAGCAGAACGAGCGAATAATCCGGTTAAGACTGGAGTAGAACATTATGCCCAACAGCTCATATTGCAATTCGCAGAAATCGACACTGAAAACCAATATATTTTATATCTACGCACAGAACCAGAAGAGTGGATAAAGAGGTTGCCAAAGAATTTTAGTTATCGAGTAATGCCGTTTCCCATTTTTTGGACGCAGTTACGTCTTTCGTGGGAAATGTTATTTCATAAACCAGATGTATTGTTCGTTCCGGCGAGTTCAATGCCTATTATCCATCCACGAAAGACAGTAGTTACGGTGCATGACTTGGCCTTTATGTTTTATCCAGAAACATATACTACATTCATGAGGTATTTTCATATGTTTGAAGATGTATTGGTGAGTCAGCTTGCGTGGAAAATTATTACTGTTTCCGAAAGTACAAAGCATGATTTTATTAGATTTTGGAAAACAGATGAAAAGCGTATACACGTTGTTCATCATGGGTTTACACCTCAGATAAAGAATAGAGAAAAGCGAGTAGAGCATAGCGCAATGCAGTTGCCAGAAAAATTTGCACTGTTTCTTTCCACTGTCCAACCCCGAAAGAATTTGAGCGGTCTCATAGCTGCATTTCGGGCTTATAAACAAAAACATCCTGAAGATCCGCATAAACTAGTTGTTGCCGGGAAGGTAGGATGGAAGGCAGAAGGGATTTTACAGGAAATAGAACGTAATAAGGATGTGGTAGTATATCTAAATCACGTTACCGATGGGGAGAGAGCGTTGTTGTATGAGAAAGCCTCGGTCCTGGCAATGCCTAGCCTGTATGAAGGATTTGGCATGTGGATACTAGAGGCGTTTGACGCAGGGGTGCCAGTTATAACATCAAATATTTCTTCCATGCCTGAAGTGGCAGGGGAGGCTGCAGAGTATTGTGATCCTGCAGATACCAACAGTATAGTGGCCGCCTTAGAGAAAGTACTTTTGGACAAAGAATATGCGGCTGGGTTGATAGTAAAAGGATCGAACCGATTAAAAGAATTTTCTTGGCGTAAATGCGCAGAAGAAACTTTAGATGTCTTGAAAGCCTAGGATGATGAACTGGAAATTGCAAATCGGAAAATGGAAAGTACCTCTGTTGCTGGCATGGCAGCTGCTTTCTGTATACCTAATGGCTGTAGGGGTTTGGTCTACTTGGGTGTCTTGGGTAAATGTTGGACTCATTACTTTATTTATTTTAGTCAGGCCTACTTTTGAGGGTTTATTATTGGTCACAGGCTCTATTGCGTTTTATGTGGTGTTGCCTAGTAGTTATTCAGACACTTTGTCTATGTGGCGGCCTGTGATTGCAGTGTTATTTCTGAAAACAATTTATGAATGGTTTAACTCCCAGCGTTCGCAATCTCTAAAGACAATGTTTTTCGCGGCCACGAAAAGTGTTGTCTCTTGGTGGAAGAGTGGGTATTGGTATGAGAGGCTAGGATCTGCACTATTTGCGTTAGGTGTAGTATCGTTATTATTCGCGCGGTATCCACTGCGCGGTGCGTCGCAGCTTGTCTTTTTGCTTAACACGGTATTGCTATATCCTGTAGTCGTTTGGGTTGTAAAAAGTCGCGGACAATTTGTTAGGCTACTCATGTATGGTGCGCTTTCTACTGGTACCATTGTAGCCATTGGATACGTCCAGTTTATAGCGACTCTTTTTAGTGTGACCTATTACTTTTGGCAATACTGGGCGCTCCGTGTGGCAAGTTTGTACTATGGCTTGCCATTGGCTAAAGTTCTCCAGTATTCAAATTCATGGGTCACTGTGCAAGGTGAAGCGAAAACTCTTCGTATGTTTAGTATTATGCCTAGCAGTCATGCCTTCGCCATGGTGTGTGTGTTCTTCTTGGCGTTTGCGTTGCCGTTGCTATATTTAAAATTTGAGGGTGTAGGCAAAAAGGGTGACCCTTTTGCTGTAAATGGGTCACCCTTTTTGCGGTGGACATGGGTGGGAGTTGTATTGGCATGCTTAGCGCTCATTATCTCTGGGACGCGTGGTGTCTGGGCGGGCATGCTGCCGGTATTCATTATTGTGGTACTGCTCTACAAAATTAAAAGCCTTAAACTTACCGAGCTGCTTAAACCAGCGCTGGCTGCTATGCTTCTCGTTATAATTTTATTTGAAGCGTCCCCACTTCTGGATCGTGGCTTTGCGTGGGTGCGTAATGCGGGCGGCGAAGGGACTTTAGATAGGGTAGAAAGTATTATTAATCCAGAAGAAACATCCAATGCCGGTCGGCTTGCAATGTGGAAGGCTGCATCAAAGTATGCACTACAGCATCCTTTTGGGGTGGGCTACGCAAATTTTGTAGTCACCCTTTCTACTACTGCCGACGATGTTAGTTTTGACCAGGCGGCAAGCCAGGAAAATAAACTTTATCAACTCCCTCAGCGGTATGTTACGGCGCATAGTTTATACCTCCAATTGCTCGTTGAGCTGAGCGCTGCTGGCTTGGTGCTTTTTGGAATATTTTGGCTTAATTTCTTTTATCGCGCATGGAACTATCTACGAACGGAAAACTATCTGGTAAGTCCAGAAACTATATATATTACGAGTCTTTGCGCGGTATTTCTGTGGTTCCTCGCCTACGGCGTTTTTGATGTTACCTGGCTCAATGATAAGATACTGTTATATACATTTCTCCTACTCGGCTTAGTGCGGGTGGTGATGCATGAAAGGTATAAAGCCGATTAGCGGCCATCTCTATTTCATTACAATATGGCAAAAGTTACTCTTATTCAGGTTATTTACAATGGTATGCGGTATATACCGCAGTCTTTTGACTCAATGATGCAGCAAACAGCTCGTGATGTAGATTACGTTGCTGTAATTTGTGGTAATGCTGATGGCGGAAAGGAGTACATCCAGCAACACTATCCCGCTGTGCGCATTATTGACTTAGGCGAGAATGCATTTTTTGCTCGTCCACATAATATCGTCTTTAGCAATTACACCTCTGACTTTTTCCAATTGGTCAATCAGGATTTAATTTTAGAGCCGACCTATGTGGAAGAAATGATCAAAGTGTTTGAGGTTGATCCACATGTGGGAGCTGCAACGGGTAAATTGCTCAAGTATGATTTTGTAAATAATAAAAAACTAGATATTATCGATACCACCGGTGTGACCGTGTGGACCAATGGTCGTGCTGCAGATCGCGGTCAGAATAAAAAAGACGTTGGTCAGTTTGACGCGTTACTAGACGTCATAGCGGTCTCCGGAGCAGGTCCCATGTATAGGCGAGAAGCGTTGGAGGATATTAAAATGCCAAAGTTTAGCAAGCAGCGCTGGCAGGTGCAAAATAATCGCCTCGTGCCTTCTGAGGGCGGTGATACCAATTTTTCCACCGACCACGAGTACTACGACGAAGACTTTGTTGCGTATTGGGAGGATGTAGATTTATCGCTTCGCTTGCAGGCCAGAGACTGGAAGTGCGTATACGTGCCTGCGGCAATTGGATATCATGGACGAACCGCCGGCTCTTCGGAGAAAGATTATGCGGATGTCGCAACATACCAGAAGCATCACAACAGCCTTTCCAGCTTTGTGAGGCAGATGAATTATAAAAACCATGTCTTCCTCACGCTCAAAAATATCCCCTTCATTTCTTGGAAGTTTTTTGCTCGTGAGTTTTTTATGCTCATATATATTATCTTGCTTGAGCGAGGGACGCTTGGAATTTTTCCGATCTTTGCGAGGCAGGTCCCTACTATGTTTAAGAAGCGAAGGTGGATAGCAAAGCATAGAAAAACGAGTGCATGGCTTACGATGCGACAACGCCGGGGTATTGTTTCACTTGTGGATGAAGTAGAAGGTGTAAACCAATCGAAAACTTCCCTGAGTCATTGGACAAAAGAATTTTTTAGGCTCATGCGTTTAGTATTAGGGAAGAAATAAACAGTTTTACCAATTTGAGCATTAGAAATGAATTCAATGGACCTCTCAATTATTCTCGTTCCTTATAAGTGCAAAGAAGTATTTAGAGTTGCACTAGATGCGGTATTTGCATCTAAGGCTAATTTTGCATATGAGGTGATTATTATAGATAATGACTCGCAAGATGGCACGGTAGAAATGGTCGAGCAGGAATACCTATCAAAACCGGAAATTGCTGCAAAAACCACTCTCATAAAAAATACTAACGAAGGTTTTGCCAAAGGGAATAATCGCGGTTTGCGGGTTTCTAAAGGTGCGTACAAGTTATTACTTAACCCAGATACCAAAGTTGCACCTGACACGCTGCAAATTATGATGGACTTTATGAAGTCTCGCCCAGCGGTCGGCATAGCAACATGCAAGCTTGTAAAAGGCGACGGTACATTGGATGCGGCATCGCGCAGAGGCTTGCCAGATCCATGGAACGGATTTATGCGGGTGAGCGGTTTGTCTTTCTTGCTTCCGAAATCAAAGCTTGTTGCCGGATATAATCTGTCTCATGCTGACCCGGATGTGGAAATGGAAATAGGAGCGTGTGTGGGTGCATTCATGTTTGTTAGTCCGGCATGCTATGAGAAAATAGGTTTGCTCGACGAACAATTCTTTATGTATGGTGAAGATTTGGATTGGTGTAAGCGTGCACATGATGCAGGATTTAAAATTTGGTATTATCCTAAAACTACCACTGTGCATTACAAAGGGTCTTCCTCCAAAAAGAACTCAAAAAAAGCTTTGTATGAATTCCATAATACTATGTGGCAATACTACAAAAAGCATTTAGTAGCGCGATATCCCTTCGCCCTTAATTGGCTCGTGTATGTAGGTATCTGGTCACGCTACGTGTTACAATTAACCAAGAACATTTTTCGTAAGGAAGCGATTGTGAGTAAGTAACATAGCGATATGAATATACCAATGTACTAATTATACAAATTGGTACAGTAGGCTAATCCAGCATCTTTATTTGTATAATTAGTATTCATCCGTATATTAGCATCGAGACATATGGAAACAACACCTGAACAAGTACATACACATGTGCATTCCTCCGCAGGCAAGCGTTGGCTCATAACAATTGTTATCATTTTGCTAATTGCCGGCGCTTATAAGTTTGGATATACCCAAGGGAAGTCCGGGTATGTATTTCAGCCGAGTACGTTTAAGGTCATAAACCAAAAAGATCAGCCAGGCGTGGCTGACTATAATTTGCTCTGGGATACTATTGCCAAACTCAAGGCAAGCCATATAGAAAAACCAACCGATGACCAAAAAATCCTCTACGGCGCTGTTAAGGGTGCGGTGGAGTCCGTCGGTGACCCGTATACCACCTTTTTTACCCCAGAAGAGCTTAAGAGTTTTGAAACAGATTTGTCCGGTAGTTTTGAAGGTATAGGTGCTGAAATAGGCAAGCAGAATGGTGTTATAGTAGTTATCGCTCCTATAGATGGAACTCCTGCTAAACAAGCTGGACTATTGCCAAAGGATATTATTCTCAAAGTTGATGGCCAAGATGCAAGCAGTTGGTCTACGGAAGAGGCTGTGCGGCATATACGTGGTCAAAAAGGGACAGAAGTTACTTTGAGTATTTTTAGAGATGGCCGCAGTGAAGCGTTCGATGTAAAAATAAAACGCGACGCTATAGTTATTAAGTCCGTAAAATGGGAGCAAAAGACTGTTAAGGACGCGAGTGGTAAAGAACGCAAAGTTGGCTATATTTCCGTCAGTCGTTTTGGTGATGATACTTCTGCGTTGTTTAGTAGTGCTGTGCAGGACTTGCGCGCTAAAGGCATGGATACGTTAGTATTGGATTTACGTAATAATCCAGGTGGGTACTTAGAGACTGCAGTTGACCTTTCTAGTTACTGGGTGCCAAAAGATAAGGTCGTAGTCACGGAAGCGCATAGTGACGGAAAAAACATAGAGTATAAATCTAAGGGGTATGCCCGATTAAGTGGTGTAAAGACCATTACGCTTATAAATGGCGGTTCTGCCTCGGCTTCGGAAATTCTTGCAGGGGCGTTGCATGATTACACGCTTACTTCCTTGTATGGCGAAAAGTCGTTCGGTAAGGGGAGTGTACAAGAAGTGTTGGACCTTCAGGGTGGTGCTGGGCTTAAGGTTACTATAGCCAAGTGGCTTACACCCAGTGGCCATAACATAAACAAGGAAGGTATAGCTCCGGATACTGAAGTGAAGCTGACTGAAGATGATATAAAAAACCAAAAGGATCCACAACTTGACAAAGCGCTACAAGATATGGTAAAGTAAGTCGCAAAACTATAGTGTTTTAGCAACCTTATATACCTTGAAATCTAAACAAAAGCTGAGGCCCATGCCACAGCTTTTGTTCTAACCTGAGGAGGAAAAACGATGAACATTTGGGTAATTGAAGACCTGGCAGGTCTTGCCCCACAAGTACTGTCTTCTTTGGTGAGTTTAGAAGTTTTGGCCGATGCTGAAATCCAATTGGTAAGCGCTGAGCAGGTTATTGTTGATATTGAACAACACAGAGGCGGGGGGTTATTTGCTCCTCGTGTGTTGATTGATACACGGTTTGGCGCTCATGCAAGTGATGACGCGTGTGCTGCATTCCACGACGCACTGCCCGATGCACTTGTTATTCACTTTACCGACATGGAAAAAATGAATTTGCATTTGCTTAAGCACTTGAAAAGCGCCAGTCCCCATTGTTTGTTAAGCTTGGTCTCAGATTGGAAGAAAGATCTGAAGACCATTGCAACACAAATAGTTGGGCGAGAGTCGCGAATGCCTACGCGTGCGGGAGTGAGTACGCAACTGTGCGCCCCACTAAGGTAGTTTTCCGGGCTGAGCGCCCAAAGGAGAATCTATGCTGGACTTTGATATTGCTCTTGTCTATGGAGATGAAGAGTTAGCAAACAGGATGAAGAGGAAGCTCGAAGAGGCTCTGAGCCAGTCGAGCATTTATCTGATTGCTGCAGCGGATGCAGATTCGTTTGTAGCAGATTGGGTAGATGGTCGCAGGTTTATGGACGCGTTTGTAGACCTTCGGCCGTTAGATGGGCCTGACAATTTTCACGTTGCAGATCTGTATAGCCGGGCTTCGCAAAAAATGTCCAGAGCAACTTTTGTGCATCTGATAAATAAGCCAGAAGCGGTCCTACAGCATGGGTGCGGTTTGTACTTGCATCGTGGGTCAGGTAATGTTTCACTTGCCCCACATGCTGCCATTCTCTACGACAAAGAACTGGAAGAACGTTTGTGTAGAGCGTTGGTGACTACATTGGTCAGTAGCGCGATCTCAGACGATCTGAGTGATCTTTTTGGTAGTCCTGGCCAGGCACCGTTCACGCGAACAAGTGGTCGCCGTCGTTAAACTTCAAATTCACAAGCTCAATAGAGATCCAACACGGGTCTCATCTTTATCTAGGCTAAGGCCTTGGAGGGGATATGAGAATTCTCATTGTTGCCGATAACTTGGGCCTTGCCTCTGCCCTCATAATTAAAGAGGCCATGGAAGCTACGTGGAGTATTGAAGATACCTATGTAGTTATTGCCGAAAA
>CAZYMS010000006.1:33151-65566 GCA_964648985.1 uncultured Candidatus Saccharibacteria bacterium
CTAAATCGTCTAGTTGGGAGCGTGAGTTAGCGACTAAAGTCATTCGCTGGCTCACTTCCAAGAAAGTAGACGATTGGTCCCGTACATTGCAGGGAGGTCATGGGGTGAACGAGTTTCTTCATTACGTCAGCAGATATTGGGCTGTCCTAGACGAACCCTTGCAGGCCCAATTACGGGAAACTTTCGTGGTAAATGAAGGTGGGTCCCAAGTCCGAATCTCACTCATATGAGTTGTTCGTTTGAATTTCTGTTATGCCGAGGCAAGTTGCTTTGTACTCTTGTCTCGGCACCATCCTTGTGAAGGAGGTTTATGATTGCAGATCCTTGGATAGGTCTTACTATGCTTGTGCTAATCCTCCTTTGCGGTATTAACTGTTTAGTTGGAAAGTTGCAAGCAAGAAGTAATCGCGTAATCGGTGTGCTTCAAACTCCACTTCATGCTGAAGCAGAGGCGGAAGATATTGTACAGCCTTTAGAGTATTTTTTGCAGACAGTGCATCTTGTCCACTCGCGTGGATGGCGCCTCGGTCTTAAATACTTTCAAGGTGGTTTGTGGCTTGAAACCGCAGTATTTATCCCGTATGGGCATCCGGCTGAGGTCCATGTTCGCTACCAGCGGATAAATCGACTGCGGTTCAGGTTCCGACGTATCCCAGATGCAAATCCACGTCAGGTAGCTAGCTACCTGCACATGGACATCATTAGTTATAAAACTTGAAATGCCTTGTTGTGTCCCTTTGTGGTACATGACAAGGCATGTTTTTTTTGATATATTTTATATATGAAAGCAGCAGAATTACGAGAAAAATATCTAAATTTCTTTAAAAATCATGGTCATGCCATAGTGCCGTCCGCGTCTTTGGTGCCGGAAAATGACGCCACTACGCTTTTTACGGGTAGTGGTATGCAGCCCATGGTACCCTATTTGCTTGGTGCGCCGCACCCAAGAGGTACGCGTATTGCAGATTCTCAAAAGTCTTTCCGTTCACAGGATATAGAGGAAGTAGGGGACAACCGTCACACTACGTTTTTTGAAATGCTTGGGAATTGGTCACTGGGTGATTATTTCAAGCAAGAGCAAATTCCTTGGATGTTCGAATTTCTTACATCCGAGCTCCAGCTCGATCCAAATAGAATTTATGTAACTTGTTTTAGGGGTAATGAGAGTTTGAACATTCCCCGCGACACAGAAGCAGCGCAGCTTTGGCAAAAACTGTTTGATGAGAAAAAAATAACTTCAGACATTGTAGATTTTTCCGAGCGCGATGGGATGCAGGGCGGGCGTATTTTTTATTATGACGAAAAAAAGAACTGGTGGAGCCGTGCAGGTGTGCCGGGAAACATGCCCGTAGGCGAGCCGGGTGGGCCAGATACAGAAATGTTTTGGGATTTTGGCGAGCACTTGAATCTCCATGCAGAGTCCGAGTGGAAAAACGAACCTTGCCATGTAAACTGCGATTGCGGCCGTTTTATGGAAATTGGTAACAATGTGTTCATGGAATACATTAAAACCGAGACAGGCTTTGAGAAGCTAAAACAACAAAACGTAGATTTTGGTGGTGGTCTGGAACGCATGCTCGCTGCAGTGGGCGACAATCCAGATATGTTTCGCATAGATTTGCTCTGGGTGCTTATTGACTACATAGAGCAAATTACTGGCCGCACCTACGGCGAGTCTCTAGAAGTCACTAAGCAAATGCGCATTGTGGCTGACCATATTCGTGGTAGTGTGTTTTTAGTAAGCGATGGTGTTATTCCATCAAATAAAGATCGCGGGTATGTGCTGCGTCGGCTACTACGCCGCGCTATGGTTGCTGTGCGCATGCTCGGAAGCACTGCTGATTGGGTGCCAAATGCCGTTGCAACAGTTATATTAACCTACCGAGATTCATACCCAGAACTGGGAAATAATTCCCCACAAATTACGAAAGTTATAGAAGACGAGAAGAATAAATTTACTGTTACCCTCGATAAAGGTATTAAGGAATTCAGAAAAATTATAGAACAGCACCCCGTTACTGGGGTTGATGCATTTAATTTGTATCAGACATACGGATTCCCGTGGGAACTTACGCGCGATTTAGCGAAAGAAGCAGGACAAAGTCCTGACGAAGAAGAATTCAAAGCAGAATTCAAAAAACACCAAGATTTATCTCGTACGGCAAGTGCGGGCGACTTTAAAGGTGGGCTTGCAGATCATAGCGACCTAGTAGTGCGCTATCATACCGCAACTCATTTAATGCAAAAGGCGCTTCGGGTAGTTCTTGGCGAAGATGTCTGGCAAAAAGGGAGCAATATAACAGGTGAGCGCACTCGCTTTGACTTTACGTATCCGCAGAAAATGACGGATGAACAAAAGGCAGAAGTTGAAAAGTTGGTAAACGAGTGGATACAACGAGATTTGCCAGTGAAGCATGAAACTATCCCGCTCGAAGAAGCGCGCGCGCGTGGCGCTATTGGTCTGTTTGGTGAAAAGTACGCCGACACCGTTTCCGTATATGGCGTATATGACCCAACTACAAATGAAACTGTTTCGCTCGAGTTTTGTGGTGGTCCGCACGTAGAACATACCGGAGCCATTGGTACATTTAAGATACAAAAAGAAGAAGCAGTCAGTGCTGGAGTTAGGCGTATAAAGGCGGTTATAAGCTAGGCGTGAGAAGTGAGGCGTGAGGCTTGAGAATAAATACAAAAATTGATAACGAATTATGGACAAAAAAATAACCTCATACCAGGATCTCATTGTTTGGAAGAAGTCCATGGAGCTAGTTAACCATGCATATAAAGTTGTAAGACAGCTTCCAAAGGAGGAGTACTATATTTTAGGCTCTCAAATGCTTCGCGCGGTTATATCTATACCGTCTAATATCGCCGAAGGCTTCAGGCGCAAGTCAAAGGCAAAATACATGCACCATCTCAGCATTTCTTTGGGTTCCGCTGCTGAATTGGAAACACAGCTTTTAATTGCAAAGCAGCAATACTCTGAATTAGAGATAAGTGAGTCCTTTAGTTTAGTCGACGAAGTACAAAGAATGCTTAATTCCATGACGTCTGATTACAAATCATAATTATTCACGGCTCACGCCTCAAGACTCACGTCTTATTTATCATGAACCTAGAATTCTACAACTGTCCGCAGGCGAAGCAGTTTGATACAAAAATTTTACCAACAGAAAAACCAAGCTTCATAGGATACAAACCAGACATGGCGAGTATGAAAGCTTTGGCGGAAAAGTATAATCAGTACAAACGAGTATTGGTTATTGGTCATGGCGGTAGCGTTACTAGCTCGTATGGTATATACCACGCACTGCGTAGGTTTATTCCAGAGAATATTGCAAAAGACGTATATTTTTTGTCGTCAGTGGATCCAGACTATGTAATAGATGTAGAAACAGAATTACATCCAGCCGACACGCTTGTCCTGGCTATTTCAAAATCTGGCTCAGACACTACTCAGCTTGAAGCGCTCTCTCAGTTTTGGGATTACCCTATTGTTGTTATAACTGAAGAAGGTACGCCGCTGTACCAAATAGCGCAAAAGAAACATTTAGATATTGTTATACACCCGGCTATTGGCGGACGATTTACCGCGTTTACTGAAGTGGGTCTACTGCCGTTATTGTTTTGTGGGCTCGATGTGGAAAGTCTTCTTCGCGGCGCGCAGGAAATGTATGCACTCTATGAAAAAGATAATCTTGCTTGGAAAGCAGCAAGCGTTGCCTGGCAACTGGAACAGCAAGGGTTCGTAGATGTGCTTGGCCTGGTATACTCCCATTATCTATTTCCCACAACAAGTCTTATAACCCAGCTCTGCCACGAAAGCTTTGGTAAGGACGACAAGGGTCAGACATATAGTTTTGCTGAGGGGTCTGAGGTGCAGCACCATACGGTGCAGCGCTTGCTTGGGGGCCGGAAGAATATGACTGCGTGGTTTGTAGGCTTACATGCGTTTCATGCCTCGACCACAACGCAGTACCCAGCCGAAATACATAGTATTGCCATACGCGAGCATGCCTTGTTCGATCTCAATAAGATTCCTCTCGCAGAATCGCAGCGTTTTGAGCTGGAAGGCACTATGGAGAGCGCAAAACTAAATAATATACCAATTGTACACATGGAACTGAACGGGCTTGAGCCGGTAGAGCTTGGTCGGTTTATTTCATTTTGGCAGATGTATGCGGTATATAGTAGTTTGCTTCGAAAAGTGAATCCTATGGACCAGCCCGCTGTAGAAACAGGGAAACAGATTAGCTTTAATAAACGTTTAGCTTATAAAGGACTCTTATAAATGTAGAATGATGAATTTAGATTGCAGAATGACCCGAGCCAGGATTTAATTCATAATTCTGCATTCTAAATTCAGCATTGTCTCATTTGACTCTCCCTCTCAGCTTGCTAGAATAAAATCTAGTACTAGAACTTTCTTCCGTTATGGCTAAAACCCTTTATTTCAATATTGAAGACGATGTAAAATCCATTGTAGCTCGCCTTCGCGCAGAGGCAGAACAAGATTTCGTTCTGGTGTTTCCTCGTAGGTCATATTTGTTTTCAGATCCGCTCAATGTAAAGATGTTAAAAAAACAGCTTGATATACTGCGTAAAACTGCATCTATTATGACCATGGATGAGCGTGGCCAGGCTGCAAGCGCGGAAGCTGGTTTTAGCTTGCGAGAAATTCCAACTCGTAAGTCACGTAGTGGTATGGGGGATATAGCGGTTCGTAGTAGGCGTGCTGCCCCCGAGTCAGTTTCTGCCGAACCTATATTGTCGGGCGGCGAATCCGACGATGAATCTGGTGATGAACTAGAAGAAGCGTCTGCGCCTATTCAAATTAAGAGGTCGGTGCCCCCCCGTGCCATTCCGCGACTGGCTGTACACGATACCATCTTTTCAGATATTCCCAAGCGTTCAAGTTTTGAGACTGAGGGTCTGCGCCAGCGATCAGAGGTTCGGAGGAAAATGAGAGTGGCCTGGCTGGGTGCAGTGGCACTTATTGTACTTATAGCGCTGCTTGGCGGTATCTTTTTACTTCCCAAGGCTTCAGTAGTAGTTTATGCCAAAGCCGACCCAGTAGTACGTGATTTGGAACTATCATTGGCAACAGCAACTGCATCGCCGGATGTAGATACGCTGAGCATGCCCGCTGTTTCTATAGATAAAACTTTAGAAGCGCAAGATAAATTCCAAACTAACGGCAAGAAAGAGCTAGGAAGTAAGGCCTCCGGTAAGGTGCGTATTTTTAATTTAACTGGCGCATCTATAAATTTGCGGGCGAGCACGACGACACTTTCGGCTAATGGTAAAAATTTTGTATTTACCACAGATCAAAACTATATAAAGCCTGTTACAGCCAAGAATGTTTCAAATCCAGATAGCGGGCAGGTTGCTACCGTGACTGCTACAGAGGGTGGCGAGGCGTCTAATTTACCTGAGGGGACTAGACTAGAAATTACTAATCAGGTGTTTGGTAATAAACCCCAACTTCTGTATGCACAGGTAGACGAGGCTTTTATTGGCGGTAACTCACGTTTTGTATCTGTTATAGAGCAGGCGGATATTACGAGGGCTCAAGAATCTCTCACCAAGTCGGCCATAGAGAGGCTTGCAGCAGACCAGAAGGTGCAAGGAAAGTTTTTGGCCGAAAAGGCATATAGCGTAGAAGTGTTAGATTTTACTACTGATAAATCCGTCTCTACAGAGTCTCCTACATTTACAGCTCAGCTTAAAATACGGGTAAAAGGGCTTGTGTTTGACCCTGTAACGCTCACAGATTTGGTCCGAAGCCGGGTAACGCAGGTACTCCCTGCAGGTGGTCATTTGGAATCGGCAGATAAGGATACTATGACATTTCGGGTTCGCGAGATAGACCCAGGGGCTGGTACTTTAAGATTAATCGTTCATTTAGAGTCAAAGCTCTATAAAGATATTGATTTAGAACCTCTTAAGGGTGTTCTAATGGGAAAGTCTAAAGCTGAGGCCCAGTCTGAGGCTGCTCGTACGAGTGGTGTTGACCGGGTAGATATTACCCTGTGGCCTTCATGGCAGGGGAGTTTGCCTCGCTTGGGTTCTAGGATCACCCTTACTACGCAAGAAAACTAATTTAAATATAGAATCCTGAATTCAGAATGTTGAATTATTCGGGTATTCGTGGATTCTGCATTCTTACTTCTGAATTCAAGCTTTAAAATATTGACACTCATTAAGTACTTATGATACAATAAGGCATCCGTCATTAATCTGCATATCTAAGACTATTTCCAGCAGAAGACCCGACTTTGGGAAGACCCAGACAAATAAAGACACCATAGAACTCGAAGGGAAAGTTGTGGAGAGCTTGCCCAATGCTCTTTTTCGTGTCCAGTTAGATTCTGGACAAATTGTTCTTGGCCATTTGGCTGGAAAAATGCGGGTAAACATGATTCGTGTTCTTCCCGGAGACAGAGTCATAATTGCAATGACACCTTATGATTTGCATAAGGGCAGGATAATCCGGAGACTTAGGTAGCGTATCGATACGAATATACTAATGTACTAATAATACTAATTAATACATTGGGAACTCATTCGTATCATTAGTATAAATTTGTATATTAGCATCGATACAGTATGAAAGTTAAAGCAAGCGTAAAACCTCGTTGCAAAGATTGTAAGGTTGTTAAGAGATTCGGCCGAGTGTACGTAATCTGTAAGACACCGAAGCATAAGCAACGACAAGGATAACTAATAAAACAGACGTGAGAAATGAGGCGTGAGGCGTGAGCCGAGCTGCTTCGCTCACTGCTCAAGTCTCATAACTCATTTTCTAATTTTATGGCACGTATCGCGGGAATTAATCTTCCAAACGACAAAAGAATAGAGGCAGCACTTCCGTATATCTACGGCGTAGGGGCAAGCAATACTAAACAAATTTTAGCTGCAACTAAGGTAGATCCAAACAAGCGCACAAAGGATTTAGACGAAGCCGAGCTTGGTTTAATCCGTGATTATATCGACAAGAATATAAAGGTAGAAGGTCAGCTTCGCCAACAGGTGCTTTTGAATATAAAGCGTTTGAAAGAAATAAGCTCTTACCGCGGTCTTCGCCATATTAAAGGTTTGCCTGTTCGCGGTCAGCGCACTAAAACTAACTCTCGCACTCGCCATGGCAACGTTCGCAAGACAGCTGGAAGCGGTCGTAAGAAGGCAGGAGATAAGACCTAAGATATGAATTATGAATCATGAATTAGGAATCAAAAAATGATCCTATACATAATTCATACTTCTTAATTCATAATTCTGATTTTTTTATGGAAGAAACACTTACAACAACCGAAACCGTTGCCCCAGAAGCAGTAGTCGATATTGCTTCTAAAATTAAGGGTGGAAAAAAGCGGAAGAGTAAAGCCAAGGTTACTAAAGGCCGGGTATACATTACTTCTACCTACAACAACACTATTATCAGTGTCACTGACTTAGTAGGAAATGTGCTTGCCTGGGGCAGCAGTGGTCGTACGGGCTTTAAAGGGTCTAAGAAGTCAACCCCGTATGCAGGTCAGCGCACTATGGAAGACTTACTGAGCCGTATTAAAGACCGCGGGGTTGTAGAAGTGGATGTGTTTGTAAAAGGTGTTGGTTCAGGTCGTGAATCCGCCATTCGCTCCTTGCAGGGTTCAGGTATGAGCGTACTTTCTATAAAAGATCAGACTCCTATTGCTCACGGCGGCACTAGAGCAAAGAAGGTAAGGCGCATTTAGCGCTAGTTCATAAAGTTTATAAAGTAGAAAGTCAAAAGCAAATACTTTACAAACTTTAGAAACTTTACAAACTTTTAACTTATATATGAGACATACAGGACCATCAGGAAAAAGAGCGCGCAGACTTGGCCAGGCATTCACTGAGAAGCAGGCAAAGGTTTTGCGCAGGCGTACTGGCCAACCAGGCCAACACGCGGATTCTCGCGGCAGGCTTTCCGAATTCGGCATCCAGCTGAAGGAAAAGCAGAAAGCGAAGTTTGCCTACGGTGTTTTGGAAAAGCAGTTCTTTAATTACTTCAAAAAAGCACAGACTCAACCAGGGGTAACCGGTACCAACTTGCTGAAGCTTTTAGAGCAACGACTCGACAATGTCGTGTACCGCCTTGGGTTTGCTGAGACTCGTGCTCAGGCCCGCCAGCTCGTTTCTCATGGATTCTTCCAGGTCAACGGACGTAAGGTGACTATTCCATCTATATCTGTACGCGTTGGTGATACTATTTCAGTCGGAAGCACCAAAGCAAAGACGAAGTATATGCAAACAGTAAAGGATAAGATGAAGGCTACCACTCCTCCTGATTGGCTAGATTTACAACTTACCGACCTTAAGGCGAAAGTATTGAGCCAACCTACGACAGATGATATGGATAAGGCCATCAATACTCAGCTCATTATTGAACACTATAGTCGCATTTAATTTTTAGCATTTGACAATTAATAAGTTACATTTGACTTCCAGAATTCGGGTAGATAGTCACATGTCAAATGTCAAAGGTGTATAACCTATGGAAGCTCTCTCTCTTCCCAATCAAGCCAAAGTCGAAAGCCTTGGCGAAAATAAGTACGCGGTAACCTTAGAACCTTTATATCCGGGGTACGGTGTTACTGTTGGTAACGCACTTCGCCGTGTGCTCCTTTCGAGTATGCCGGGCGCTGCAGTTACTGCAGTAAAAATTCGTTTTGCGGACCACGAGTTTTCTACGGTCCCAAACGTTAAAGAAGATGTAGTGCAAATTATTTTGCAGCTCAAACAGCTTCGCCTTAAGTGTTTTTCTGCTGAGCCAGTAAAACTCAGCCTTAAAGTAAAAGGCGAGCGCGTAGTAACAGCCGGTGACATTGCCGGCAATGATCAAGTGGAAATAATGAATAAAGATTTGCGCTTGGCAACTCTCGACGGCAAAAACGGCGAGCTCGATATGGAGCTCACAGTAGAGCAGGGAAGAGGGTACGTTCCGGTTGAAGCTCGTGAAACCGAACGTCATGAAGTAGGCGTGCTTGCGGTAGATGCTATTTTTACTCCAGTGCGTGCAGTATTTTTTGATGTTACGAATGTTCGTGTTGGTCAGATGACTAACTTTGACAAGCTCGTTTTGAACATTGAAACCGATGGTACTATTACCGGTGGTGATGCCATAGATATAGCTGCCCACATACTGGTTGATCACTTCAGCACTTTGTTCTCCAGCCCTGTTCCAAAGATAGAAGCAGTAGAAGAGGTTGTAAGTGTTGCTGCACCTGAAGAAGATGCAGAGGACCAGTCTGAAGATGAAGCTGCTCCAGAAAGCGATTTGGACAGTGTGAGTCTTTCTAATCGTGCTAAGAACGCCCTTATTAAATACGGCATTACAACAGTAGAGCAGTTAAAGGCTTTGCCTACCGAAGAAGTGGAAACTATTCCGGGACTTGGTAAGAAGACTATTACTGAACTAATGATGCTATTAGGCAGAGAATAATTAAAGCGTGCAGTGCACAGTCGACAGTGGACAGATAAGATTTGTCACTAGTCACTAGCCACTAGTCACTAGTCACTATTGTATGAGACATCAGAAGAAGAAAAAATTCGGTAAAGGTATGGATCACCGCAGGAAGCTGCTGAGAAGTTTGGCTTCGTCTCTGGTGTTGCATGAACGTATTCAGACAAGCTATGCAAATGCTCGGGCTATGCGTCCGTATGTTGAGAAGCTTATTACCAAAGCTAAGACGCCTACACTTCACATTCGCCGTCAGTTGCTTGCAGGCTTGACCCGTAATGCCGCTGCTAAGACCATTGAAGTACTAGGCCCTAAGTTTATTTCCCGCCCTGGTGGGTATGTACGCTTAACCAAGTTGAACAACCCGGCAGCGGGCCTGTCTAAAGTAGTAGTAGAGCTCGTTGAATAATACATAGGCGTGAGCAATGAGACGTGAGGCGTGAGCCGAACAATCTCACTCACTTCTCAAGCCTCATTACTCATTTCTAATTTTATGAATCAGAAGACAACCAATACATATAAGCCGACCCGAAACTGGCATGAAATAGATGCATCAAGCAAATCGCTTGGTCGTGTCGCTACGCAAATTGCTACCTGGCTTCGCGGTAAACACAAGCGCACCTTTACACCAAATGTAGATGGTGGTGACTTTGTGGTAGTTACCAATGTAGATAAGCTTAAGTTTACCGGCCGCAAACTAGAGCAGAAGACCTACTACCGCCATTCCGGATACCTTGGTGGTCTTAAGAAGAGTTCTCTTAAAACGGAAGTTGTTCGCAGGCCAGAGTGGGTGCTTCGCCAGGCAGTTCGCAGTATGCTCGATGAAGTCCGTTTCCGCAAGGCAATGCTCGCTCGTATGAAAGTTGTTTCTGGCAGCGAGCATACGTATGTAATTGATAAAAAGTAACTAACGTAGACGTGAGAAATGAGTAGTGAGACGTGAGTATTAGCTCCTTTTCTCACTCCTCAAGCCTCATTACTCATTTCTAATTTTTATGGAAGAATCCAAACCTAAGAAAGTAGCAGCAAAGAAAGCAACGACGAAAGCATCGGATGCTACTGCTCCTCGTAAGCGCGCAGTAAAGAAGTCTACTACGGTAGCAGCAGAAGTTGAAAAGGCACCTGTTGCTGAGGTAACTATTGAAGTAGCGGAAGCTCCAACCCCCGTTGCTCCAAAGACTTCTGTACCATCTGGCCGCTATTTGTTCTCTACTGGCCGCCGTAAGACTGCTGTTGCCAACATTCGTTTATTCGAAGGCAAAGGGCAAAGCACGGTAAACAAGAAGCCTTTTGACACATATTTCTCTCACGGCTTTCTTCGTGACGAAGCGCTTCAGGCGTTCCGCTTTACGGGTATGGCGAATCAGTACTATTTTACAGCAACCGTAAATGGTGGTGGTATTAAGGCTCAGGCTCAGGCTGTGCGCCATGGTATTGCTCAAAGCTTAGCTACCCTGGGCGATGAGGTTCGCAAGGTGCTTAAGAAAAATGGCCTCCTTACTCGTGATGACAGAAAGAAAGAACGTAAGAAACCAGGTTTGAAGCGCGCTCGTCGTGCTCCGCAGTGGGCAAAACGCTAAGCGAAGCGCAGAATTACGAAGCAAGAATCAAGAATTACAATTTTACAACACCGCGCAAGCGGTGTTGTTTTTTTTAAAATACATAAAAGAAAGAAGCCGGATCGCGTATAAGCGTTCCGACTTCTTTGGTTGCGACACCCGAAGGTGTCTAGTTTGAAATTGATTGGTAGATCATTGGCCGACTTTGACTGACTTCAATTCGAAATAGCCATCGCTGGGTCCGCCGGAGAGCGGTGTTGTGGTTGAAACCACATCAATGCCGCCGGTTGCGAAGGGGAAAGTCGTACTGATAACGATGGTAAAGGGTCCGAGCCAAGTGGGAATCAGATTACCCTGCTCGATGGATCGTCCCGCAAAAGTGAGTTTCGCGTAGGGGTGAAGCTTGCGGAGGTATTGGGCATAGATGCCCGTACCGAGGTCCACTACTTCAATCTCCGCCATGATGATCGCTCCATTGCCAGAGCTAATCTCTGTTGAGGACCCACGTGTGCCGCCAATAATGAATTCAACAGCGGTGATGGTGCCAGCTCCAGCGCGGGGAATAATTCTTGCCCTGCCAACGTTCAGGCTCCCGCCGACCGACATGCTCGCTGTAATCTCTTGCTTCTCGATCTTTGGATTTCCCCCGCCGATGGGGAAGGTTTTCAACGTTCCGGCCTGCCAGCCGTCTTCGGCCACTTGCGGTTCGTTCACGACCACGATGGGTTGATCTTTCTCGGTTTGGGCGAAAGCGGCGTTACTGATCGTAATCAGGGCGATTGCCAAAAGAGCCAACTGGATCATTTTTTTCAAACTGTTCATTCTGTCTTCCTCCGAATTGTGCTACCTCGCAGCTGAGTGCGGGGTGCGGTTCTGTGATTGTGTTTTTGAATTTTATTGCAAGCTAGTGAGGTAGCCTGCAGAACTTAGGTGGTCTGGACTTGCATCCATTTCCTCACTGGCAGGGCACTTATTAAATGCGCTATCAGTAAGTATGGATTTATTTGATGTATATACTATACAATATATATGTGTAATTGTCAATATCTATAAATCGGATTTGAACGGATCTCAATAAAAAATAGTTAAGTTGGTTCTATTTAAAATAAGCCCTTTAAATAAGCTATATTTTTTTATGCCTACAAATAAGCCATTTTTATCCACATATACATATACTTTATATAAATGCTTATTATATTAGCCTTTTGTTGATTACCCCCAATTTATATGTATAACCATATACTTGACATAAAGTAAATAATATGTTAAAATGTTTATGTAAGGTTGAGATGGGAATAGAACAAAGCTTTTGCCTCCGTTGTTGGGTATGCCAGTTATCTGACTATATCCAGCAACGGGAGTAAAATCCCGAATGACAGCTCTTTAAAAAGAGAATAGAACATTTGACCTCCGAAAGTAGTTTGGAAGTTCTTGTGAGAATGGGGTAGTGGTGAGGATAAATTTGAATATTACCTCTAGTATTCAGTTTCGTCCTCACTTCACTAAAAGCCCTGGAGCTGGCAAAGCGTCAGTTCCAATCTACCAACCTCACTTTCAGTCAACTCTAGGAGAATCCAAATGTTCAAATTCAATGCCGTCCGCAACCTGTTTGTCATCGCTCTCGTCGCTCTTCTCTCCGCTATGACCTTTGGTCAAAATCGGGGTCGCGCTCTTCAAACCATTCACATTGGCGTAAAAGGCCAAGATACTGGCTCGCCGGTTGTCTTCAGAGCAAATCCTGACGACGATGATAACGATGTTGTTGACGAAGCGAAGAAGACCATTTTCTGGGATATCGTCATTTACGGCGACTATCCTGCTGGTTATCAGACTGTGTTTGGCGCCGACACTTATGCGGTGTTTGACCCCAACGCAGAAACTGCTGACCTGAGCAAGGTTATCCGGATCGCTCCCGGCGTTCAAGTTACTTTGATCGCGACCTCCGAGGCCGCGGACATTGAAACCACAACGGCGCAACTGCGCAACAATGGCAATCCGATGGGCACTCGCCTCCAGTTCGCCTACAAGACCTGGGGAACAACAACCATCAAGCCTCTTTCCGTTATGTATGGTGGCCAAAATCAATTCGGCCCTATCATGATGGAAACCTACCGTGGAACGAATGGAGAAGTTCAGAAAAAAGCCTGGCAAACCGACGAACAGGGTACTGCATATGCTTGGGTCGGAGCGATTGGCGCTCAACACAAGGATATCTTTAAACCCGGTTTCTGGTACACCATGGGCAACGATGGCAAACAGTTGTTGAGCTATCAACACTGGGCGACTCGTTACCACGGTGAACGGGGCGGGAAAGTTCAGATGATCATCGAATACTATCAGCCTGCGTCATCTCGCGGTGCCGATGTGATCATCGGATGGACAACCATCCTCCGCCCACAGCCGAAGCAATAATCGGCTCGTTGATCACTAACGATAAATAAGTGATACAAACCTTTAGGAGGGTTTGATAATAAGGCTTTAGCCTATACTGCCCTAGTGAAGTGTGTTTGCAAGACACTTCCTAGGGCTTTATTTTTTTATAGGTTATTTAAATTATTTCATTTTTGCTTAAGAATACAGTCTTTTCTTGTTTAAAATACTTGACATATATATCTATTATATAGTATAATATTGTTTCAGTAGACCGCTGTTCCAGAATCCTTATTTAGCCAGATTCTTTAGGAATATAGCTAGGTAAGGAGCAGCTGGAAACTCTGACTCGGGATTACTCCCGAGATTAGACTCCCAGAAGCTCCGAATAGGCTGATAGTGCAACTGAGTACTATACAGTCAACCCCAAACCGACTGGCCTCCTCACAAGAGTCAGTCAACCGCTCTTTCCCAATCTAGGTTTCGCGCAATTCGCGCGGATCCTCACATAAACGTTTGTTTTTCGGAGAATTAAGTACACCATGGCTAAGAAAACAAATTCTGTTTCGTTACTTTTGATTCTTGCAGTGTTAGTCAGCTCTTTCTTGAGCGTGCCGCGCACTAGCAGTGCTCAATCGGCTACGACAACTGTTGGTAAAGTCGCACGCACGAGCGCGTGGATGCACAACAAACCGAACCCCGACGTTCGCGTCACCAACCCTGATGGGTCGTTGGCGTATGTCAATTACACAATAACGTCCGCGGATTCTCAGGCAGAATTCATCCCCGATGTTAAAGGCACACAACTCGGTGCCGGCGAGGCGGACCAGTCCGAGATCGTCCCCGCCGAGTTGTTCAGCGAATTCTTTACTGCAGACACGGACGATACGTGTCTGTGGGATGCAACGGGTGATCTTGTCCTACCCGGCGCCATCAATGCGCCGAGTTCAGGCGACGAAGGCGACACAGTCCGCATTTTCTTTACCCCGCGAAAGGCAAAACGCAGGATTTTACTACTGCGCGCAGTCGTTGAAAACGGCAGACTGGTGAAGAAGTATGCCGTTCGGGGTTTGCGCTCCGTGTTTGATTCGTACCCCCAGGGCGTTCCATTCACTAAGAATGCAGGCTCTGGTATGGTCAAATTGGCGGAAACAATCTGGGTGGCCATCCCCATGGCTCCTGGGGACGATATGGTTTTTATGGATTCGGGTTCTATCCGCATCCAAGTCAATCGTGCTCCTGGAGCTTCCGGTAAGGCGGCGTGGCTCTTTGGCTACACCGTTAAAATGGCTTTCGCCTGTGATGTGCAGCCGCCGCCCGATCTCTGCGAAAAAGGCATTGGCTGGTTAACGCCAAATGAAGTCATGAACCGCTGGGATGGCTGCTGTAACTTCCCGGTCTTCATCAATTCGTCCATGTGGGTTCTCTATTCAAACCAACGTGTGATGAACCTGCTGATGAAGGGTAATGGCTTACTGGAGCTAAAAGGCCTGGCCAAATTGCAGGCTCAGCTCGGGGCTGGATATGTCAGCCTCAACAAGCGAGACTGTAATGGTCTTGAGTGGGCTTGTATCCTGAACGGAGATTTGGTCAGGTTGTATGGAATTCAAGAAACTTACGGACTTACGTCGGTGGGTGACTGGTTCCTGGAGACTTCCCAAATTCTCGACGACTGGCGCGCTGGTAAAGCAGTGAACATGCAGCGCGTTAATGAACTGATCATTGTGGCTAATCAGTTCATGGAATGAGATAATTGCCACTGAAAATAAGAAGTCGCCCGTAAGAGGTGAGTAACTACAAGGGGGTAGTATGTTTTTCTCTGCTGGATAGCCGGCAAGAGACTTAGCTCGTAGATGCTGATAAAGTGTCTACGAGTTTTTTTATTGTCCTAAATATCGGCTTATAGTTCGCCGAATTTTACTAATTTAACACTTCTTTATCAAAACTTGATCTACTCTATGCTAAATTGTTTCCAGAGGGGACTCCTTTGGAATAATCTTCTCTGCCAGAGGAGTCCCCTCTGGAGAGTGGTGGGAAGATAGGATTATGAGATTTAGAGACTATAAAATTTTTCGATCAGGGTACTATTACCATGTTTACAATAGAGGTAATGCTCGGAATGATATTTTTCATGATGACTCCGATTATATTCAATTTTTGAAAAGGTTGAAGATTGTTTTGGGCATATCTTCAGCGCATCATATTTCTTTTAAGGATAATAGAGGGAGATCGCTCAGCCTGACCGCATTGCCGCGGCGGGCTTTCACCATCGCCGTATATTGCCTTATGCCAAATCATTTCCATTTTCTCATCAGACAGAATAGTGAGGTGGGTGTGGATCGTTTAATTAGTAAGCTTTGTACGAGCTATGCTGCCTATTATAATCGCAAATATGAACATGTTGGCCATGTATTTCAGGATACTTTTAAAGCGAAATTAGTAGATTTTGACGAGTACATAATATATCTTTCAGCGTATATACATAATAACCCTGCAGATATAGTCACATATCCCTATTCGAGCTTCCCGGATTATGTTGGGAATCGGGGCGGTACTATTTGCGATCAGGGGCCAATCTTATCCTATTTTAACGACAAGAAGTCCTATAAAGACTTCGTGCTAAGCTATAACCGAAAAATGGAAGCGCGAATCAGCAATCTTTTGTTTGACGAGTAGTCCAGAGGGGAACCCTTTGGCATTGCCAAAGGGTTCCCCTCTGGCGTGCAGGAACGACGTGTTACGTTTTGGGAGTTATGTCGTATAATTATTGTAGAGAGAAATAGTATTTAATTTTCAATAAAAAAGATATGGATATGCAAAATTCGTCGGGGTGGGGGAGTTTAAAGAATATAGTAGCTATCTTGGGTGTATTGCTAATAATATTTGTTGCGTTACTTATAGGTGAACGTAGTTATTCGTTTAGTAAGATGGTGCATGGCTCTAAGCCGGATAATACTATTTCGGTATCTGCGACGGGGAAGGCAAAATCTGTGCCAGATGTTGCTATTATTAGCCTGGGTGTTATGGCCCAAGGGAAAACTGCTACAGAAACACAGAATGCTGCAGCGGAAAAGATTAACAAGGTTATTGCCTTTGTAAAAGCACAGGGTGTGGCAAGCGAAGATATAACCACCACAAATAATGGTTTAAACCCGCATTACGACTATAGTAACGGCAAGAACGAGCAATCTGGTTTTGATGCCAACCAAACCATTACCGTAAAAGTGCGCGGAGTAAATACGGATGCAGGTAAAAAGAAGGCTGAGACTATAAATGGTGGCGCGGTGGATAGTGGCGCCAACCAAGTGTACGGTTCGCAGTTTGTTATTGATGATCCAGAGAGCCTAAAGCAGGATGCTCGTAAAGAAGCTATAGAAAAAGCTAAAGTAAAGGCCAAGGAACTTGCAGATGCAGCTGGCATAAAACTTGGCAAAGTAGTAAGTATCCAGGATGGCGAAGGCTCCTACGCCCCAGTGCCAATGTACGCAACCGATGCAGTTGGCCGAGGCGGAGCCATGAACGAAAAAATGGCTGTGGCACCAAGCATAGAGCCTGGCAGCCAGGATATAGTTCAGACGGTTACCTTGGTGTTTGAGGTGAAATAGGGCTTGGGACCTAAGTGTTTAAAAATTTATCCGTAGATTACAGAACCGCTATTTGGCGGTTTTGTATTAATTTATGTTGTTTTTAAGCCATAATTTTTTATTTTCTTACATAATACTTGACAAAAATACGAAATCCGGTATAATGCTGAAGCTTAGTTCTTTACATAAGGTAAATACAGTATTCCTAGACCCAGAAGCCAAGTTGAGAGAAGCATGGCTACTCACAATTTGGTCACTGGGCCCAGTGATTGTGTTTACTTTTTAGGTATTGTTTTTGACCGAGGTAGGTTGTTTGACCTAGGTTGCGTGCCCTGTGGCCGCGGCTGATTATATTACCTGCTTTGGTCTGGACCAAATCTTGCTTCTAGACTCACGGTCATGAGTCCTAGCGCCTTGCGGTTTTTATGCCGAAGGAAAAAGATTTGGTGCCTTAGCGGCCTGAAGCGTATGGCTAAATTGCCATAAGAGTCATGTGCTCAACGATGTGATTGAGCCACTCTATGGGGCATCCCCCATACGCTTTGGGTCTTGTAAACCCTGCATCGATGTATCTCGTTTATGCGAGGAAGCTGCTCCCGACGGTTTTAGCCGGCGGATGATCGAGCAAAAAAGCTTTCTTGGCTCCGAGATTTTGGTTGTAGGGTTTCGAACGAGGCTTAAAGGTTGGACTAGCGTCAGAACAGAAGATTCTGTTCGCTAACTAAATGGCGTGTTCCTGATATGGGTCAGGCGTCGTTCAGTCCTTTGAGCTCTTAGTGTAGAGCAAGTCAAAAGTCCTATATACGACTTGCTCTGAGAAACCGGTTTTGAGGTCTCCTTGCGGCGACCCTGGACGGTGTTCACTTGTAGGAAGTTTGCTTCCAAAAATGATTTAGCAACGCTAAACCAACGAGTGTCACCGTCCAGATGGAGGATTCTGCAGTTTGTGACTACGTTTCTTTGGTCACGAAAACGCAAGCATGTTATCATCGCTTGCCCCCGCCCCAGTTCTTGCCTTCAATGGCAGCTCCTATTCTTGAAGTTTCATCTTCGAGTGAAAGAGTGGACTGGGGCTCTTTTTTTATGTTCAGATATATTGACTTATTAGTTATAATCTCGTATAATTTTGAAGCTTTTGCAAGTCGAACAATCGCTTGGCTTTAGTAATAAAGCTGGGAGGAAAGTCCGAACACTTATTTGATGGCCTCATATGAGTCATCAAAATTGGTAGCGGGTAACACCCGTCTGGAGTAATCTTAGAGGTGCGAACAGTGACGCCGGAGGCGAAAGCCAAAGGCTCCGATGCAAATCGGAGAACCTTTATAGTAATATAGAGGGTGAAACGGCTAAATCCTTACTTGAGTGCAATGCCAAATTTGGTAGGCAGCTTGATCCCGCCAGTAATGGACGGGGCAGATAGATGATTGTTTAGAAACAGAATTCGGCTTATGAGCTTGCAGAAGTACTAAAAAATCCCGCAAATAGCGGGATTTTTTAGTACTCCCGAACTTCATCGGTTCGGTGTATAATGTTAAGTGTCGGTAAGTTTTTAGATAATAGGGCCCATAAGACGAATAAGACGTATAAATACTATCAGAATACTATGAAACGCTCTGAACTTTTTTTCAATATTTTTTCTGTTCCCTTAGACGCCATTATGCTGTTTGTTGCAGCGTGGATGTCTTTTTATACCCGTCTTCACTCCATAGACTTGGTAGGACCCGTACAATACCAACTAGTCCTCTCTAAGTTTCTTTGGACAGCGAGTGCTGTGCTACCTGTTGTGTTGCTCATTTTTGCTTGCATGGGTCTGTACAATCTTCGCGGTGCTCGTAAGCTCCTTTGGCAATTTGGTCGCATACTCATTGGCGTGTCTCTCGCATTATTTTTAGTAATGCTATTGTTCTTTTTTAACAATCAGCTATTCCCATCGCGTTTTATTATTCTAGCTACCTGGGGGTACGGCATAGCTTTTGTCTTCGTGGGAAGAATTATACTACAGCTGTTTCAGCAGGCTTTGTTTCGTAAAGGAAAGGGGCTTCACTACGTGGTCATAGTGAATGGCACTAATACCGATTCAAAGATAATTGAAGACTCGCTCCGTAATCCGCGGTGGGGTCTTAAAGTAGTGAAGGAATTGTCTTTCGACTCAAATGTAATTACCGAGCTGCAAAGTTTATACAACGCTCATAGGCTGGATGAGATAATTCAGGCAAATCCTACACTTACTGACCAGCAGAATTTGCAATTGCTGGAGTTCGCGCGGAGTAAGGGCTTAGCATATAGCTATGTACCAAATGTGTTCGACGTCCAGCGCAATGTGCGGGAAGTGTTTGACTATCATGGCATACCGCTTATTTCAATAAAAAATACTCCCCTTGATGGATGGGGGAAGGTGGCCAAGCGGATTATGGATATAACTCTGAGCGCGCTTGCTATGATAGTTCTATCTCCCGTGTATTTGATCGTATACTTAGCGGTAAGGCTGGAAACTCCCGGCCCAGCAATATATCCCGCACTACGTGGGGGTCATGGAAAGGATTTTTGGTTTTACAAATTTAGAAGTATGCATACCAACCTCAGTCCTGGTCTCGGAGGTGAAGAGGCTGAAAAGTTTCGTCAGCAGCTGTGGGAGAAAAATGACCGTGGTGGTAAAGATGCTCCGTTTTTAAAGGTGAAGGACGACCCTAGAGTAACGAAGGTAGGCCGCATTATTCGCAAGACAAAACTTGATGAGTTGCCCCAGTTCTGGAATGTGTTTAGAGGGGATATGAGTCTTATTGGCCCTCGTGCACACGTGCTCGACGAAGTAGAACGGTATCGGAACCAGTATCGTCGCATGTTCAGTATAAAGCCCGGTATATTTGGTGTATCTCAAATAGCCCAGATGTCTTTACCTGACCTGCCATTTGAAGAAGAGGTTCGCTTAAATACGTACTATATAGAAAATTGGTCTTTATGGTTGGATATAAAAACTTTGTTTAACAGTGCTTACCTCATATTTTTTGGTTCAAAGCCTAAAGAAAACTATTAATACAGTGAATAGTGTACAGTGGATAGCTTGTAAAGAGTTGCCAAATCCTTTGTGTTCACTTTTCACTTTTCACTGTGCACTATGAAATTAGTTTTAGCGCATGATTCGCTTACACAGCTTGGCGGGGCAGAGCGAGTGTTTATAGAGATGGCGGAATTGTTCCCGGAGGCACCAATCTATGTATTGGTTGCCGATGAGAAAGTTGTTTCTCAATTACCACAACAAGTTCAAAGGCGTATTGTTACGACAAAATTGCAATGGCTATATAAGTTGTATCCAAAGTTTCAGCATTTGTTGCCCTTTATACCTTTTATGCTATGGATTACGAGACTGCCTGAGTGTGATGTACTGCTTTCTTCGAGTTCAGCGTTTGCGAAAGGGTTTAGGAAACCAAAGGGTAGTAGACATATTAATTACTGCCACACTCCCACACGTTTTTTATGGACTGACAGGGAATATATAGTGCAGGAAGTGCCATGGTTGGTTCGATTGCCTGCGCGTATTTTCTTGCGATGGATGAAGTGGTGGGATCTGCGTGCTGCCAAAAATGTAGATTTCTTTCTGGCCAATTCGGTAGAGGTGCAGCAGCGCGTAGAAAAGTATTATGATCGCACCAGCGAGGTCGTCTATCCGTTCGTGGATATGGAGTTTTGGAAACCAACCTCCCCTCCTGTCATTCCCGCGAAGGCGGGAATCCACACTGGCCTAGCAACCAGCGATGCTGATCTAAGTGGCTCGCAGGTGGGCGAGCTGGATCCCCGCATATGCGAGGATGACAAGACCGGTGGTGGTTATTTCCTCATTGCCGGACGGCTTCATGCGCATAAACATAATGATTTAGTCGTAGAGGTATGTACTCAGTTGGGATTGCCGCTCCATGTAGTGGGAAGTGGGCGTGATGAGGCGCATTTGAAGTCTATTGCCGGTCCAACTGTAACATTTCTTGGAAGGGTAACAGACGAAAAACTTCGGGAAGAATTTTCTGGTGCCCGCGCATATATATATCCGCAGCTCGAAGATTTTGGTCTTATGCCCGTAGAAGCTGCTAGCTGCGGTACGCCAACCATTGGTATAGATGAAGGGGGAAGCAGAGAGACAATAGTACCGGGAGTTACGGGAGAATGGTTTAGTAAAGGCAGCAAAGAGGAGCTTAAGGGGCTATTGGAACATTTTAATGAAAGTAAGTATAGTGTAGAGGTGTTACGGAAACATGCAGAGCAGTTTAGCAAGGAGATTTTTAGAAAGAAAATTGAAAAAGTTGTATGCGAAACTTCAAAAGCTAAAAATTAAAACGAAAAACTGCAACTTAAAACGAAGTAACTGTAGTTTTTTATTTTTAATTTGAAGTTTTGACTTTTCTTTTTGAATTTTGATTTCTTATGACAATAGCAATAGATTTACGGAGCATCCAAAGGGGAACATTCAGTGGCGTAGAGAACTATACACTCAGTCTTTTGGAGCGTATGATTCGGGAAGATAAAGAAAATAAATATATTCTTTTTTACAATGGTCTGAGGCCCATCCAGACAGAAGAGCTCCGCTTCCTAAATACCACAGTAGTATCCAGGCGCTTCCCGAATAAATTTCTTGCAGTTAGTACAACTTTTTTTCGTACTCCAGACTTTGCTAGGCTTATTGGACAGTTCGATACACTGTTTTTGCCTAATATTAATCACGTAGTACTATCCCCGGGGAGGAGGCTGGTCGTAACTGTGCATGATCTTTCCCCAGTAGTATTGCCCGAATATTATAATATTCGCCGCAGGCTCTGGCACTGGTCTGTGGGGTTTAAGCGAACCCTCACACGGGCAAATACCATAATCGCTGTATCGGAATATACGAAACATGAATTGGTGGAGCAGCTGCGCATTGAACCTGAAAAAATAAAAGTGGTATATCAAGGTGTGGACCACCATCGGTTTCATCCTAATTTGGAAGTGGGTAAGCTCCGTGAGGTGCGAAATAGATATGGCTTGCCCGGGGATTTTATCCTATATATTGGCACACTTGAGCCTCGTAAGAATGTAGAAGGCCTCCTTACTGCATGGGAGCACATGAATACGGATATTCCGCTTGTTATAGCTGGTAAGCCTGGTTGGAAATACAGGAGTATTTTTAAAGCGGCCCGTAAGAGTAAAAAGTATCGCGCAATCCAATTCTTGGGATTTGTCAGTGAGGAAGACAAGCCATATGTGCTTAAACTTGCTCGCGTATTTGCCTTTCCTAGTTTTTATGAAGGGTTCGGCCTCCCTGTGCTCGAGGCTATGGCTGTGGGTACGCCAGTGGTGAGTAGTAGCGTAAGCAGTCTTCCTGAGGTGGCAGGGAATGGTGCGCTTCTTGTAAACCCCTATAATCAACAAGAACTAACTACTGCTCTGGATGCGCTTGTCGCGGATGAGCAGTTGCGGCAACAGCTTATACCTAAAGCATTTGAGCGAGCAAAAATGTTTGACTGGGAGAAGACGGCAAGAGAGACACTTGCAGTTTTGAGCCAGAAAAGTATATAAACATGTAAGCATCTAAACATATAATCCATTAAAAAACACTATGTTTAAAAAAGTATCACATGCGCCGTGCGAAATGCCGGACAAAAATCAGGTTATTAAAGTCCTGACACTCAATGCATCACTCAAGCACGCGCCGGATGTGTCGAATACCGAAGAAGTGGTAAACCAAGTAATTGAGTACATGAAAGAGCATGGGGTCGTTCAGTCAGAGGTGGTGAGGCTCGCAGATAAAAATATTCCGGTTGGACTTGGATACAAAGAGAGCCCGGATGACGAATGGCCGGAGATTGTAGAAAAAATTGTGGCGGCGGATGTTGTCTTGTTCGCGACGCCAATTTGGTGGGGGCAACGCAGTAGCCTTATGCAACGTGCTATAGAGCGCATGGATGCATTTGACGAAGGCACAGTACCAGAGGGTAGGGGAGCATTGCTGAATAAAGTCGCCGGCATTGTTATAACTGGTAGTGAAGATGGCGCACAGCATGTAATGGCGTCAATTATGGAAGTGCTTTCGTTTATGAATTTTACGCTACCACCCCAGTGTTGTACCTATTGGGTGGGAGAAGTCGGTATGGATCCAAAAACCGATCGGGAACGCCGCCTTAAGAGCGAGGCCGTGCCGCACATGGCGAAAACAACAGCGCGTAATCTCATGTACTATGCACAGCTCCTTAAAAAGCTGCCACTGGTACCTGCCCCGTAGTCTTCTTATGTGGCAGACGTGCTTCTGTTTTTCGTTTATACTATAGGGTATGAATATAGGTTTTGATTTTCGTATGGGAGGGACTAGGCATGGCGGTATTGGCCGGTATGCTTTTGAGTTGCTTAAGACCGAACTTGCGCAAGATAAAACAGATACATTCTATATTTTCTATAATGATAACGCGGCATCAGAAGATATCGCCCTCCTCGATGAGCATTTGAATGTGGAACTCGTGCGGGTGAATGCACGGCATTACTCGCTCAAGGAGCAGACTACTTTTTTAAAAGTGCTCAATAGTTTACCTCTTGACATAGTTCATTTCCCTAACTTCAATCATCCGATTTGGTATAAAAAACCTTTTGTGGTCACCATACATGACATGGTGCATCACCGAATTTCGGGTCATAAAAAAAGTCGTTGGCTTCAATTTAAAGCCTATCAAATGGAAATGGAACATGCGGCCTTACGTTCAAAGGCTATTATTACCCCTTCTGAAACATCGAGAGAAGATATAGCGCATTATTTTCCTTCTGCTCTCGAGAGAACAGCAGTCATACATGAAGGCGTAAGCGTGCAAACACAACCGGAAGAACGAGTGGCCGCAGTAAAGCGGCAATTTCTTTTAAGCCGTCCCTACTTCTTGTTTGTAGGTACCCTTGAGCGAAAGAAGAATATAGTGGGTTTGGCCAAGGGGTTTGATAGGCTTATAGAAAAATATAACTTGAATGTAGATTTAGTGTTTGCAGGCAAACCCGATGCACATTATCCAGAAGAAAAGTTTAAGGCACTTTCAGTGAAGCATGCGGACCATATAGTTTTTACTGGATATATTGGAGATGAAGATTTGTCCGCTCTTTTTCAAGGTGCGCATGCGTATACAAATGCTTCTTTAAACGAAGGCTTTGGTCTTCCTGGGGTAGAAGCAATGCATTTTGGTTTGCCCTTGGCAGTGGCAAATACGCCGGTATTTAATGAAATATATGATGACGCGGCCGTTTATTTTGATCCCAATGACCCAGACGACATAGCTGAAAAATTGCGACTGCTTGCGCAAGATAGGCAATTTTATGAGCACCGTCAGGAGAAGGCGGCACAGCGGGCATTATTTTTTGATTGGGATACTGCGGCCCGAGAGACACTTGCACTACTTAAAGTTGCTGCTGGTCGGCCTGAGCCAATAGCTGTTGAGCAAGGCCAGTTGGTTCCGGAAATGTAGAAGTGGTGCACGGTTAAAAGTTAATGGCTGCCAGTTTGGTAATAAGTTTGAAGGCCTTGGTCCATACTGCTATACCCTATGACCAAACTGGCTGCCACCTACTTACAACTTAAGACTTTTGATGGATAGTATTTTCAATCCGCAATATTTATATGCAAAAACAAAAGAAGCAGCTTATCGTTCTGACGGGTAGTGGCAGTGGTGGGCCAGTGGCTCCGCTACTTGCTCTTGTGCCTTACCTCCAAAAAGAATTTAACCGTACAAGTTTTTTATTTATTGGAGCGAATGGTGGAGCTGTTGAACAGCATATGGCCAAAAAAGCAGATATACCGTTTATGGGTATTACGGCGGCAAAGCTGCGGAGGTACTGGTCTTTGAGTAATGTTTTTGCCCCTCTAAGACTTCTTATGGGACTTGTACAGGCTTATAGGGCATTGAACTCACTACAGCCAATTTGCGTAATAGGTGCGGGTGGGTTTGTCCAGGTTCCTGTTTGCTATGCTGCGTGGCTGCTGGGAATTCCTGTTTTCGTACATCAGCAAGATGTTGTGCCTGGTCTTGCGAACAAGCTTTGTGCTCCTATAGCTCGGCGCATTACGGTTACATTCCGTGAATCAATAGCGGACTTTCCTCACGGCTGGAGTGTGCGCAATTTACAGGCTATCGATAAGGTGGTGTGGACAGGGAACCCGGTGCGTGAGCTAGTATTACCCCCGCGTGAAAAAGCCCTTAAGTATTTTAAGTTAGATCCAGACTATCCAACGGTTCTTATAATGGGCGGTGGTACGGGTGCTCTTTCCCTGAATACGTTGGTTGTGCAAAGTTTGGACATACTCACGAAATCTTTCAATGTACTGCATATTACTGGAAAGGGGAAAAAAGTTCATGCTCATAAAAGTGAAAGGTATGCTGCATTTGAATTTGTAGACGATATGGCAATCTCGTACGCAGCCGCAGATATGGTACTATGCCGTGCTGGTTTGTCTACTATTACTGAGCTAGCGGCCTTAAAAAAGCCGGCAATTTTGGTGCCTTTGCCTGGTACCCATCAGGAGCTAAATGCTTTATACTTACGTGAAGAGCAGGCAGTACTGACTCTGGATCAAAAACTAATAACTCCCGATAATTTAGCTACTTTTCTGCGAACTGCCCTGTTTGACCATATGCTTCTAAAGAGCCTAGGAAAGCTGCTTCATGAACTTATGCCCTCCCATGCAGGGCAGAACGTAGCTAAGGTAATTGCAAAAGCACTCGAAGCAAGGTAAACAAGTCGGTAAACTGAAGTATGTTTGTGCGGGAAGCTTTGACCGCCCTCACGAAAAGCACCAAATCTCAAATAACAACTCTCAAATAAATTCCAATATCAAAATTACAAGTACCAAACCCGGACAGCCTTTTGTTTAGAATTTGGGGCTTGGAATTTATTTGTAATTTGAGATTTGTTATTTGGTGCTTCTGAAGGCAAGTGATTAAGGTTTGTCCCACAGCATTGCCGGTAGATATTCTATTCATGAGCAATAATATTCCAAAACTAGGATTAGCACTTTCTGGGGCCGCAGCGCGGTCTGCTTTTTACGTTGGCTTTTTAGAATACCTACAAGAGAAGGAAGTGCCGGTTGCAATTATTGGTGCGCAGTCCGGAGCTGCGATTGTCGCCACGTGTTATGCCTGCGGTACTATACAAAGGCTGAAAAAAGATTTACTCACGAACAACGCGTCTGGTTTTAGAAAACTTCTCCTCGTTCGTTCTCGTGGGAGAACTGGTGGTTTGTATTCCCTTGATTCAGTGGAGGAGTATGGAAGAAATAATTGGTCTCTTGGAAAAAGTTTTAACGAAGTGCAAACGCGGCTGTGCTTTACAGCAACAAATCTTACCACTGGTGAACTCGTAACGCTCGCTACCGGCGATCTGGCGAAGTCAGTCCGCATTACCTGTAGCGTGCCAGGGCTGTTTGAACCAGTACGTTGGGGAAATCATCAGTTGGTAGACGGCGGACTCCTCTCCTTCATACCCGGTCAACTCGTGCGCGATGCAGGGGCGGACGTAGTAATAGGGGTGAGCGTGCGGGCTACTAAACATATATTTTTGCCGCATCAAATTAAATTCAAGGGTTGGTACAATAATGTACGTGAGCATGTTCGTTCTAGCGCCCTCGTAAAAGCATTGCAGTGGTCTCGAAGGGTAATGAGTAACGGGGAGCTAGAGGAGTATGGAGTTGGCGCAACGTTGTTTGATGAATTGCCAGTTCCCCAAAGTATGTTCGGAGTTATAAGTAGAAGTTTAGATTTAGCAGTAGAGGCCAGCAAACAAACGGCTCATGCAGATTCCAATTTCGGGTGCGACCTAGTTATCCGAGAAGGGGTGGGAAATTTTGGTGATAGTGTAAACATGACCAAGATGGAGCGATTGTATAGGGAGGGGTGGGAAAGTGCAGAACAGAATTTACCAAAGATTTTGGAATTATTGCATTCGAAATAGTTAATCGTATTTACCATGGATTTACAACAGGTTAGAAAAATTTATTTTATAGGCATGGGTGGTATTGGTATGTCGGCAGCTGCTGGTCTTGCTAAAGAGCAGGGTTTCGAGGTTGCGGGGAGTGACGCTGCAACAGTGTATCCGCCCGCCCGCGACGTGCTAGAACAGCATGGGATAGAAATTGGTATAGGGTATAGTGCAGAGCGGGTTGCGCAAAGTAATGCCGATTTGTTTGTTGTTTCTTCAGGTGAGGATGAGACAAATCCGGAAGTAAAATGGCTTATAGATGCTGGAGAAACATATATTTCTTTTTGCGAATTATTGTACCAGCTTTCTCAGGACAAAATCCGTGTAGTTGTAGCTGGAACACATGGTAAATCTACAACATCTGGCTTGTTAGGCCATATGCTTAAGTGCATAGACGATAGTTCGTTTATGGTTGGGGCAGTGCTTAAGAATTACGAAACAAACTTTCATTCAGGGCAGGGCCACTATATTGTCTTTGAGGGCGATGAATATAAATCCACGTTCGATGACCCGACCCCTAAAATGCATTACTATAAAGGCGATTTACTCGTTTTGACCAACCTTGAATTCGATCACCCTGACGTCTTCAAAGACCTGGATGAAATTAAAGAGGAGTTTAGAGAACTCATTGCAGGTCTCCCTGATGATGGTTTGGTAATTTATAACGCTGATATTCAGAACCTTGCAGATATAGTGTACCGTGAAGCACGTCGCGCATTTACTTTTGGTATTCACAATAGTGCAGATATGCAAGCAGTGAATATTGTGTATAAAGAAGGGGAAACAGAGTTTGATGTTGTAAACAAGCTAGACCCAGATAATGTGCGCACAGAACATTACACAACACAGCTTCTTGGCGAGCTGAATGTGTATAATGCACTTGCTGCGCTTTCAGCCACGCGAGCACTCGGTTTTCAGCCCGAGTTAGTGCAAAGATATTTGCAAGACTATGTAGGGGTAAAACGGAGGTTTGATATTCTTCTGGAAGCACCGGTTACCGTGGTAGACGACTATGCGCATCATCCCACTGCAGTTAAAGAAACTTTAGAAGCTGCTCGAAAGAGTCATGTTGGTATGCATGGTGGGGCGGGCAGGCTCTGGGCTATTTTTCAGCCACATACGTACAGTCGTACGCTTGCAACCATTAATGAACTTGCGGAAAGTTTTGGGTTGGCAGATGAAGTTCTCCTTGCGCCTATGTATGCGGCTCGCGAGAGCGGAACTCGGCCAGGTATAACAGATGAGGAAGTGTTGCGCCGTATTCAAGAGCATCAGCCAAATACTCGGCTAGTGCATAACGCTCCTGAGGCGCTGGAACTGTTAAAGGCTGAAGTAAAGGCTGGTGATATAGTTATAGTCATGGCTGTTGGGTCGTTTAACCGGCTTGCGTATGACTATGTAGAATATTTGCAGACAAAGTAATCCGTGTTTGTCATCCTCGCGTATGCGGGGATCCAACACCGCCCTCTCAGCGGTGTAATCGGAAATTCCTAATACAAATTTGCCCGCTAGTAAGGCGGGCTGGATTCCCAATCGGGTTGGGAATGACTATGCTCAGCGCGGTTCCAAACGCGCTGAGCGAGATGGCAAGATAAAAGATACCCACAGCGGGTAGCGAGTGAGTAGCGTATAATACTTATAGTAAGAATTAATGACTCGCTTGGTTCACTAATCTTATGAATTTAAATATAAAAGCATCGAAAACTACGCTTACTCCAGCTATCCAGCAGGATATAGAGAGCAAGCTTTCCGTTTTAGAAGATTTCCTGCATCCTGAAGATAAAATTCACTTTGAAGTAGAAGCCCATGCCAGCAAGGATAGCACTCAAGAATTCCGTGCTGAAATATCTATTCAACCAAATGGTAATTTTGCCGAAGCAAGTGGAAGTGACCTATACGAAGCCATAGATTTACTCATTCCAAAAATAAAGCAACAGCTCACCCGCGAAAAAGATAAAAAAATATCCCTACGTCGTCGTTTTGGTGCTTTGAAACGTTTCTGGAATAGGTCCAAATAGAATATGGAATAAGTTATTCAGTTAGGAAAAGGCCGGCGAAGTCATTATCGACTTCGCCGGCCTGAGTTTTGCCCTACACTGCTTTAGGGCTTCTATATTGTTCATAGCGCCGTACTGGTTCCCAGCGATTTCCAATTGCTTCCGGTTCTGTTTCCGGGAATCGTTCCTCGATTTTAACTTGTTCCATTGCTTCAATGTAGACTCTTTCCAAATTTTCGGGTTCGAATCCATTATTTTGGCAGGCCCTAACATGAGCACGTACAATGCCGTCTACTTTCTCACGCTGGCCTTGTGGTAATTTATTGACCCGTTTCAACGTGTCGCTAGTGATTTTCACCATTTTGACTTTCCTTCATTTTTGAACGGTGATTTTGTAGTTGTGGTATTGAACTTTTGATGCTTTCTGGCAACGTATCTAATAATGTCGGTTTTTAACTAATTTGATAATAAATAGTTTAAGAACTATAGAATATTAATTCCTATTTGTCAATAGGAATATTGCTTTAGGGCTGCTATACTGAGAATATCTGCAGCCTTAGAAATAGGGCTGATTTTCTAGATGACTGGGTAGTTTCTGTCTTAGTGATTAATGCGTTTGGAGGTATTAGAAATTAGATATTTCACATCATGGCATTTTTATCAAATATTTTTTCTTTTGAATTTAAACCGGAGAAAGCTTACGCAAAAGAGCTTCAGAAAATAAATGGGTTCAAAGACGAGGTTGCTGCGTTGACTGATGAAGGCATTCGCTCTGAGATTGGCGAATTTAGAAAGCAGCTCAAAGACCTAGACGAGAAAGAGTTATTTAAAAAGCTAGCAGAAATACGGCCACGCGTATTTGCTTTAACGCGCGAAGCAACAAAGAGAACTACGGCCAAGCCGCATTTCGATGTGCAGATGTACGGTGGTATAGCGCTGTCCGAAGGCAAGATTGCGGAAATGAAAACTGGAGAGGGGAAAACGCAGACTGCTGTGCTGGCTTTGGCGTTATATGCGCTCGCTGGTAAGGGCGCGCATATTGTCACGGTAAACGATTATCTGTCTCGCTGGCATGCGAGCCAAATGGGGCCTATCTTCCATTTCCTTGGTCTCTCTGTTGGGGCTATTCAGCATGAAGCGTCATTTCAATACGATCCAACCTACCAACCAGAAGCAGAAGAAATTGCGCAAATAGAAAGCGAAGTAGAAGGGTTAGTCATGGACGTAAAGCACATGCGTCCGGTGAGCAGACAGCAGGCGTATGGCGCTGATGTAACGTATGGTACTAATAACGAGTTTGGGTTTGATTATTTGCGCGATAACATGGTGCAGCGCCGTGAGCAAATGGTGCAACGCGATTTGTTTTTTGTGGTGGTAGATGAAGTTGACTCTATTTTAATAGACGAAGCTCGCACGCCGCTTATTATTTCTGCTCCCGATACCGACCCAACAGATAAATATCGACAATTTTCAAAACTCGTGCAAGGTTTAGAGCGGGATGTTCACTATGCTATAGATGAAAAGCGAAAAGTATCTACGCTCACCGATGAAGGTATAAGCAAGATAGAAGAACTGCTGAATATAAAAAATATTTATGACACCAGTGGCGGCGTGACTACGCTGCACCACATAGAGCAGGCGCTTCGCGCTCGCGCAAATTATCTTAAAGACCGCGACTACGTAGTCCAGAATGACGAAGTTGTTATAGTGGACGAGTTTACCGGCCGTCTTATGTTTGGTCGCAGGTACTCCGAAGGGCTTCACCAAGCTATTGAAGCAAAAGAAAGTGTAACTATACAGCAGGAAAGCAAAACGCTGGCCACTATTACGTTCCAAAACTTGTTCCGTTTATACAGTCGGCTTTCTGGTATGACTGGTACGGCTAAAACCGAGGAAGAAGAGTTTTTCAAGATATACAAATTGCAAATAGTGCAGGTGCCTACAAACCGTCCCATGGTGCGGCAGGATAAAACAGACATAATTTACAAGTCTGAACAGGCAAAGTTTGCAGCCATTGCTAAAGATGTAAAAGAACGCAACAAAAAAGGTCAGCCAGTGCTTATTGGTACCGTGAGTATAGCGAAGAATGAAGAACTGGCAGAGCATTTGAAGCGTGAAGGTGTGCCGTTTGAGCTTTTGAACGCAAAGAACCATGAACGTGAAGCGCATATTATTTCTCAGGCAGGACGGTTTGGCGCGGTTACGCTTGCAACCAACATTGCTGGTCGTGGTGTGGATATTTTGCTTGGTGGTAACCCCGTAGACCCTGAAGAAGCGAAAGCTGTGCGCGAGGCTGGCGGGCTGGCAGTTATTGGAAGCGAGCGGCATGAGTCTCGGCGCATAGACAACCAGCTCCGTGGTCGTAGTGGTCGTCAGGGTGACCCTGGTGAGTCTGTATTCTTTGTGTCCATGGAAGATGACCTCATGCGTCTCTTTGGTGGTGACCGTTTAAAGAACATGATGGAAAAACTTGGTCTGCCCGATGACCAACCGCTAGAAGCAAAGCTTGTCTCCCGCTCCATAGAATCTGCACAAAAGAAAATAGAAGGGTTAAACTTTGACACACGTAAAAATGTGCTGGAGTTTGATGATGTGCTAAACCATCAGCGCAATGTAATGTACAAGCGTCGCCGGAAGTATTTGGCTGAGCCCCAGAACCAAGAATCAAGAATTACGAATCAAGTAACAGAGGAAGATTCTTCCGGTTCCTCTCCTCGTGAGGAGAGGTTGGGTGAGGTCGTAGAGAGTGCGATGGGGTCTGAAGAAGTGGAACGCACCGTCTCCGAAGAAGTGCTCGACCTTATACAAAAAGAAATAGGGGATGCCGTGGCCTTTGCATTTAGCTCTACGGAAACTCCAGAAGAGGCATTCAAGCAAATTTTCGAGCAGCTTTCCGGCATGATGCCATTTGGTGAGAGTCTCCGGCGCCGGATTAATGACGAAACCGCTAATGCTGCGAATCGTGAATTCGCTGTTATAGATTCTATTTTTGCAGAAGCGAAAAAGCAGTACGAAGCAAAAGAGAAAGAAATAGGTAAGAACGTATACCAAGACGTGCAGCGCTACATTGCACTCCAGTCTTTAGACCAGTTGTGGATGGAGCACTTAGATACCATGGACCATCTGCGCGACTCGGTTCGTCTCCGTGGCTATGGCCAACGTGACCCTCTTATGGAGTACAAGCGTGAAGGGTATCAGCTCTTTGCACAGCTCACGAGTGAATTGAATAAACAAATTGCCTATTCAGTTTTGCGCGTAAATGTACAAGCTCAGCCACAGCAACCGGCAATACAGCAGAACTGGGTTACGAACCGTTCCGATGTGCCCGCAGGAACTCCTGCAGTGCATAACGATGGCACATCCATTGGTCGTAATGACCCTTGCCCCTGCGGTTCTGGCAAAAAATGGAAAAAGTGCGGCATGGTTAACACCTCTGAACACCAAACCAACATGGC
>CAZYMS010000007.1:0-25021 GCA_964648985.1 uncultured Candidatus Saccharibacteria bacterium
CATTAATTCGGGATGGGGGAACGCTGGTATGGGTGAGCAGAAAAGACTTTCGCTCATACCCTCCCTTTACTCATTTCTTCAACCGTCTGCGACAAGCGTGGGTGGATTTAAGGAACATTATCCTCGGGGAAGTCGACTATCATGTGACTATTCCCGTTGGTGCGCACCTACTGCTTGATGTCTGGAGCGGTTCCGAACTTGAGTCGTGTGGCGCGGCCCAACAAATGCGGGTCGTGTACAATGGCGATTCCATCAACTTGTTGCATCAAGACGGCTCGGTCTTCGTCCAGGGGTTTGCATATGCCTTGGGTGAGCTGGGAGAAATGACTGGCGTTACAGTTCTCGAACTGCCCGCTGAAGATGGGGCACAGTTTACTCTGCGGGACGACTTGGTGGAAGCGTAATTCTTTTGGCCCATAAGCTACTTTGAGGGGTTCGTTCGCGAACTCCTCTTTATTGTGTCCTACCATAGAAGATATCTGTACATGCTTGGTCAGGTGGGTAAAAGCTGTACCATTGTTAACATAGAACTATATGATAAGCTATGAGTAAGAGGTGGAGCACAGCGCTGTGCTCATACTATTCCGAACAACCGTAAGGAGGTGTGTTGTGGATCATTGCTCAGTAACTGAACTCGACGAGCTTCTGGCTCTGTGGAACAGCGGCCTGCTTACTGGAGAAAAGTTGAGCCGTTTAGCAGAACTACTGCAAAATCTGGATGCCGAGGGTGTGGATTCCGAGCGAATCTCTGCAAGTGTTCAAATTGCCTTAGATTTGCAACACGCCGCGGCAGAAATTGACGACATGCTGCAACGTTTAGAGGGTGCCAAGTGTACCCACCAAACTATGCTCATTTTTCTGGGTCCTGGTGACAACAACTATGGCCGAGACGATGATCGTCTTGAAGATTGGGAGGATGCATAACTATGGCTTTAGAACAGTTGCTTAATTGTCTTTTGGCCCGAGAGCTTGGTGTGAAACCGGAAGAGGTCACTCTTGAGCTTGTACGTGAACGTAGAAAGGCGCTGTACCACAGTCCTTCATTTCAATGGATTGGTGGTAGGTCCGGTCTACGCATTATCAGTCTGCTTGAGGCAGAACAACTCTCTCGCGAGTTGGATATATTTTTCGATCAATTCAGGAGGTGAGCAGTGCTAACACGTAGCCAAATTTAAAAGGTGTATCGGATGCAGGGAGCACTGGGGCGAGACCCAATCAGCGGACTCTGCGACCGAGGTAATTGGACTGCTATACCAACGTCCGGGAGGGACCCTAAGGTAAAGCAGATAGCTGCAAAAAACAAGGGGAGGAAAAAAGCGTCTATGAAAAGACGTAAAACAAACCGTAAGGTCAAAAAGGCTGCATAGTCATGTGCGCCGTTAAGGTTGGGAATGCCGACATTCCCATTTTTTTTATGATATAATAAGGTATACGATAGTACAATTAGATACTTATCTAAACATTTGACTATATAAACATCTAAGCATTCAGAACGATCTCTAACCACCAACTTTTCTGTAGGCAGCTGTGTTTAAATGTTTATATAATTTCATATTTACATGATCCCTATGGAGCCTTTAGCTGCGCGTTTGCGCCCAAATAATTTGGATGAATACATAGGCCAGGAACATTTAGTTGGTCCGGGCAAGCCTCTTAGGAGTGCGATTGAACAAAAGCATTTGTTTAGTTTTATATTGTGGGGACCACCGGGGGTAGGAAAAACCACGCTGGCCCGGATATACGCACACGCACTCAGCGCAGAATTCCACGAACTATCAGCAGTTTCTGCTGGTAAAGAAGATATCCGAAAAATTATTGGCTCTGGCCTCAAGCCTCACGCCTCAAGTCTCATTCCTATTATTCTCTTTCTTGATGAAATCCACCGTTTTAATAAAGCCCAACAAGATTTCCTTTTACCATTTGTCGAAAGCGGCCAGCTTACCCTGATTGGTGCCACAACAGAAAATCCTAGTTTTGAAGTGATACCTGCGCTCCTTTCTCGTTGTCGCGTATTTACGCTGAAAGAACTATCCAGCGACCAAGTCCGCGAAGTCATCCTCCGTGCAGTATCCATAATGCAAGATGTATCTTCCGGCACCCCTCCTCTTGAGGAGGGGGTGGGGGAGGTCGTAGTGAAGAATGATGATACATCAAAAGTTTCTATGACCCCCACTAGCTCCCCCTCAAGAGGGGGAAGACCGGATGACGACGCTATCTACTGGCTTACGCAAATGGCAAACGGCGACGCTCGCCAGGCCATTACTATGCTGGACAATACCATGCAACTTTACAGTAGCATTACTGTAGAGACGCTCAAAGAAACACTCCAGTCAAAGACTCTTCGTTACGATAAGGCTGGCGAAGAACATTACAACACCATTTCCGCATTCATAAAAAGCATGCGCGCCTCACAAGCAGATGCTGCTATATATTATTTAGCGCGCATGGTGGAAGCAGGGGAGGATCCTTTATTCATTGCGCGGCGCATGGTTATATTTGCATCCGAAGATATTGGCTTAGCACAGCCCACTGCTTTAGTTGTAGCCAATGCAGTCTTTGCAGCATGCCAAACAATAGGCTATCCCGAATGTGCAATAAACCTTGCTCATGGGGTTGCGTATTTGGCACAATGTAAAAAAGATCGAAGCGCCTATGATGCACTTAGATCCGCTCAAGAAGACGTGCGTACGCAAGGCAACCTATCCATCCCTCTTCATGTCCGTAACGCCCCCACCAAACTCATGAAGGAGCTTGGCTACGGTAAAGACTATGAGATGTATTCCTCAGAAAGCTATCTGCCGGAAGTGTTAAAAGGTAAAAGATATTTATTGAATAGCTAGTGTTTTCCAGTATTTTGACACCCCTTATTAAGAGCAGTAATATTAACCTATGGACACAGACATCAAAAAAGAATTTGATGACCTAAAAAGCTTCATTCGTGAGAATGTAACCCCCATAAGCGAATTTGAAGATTTGAAGAACTTTCTTCGTCAGCGTATGGCCACGAAGGATGATATTGCGTCTATCAATGAGCGTTTGGATAGGCATGAGGCACGCCTCGATCAATTAACTATTGCGGTAGATAATTTAACCAAGCTCACTAAAGATTATTACGAAGAAATGGCAGTACTTAGGCATAGGGTAGAGCGCATGGAAAAGTGGATCATCCAAGTTGCAGAGACTACTGGAGTAAAATACGAAGCATAAAATAAGCCCTCGCATTGAGGGCGTTTTGTTATGATATGAAGATATTTGATCAAATTTACGGAGCCTATGAATTGCCGGACTATGTAGAGGCATTGGCGCAGACAGACTTGTGCATACGGGCCCGTAAACTTACGCAAGACAGCGTCCCCAACTATTTACTTACTCGTGGTCCTGTGCCGAGCCGTTTTGAACATGGGCGGGGTGTTGCTCATTTGGCAGATATTGTAGTACAAAACAATCCAATAATTGAGCCGTACAAAAAAGAACTTATAACCGCATCCCTTTTGCACGATGCAGGAAATCCGCCATGCTCACACTTGTTTGAAAATTTATTAGAAGCACATACAGGACATCGTGGCGAGTCTCACTTAGGAGAACTGCTTCGCGGCTCGGATACAGAACGTGTCATGAAGGAGCAGGGAATAGATGTAGGTCTTGTTGTAAAAATAGTTACTGGAGCATCTAAGCCCCTGAGCGATGTACTATGCGGGAGCATGGATTTGGATAATATAGACAATACTGCTCGTCATACGCACCACACCGGTGGTACTTCCTTACATGACCCGGAAGTACTGGCAGCGGCCTTTGAGTATTCACACCAGGGATGGTATTTACAGCCAGGATCAGAAATATTGATACAGCAGTGGCGTGCTACCAGAAGGTATATATATGGTTGGCTCAATAGCGATGAGCATGCCCTTGTCTGCGCCATGGTATATCGCGCAGCAGAGATCTTGTTTTCCTCGCAAATGCTCCCTGCAGATTTTTTTCGGTATCACGATACTGAGGCAATAGAATTTCTAAGTTCCTGTGGTGAGCTTGGAGTGGAAAAACTTATGCAGGCCGCAATGAGTTGGAACTGGTATTCGCTTGCGTATGTAAGCACCTATACCACCGAGGTGCCTGCTGCACTGCTAGCAATAGGTAACAATTGGGTTATGAGGAAGAATGCAGCCGATGCTATCGCCTCCCTATGTAAACTTACGCCTGAGCAAGTATGCCTGGAGGCTGTCTGGGGTAAGTCTGATAGGCAAGTGACTATTCCTATTTTAAATCCTGATGGCACAGAAGTGCTCGATGTTGAGCCATCTCAAGATACATTCCGATTCCGAGTATGGATAGACCGCTCTGCTGATGTGCAGGAAGGGAGTATTAAGAAAGTTATTCACGAAACCCTTGGCTTAGTATGAAAATTATTGACTTAACACAAACTATAGAAGCGGGGATGGAGGTGTATGATGGTGACCCGGAGGTAAAGATTAAAGAGATACACACGCTGAAAAATAAGGGGTGGCGCTTAAAACGGCTCTCGCTTGGCTCACATACGGGTAGCCACGTAGATGCACCGTATCATATGAAAGTAGATGGTGCTAAACTCGATGAGCTTCCTCTTGATAAATTCTTCGGGGACGCGACTATGACTGACATAGCTGATGAATTTCCAAAGCATGTAGGGCTAGTATTTAGAACTGGCAATCTGGCCGAAGATATACTACCCAAATTTGTAGTTGCAGAAACACCCTTTGTAGTAGTAGGGGACAAGGCTACGTTAGATATTCCGCTTGAACGAGCATTGCTGCAAAGCGGCATTCTTACTTTTACCGGGCTTATAAATCTGAACGAGCTACCAAACGACAAGCATTTTGCGTTTTACGGTATCCCTCTAAAAATAAAAGATGGCGACGGCTCTCCCATTCGAGCATTTGCCATTGTGGATTAAGCGCTATAGAATGTATAACAATGCAAAGAATTGCTACGGTGATTGAGTTTACATAGCAAAACCAGTGTGAATATCTGGCTACAATACAAGGAGGGTATATGGGTAGCTATACATGCAAGATTTGCCCAAAAGGCAAAACAGTCGGAACGCGTGCCAATACGGCAAGTCGTGAAATGTTTTTAGAATTTGCCAATGGCCATAAATACATAATGCCCGAGAGCATCCTTCATTATGTAGACCATGGGTGGTGCCCGCCGCCCCATTTCGTACATGACATTGTGCACGAACCGCTGACCACGCGCACAACGGATATGCAGTACGTAAATAGGGGAGCAGAAACGTTTCACGAAAAGTTCGGATTGGAACGTATTGGTTACCTGGGCGACATTGTTCCGAACGAAGAAGTGGGATTCGTCTCCCCCGAGCTTTGCGAAAAGCTATTCTATTATTTAACTAGCAAGGAAAAACTTACAGGGCGGGGGTTCCTCGCTAGTATGGGTGCTTAGTTACATGCTGCCATTCTCCTGAGTTGCGGCATGTTATTTTATATATAATAAAATATTAATTATTATATGTTACTATAATACTGTCTAGTATGCTGCCAATTATTTAAACAATAAACTATCAAAACGTATGAACATGATAAATCTCGTTCGTACTCGTTATAAATTTGTTTAAATGTTTGCATGCTTATATGTTTGTATAAATTTTAGACTGCTATGTCCAAAGTCTCACGTAGAAAATTAAATCCTATAGACCATCAGCATTACGTAGAAAACTTAACGGCTACGTTTGCTATGGCGAAAACAAAAGAGGAAATATCGCAGTTGTTTAAAGATTTATTTACGCACACAGAAATAACTATGCTCGCGAAGCGCTTAGAAGTTGCGCGAAGACTGATTACTGAGAATACATACGAAGATATAATAGAAGAAATGGCAGTAACAGATCGTACCATTGCAAGCGTAAGTAATACGCTTGCAAACGAAGGTAGAGGTTTGCGCATGGCCCACGATCGTCTTATCAAGGCCGAAGATGAGAAATGGAAAAATAAAGGCAAAAAGCCAAAATCTTTATTTTAACCCTTATTCCAATTACTTGCATACGGTCTAGTATGCAAGTAAAGGAAATATAAAGTATAAATATGACCCATAATTTTTCGTATAAGCGCTTATTGTTTCCGGTAGTGTTAATAATTCTACTTGCGTTTTTTCTGCGATGGTCCCAAACACGTCCTTCCGAAGATATGGGCCTTACGAATGAGCAGCTTAAGCTAAATCAGCAGCAGTGGGTAGTGCAAAATCAGAATGATATACTATCTCGCCACGAAAAGCTTGAGCCAAGTAAGTAAGCGGACAAAAATGTCCGTATCTAGGCCGGGTGAATAAAAAATGAAGATGATGTGGTATACTGTAGAAAAGTAGTAATGCAAACGAAACAAAATGAGTCAAAATGCAAATAAGCACCACGATGTGTTAGGTATGATTGCCGCCTACGCAGGTGGAGTGCTCGTCACCGCACTTATTGGTGTAGTAATATTCGGAGTGAGGCCAGACTTTATGTCTTCTAAAGCTTCCTCAAAAGTAGACTATATTGGCCCTGCAGTATGCGATCCGTACAATAGTAATCCCAGATGTCAAACAGCAAAGCCTGCCATAATTAGCCCAGTGACCTTACCTTCTGGTGTACGTGGTCGAGCATATCAATACCAGTTCCAGGCTCAGGGTGGTACTGCGCCGTATACCTGGGAAGTAAGTACCGATGGAAACTTAAATTGGTATCCATGCTGCACCATTGCATTGCAACCGAATGGGCTATTTTCATCTTCGGCTTCTCCCATGACTGTTGCGGGTACGTTCCAGGTGGGCGTGCGGGTAACGGATAGTAAGGGACTAAGTGCAACTTCTGTACATAGCTTTACAATAAATCCAGAAAATGCGGGTAAGCCTTTAACAATTAGCGGGCCTAGTCAGTTGCCAGATGGACAAGTAGGACAGTCCTATTACCATCAATTTGAAATAAGTGGTGGAACTGGTCCATATGTGTGGGCGCTTTCTTCCGCCATAGTTCCAAACCCTTCATATCCGGCAGGCTGTATGCGCTTTAGTCCCACTGGGGTGCTTGCTGGCTGTGTTCTTGCCCCCACCATGCCTTACGCTGGAACATATCAAGTAGCCGTGGTGCTCCAAGATAGTTCGCAAACTGCGCAGCGAACCTTTACCTTTAAAATAAATCCCGATCCTAAAGGTACTAAAGACATTACAACTATTACACCTACCAAAAGGAAATAGCATACGTTCTTCAAAGCTCCGCTCATACAGCGGAGTTTTTTTACCATAGGTGAGAAGTTTTTTACTAGAATACTGTCTAGTATGCATGTACGGGAAAAGGGTAGAGGATGAAGTTTCCTTTACATAATGTCTTATATGTGGTACATTCATTGGTCCGAAATTCTCGCATTGGTTGAAACTCTAATCTGTGAGCGTGCAAGTACGCTCCCATTTCCCAGGAGGGTGAATGAACTTTCGTGTCATAATTTTTGGTGCACTTATTCTGAGTGCGCTCACGGTTTTTTCCGTTCTGGCCCAGCAGCCAGACCCTACCCCAACTCCAAAACCGACACCGCCAGCTTCTGCTAGCTCCATAGCTAGTACGGATGCTGCTGACTGGTCTTTCAGCTTTATCGAAGGACTGCGCTCTGAGTATCTGGTGCCGGGCTTGCTCGTTGGGCCGTACCGACGTCGTGTGGTAACGTCTGATATTGCCCTTGCCAGAAAGAAAGGGCGAGTTGAAGTGAGTGCGGGGGTATCGGATGTGCAAGGATTTAACTGTGGCTGGTGTAGCGATGGCGAGGAGGTGGACCCTTTCGGTGCCATTGCCATCGATTTACGGGGCAGGTATAGATTGGATTTTCGCTATACGCATTTGGTCCTGGGTAGAAATTCGCGTAGTGACTATGCAAACCCATCTATTACGCTGAGCCGTCTGCATGATCTATCGCCTACGTTAACAGCGAAGATATTTCAAAAAGCAGATGCCTACTTTCGAACGAATAAATACGGGGGTCGCTCCGGCGTTATTCTGTCTGTGGGCGGCGATCTGGAAAAAGTGTTATCCAAGTCCTGGAAGGCGGGCCTGCACGCAGAGGTAGGCGCCGACCCGTATGGTGCTGGGGGATTCAAGGGTAATACCCTGTTATACCGAGACGATATCTACCTCAGTGTCACCAAATGGCAATACACGTTTGCAGTTATTGGCACCTTCGCCGGGACCAATGAGGCAGAGCGTCCGGGGCGAGGATATCTGGGTTTAACAGTATCCAGAACCTTCGCGTGGCGCAAATAAATTTTCTCGACACGACGATTTACAAGATTGGGTTAAGTACGCTGCTTACGCCCAATCTTTTTTATTAGAAATCTCGCTTTTGTTTACTAGAATACTGTCTAGTATGCGGGTAAGGGGTTACCATACTTTTTTAGGAACTGAGAGGGGTGGCGCGCGAAGTTAAACAAGGTGGATGCATGCTTGTTGGTAGAATCCTTCCTCCTGCAAATGTATCATGTAAATATTCATATAATGTTCAGGTCAGCGTTATATATAATTTGGTAGTGATAACAGCGCTCGGGTAGGGTATATCACCATAGTATGTAGTCTAAAAATATGTACGGTGTAAGATGTGAAGAAAATAAAACAACATGGCATGTTTGAGAGATATAATATATTTGTGAGAAGCCCAAGAACAATGGAAAGTTTGGTATACTAGTAAGGTAAGTGTCAGCACTATATAACCGCGAGAATATACGGTTTTTTTATTTTATTGAATAGATATGAAAGGTGTGGAAAGAACCAACGGTCTGTCTTTCCGGCCCCTCTCCTCAAAAGGACAGGCTGGGTGAGGTCATAGGGAAACATGGTGGTTTATCGAAAGTCACTATGACCCCCACCAACGCCCCCTCACGAGGGGGAGAGTAAGACAACTGCCGTAACACATTCAACTGTGCTGCGATTATGTATGTAGAAGCGCTGCAAAAGCGTGTATTCTGCTTGAAATAAAGATAGAAAATACCAAGAGAGGGTAGAGGGAAAAGGGTAGAGACTAGATAGTATAGAGTGGAGTTATGTTTCTATCTCGGTAGTAATCTTTTTCGCGATTATTTCAAACTATTTCCGTTTCAGTTTTTGATGAATATATTTAAGAAACAATTTGCGCAGCCGTTCTCTGACCTAAAAACAGGAGGCAGGGGGTTCATGGTAGGTGGGCAGCGGTTTGTGCATCATAGTAATCTCCGCTCTCGTGATAGTGCAGCTATATCCATTACCAGCGGCCAAAAGTTATTTCTGTTGTGCCTTGTGGTATGCCTTGGTCTTTTGTTATACATTGACTGGTTCCATACGGCCCTGGTTACGGTTGTTATTCTCACTACTTTTTACTTTGCCGACTTGTTGTTCGGTTTGTTCTTGGCATATCGTTCCTTTACGCGCAATCCGGAAGTAAGTGTCAGTGACGAAGAGCTAGCACAGCTCAAGCCTTCGGACTTGCCTCGGTATACAATTTTTTGTCCACTCTATAAGGAATGGCAGGTGCTTCCCCAGTTTGTGGAAGCAATGAATAAGCTGGATTACCCAAAAGCGAAGCTCCAGGTTATGTTGCAGTTGGAAGAAGATGATGCGGAAACGGTGAGCAGGGCTCGGGCCATGGGACTTCCTAAACATTTTAAAATAGTGGTGGTCCCCAACTCCAAGCCAAAAACCAAACCTAAAGCCATGAACTATGGTTTGCAGTTTGCCACGGGTGAAATAGTAACCATATACGATGCAGAAGATGTGCCTGAGCCTCTGCAGCTCAAAAAGGTGGTGGCTGCGTTTAAAAAGCTTCCTGAGGAAGTTATTTGCGTACAGGGTAAGTTGAATTTTTATAACCCGTACCAAAACGTGCTCACGCGCATGTTTACTGCGGAATATAGTTTGTGGTTCGATTTAGTGTTGCCCGGTCTTCAAACCATAGGTGCTCCTATACCACTTGGTGGCACCAGTAACCATTTTAAGAAAAGCATATTGCACGAACTAGCCGGTTGGGATGCGTATAACGTTACCGAAGACTGTGACCTGGGTATGCGGTTGGCGAAACGCGGCTATCGTACGGCAATAGTAGATTCTACCACCTTAGAAGAGGCAAATAGCGGCTACCATAACTGGTACCGTCAGCGTAGTCGCTGGATAAAGGGCTATATGCAAACCTACCTGGTGCATATGCGCAGCCCCCGCCGCGCCGTTCGTGAGTTCGGATTTAGAAATATGTTTTTGCTGCAGCTTACGGTTGGTGGTAAGGTGCTTTCTATGTTTGTAAACCCTGTGCTTTGGGTACTTACGCTGGCCTATTTTGCATTCCGCGCCCAAGTCGCTCCTGTACTGGAGCCATTGTTCCCTCCGGTCATACTCTATATAGGTGTATTTAGTTTGTTTGTAGGGAACTTTTTTTACATGTATGCGTATTTGATTGGCCTTGCAAAACGCAAAGAGTTCGGCGTGATGAAGTACGTGTTTTTCGTACCAGTATACTGGCTTGCTATGTCTGTAGCAGCATGGAAAGCATTTTACGAACTTCTCATAAAGCCGCACTATTGGCAGAAAACGAATCACGGTTTGCACTTGCAAACTGTTGACCAGTCATTAAGTGCTAGCCATGAGTCAGTACCGCTAGGAGTACTCGTGCAGGAAGAACGGGCATTTGAATTTCCCGATGCAGTGGATGCTACGCTTCCCGTAGCGCATCCGCGAAATAGTATTTTGAAAAAACCAGCTTTTGCAGCTGCGCTGCGTAAGCCTGGTCCTAAACGCATGAGTGTTGCCTCCGCTGTTTTTAATGAACTTACCTCCTACAACCTACCTCCTACAACCTCTGACTCTATTCCTGTTTCTCCCGCGGTGGATCTGCAAAAAGCCATACTGCGTCGGAAAACCTTTATTCGGCGCACAGCTATTTCTTTTCGTTCCCGCCTCATGGGCGAAGTCGCTGACCCCATTACAAAGACGGAGTCGAAAGTCTTTACGTCTGAAAGTCAAAAGTCGAATGTTGCCAATGCATCTAACGTTGCCGGTGCTGTGGGTGGCATGGATTCCCGCCTGCGCGAGAATGACCGTGCTGAGCGTGGTTTCGATTCTGCTCAGCGGGATGGCAAGCCAGCAATATGGTTGAATGTTACAGGTTACATGTTACATGTGTTAAGGCGCTTTGGCCTTGAGGACCTTGCTCAAGGCGGCTGGCTTGTTGCGGCAATGATGCTGGCAAATGTACTGAACTTTGTGTTCAGTGCACTACTCGGACGTAGCCTTTCCCCGGAAAACTTTGGTACGCTTAGTTTATTTAGCACGGTTATTTTGCTCACGGGCATAGTAACCGGTAGTATTGGCGGAAGCATAACCTACCGCGTGGCGCGGTATTTGGGCAGCAATCACAAGCAGCTTATGCGCCCGTTCGTGCGGGGCGTTGGCAAGTGGTCATTGTTTGTCGGTATAACTGCTGCTGTAGTGTGGGTTGTTATAGCGCCAAGCCTTGCACAGTTCTTTAACATATCGCAAACATATATAGTAGTAGCCTTTGCACCTATATTTCCCATAATGCTCAGCCAGGGGATATGGGGTGGGTTTTTGCGGGGCGACTTTGCGTTTAAGTTTGTTGCGCTCGGTGTGCTTGCTGACCCCGTCATAAAACTACTTACTGCTGGCGTACTCATTCTCCTCGGCAGAGAAGACTTGGCGCCAGTGGCTATATTGTGTGCGGTTGCAGCAGGGTGGTTTACGCTGTTTTTCCTCGGAAGGAAGAAACTGGCGCAAACAGAAGTGAGAAATGAGGCGAGAGACGTGAGCGAAGAATTAGCATCTGAGTCTCACGGCTCAAGTCTCACGGCTCAAGTCTCTTCCGCCATACTGTTTCCTAGAAAATACTTTTACTCTGCACTACTGGCCAGTAGTAGTACCACGCTGTTCCTTACCGCAGATGTTATTTTAGTGAAGCACTATTTTACTCCGCAGGTTGCGGGAAGTTACGCACTTCTTTCTTTGTGTGGTGGTATGATTGTGTATCTCTGTAGCCTTGCAAGTGTATTCATTACTACAAGCGTAAGCCGCGAGCGAGGGCAGGGGGGTAGTGGCCGCAAAAGCTTTTTGCCCTTGTTTAGGTTAGTCGTGGCAGCAGCGTTTATTGGGTTTGTGGGCATAGGTCTTCTGGGAAAATTTACTATCCCACTGCTGTTTGGCAGTAATGCTACACCTATACTTCCGTACCTTCCCGCATACGCAGCAGCAATGGCATTTTTAGCAGTGTCTAGTAGTTACATAGCCTATCGCCTTGCCAAAGATGATTACGGCTATGCCTGGTTTGGGGTGTTGGGAGCTGTTGTTATGTCTCTCGGCATTATGTACAACCATGACAGTGTAGGTAGTGTTGCGCAGGTAGTTCTTGCTGCCAGCTCTGCTACTGCAGTGTTGCTGTTTGCCTGGCACGCAGTAACCCAGCACGGCCGCTTTGTCTTCCGTAATCTTATAGACCTCCTTGACGTCTTCGCCCCTCTTCCTGGCCTACAAGCTACCTCCTACAAGCTACATGCTGCTTCGTCTGCGAAGCGCATCCTCATCTTCAACTGGAGAGACACAAAACATACCTTTGCAGGCGGTGCTGAGGTATATGTGCATGAAATGGCCAAGCGTTGGGTGGGCGCGGGTAATTCGGTAACGGTTTTTTGCGGTAGTGATGGTAATAACCTGCGGTTTGAAGCCGTAGATGGTGTAAATATAATACGCCGGGGTGGGTTTTACATGGTGTGGTTTTGGGCGTTTGTGTACTACATGCTCAGACTTCGCGGTAAGTTCGACATTATTTTAGATAGCGATAGTGCATTGCCGTTCTTCACGCCTTTGTTTGTAAGGGAACCAGTAGTGGGTTTAGTCCACCATGTGCACCAGGAAATATTTAAAAAACATTTAGTGTGGCCTGCAGCACTGCTTGCACGCTCTATAGAAAAATACTTTGTCCCGTTTGTCTATCGTCATACCCAGCTTATAACCGTGTCAGAGTCTACTAAGCAAGACATGCTTGCTCTTGGCCTTACCGGCAGCAGTATAGAAGTTATAAACCCTGGAGTAGATGTAACGCAGCTTATGCCTGGTGAGAAAGACGAGCACCCGCTCGTGGTGTATGTGGGCCGGTTGCAGGCGTACAAGTCTGTTGATGTACTCATACGCGCATTTGAACTATTGCATTTGGCGCACCCACAGGCGCGGTTAGTTATAGCAGGGGGTGGGGAAGATGAGGGTAATTTGAAAAAACTTACACAGATGCTTGGGCTTACAAGCGTAGTTTCGTTCTTGGGTAAAATAGAAGAGGAGCTAAAAGTATTCCTTATGCAGCAAGCCTGGGTGTTTGCCAATCCAAGCAGTATGGAAGGATGGGGCATAACCAGCATAGAAGCGAATGCGTGCGGCACGCCCGTAGTAGCAAGTAATGTGCCGGGTCTTCGCGATAGTGTTCAAAATCCGCATACTGGTTATTTAGTAGAATATGGTAACCCTGCAGCCTTCGCAGAGAAAATAGATTTGCTTATTTCTAATTCCAAGCAGCGACACTTTATGGAACAAGAATCGTTGGACTGGGCTGCGAAGTTTGACTGGAATGAGCAAGCAGAGAAAGCGCTGGAGGTAATGACCAAGAATTAATAAAATACAATATAACAATATCCTACCTCTAAACATTCTCATATTTTTCTTCCGCCCTATTCGCTAAAGCGGACTAACATAGGAATGTGAGAATGTCGAAGGTGGGATTGGTAATAAAAAACCAGCTTCATCGTTCGAACTTCTTCGAACAAATAGCTGGGTGGCGTAAGGCCTGGGTAGGCGCTTCGCCTATAGCGACAATTCGCTTCCGCTGTCTGTCCTTTTCCACAGATGGAGAGTGACATGGTAAGTCATTATTCCAGCTGCTGCTGGAACTAAGCTTAACCAGTGCATTCTTCCATTGTTTACGCATACAGCGAATGTAACTACTGCTACATTTACTGCTGCATTAAGGAAAAAACTAAATACGGGAAGCTGTGTTGGGTTGGCACTGGTAATGGTGCCAATGAGAATGGAAAGTAGGACACAGGTGGCATATAGCATACATTCTCCTCATGTACTGTGAAGCTAAGGCTCGCGACGCTCGCGTTCGCGCTGCATGCGAGCGGTAAGTGGTATTCGAGATGGCTTGCGTATTTGAACGCAAAACCAGGTAATAATTGCAGAAACAACTGCAATTACAAACGCATACCGAGACAGGGTGTCCCAATTTGTAGAGTGATGGTACAGTACGAATAACCGCACAGACCAAGCAAAAAAGTTGCCTAGCGAGAGTGTGTTTTGTAGCTTCCCATTTGGAATATGTTCCAATATGAGCCAGCTAACAAATATCCATATGAACGATATCACCAGCCATTCAGGAATTGTTCCAGGCACAAATTTATCCCCCTTAGCGAAAAATAGATTTTAAACACTATACTATTTTTACCAAGTTTTGTCAATATTTACAACAACCACATGGACAAACCAAGAGTATCCATTGGAATACCTGCATACGGCGCTGAAAATAGAATTCAGCAGCTTGTGCGTTCCGTATTAAATCAAAAAGCGGAAAGTTATGTATTTCACGAACTAATAGTTCATATAGACGAATTTCCAGATGCGACAAGACAAAAGGTGGTGGAACTAAACGATCCCCGTATTAAGATAATAGAAACCACACCGCGTAAAGGGTATGCTCACGCTATGAAGCGTCTCTTTGAAACAAACACTGGAGACGTCCTCATAACATTCAACGATGACATAAAGATTGAAGATGCTAATTTAGTTGAGAAATTAGTTGAGCCTTTTCGTAGTAATGCCAAGGTGGGTATTGTAACAGGAAGGCCGGTCTCTCTGCCGGCGCAAACGTTTATTGAAAAAGCTGTAGCGTCTACTGATCGTATATATGCTAAAGCTCGTTATTCAGGTGGTGATTATAACAACGCTACCACAGTAGATGGTAAGGCGATGGCGTTTTCAAATAATTTTATCGAGAACTTTGAATTTCCTTCTGACTTGAAAATGCTAGCTTCTGTGGATTCCTTTTTCTATTTTGCCGCCCAGAAGCTAGGTTACACATACATGCATGTAAAAGATGCAGTGGTGTTCGGTAGGGGTCCGGGCACGCTTAAAGATTATATTAGGTTTAATTCTCGAATTTTTGCTAATCATATAATTTTAGGTGTCAGTTTTGATAGTAAAGTCATACATGAGAATTATAAAATTAATAGATTATCTCTTCTCCATAATATATGTATCGAATTTATTAGAAACCCTTTTGGACTTGTGGCAATTTTGTTCATCAATCGTTATGTAAAAAGGAAGGCTAAGCAAGTTGCTCAAAATTTTAATCAGACATGGGATGTGGTAACAACGTCAAAGAAATTATAAATATGCAGATACTTACAATATCGGTAGGCATTCCTGCCCATAATGAAGAATCGAATATTAAGCAGCTGATAGCTTCAATCCTTGCTCAAAAACAAGAGGGCTTTAGCGTAAATGAAATTGTGATTGTCTCTGATGGGAGCACAGATAGAACGGTACAGCAGGCCAGTGCGGTGGATAATTCTATTGTAAAGGTTCTTGATGATGGTCAGCGAAAAGGGAAGATAGTCAGAATGAACGAATTATTTGAGCGCTGCAAGGCAGATATTCTAGTACAATTCGATGCTGATGTAATATTAAAGGGCGAGCGTGTTTTGATTGAGCTTTTACAGCCCTTTCACGCAGATCCCACTGCTGACCTGGTGTGCGGTGCCCATGAACCTCTGCCATACAGAACTTTTGTAGAGCGATTAACAACATTTGGTGAGAATGTGTGGGAGCGAGCTAAAAGCGACTTAAATGGTCGCGCTGAGGCTTATCAATGTGGAGGCCAAATCAGGGCATTTTCTCGAAAAATGTATTCAGCTTTCAGATTACCTGCAAGAGTAACAAGTGGGGAAGATGTGTATACTTTCTATTATGCAAAACAAAATAAATATATTTTCAGGTATGCAGCGCAGGCCGTTGTATATTTTAGACTCGCCTCTAACTTCCATGATTATATAAAACAGTTAACCAGGTTTGTAGGTGTTCATGATAGACTGCGTACGATGTTCGATAGACAACTCCTCAATGAGTACGAAACAATGAGCGAGGGGGTAAAATGGCGTGCCCTATTCAAAGAGGCAATACATACGCCACCCCATGTGGTAGTGTCCTATTTAGCGTTACAGGCTATCCCCAGGGTTTTAACAAAATTTAGAAAACAAAAAAAAATATGGGATGTCGCAACGTCATCTAAACAGCTAGAATAGCATGAATATTATTTTTTCAAATTACGACGATTTAAAGAATCCTTGGTACGGTGGGGGAGGGGCGAGGGCGGTACACGAAGTTGCTATGCGGTTAGCTCGAGGGAACTCGGTCACTGTTATTACTGGAACATATCCGGGAGCAAAAGACGAAACTCTAGACGGTGTTTCGTATGCACGAATTGGTACCGGCAAGTTTGGGCCTTTTGTGGGCCAGGCCATATATCAAACATTATTGCCCTGGCAAGCTTTTAGAAGAAGATACGATATATGGATAGAAAGTTTTACCCCACCATTTTCAACTGCATTCTTGCCGTGGTTTACCCGTAGGCCTGTCGTCGGGGTTACCCACAGCCTTTCTGGTAGAGATATGTCTAAAAAATATCATCTGCCCTTTCAGCTCCTAGAAACACTAGGGCTTCAACTCTATAGCAACGTAATTACGTTAACGGAATATCAAAAAAGCAAAGTGCTTGCCGCAAATAAAAAAATAAATGTACGTATAATCCCAAATGGACTACCTAAGCAAATCATCGAGCGGCCCGCAGTGCACGGTGAAAAACATATTTTATTCTTGGGCCGTATAGATATTGTGCAAAAAGGTTTAGATGTTTTGCTGAGTGCTTATTCACAAATTTCAAAGATTTTTCCATACCCATTGATAATAGCCGGCAATGGCCCAGAGCATGAGCAGAATAAATTAAAAGAACTAATACAGTCGTTTCGTTTAGAAGGGCGTGTACAGTGTGCGGGAAGAGTAGAAGGCGAGGCAAAATTTAAATTATTTGAACAAGCAGTGTGTACAGTAATGCCATCTCGCTCTGAAGGCTTCCCGCTTGTCGCTTTAGAGGCTATGGCTTGTGGCTCTCCATTAATTGTTTCAGACATACCGGGCCTGCAGTGGGTACCACAAAGCTGTTCTGAACATGTTGATGGTCTAACCGCGGAAGCATTTGTAGCCACACTAAATGAATTGTTAGGCGACCAAGTGAAGCGCACACGTATGTCAGAAGCTGCAAGGCGCGAAGCGCAAGACTATAACTGGGACAAGATAACAGCTGAATATACTCAGGTTGTATCCGACTTAACTAACGCATGAACATACTTCTCACAAATGTATATAGTAGACGCAACGGTGGTGATGCCGGTATTGTTGCAGCACAGTTAGAGCAACTACGCACTGTTGCTCCTGAGGCTGATATTGTTATTGCCAGTATGGAGGCCGAAGAAATCCCTTTCGAGGAGGTCTCGGTTCTGCGCTCATTTTTTTATTACGCCATTTACGAAAACTCTAGCCTTTTAGGTCGCATTCTGAATAGTGTAATAGTTATTACGACGACCACACTTTGGTCTCTTGTATATAGATTTATGCATAGAGACTATATATGGCTTTTGCCTAAACGATTACAAGCACTTGCTAGAGAATATCTTAGCGCAGATAAAGTTATCACGGCCGGAGGAGGGTATTTAGTCGGCGGCCATGGCCTGCGGAGTGTTATGAGTATAGCTTTACATTTGCATGCTATATCCATGGCTCTTATTCTAAAGAAGCCGGTATTGCTGCATGCTCAGTCATTTGGCCCTTTCCCAAGTGTAATAGAACGGCTGCTGGTACGATTAGTATTAAATAGATCCATTACTATTTTTATTCGAGAGCAAATTAGCCTTGAAGTTTTAAAAGCTGTAGGAATTACAAAAGCAAAACTAACTCTGGTGCCTGACGCAGCATTTATGCTGCGAAAACCTACTCAAACGGCCGTAGAGGTAATGCGGGAAAAGCTTGTGCAAGTGGGCATAGATTTTCGAAAGCCCATAATTGGTCTTACCGTTGCAAATCGTTTTCCCACAGCGCAACAGCAAAAATACGAGCGCGCATTTATAGAATTTATATATGAAATTGCAAAACTGGATTTAGCGATATTACTTATTCCCCAAGTAACAGATAGCTTGCATAACGATGATGATAGATTAGTACAGGCACGCATTATGAATGGTGTGGAGGAATTAGCTGACGTCTATAGTTTGGATAGTCAATTTTCTTACACAGAGCTTTTATGTTTATATTCACTCTGTACAATTACTGTAGGAACTCGAATGCATTCTGTAATATTTTCCTTCATGGTAGGAACCCCAGCAATCGCTGTATCTTACGAACATAAGACCCAAGGTATAATGGCTGAGCTTGGTCTATTAAATTGTGTGCTCGATGGTAATACTTTAAATTCAGAAGATCTTATAAAACTTTTGTTAGTGATACAGCGAGAAGCCGGTAAAGATGTTAAAATTCTAAATCAAATAACTGAGCGGCAAAATGTAGGTGTGGCAAAATCTAATGAGCTTGTAAAAGACTTTATAAATTTATGAAACTAAAATATTTACTAATCATACTAATATCTGGTCTATTACTGGCCCTTACCATTAGAGGAGCAAAAGGAAACCCGCAGCCAGTTGATATAAAGTATAAGCTCGACCAGGCTACGGGGGCCTTTGAGTTGTCTCCAGAGCGTGGGCGTTATGCGCATGTTGCTACAATGGTGGCAACGGGTTCTTATGCATTGTCGCAATCTTGGGGTGATGTTGTATATCCTGATGTTGGCTTTTACAATGGCAAGTTTTTTAGCTTTTTTGCTCCTGGTATTTCTTATATAGCGTTACCTTTCTATGTAGTTGGTGAGCATTTTAATATAGCGCAGGTTGCGACCTTTAGCCTAACTGCTTTAGTTACTATCTTGGCATTGCTGTTCATTTTCAAGATTTGTAAAGAAATCTTACTGTTGCCTGCTTGGGCCGGCTTGTTGGCCGGGCTATTATATGCTTTCGGTTCGAATGCTTGGAGTTATTCAATTACGCTCTACCAACATCAATTTACTGTTTTATTCATTCTATCCGGACTCTATGCTGTTTGGCGCTACAAGGAGTCTATACAAGGCGCTTGGTCATGGGGATTATTGGCATGGCTTAACTTTGGATTGGCACTCTTTGTAGATTATCCAAATGGTATATTATATTTACCAATCATGATTTACTTCTTTGCGTCTTCAGTTTATTTATCACGTACACAAAGTAAGGTGAAGCTTAATTTGAGAAGCGTTTTTGTATATACATCAGTCGCGTTTGTAGTACTTATTGGGCTTCAAGCTGCGCACAATTCTCACTATTACGGAAGTTGGAGGAGGCTTAGCGGAAGTTTGGTAGACTACAAAACGATTATAGAGCGTAAACTAGATGACGGCAGCGCTAGTAGTAATCAGCAAATTGAGAATATTGCCGAAAAGAAAGATAACGTAGTGGGATTTTTCTCTGAAACCAGGCTTCCTAATAGCTTTGGTACGCTATTTTTTTCACGAGATAGGGGATTGCTATTGTACTGGCCTATAGTATTGCTCGCACTTGTTGCTATAGCGTTTTCTATACGGCAAATAACTCCTGAGCTGGCGACACTTTTGGGTGTCGTTGCGGCTGATGTTTTTTTGTACAGTAGTTGGGGTGATCCTTGGGGTGGTTGGGCTTTTGGTCCTAGGTATTTAATTCCTTCAATAGCGGTCTTCTCCATGTTTGTTGCGAAGTTTGCAAATGAAATTCGATTTGGCATCTGGCGCAGGATGCTCGTACTGGTCTTTTCTTTATACTGTGTTGCCGTGGCGCTTCTGGGTGCTCTTACAACAAATGCAGTTCCTCCTAAAATTGAAGCAGATGGCTTGGGGATGAAATATAATTTCATTTACAACTGGAATTTGTTGCAGCAGGGGAAAAGCGGGAGCTTCGTTTACAATACGTATTTATCGCATGCTCTCAGCCTTAAGGAGTATTACGTAGCCATATATGCGCTCGTGTTACTACTGCTCATCATAGTATTATTTATTGCACCACGTTTTAAAAAAAACCATGTTCAGCTTTAGTCTAAAATTAGAAACTGTACAGAACTGGAAAAACTGGTTCAATAGATTACCGCATGAGAAGGTGGTAATTTTGGTTGCCGTCATTTTTGCTGTCATTTCTTCGGCTTATGCATACACGCACGACTTAATTGTTTTGTACGGTGATGCAGAGTCACACTTGAATATAGCCAAGCGTGTGGTAGAGAGCATCACTCCTGGCTTTGCTCAACTTGGTGGTATATGGTTGCCACTGCCTCATATAATGCTATTGCCATTTGTATATTTTAATTTTTTGTGGAGGTCGGGACTCTCGGGTTCTATCGTATCGGGTTTTGCTTTTGTTGTTACGTGTTTATATCTGTACAGGATATCTTTTCTACTAACAAAGAATAAAGGGGTAGCATTTATGGCGTCACTGCTTGCCATAATTAATCCGAATATGTTGTATTTTCAAACAACACCAATGACGGAGCTTCCTCTCATAATGTTTTTTACCCTTTCGAGTTATTATTTTATTCTATTTCTGTACAATGAGAACAAACATGGGCACCTTATTGCTGCAGCGTTCTTTGGGTTTTGCGCAACAATCACACGATATGATGGATGGTTTTTGGTAGGTGTTGAAGCAGGATTGTTAGGACTAAAATATTTACCGTGGACGAAATTTCCGAAAACATTGGCCGACATTCGACTTAAATTTAGTAAAGACAAGTGGGAAAAACTACAAGGGGCACTGATGTTGTTTGTCGTTCTGGCTTTTTTTGGAATTGGGCTGTGGCTGCTTTGGGATAAACTAATTTTGGGTGATGCGCTCTATTTTACAAACAGTGAATTCTCCGCAAAATCGCAACAGAATGCATTTTTGCAAGGAGGGATGTTGCCCGCATATCATCATTTAGGGGCTTCCATCTTATACTACTTTGTTACAGCCATGAGCAATGTAGGGGTAATTATTTATCTTATTTCCATAGTTGGTTTTATTTACTACCTTTGTAATAGAGAAGACAAAAATCGTTTATACATTGGTATACTTCTATCAATAATTTTCGTGTTTAACGTATTTACTATGTACGTCGGGCAATCTGTAATATTTATACCGAGCCTAACACCGAAATCATTTGGAAATAATTTGTTTAATGTACGCTATGGGTTGTTAATGATTCCCTTTGCTGCTACATTCTTCTCCTATTTATACTTTAAGAGTAAGGGATGGGCTCGCGTGTTTCTAATAGCCGCCATACCTGCTCAACTCGCGCTATATGTGGTAGGGTATTCAAATGTAATTACCTTACAGGATGGACGTGTGGGGGTATCTTCTGCTGAAAGACCCGAGGCAGAGCGCTGGATGAAGCAGCATTATGATGGCGGTTTAGTATTGCTAGATGATTACGCACGTACGATCAGTATTGTTCGCAGCGGTATACCAATGCAAAATATGATTTATGTAGGTAATAAGCCATATTGGGCTGAATCACTAAAAGAGCCAGACAAATACGCTACCTGGATTGCACTGAGAGAGCATGATGCTCTAGCGAAGAGCATATTTGAAAACCCCGACGCAAAACAGCGTTTATACGATAATTTTGACCTGGTATATACGGAGAAAGACATTATGATTTTTAAGCGAAAGGATTATCTTACTGTGAGTAAGTAATGTTACCTCCACGGTATCGTTTGGATTTGATACACTGTTATGATGCATTCTAATACACTCAAAACATTATTTTTGGTAATTGCTTTATTCTTGGTTTCCAATAAAGTATCCGCCGCCTTGCCCGAGCCCCCTACAGGCAGACTGTGGCATTACCAATGTATAGACACCATGAAAGTTTCGCGGGATTCTGCGAGGGAGTTTTTGAGTAAGCCCGAGTATGCAACAAATTTTATAGCTAAAGAAGTTGCGGAAATAAAATCTTTGGGTGCTACTTGTATAGCCATAGACACTCCATACGATGAAGAATTTGTACCGCTTATAGAAAAATGGGTAAGCGCCAGTAGGCAGCAAGGACTCAACATATGGTTTCGTGGTAACTTTTCTGGTTGGGAAGGTTGGTTCAATTATCCAAAACTAAAAAATGGGACAGAGCATTCCACCAGGCTTTCCCAGTTTATAATGCACCATCCGAATCTTTTTGCTGACGGCGACATTCTGAGTCCCGCACCAGAAGCAGAGAATGGAATACTCGGAAATCCTTGGCGAACAGAGGCATCTAAGCAGCAGCTTCGTGACTTTGTATGGCAGTCCAGTGATGCATGCCAAAAAGCAATTGCTGGAATAAATAAAAAAGTTCATTGCGGGTGGTTCAGCGCAAACGGAGATGTAGCGCGCGATATTTACAATCGCGATGTACTGCAAAAAGCTGGTGCGGTTACAGTTATAGACCACTATGTTTCTACGAGCAGCCGCATGGGTAGAGACTTAGATACGTACGCAAAGAAGCAAGGCCTGCCAATTATGATAGGGGAGTTTGGCGCACCAATTTTAGACATAAACGGACCCATGTCGGAAAGCCAGCAAGCGCAGTTTGTTGGTGAACTCTTTCGCCAATTTTATACGCATAAGAGTAATGTGATAGGGGTGAACTATTGGGTATTACGCGGGGGGTCCACATCTATCCTTAATGATGATGGTACGGAGCGACAAGTGGCGAACGTTATTCGTGATTACTTCATGCCCGGGCAAATAACTGGCAAGGTAGTGGACGGTTTGGGTCGGGTTATTAAAGGGGCAGTGGTTTCTACCGGTGACGGCGTGACGCAAGTTACAACGGACGATAAAGGTGAGTACACCATTTTTGCACCAGCTGGCGGGTTAGATATTACCGCTACTAAAGATTCGTATACAACAGTGAACTCGAGAACAGAATCTGTGCGAGCAGGTAAGACAACAGTCGACATTCGTCTAGATCCACTTAAACCTAGTTTATGGTATAAGATTCGGGCTAAACTACATTTATAAATCGGACCTTGCTTTTATTGGTGGTTTATGGTATGGTGTTGAGTCACTCAGAGAGTCTGAATGTGATCACTACGGCAAAGGGTGTAAGCTTTGTCGAATTCCATTTGAAAAGGAGAGTAAAATGTTAGTTCTCGTGAGTCCTTGGCCTTTTGTGGCTGCTTTTGTGGGAATGGCAATTGCTGTTGTTTTGAAGCGGAGCGTGGTGCCCCATTTGTCTGGCGGTTTGATATGTGTTATGGTCGTAGGCATCCTCGTGGCGGGTACAGTGATCGGCCAGTACTTTGGCTACCTTGTAGTCATAGACATGGTTGGTAGCGATGCCATGCGCGACCCTACCAGAGCAAGCGGTCTGAACGTATTGAGCGAAGCAATAATCTGCGCAGTAGATTTAGGCTTTGTCTTTCTGACCTCTTATGCATTCTTGTACGCTCGGGGTCGGAATGTAAATGTGGCTTAGCCATTACTCCATGGAGGAGAGTATATTACAATGAAGCGAGGCGCGTTGGTTTTTATATTGCTGGTTGCGATACTCCTAATCTGGCTTGCCAGTACAATATTCACTCCGGTGCAACGTACTACTCCGGCAGAGACAGAAACGTCGCAGCCAGTAGACGAACCACCAAAACATGACCCATTGTAAAGGAGTTTCCTATGCAGTGGCTTGGGGCAGTAATTGTCTTTCTTGTTGTTTGCGGTTTGGCAGGCTTCTATTACGGCACAAGCTGGGTATTTTCTTGGCTTCCACTGGGGCTGGGAATTGGACTGGCTGTGCTAGGCGTAATAGTGGGAAGCAGTGTATCCCATGACCCACCCGGCGGCGAACGATGAGAGCAAATATACCTCTGTCGTATACAAATACTCTGGGCTATACAGCCACTTGCAGACAGAGTATGAGACAGGGGGAAATCACGAACTTTCAAACACAGACGATGCTGCGATCGTCTTTTTTTTATTCACAAGTGTCAGAGGGGACCCCTCGGGAAGCTGTTTCCCGAGGGTTCCCCTCTGGTGCTGGCAATCTTGATTTGTACTGCCATTCCTGTTATAAATAGTAGTCATCACGACTACCTATAGCAAAAAGGTATACGTTTTTGCAAACAACACGCAAAGGGGGATTTTGAATGCTTACATTAGCAGTGGAGATTTTTGTGGTATCTTGTATCGTCAAATGGTTGTGGCACTGGGCAAACGCGCCAGAAGGTAGGGGTGTAGATGTTCCGTTAGAAATTGAACGAACCCTTACCGAAGGTGGTTGGTGGAGTGCTCACGCTATTGCAGAAGACATAGATAAACGGTACAAACTTCGTAGATTGCGGCCACCCAAGCTTGGACCGTACTTGCATGAGTACCTTGAGCAAATGTGGGTCGCCGGAAGTATTGAGGCGGCATATTTTAAGACAGAAAGAGGTGAAGAAATTCGCTTTCGTCTCATAGTAGGCCGCAAACCTCCCTCAGGTGGACCCCGACAAAAAATGGGTGTTCCCACACTGACACCGGATTTCGGTCTCGTTGCTAACCGGCGGTTGCTCTGCAATCGCTTTTTTTATTTCCCGGGTTTTTTTTTCAGGAAGCCCCCTGGCCAGTTATTTAGTAGCAAAAGTTATCCAGAAATATGAAAAGGGCAGGAAGCATTGCAATGCTTCCTGCCCATGAGGTTGTTATTGTGTGTTTCCTTGCAAAAGTATGGCCAGTACTATTGCCGCTAACACAAAGATGAGCAGTATTAAGAACGGCCGCCAGTTAACGTCTTCTAACCTGCCCCATCCATCGCAGCGTTTGCATATGGTATCTCCTACAAAACCATTACCTTTGCATTTGCGGCAAATGCGAAATGAAGGGCGGGGCTGCCGTACCCGCGTAATTT
>CAZYMS010000007.1:25121-39824 GCA_964648985.1 uncultured Candidatus Saccharibacteria bacterium
TTGCATTTGCGGCAAATGCGAAATGAAGGGCGGGGCTGCCGTACCCGCGTAATTTTTTTCTTCCGCACTTATTCCTCCTAGATATATAATGATCTACGTCTTCCGAGGGAAGCTGGTAATTTTGTATAAAAAGCGAGAAGTGGGCTGTCCTTCTCGCTTTCGTTTGTTCCGAATTATTTCTTCGTCACTTTTTGCACCCCCCCACGGGGGTGAGATCGTACACATTGATCTGCGCTAACGCTTCGTGTCCGTGGAAACGGCCTGTGTAATTTTTTGCGGTTACCCTGACTGGAACATCTTCTGTGTTCTTGTAGTCTGGGAAGTCAATGACGCATGAGCCGTCTTTACCTGTTTTGCAGGTAAAATCATCGGCATTTATGTGCGCCCCCTCCACGTTTGCACTCGTGCATGCGTTGTGGACTACAAATTTGTGGCGCTTGACCACCGTTTTAGCCTCTGTTGAGGTGGGGGAAGCTAGGGCTGCCGCAAGCATGAGAGCGGCCATCGCCAGGCGAAGAATTCTAGACATAGTTTATCCTCCGGGAAAATGTACCTGTCTACCTCAGGTGTGCCAAAGCACTTGTTTGACCAGAACCTAACGGCTGTTTTGGCGGTAGGAAAGATGGCAAAACGTAGCCGCCTTTCCTAACGTCAAAATAAACAACATAGTAACATAAACTGTTTGGAAAGTCAATTTGCCAGAGGGGGCCCCTCGGGAAACAGCTTCCCGAGAGGTCCCCTCTGGCACCATTAAAAATGACAGTATGGCCGGACGACCTATTTTGTGTTAAAGTATAGCCGGCATTTAAACCACATGCGTGGATAAAAAAGTGGTAGGCGCACAAATAAAATTGTGTGTAGGAAAAAACTCGAAAATTGAAGAGGTGGAACCAATGAAATTACGAACAATCATGTTGGTTGGTTTTATTGCTGTGCTACTAATTGGAGCAGCCAGTTTTTATAGCAACAACAGCTCGGCTGCAACGCCACAGAAGCAGCTTAGTACAATCTACTTGTCCATGGCCAACAGGCCAGGGGTAGTAGAAAATCAGGAGCATGACGAAAGCCATACTTCTGGCGCATTAACTATTGGTGGAGTTAAATACGAAATTCAGTTTATCTCGGACTTCTCCAATGGAGACATGCCAGCGACTATTACTAGGTTCGCCAGTGACCACACTGAAGTTCTGACGATCTCCCGTAGCGGGGACGTTATAGAATCGTACAACATGCCGAACGCCGGACCAACGCCTCAAAACAAGTGGAGCAAGAAAGATGGGGGCGCTGAAAACGACGAGGCTATGGGTACAGTGAGGCGGGACACCTGGCTCAAAATGCTTGCAGAAAAACTACAGCCACCTGCACCACCGGTAGGCTAACGAGCCATCCCACGCAGCGGGGATACAATTCCCGGTAAACAACCAACATACAAACACAGACGATGCTGCGATCGTCTTTTTTTATTCACCAGTACCAGAGGGGAACCCTCGGGAAGCTGTTTCCCGAGGGTTCCCCTCTGGCAATCCCACATAATTTCATATAATAGTCAGATAAGTGGTACATAATTATATTCAGTAGCGCAAAGACTTTCTCAATGACGAATGAGGGAGTCTTTTTTAAAAAGCATGGCCGCCTCGATGAGGTGAAAGGAGTGCATATGAAAGTAAAGCATACGAAGTCTAGCTATGAGATTGCTTCTACATAAAATACTATCGATAATATTAGCAGTCAGTATTGCCTTTGCAGGGGCGGGCTTTGTGCGTGCGCAGTTGAATGACGCGAATACCCTACAAAAGCCAATAAATATTCGTGGTTCAGAAGCCAGTACGACCCAAGAGTCTGTGTTGCGCGAGCCATGCACTCTTCTTCCAATTGCTCATATGACTCATGGGTCCGACCATGCGTATAGTTTCTGGGTAGAATACGACTTAGGTTCAGTGCAGAATGTGACTGCAGTTCTCCTCGACAACTCCGAAGCAGCCAACACAAGCAAATCTACCTATGTTGTATTTACTGGTAGCCAGCCTAGGCCTGGTGAACAATCGGGGAAAGTTGAGGTAAGTAATGGGGCGAATAGCATATACATACCTTTCACCAATGCCGCAGCACAAGTAAGTTTCGTACGCATAGAACAATCTGCTGGCGCCAAAAACTCTGCGGCTCTTGAACACGCACTTATCTGCGGTGAGAAGAATACACAGGCGGAGTGGAGCAAGGTGCTAGCAACAACTACCAGTAACCAAGCAAGTCCAACTATTACACCCCCACCAACGGCCAATTGTCCGGGCGGAGATTTGTATTTAAGCAAAACAGAATTGGTAGTGGGAGAGACGCTCACGGCCATTGCGCCACCCATGTGGTACGACGGCGTATTTAAAAGTAGCAATACGGGAATTGTTGTAATAGATGGGAATATAGTGCGTGCGGTAGCGCCGGGCACCGCGCAGGTCTATGGAGTGGATTTTAAGGGAGGGAATAGTAGGGGGTGTGTAACGAAGGCGATTGCGGTTACTGTGAAGTAGGGTGCCTGATTCCAGAGGGGACTCCTCTGGCATTACCAGAGGAGTCCCCTCTGGAACTGTCATCGAGCCGAGCAACATAGTAATCACCCTCAGCATGGTCATTGCTGATCGGGAATCTAGTGGCCTATGAGACGACATTGGACTAGTTTAATTGTCCGCTGCGGTGGCGGGACTGGATTCCCGTATGCGCGAGAATGACAGAAAAAGAATATGGAAACAAAAAGAAAGAGTAGTGCAGGATGGGCTTTAAGGGCCTTTCACATACACTACTCTTTTGTTGTCTAATATTGTGATTGTTCTGCCGCCTTAGCGGTAGATGCTTTTTGGGGCATATGACATCTGCTTTAGCAGTACCGCTATCCCAGTTCCCGCCCAGATAACGGGGATAAGAATCGAAATAGGTAAATCAATTATACCATCCAAAAAACTTTTGCTCATCGTCAAAAGCACAAACCCTATAATGGCAGCTATACCGCCGAAAATAGTGGCTTGAAGTAAGACAACAGCAAACTTCACAATTACACATATCGCGACAATGCCCAACATGATAGCAAGTAAATAGAAGTATGGTGAATCTCCGAAGCCGGAGAGACCAGCTGTTGAAGCATTTTCGAATGTGGGTAAATTAGATTGCATATTTCCTCCCGGAATCAAATTGTAAAATTGCGATTTGTGTGTAAGATGACCAAGTCGGTTAGTTTTCCCCATATATAGGGCTCTTTTCCGTACAGCCATCACTGTTTGTGTTAAAAATACTATAACATATTATATATAATATGTCAAGTATTAACGCACAGAAACACCTTATGTTACAGCCCGGAATTGGCATATACTTAATTACCTCTTGCTTAGTAGGGATTAAATAAACTTTCGCTCAAAAACGGTACATTACCTTTTATATATGCAGTTTTCCCCAGGTGAGCATGATAGTATATATGTATGTCCTCTACACGGGATGGAGTAGCATCGCCTGCAGCTTTGCCTACACATCCAGCACCTTCTGGAAAAAACACCATTAAGTAAGAAGTGCGGCAGGATAAAAAGACTCAACCTAAATATGAAAAAGAAATTATACATAGTTGCAGGGCTCGGTGGCCTTGCCGTTGTGGCAGCCATCTACCAAGGTGTGCAGCTTACTCGTCAAAATTCTGCACCTTCTTATGAACCAATAAGCAAACGCCGCGCACTTGAAAAGCAGGCAAGGAACCTGGACGTGCAAACTGGCGTGAGTCCCGACACCATAGTAGTGCCACCGCCGGCCACGCCCATGACAGGCGATACAACAGCACCGTCCGTACTGGGTAGCTCTGTAGCGATAGATCTTTCTACTCCGCTACTTGCCTGCGTAAATGGAAAGCTTACTGCAAAACTTTCCTGGACCGCAGGGAGCGCAGTAACTTCTTATACTATTGAAAAGAAACCAGCCGGTGGAAGCGATGCTTCTTGGGTTGCTGTTTCTCCAAAACTACCAGCAACTGTTTTGTCTTATACCGATACTAATCTGAACCAGACTGGCTCGTGGACATATCAAGTCCACGCAGTGGCAAGCAAAAAGAATTCCTATTCCGACGAACTAACGGTACAAGGGTATTCTTGTAGCGCCGCAGCATTTTCTGGAGGCGCGGCGCCTCAGCCAACTCCACCTCCTGCAGCTGCAGCGCCAAAACCAGCTCCAACACCTGCCCCAACTCCAGTTGCGCAGCCAACTCCCGCGCCGGTGTCTGCAGCAACAGTGCCATCTACTACAAAGCTCCAGTGGGGAGCCTACGTTGGGTGGCGCACCAGTGATTTGCCTGCATTTGAATCTACTGTTGGCAAGCCGGTGAATATACAAGCAACTTTTGTACACTGGGGCAATGAAAACCAGTTCCCAAGCGAACTCGCGGCACCACTAAAAGCTTCTGGTAAAACCCTGCTCATATTCTGGGAAGCGATGGATTACAATGCCGATGAGGTAAACCAGCCAAACTTCAGTTACGACAAAATCTTAGCCGGGAATTACGACACCTACATAAAGAACTTCGCTGCTCAGGCCAAAGCGTACGGCGGCCAGGTTATTGTGATTCCATTTGAAGAGGCAAACGGTAATTGGTACCCATGGGCTGGCAGCGTAAATGGTAATACACCAGCCAAGCACGTAGCTGCATACCGCAGAGTGCACGACCTCTTTGCCGGCGTAAGCAACGTGAAATTTGGTTGGAGCATGAACAACGACTCCGTACCAGATACCACGGCGAACAAACTTGAAAATTACTACCCTGGTGATGCATATGTAGATTATGTGGGCGTGAATGGATTTAACTTTAATAATCCATGGCAAACATGGGACCAGGTATTTGGTCCAGCACTTACTCGCTTAGCTCAGTACAATAAACCAACCTACATATTCTCCATGGCCAGCGCTCCCGGTACTCAGAAAGCAGCATGGATCACTACTGGTATATCTAGCAGCTTAAAGAAGTACCCTAAGGTGGCAGGTTGGGTATGGTTTAATGAGAACAAAGAGCGCGACTGGCGCGTAAACTCGGATGCAGCAAGTCTTACCGCGTTTAAGGCGGCACTTCCATAGGAAGCAGTTTCGTCTTCATGTCATAACGTCAAAAGTCGAAAGTCACAGACAGAAAACCTTGGATATATGTCCAAGGTTTTCTGATTTATAACGTGATGACGTGAAGACCTTATGACCTTTGATGAAATAGAAGTGTAACGGAGTGCCCGTTCAAAGCAATATAATGAGTACGTGTCTTAAGCGAATTTGTCAGAGTTGTCTGTGCATAAGTATGCGGATGCTCGCCGCATTGTGCCACAAAAGTGCTTATTTACAAGAAAAGAAAGACTTTGACAAAATGACAAATAAGTTATATAGTGATACGATGGCTTTTTGGCTATTACCGCTAACATGAGCTGTTTTTTATTGTCGTAAAAACGACGAAGCTAACCATTCATGACTACTCCGGCAGCAACATCTAAAGAGGCTGAAGAAATAGAGTATAAACCAGAGCTGGCGCCCAAAAAGCACAGTATCTCCATACTTATTCCTTGCTGGAACGAAGAAAAGACGATTGAGCGTTGTGTTTTGTCGTGTCTGGCTCAGACCACAGCAGCAGATGAGGTCATTGTAGTTGATGATTCATCCACTGACTCAAGTCCTGCTATTTTAGCGCGCTTTGGTGAGCGCATTCGAGTAGTTCGAACTCCGAAGAATAGCGGAAACAAAAGCCACGCTCAAGAGTATGGTCTTGGTTTTGTAAAAGGGGACATAGTTGTTACCACCGATGCGGATACAGAAATGCATCCGAAATTCGTGGAAACAATTTTAAAAGATTTTCAAGATCCAAAAGTTGCTGCTTCTGGTGGGTACGTAGTAAGTCGTGCGCATAACTGGCTAACCTTGTGCCGCGCTTTTGAGTATTGCATAGGACAAAATATACATAAGCCAGCCCAGAGATATATAAATTATATGTTCGTTATTCCTGGAGCTGCTGGAGCATTCCGAACAGAAATATTTAAGACTTACGTTAAATTTGACCACGATACCATTACCGAAGACTTGGACTTTACCTACAAACTACACAAGCAAGGACTAACTGTTGAATACAACAAGAACGCAATTGTGTATACACAAGACCCAGCCTCGCTTCACTCCTATATAAACCAAATGCGTCGGTGGTATGGCGGCGGCTGGCAGTGTCTTATGAAGCATAAAGACATAGCTATTCAGCCGGCAAAGGCACTTGAGCTTTCGCTTATGTACATTGAAGGTCTGGTATTTGCGCTCCTGGTATTCATACTTCCCATCATAAACTTTCAAGCTCTTGGCTACTTTATACTGACCTACTTCATTACCATTTCTGTATTTGCTTTATACACAGCCATTCGGGAACGAAGACTTGCGCTGCTCATAGTACCTATTCCATACCTCCCTATAGTATTTATAAACGCATACGTATTTATTGAACAATTTATTAAAGAAGTCATACTGAGACGGAAGCACTTGGTGTGGTTCAAACCAGAGAGGGTAAACATATGAGCTTAATACCATTTATCGGAATATCCATGACTGTCCATCTCCTTATTATTGCCGTAAAACAGAGTAGGAAAGCAGTGGCATTTCTTACCGCTCCGCGGGCCCGAAAGGAAGTAGTGGCATGAAGAAGAGTTTACACAGTTTAATTTCATTTTTTATTGTTATAGTTGTTGCGGTATTAGTGTTCGGTGTTGCGGGGACTATAGTGTGGATTAATGTGGCCAATTCACATTCTAACTACCGAGTGATAAAAAATGAAATTGCTGACCATCACTTGTACGAGCAGTTCCAGCAAAGAGTTATGGCGGCAGCTCCAAACCAGACAGAGAAAGAGGACGAGGTATCATCTTCACGTGAAATGCAAGAACAGCCAGACCCGTCCCGCTCAAAAGCCCATGCACTCGTTTGCCAAGAGCTTGCGCAACGCGACAGTACTACTTTATATAGCTATTTGGAAAGCTCGGGCCGGTCAAAGTCGTTCAGTACCAGACAGTTTTTAGCTGAAAAATATAATATAGTATCCTACACGGGTAGCAGTCTACAGAATCAGCAATTATTAAAAGCACTTAAAGCTGATGATTTGCAAACTGCTGAATGTGTGCAATAATATACCATCCTAAAATTACGTTAGTAAGTGTTTATATATGAATTTCATGAAGTTTAAAAAAGCTGCGTCCATAGCGGTGGCGGTATTCCTCCTAGGAGCAACTACCATGGTAGGTGCTGCCCCAGCGTTTGCTGCTGGACCAAACTTAATTGCAAACCCTTCTCTAGAAACAGCATCTGGAAGCCTTCCCGCGAGCTGGCAAAAAGGTGGTTTTGGTAATAACACTACCGTGTTTACTTATCCTGTTGCAGGTATAGACGGCACCAACGCTGCTAAGGTAGCCATGACCGCGCGTACCGGTGGCGACGCAAAGTGGTTTTTTAATGATGTAACTATAACTCCAGGAAAGAGCTACACTTTTTCCAATCAGTACAAGTCCACTGTGGCAACTAAGCTTGTTGCTCGCTACACTTCTAGTTCGAATGTACTGAGCTATATAGACATGGGGACCGTTGCTTCATCTGCAAATGCTTGGAAAACTTTTAGCTATACTTTTACCGCACCAGCGGGTAGCGCAAAGATGACCGTGTTTCACCTAATCGCTGCAGTAGGGGAACTTACCACCGATGCGTATTCACTCACAGAAAATACGGCCGGCTCTGATACAACTGCTCCGACCATTACTCTAACTGCACCGGCTGCAAACGCAACTGTTTCTAATACGGTAACTTTGACCGCAACAGCAACCGATAACGTTGCCGTTACCGGTGTTCAGTTTATGATTGATGGTACAGATGTTGGCGCTGAAGACACTACCTCTCCATATAGTTTTGCTTGGGATTCCAAAACAGTTTCAAATGGCAGCCATACTGTATCTGCAAAAGCACGCGATGCAGCAGGGAACACAACGACCACTACCCCAACAAACATAACAGTTTCTAACACTGTTCCTGACACCACTGCGCCTGTGGCGACACTTACAGCACCTGCTGCAAATGCAACCATTTCCGGTACAGTAAATCTTACTGCAACAGTAACCGATAACGTTGCCGTTACTGGTGTTCAGTTTATAGTAGACGGCGCGAACTTTGGCAGCGAACTTACGAGCTCTCCGTATGCTGCAGTGCTCGATACTACTACACTGACCAATGGTCCTCACACCATTGCTGTAGCAGCTCATGATGCTGCAAATAACTCGCACACCACTACTGCTATTACCGTAACTGTTTCTAACACCGTAACTCCTCCTGCAACAAACCTCATTGCTAACCACTCTTTGGAAATGGCAACAGGCAGTGTTCCTACAAACTGGGCAAAAGGTAGCTGGGGTACGAACAATGCCACCTTTACCTATCCAGCTACTGGCATAGACGGCGCAAAAGCAGCTAAGATTACCATGACCAGCTATACCGATGGTGATGCAAAGTGGTTCTTTGATGATGTAGCCATTACTCCAGGGAAAAACTATGTATTTTCTAGTCAGTACAAATCCACCGTTCCAACAACCATCCTTGCACGGTATACCAATGCAGACGCCAGTGTAACGTATGTTGAGTACGCAGACCTCCTTCCCACTGATAATCAGTGGACGGCGTTCTCTCATGAATTCACAGTGCCAGCTGGTGTGGCCAAAGTTACTGTGTTTCACTTAATCGCTGGAGTAGGGGAGTTGACCATAGACAACTACGCTCTCGGTGATCAGTCTAATAATACATCCGCTTTCTTCTCGCAAGGCATAGTTAGTTTTACCTTTGATGATGGTTGGATTTCTCATTTTGATGAGGCCCGTCCAATACTGAATGCCGCTGGCGTTAAGGGTTCGTTCTATATTATTACCGATCCTATGAATCAGGTAGTAGAACCTAATCGTATTACAAACGGTGCCCTTGAGACTGATGGCGGCTCAGGTAGCCCGGCAAGTTGGCAGAAGAGCAGCTGGGGTACTAACACTGCTGTATTCACATATCCAACGGCTGGTAAAGCAGGGAATGGCGCAAAAGTTGCCATGACCAGCTATACCGATGGTGATGCAAAATGGTACTTTAATGATGTAGCAATAGTTGGCAACGCCCAGTACCGCTTTAGGAACAATTACAAGAGCACCGTACCGACTACTATTACTGCTCGTTTTACCATGGCAGATAATACGGTTGCATATCGCGACCTAGGAGTATTGGCCAGCAGCGGTAATGCGTGGGCTGTAAGCGATATTCCATTTACGGCGCCAGCAAATGTTCAGAGCGTAACCATATTCCATCACATTGCAAGTGTCGGAGAGCTTACAATAGACAATGCCCAGCTAACACTGTATGCAATTTACTTGACTCCGGAACAGGTGCTACAGCTTCAAGCAGAGGGCCACGAAGTCGGTGGGCATACAAAGACACACCCGGATCTAACTACGCTTACTATCCAACAAGCAACAGATGAAATTGCCGGCTCACGCGCTGCGCTGCAGAACATTGGTATTACCTCGCTTAAAACATTTGTGTACCCATACGGTGCGGCAAATCAAACAGTGGAGCAAATAACTAAGAACGCTGGTTGGCTTGCGGCTCGCACTGTTGAGAGCGGATACAATACCAAAATTACTAATCGCTACGCCCTTCGGGTACAGAATGTTGGTGTAAGTACCACTTTGGCAGATGTGCAAGGATGGGTGACGACCGCAGCAGCAGACCATACGTGGCTTATACTGGTATTTCACCAGGTGGACTTAAGCGGCGATACATACGGCACTACGCCTGCTCTATTCCAGCAAATGGTAGACTTCGTAAAAACACAGCCAGTACAAATTCGAACCATGGGCGATGTTCAGTCTGAACTTAACCCATAATTGACGAGAAACCGCTTCATATACAGGAGGCGGTTTTTCTTTAACATGGCTGGGGAAAAAACTAAAATTTTCTTGTAATTAAGCGCAGATGAAGTATTCGAAACTTTCTTGCAATTTTGGTCAAAAAATGCTATGGTAAGTGGTAACATTGCTTTATCGCAGTTATATATTTTGTTTAATTAACAGGTCCGAAGTGGCCTTGAAGAATCTATGAAGTACTTAGTATCGCCCCGCTTGCGCAGAGCTCTGGCACTCGCACTTTCGCTCGTCATAGCATTGCAAATGTCTGCTGCACGCTTTGCCGTTGCTGCAGATGAAACAACTCCTCTCACTGACGAAGTTCAGAGCCAGGAACAAGGTTCTACTGATCTTAAACTTTTTGTGCATAAAAAGGAAGCGGATCTTGGTATAACTAAAACAGTTGACGAGCCCTTGCCAAACATCGGTGGTGCTATTACTTACAGCCTGAGCGTTACCAATGCTGGACCAGATGACGCTACTGGTGTTGAAGTAAGCGATGTCCTTCCAGATGGTGTAACTTTTGTTTCCGCTGACCCAGCCGCTGAATATAACAGCGCTACCGGAGTTTGGACTATTGGCGACCTGGCAAATGGCGCAGTAGCACTTTTAGATATAAATGTAACAGCAAACCTTGATGCAGGGGATACTGCACCGGTGAATACCGCTACAGTAACTTCAGATACGAAAGACCCTAACTGGGATAACAACACCGCAAGCGTAACTGTTGAAATAGGTATTCCCGCCGTAGTAGTAGATGAACCCTTGGCTCCTTGTGTTGAAGGTCCTGCTCATGTCAACGAAGTGGTTGCAAGCACTCAGGGTACGCTCAATAACGGCGATGCAATTACCGATAGTGCTCGCACAAACCCTGCTAAAACGCTTGGCGCGGCAGACGGTGCATTCTTTTCCATCGGTAAAAATGGCGTTATAACCGACTCTATGGCAGGATATGCTATAGATGTTCCAGGAGTTGACCTCAGCATTCACGAAATTACCAATGGCCGCGACAGCTACCCAGAAGAACGTGCAAAGGTAGAAATAAGCCAAGATGGCTCTACCTGGTTTGTAGTTGGTACCGCAAGTGGTAAAGATGCAAGCGGTGTAAGCAGCTTTGACATAGCATCAACGGGGCTGGATTGGTTTACCGTGGTGCGCGTAACCGAAACTACAGATTTTTCAATTCATGACGCAACAGCAGACGGATTCGATCTCGATGCCATAGATGCAACCTACCAGTCGTGCGTACTGGTTGACCCATCTAAAACTGCTACCTACAATAGCACTACGGGAACATTGCACTACGCAATTTCTTGGAATGTTAAGGGTGGTATTGCAAACGTAACATTGGTTGACGCACTTCCAACTGGTATAACCTATGTGGCTGGTTCTGCTGATAACGGCGGTACGTATGACAGTGGTACCCGGACTCTTACTTGGGCACTTGGTTCTCACGTAGGCGGAGACAGCGGGGTAGTAAAGTTTGACGCTACCCTGGATGCAGCACTTGCTCTTAACCAGTGGGCAAGCAGCGTAACCTCTTTCACGCAAGGCACGGATGCTGACTTAGCTACTGCTGTAGACGCAGCGCGAAGCAACCCAGTACAGGCTCTTGGTCCTGCTGAGACTTCTGGCGCTCTCTACGATAACCCTCTTCCAGATTTCGCTGGCAAGTTCGTATCCCTTGGATTTACTAATAACCCTACCGGTGGTGAGCTCGTACTTGGTTTTGATCAAGATATTTATAACGGACCTGGCAATGACCTTCAAATATTTGAAGTTACCAGCGGTGACGTATATGGAAATGAGAGTGCAAAAATTGCGGTAAGTAACGATAACTCCACTTGGACCGATGTAGGTGTAGTAGTGCGTGATGGTGGCGTGGATTTGGGTTCTGTGACCAGCGCAAAGTACGTTCGCATAACTGACACTTCTAACAAAGCGGAGTTTGAACCAACTGCAGATGCATTCGATGTTGACGCAGTAAAAGCGTTACAGCTCGTACCAAACGTATGTAACGTAGTAAACACCGCGCAGGCAAGCTGGACTGTATTTACCGATAATGTGCCCACAACCGCAACTCTGCCTGCAGTAGTCACAACGGTTATAAACAAGGATGCGTGTGACGATTCCAGTGGCGGCGATGGGCAAGGCGGCGACGGTGGTTCAAATACAGGGACTGGCTCCATAACTGGTCTAGTATTTAACGACGCAAACAATAACGCTACTCTAGACGAAGGCGAGTCTTCTCTTTCAGGCTGGGTAGTATATCTCGACACGAACGATAACGGTATACTCGATGGCGGTGAGGTTTCTAAGACAACCGCATCCCCATACTTGTTTACCGGACTCGCAGATGGTTCTTACAATGTTCGCGAAGTGCTACAGTCTGGCTGGGCGCAAACACTTCCAACCGCAGCAAATAACTCTAAATACGTAGTAGTTATCTCTGGCGGCAATGCCGTAACCAACAAAGACTTTGGTAACTACCAAACTCCTACTGGCGGTAATGGAGGCACAGGCGGTTCTTCCGGTGGCAGTACGCAAGGTACGACCTCTGTAGGAAGTGGGGGCGGTGCTAACGGCGGCGGGGGCGGATCTATTCCCACTCCGCAAGTACTTGGCGACTCTACCACAACCCCCTCAGACACTGGTTCTGGGATGGGCGGGGGTGCTCCTACCGGACAAGTACTAGGTGCAACCGAACTTCCTCGTACAGGAAATGGTAGCGCAGTGCTCTTGCTCGCACTTCTCGTAGGCGGTAGTGCAGCATGTGCACTTCGCAAGCTACGACAGGCATTGTAAAACATGGGGCAACATGTAACATGTAACAAGAAAATCAAACACGGAAAGCTATGCTTTCCGTGTTTTTTTATATGCTATGTGTTACATGATATATGTTACATGCTCAACTTTGCTGTTTGGGGCTGAATTTGGTACTGTTAGAGTAGTCGTCAAAGGTCGTAACGTCTTCATGTCGAATATTATAAAATCTCGATAGGGTTATTCTCCTGGCGTTTGACGTTATAGACATGAAGACATTCGACAATTTACTTCTTATGCCCAAAATTTCTGTTATGAATCTATCTCGTAACACAGGAAAAGATGTACCACTTCGAAAACGTACCGTGACCACACAAGCAGAGAAGAAGCAGGGAGCCACACCCTTACAAAAAGAGAAAATAACTCTGCGTGCTGCTATTAAACTTCTCGTGTGGGTAAGTGCTTTGAGCGTTATATGTTTAAGTATCCTAAACTGGGGATTTATCTCTGCGCGTGTTTCTTTCTTTTTACATAAGCCAAATTCAGCTACTGTAATTCGGCCAAAGTCTGAGCCAGTGCTGCCTTCAGAAGGAAGCTGGCCCAAAGATACACTCGCTATTCCAAGTCTCGGTATAAGCGCTCCTGTTATATATAACGTGGAGCAAAGCGAAGATGCATTTCAAGTAGCTCTGCAAAGGGGTGTGGTACACTATCCAGGCAGTGGCTTGCCGGGAGAAGTAGGAAATGTCTATATATTTGGTCATTCTTCCGATTATGCCTGGAGTAAAGGAGAGTTTAAGTCCGTCTTCGCAGTACTACCTAAAATAGAAAAAGGTGCGGAAATAAAACTCACCGACAGTAAAGGTTTTATGTACACTTACTTAGTAACTAACCAATTTGTGGTAGGACCAAAGGATGTGAGTGTACTCAGTCAGGATACTAAAGGTAAACGCATGCTTACCGTACAAACTTCGTACCCCATCGGCACTGCTTTGAAGCGGTACGTAGTGCAAGCAGAACTCCGGCAGTCGGATTAGAGCAGATAAGGTGTGCATGGTAGGTGGCGGCCAGTATAGAGTATAGTAATAAGTCTGGGGTGTTTAAGCCGTGTAGCTATATGACCAACTACCACACCACCAGACATAACCAACAACCTATGTAATATGTTAATAGAAATTAAAGATCTTAAAAAAGACTACGTAAACGATGAAGTAATAACTCCGGTTCTCCATGGGGTCAGTTTTACTATTGAAGAAGGGGAGTTTGTGGCCATAATGGGACCTTCTGGGAGTGGTAAGTCTACCCTCATGCACATACTCGGATTTTTAGACAGGTCCACGAGCGGGACATATAAGTTCGAAGGGAAAAATACTACCACATTTACCGATGAAGAGCTTGCCCGCATTCGCAACGAGCGGGTGGGCTTTGTATTTCAGGCATTTAACTTATTAGCCCGAACGACTGTTTTAGATAACGTAAAGCTCCCGCTTATTTACGGAACAAAAAAGAACCAAGATCAGCTTGCGAAAAAAGCGCTCGAATCTGTGGGGCTTAGTCATCGATTGGACTTTTATACCAACCAAATTTCCGGTGGGGAAAAACAACGTGTGGCCATAGCCCGCGCCCTTGCCACTGACCCTGCGGTCATATTTGCCGACGAACCAACGGGGAACCTGGACTCTAAGAGCGGTAATACTGTTATGCATATTCTGCAACGACTCAATGACGAAGGTAAAACTATCATCCTCGTAACTCACGAAATGGATACTGCTGAACACGCAAAACGCCTAATAAAAGTTAAGGATGGCACCATAGTGAGTGATGAAAAGATTAAACATAGAACCATTGCAAAAGCAGAAGGAGAATTGGTGAAATAGCTTGTAGGATTTAGGAATTAGGTTGTAGAAATATGCCCATAGAGTCGTATAAAGATTTAATAGTATGGCAAAAATCAATACAACTTGTGTTGTTAATTTACGAGCTCACTGAA
>CAZYMS010000007.1:39924-56983 GCA_964648985.1 uncultured Candidatus Saccharibacteria bacterium
CCTTACTTCTCAAATGCGCCGATGCGCGGTTTCTGTACCATCAAATATAGCTGAAGGCAGAAGACGCAGCACGAGAAAAGATTTCGGGCATTTTATTAGCATTGCTTTTGGCTCAGGTTCAGAATTAGAGACTCAACTGGTTATATGCAAACAACTGCCCTTCAGTGCCAATTTTGATTACACAGGTATTGACGCACTTCTAAATGAAGTTATGAAGATGCTGAACATTCTCCTGATTAAGCTACAAGCTAACTCCTAAATCCTAATTCCTCTTTTGTGAAATTCATCGGTGAAATAAAACTGGTAGTTAAAGGATTGCTCAGCCGCAAAGGGCGGTCGTTTTTGACGATACTCGGAATCGTGATTGGTGTTGCTGGGGTTATTACCATTATTTCACTTGGAGCAGGTGCGCAAAGTTTAGTATTGTCGCAACTCACATCGCTCGGGAGTAACTTAGTGGGCATATTGCCCGGTAAATCAAACGAAACAGGACCACCGGCTGCAGTGTTTGGCGTACAGATAACTACACTCACACTTGATGATGCTCATGCACTACTTAATAACCCACGGCTACCACACGTAGCTGCTGTTGCCGCATTTGCAAGGGGAAGCGCAACTGTTGTGTGGAGAAATAAAGATGTAGACACAAGTTTTACCGCGACGGAAGGAAGCTTGCCGGACGTGCAGAATACACCAATTGCACAAGGACGGTTTTTTGACGAACGCGAAGAACGAAGCGGTGCAAATGTAATTGTGCTAGGGTGGGATGTAAAGAATGAACTGTTTGACACTCAAGACCCAATTGGCCAAGTGGTAAAAATCAAAAATATACCATTTGAAGTTATTGGTGTTACCAAAAAGCAGGGGACTGTGGCATTCCAGAATCAGGATGACCAAGTGTATATACCGTTGTCCATTGGGCAAAAGCAATTACTCGGTATTAATTACCTACAGTTTATACGTGCCCGCGTAGACCAAACTGCATACGTAAAGTCGACCATTGCAGATATAGAACAAATACTCAAAGAGCGGCATCATATTCGAACAGATGCGGAGATAGATTATTCTGTGCGCGACTTGGCCGATGCCATAAAACTTATTGGTAGTATTACTGACGCCCTTAAATACTTTCTCGCTGCTATGGCGGCGCTAAGTTTAGTAGTGGGCGGAATAGGAATAATGAATATTATGCTGGTAACGGTAGCGGAACGTACCCGTGAAATAGGGCTGCGAAAAGCAGTAGGTGCTACAAATGCCAACATCCGCAATCAATTCTTACTTGAATCCAGCACAGTCACACTCCTTGGGGGTATTATTGGCATCATAATAGGTTCTCTCTTAGCATATGGGGCAGCTCTTGGTGCGCGCTATGCAGGCTATACATGGGACTTTGTTATTTCACCGGTATCAATTATTGTTGCAGTAGGAGTCTCGGTCGCAGTTGGCGTTGTATTCGGCTACTACCCCGCGCGAAAAGCAGCGAAGTTAAACCCAATAGAGGCATTGCGTTATGAGTGACAAGTATAAAGTAACGAGTTACAAGTATGTTAATACAAACATTCGAGGATGTACTTGCCTGGCAAAAAGGTAGGAGGCTAACACTAGTGCTCTATAAGTTATTCCAGAGCAATCGCGACTACGGATTCAAGGACCAAATTTTACGAGCAGTGGTAAGTATATTAAATAACATAGCCGAAGGTTTTGAAAGAAAGTCAGATAAAGAACTGAAACAGTTTCTTGTTATTGCGAAAGGCTCTTGCGGGGAAGTGCGTTCAATGTTGCATATTGCTTATGATTTACAATATATTACCCAGAAAGAATACGAGGAATGCAAATTACTAAGTATAGAAATATCCAAAATGCTTGGATCCTTCATTTTGAAGGTGTAGATTTTCTTGTCACCTGTCACTTGTAACTTGTTACCGCATTTATGAAAACTGCTTTTAAACAAGCCTACAGAGGCCTAACCATCAATCCCGTTCGCACAGCGCTTACAACGTTGGGTATTGTTATTGGCATTGCTACGGTAATAGTCGTGCTGAGTGCCGGGGCCGGTTTTCGTAGTTTTATTAACTATCAAATAGACCAATTTGGAAGCAATACAGTATATATTCAGACAAAAGTACCTCCGAGCACGAAAGAACGTGCGCGGGGTGGGGGCGGCGCAGACCAGGCCAATCAGGCAGTACAAATTACGACTTTACGGAATCGTGATGTCCAAGATGTAGCGCAGCTTAAAGGTGTGGTAGGCACATATGGAGCAGTTATAGGGCAAAAGGTGGTGAGCTATAAGCAGATAAGTAAAAACTCGTTCATCTTTGGTTCTAGTGCATCGCGCTTTAAAATAGATAAAGGACAGCTTGCAGAAGGTAGACCCTATTCTGAGCAGGAAGATGCTGCAGCAGATCAAGTTGCCATTCTTGGCGCAGATATAGCCAAGGATCTTTTTGGGAGTGATAGTGCTCTCAACAAAACCATTCGAGTTGGCACTCTTAATTTTACGGTTATTGGTGTGTATGAACGAAAGGGGAGCTTCGGATTTTCAAATGATGACCAGCAAGTCTTTATTCCACTACTTACCGCGCAAAAGAAATTGCTAGGAATTGACCATTTGTTGTATATGGTGGCGCAGGTAGATAGTTCAGACAATACAGCCCCGGTAGCAGAAGATATTCGCATTGCGCTGAGGCACAATCATGAGATAAAAGACCCGGCAAAAGATGACTTTGACGTACAAAATCAAGCTCAGGCGCTCGAAACGTTTAATGTAATACTCAAAGGTATAACACTGCTACTCATTGCGGTTGCCGCCATTAGTCTCTTGGTGGGTGGGGTAGGTATTATGAACATTATGTACGTAGTAGTAACAGAACGCATTTCAGAAATAGGTCTTAAAAAAGCTTTGGGCGCAACTCCAAACAATATACTTTCCGAATTTTTAATAGAAGCGGTATTACTTACATTTTTAGGAGGTATTATTGGGATACTTCTTGGCGCGCTGGTGTCTTATGGTATTAGCCTTGCTGCAAATGCGTTTGGCTTTGCCTGGAGCTTTAGCGTCCCCCTCTCCGGCATAGCCCTCGGCCTTGGCGTCTCCGGTAGCATAGGCCTTCTCTTTGGTGTGTTCCCGGCCCGTCGCGCCGCCAAACTCGACCCTATGGAAGCCCTCCGCTACGAATAATATCTTGAAAAATACTCTTACATTTGTGCAGTTATTTTTCAATATCAAAAATTTAAAATAGGAACATGGTAACCATATGAGTTATACGAAGGTAGGTTCAGATGGCACGCAATTACTCGCAACCGCGGTTCGTAATAGTCTGATGGTTTCAAAGCCGGCAAAATCTTTACTAAGCGCTGAAGCAGTGCGCGACCTGAAAAAAATAGGAGAAATTACATTAGTGCTTGTAGCCATGGCTGGAGCTACAGCTGTCACGGTAGTAGCACCATCGATATGGAAGGCAGTGGCTACTGCTCAAAAAGTATATAAAATGAGCAGGCGTGCTACCCCCAAGCAAGCTCGTGCGGTATCGCAGGCCATATACTACTTGAAAAAGCGTGGATATGTGCAGGTGGAGCCGACTAGTCTGGGCGATTACATCATCTCTCTCACCAATAAAGGAAAGGGACGTATGCGAAAGATAGAGTTCGACGCGCTGCGAGTCCCAACAGCTCAAATGTGGGACAAATGTTGGTGGTGTGTAGCAGGCGATATACCTACCAAAGAGCACCGAGCGGGAGCAGACTTACTGCGTCGCAAACTAAAACATATGGGTTTTGCTTCGCTGCAACGCAGCATGTGGTTTTACCCATTCGACCCGCGAAGAGAGGTAAATACCATTACCGAAATGTACCATATAGGCAAGTATGTTACCGTAATGCGAGTCAGCTACATTGACAGAGACGACGAGGAAGTGCTCAGGTCCCATTTCAAAAAACTGAGAATATTGTAATTGAAAAATACTTGTACAATTGTGTAATTATTTTTTAGTTACAGTCTAATGCAGATATTCCTTGTTTGAATGTAAGAGGGGGTATACTGGACGGAGAAGGGAGCTTTGAGGTATTATTAATTACAACATAATCAGTAATTTTAGCAATACAGCCTTAGGATTTATATGCCATATCTTATTTTAGTTCGTCACGGAAAGTCAGAGTGGAACCAGCTTGGTTTATGGACAGGTCATACCGAAGTAGATTTAAATGAAGAAGGGGTAGCTGAGGCCCGTAAAGCCGGGGAGGCCATTAAAGATATAGAGGTTCATAAAATACATGTATCAGACATGAAGCGGACCCAGCAAACCGCGCATCATATAAAAGAAGCGCTGGGGATTACAAATAAAGAACACACAACCCATGCAGCCCTGAAAGAACGCCATTACGGCATTTTCACTGGCAAAAATAAGTGGGAAGTAAAAGAAGAAGTGGGCGATGAGGAGTTTACCAGGATTCGCCGTGGTTGGGACGTACACATACCAGAAGGGGAATCTCTCAAAGACGTATATACAAGAGTATCAGAATATTACGATAGCACTATAAAACCTGAGCTAGAAGACGGTCATAATGTGCTCGTTGTTGCACATGGCAATTCTCTTCGCGCACTTGCAAAACATGTTGAAGACCTCACTGAGGAAGAAGTCGTTGCCCTGGAAATAGGTACCGGAGAAATCCATTTTTACCACATGGACGATAAAGCAAAAATGAGCAAGAAAGAAATCCGATCAACAAGTACCAATAAGGGTAAGATCTAGTTGTTGCAATAAAAAATATTTATTTAAAACAAAATGGGACTTATTCGAAACTTACAAAGAAATATAAAAGAAAAAATTGAGAAGCATCAGCATGGTTTATATGTAGTGTTGGTGTTTCCGATTGCGTTCTCATGTCTTATTACCTTTGCCAGTGCTCGAGTTATTAGCGTATATTGGCCATGGTATTACATACAGTGGTCGCCAGGGCTTCATGTACACCATTTTGCCTATGGATTTTTTGTGCTCGCTGCGTCCGGATATCTAGCACTCATTTTTAGCGGCCCAAGAGCAAAATTTCTCATCTCGCTTTTATACGGTATAGGACTTGGCATGGCGTTCGATGAGTTTGCCATGTGGATTCACCTCCGGGAGGATGATGTGGCACGGTGGCAATACGACGGTATTGTGGTTATAGCAAGTATTTTCTTTGTCCTAGTTACCTTACAGCCTGGAATTCGATTTTTAATGCACCATTGGCCGTTTAGTCGCAAAAAACTTATTTCAGAGCATGTAACCCGTCAACCTTTTAGTTGGGATGAACAGAAAAATCCTTAGAATTAAGCCAGGTTCTGTATCCGTATTGCGTCTAGAGAAAAAACTGTGCAAAACCCCTTGATTTTACAGGGGTTTTTGTTATTGTAGATACAGAGCCCTGCAAACGCATATGCGCTATTGCGCGGGCAACGGTCCTTGGGACACGTAATTAATAGCCTTAACGGCACAACGAAACAATGACTAAAACAGAGTTACTCCAAACTCTTGCTGAGAAACTTGGCAAGACCCGCAAAGAAGTAAGTGAAATGATCGAAGCCCTCGTAGAGATGGCTTACACAGAAACCAAGAAGCATGGTGAATTCACTCTTCCTGGACTTGGAAAGCTTGTAAAGAAGCGCCGCGATGCTCGCCAGGGCCGCAACCCAGCAACTGGTGAAACCATCCAGATTCCTGCTAAGACTGTTGTGAAGTTCCGACTCGCAAAAGCAGCTAAGGACGCCATTCTTTAATTAGAATATAAAAGCACCGCACTTACAAAATAAGCGCGGTGCTTTTAAATCGTGTAAACATGTAATCATATAAACATTTAAACAATCGGTCAGGGACTTATGTTTAAATGCTTGAATGATTACATGTTTATATGACTACTCTAGGTGCAACACTTTATTCACCGTATTTAGAATCTCTTCCGTGGTAAAGTAAGCCTTTATCATATAGTCAGAAACCTTTAGCTCACGAACACGGAGAATGTCTTGGTCATTCCAAATGTTTGATAGAATAATAACAGGGGTATTGGCCACCACAGGGTCCGGGTTCTTACGGATTGTTTCTAAGACGGTAAAACCATCCACCTCCGGAAGCATAAGATCGAGCAGGACAAGGTCCGGGTGCTCTCGGTCAAACACCGTCAAACCTTCTTTGCCGTCTGCTGCCTGGCTTACTAAAAAGCCATGAGATTGAAGCTTGTGAGCCACAATGTCGCGCATGGCCCCTTCGTCCTCCACAACTAATATTTTCTTAGGCTGTTCGTCCATAAAGTCATTTTAGAGAAATTGCAAGATAGCTTATACTAATAATATCATATATTACCTCGCATACCCAAAAGAATAACCTACACTTCTGCAAAATTATATACAAAGATATTTACACTCACATGCCAGAAACATTCGCTACGATAGATGGTAAAAGTCTTACCGTTCCCATATTGAACACTCTTGCCTCAGGAAAAAAGCTACGGCTCCGTATACCTGCTACCTCCCTACGGCAAATCTCGAAAACCCACGCCATCCTACTGACGGAAGTAAAAAAAGGTCCAATTTATGGAGTAAATACCGGTTTCGGACCATTGGCGAATAGGGTGCTGCCACCGCAATCGCTTATCGAATTGCAGTATAATCTTATTCGCAGCCACGCAAGCGGAGCAGGGGAGCCGCTCCCGCCTGAGTTCGTGCGTGCCGCCATGCTGGTACGGCTCAACACCCTTAGCAGAGGCAATTCGGCTATTTCCGCTGCCCTAGCCAAGCATTATGCAGCTTGTATAGAAGCAAGCATTATTCCTGTGGTATACGAGCATGGTGCAGTGGGTACGAGCGGGGATTTGGTCCAGCTGGCTCACATAGCACTTGGCCTAATTGGTGAAGGTAAGGTATATAACGGTCACAGACACAGTCATATCCCAGCAAGTGTTGCGCTCAAACGGGCAAAACTTACACCGCATCGCCTCAGACCCAAAGAGGGCTTGGCCATGATCAATGGTACCGCTATGATGACTGGCGTGGCAGCACTTGTCACCCAGCACACACAACAATTGTTAGAGTACGCGGTGCGCAATGGCGCCCTTGCTTTAGAATTGGTCCATGCGTACGGTGATAGCATTAATCCGCGATTGCATGAGCTTCGTCCCCATCCAGGACAAAAACTTGTCGCCAATAAACTCAGAAGCTTAGTGGAAGGGTCTCTGCTACTGCGCGACAGGACTGAGCTGGTGTTCTCAGAAGATGTACGCAATGTACAAGAACTTCCTGAGGCAATTCAACAGGTATACTCCTTACGCTGTATTGCTCAAATCTTAGGACCCCTTGCTGAAACTCTGGAGCATACTACTGCGGTATTGAATCGAGAAATGAATTCTGTTACGGACAACCCCGTTTATGATGAGCGCGGCAAACGATTCTTGCATGGGGGCAACTTTCATGGCGACTACGTTGCTGTAGCTATGGACCAATTGAAAATTCCTCTTGTAAAAATGATCATGCTCTCTGAGCGAAGAATCAACTTTTTTTTGAATGAAAATGTAAACAAATCGTTCCCACCCTTTCTCAATCTACAGCAGCCTGGCTTAACACTAGCCTTGCAAGGCCTACAGTTTGTGGCCACTTCCACAACGGCGCAAGCACAAACCTTCGCATTCCCACATACAGTCCACTCTATCCCTACCAATGGTGACAACCAAGATCTGGTGAGTATGGGGACTGACGCCGCTCTTCTTGCACACAAGGTTGTAGAAAATGCTTACATTGTAATGGCAATAGAAATGATTACTTTAGCCCAGGCTGTAGACTGTGCTAAAAATGTACGTAAGCTCTCCCCATCAGGGAAAAAACATTACGCATTTATACGCAAATTCGTTCAGGTTGTGCAGCAGGATCGCCCACTGCAGCCTGCTGTGGAAGCGCTTGTGGCAGCATTAAAACAAGGTAAAGGTAATTAACCCAAATACATATGGAAGAAATTCATAAACCAGAAGTGTATACTAGCCTTGCCCAGGCACCCTCAGGTATACCTATAGTGGAAGCATACGAGAGCGCTTTAAAAGAATTATTTACTATAGAACATCCTACTATTCGAAGAGAAGATCCGACCCGAACTACACAAATTGCGGATTATATACAGTCTGCGACCGTACCCCATCGGTATATTTATTTCCCATGGCGCAAGCTTATCGTGCATACTGTGGATGAATCTACCTATATGAGGCTGCGGACAGCGCGTAATAAAACTATCATTACCGAAGAGGAGCAATGCTTGTATCGCGCTGCGAGGGTTGGAGTTGTTGGGATGTCGGTGGGCTCTTCTGTGATTCGTGCGCTTGCCTCAAGTGGGGGTCCGCAGCACATGAAAATTGCAGATTTTGACGATTTAGAGATTACCAATCTAAATCGCATAAGTGCGGGCCTGCCAGACGTGGGGCAACACAAAGCAGACCTAGTTGCAAAGTTTGTTTGGGAACTTGACCCAGATGCTGACCTAGAAGTGTGGCGTGCGGGTGTTACAGCAGAAACTCTTGAACAGTTTATTTCAGATCCTAAACTCCATGTCTTCGTAGATGAAATGGATAATTTGGTATTAAAATTTGCCGCAAGAGAACTATGTAAAAAAGTGGGTATCCCTGTGGTGATGGCCACAGACAATGGTGATAGTGTCATTTTAGACATTGAACGGTTTGACGAAGAACCAAATCGCGAGTTATTTCACGGGCTTGTACCAGATATTACCCCCGATGCTATGAGTCATCTACCTTTTCAAGAATGGGTGAAAGTAGCAACTAAAATTGTAGGTCCGGACTATTTAACCAGCCGCATGCAAAATGCCATTATGCAAATTGGGAGAACAATTCCTGCAGTACCACAACTTGGCCCTACAGCCGCGATGGCTGGAGCAGGTATTGCCTATGCGGTCAGACAAATAGCCTGCAAATTACCCTTACCTTCTGGTCGGTATTTATTTGGTTTAGACAGCGTGCTTATTCCCGGCTATAACGATGAAGGAGCTGTTGCGCAAAGACAAGCCACAGCCGAACAAATGAAGGCTGTATTTAGTGACAAGTCGAATAAGGTCAATGAATAAAGTCACACTACCCGCCTGGGTCTTAAAGTTTTTCCAGAAAGTCACGGCCGAGGTGCCAGCATATCGTGCTCATCTGCTTGCACATACGGTGCGCCCAAGTCATATCCGCACGACTGAGGACTTTGTGCGCAAAGTTCCGTTTACTGAAAAAAAGAATTATATTATACGATACACTGAGCAGGGCCGGTTATTACCCTCTGAGCGTTGGCGACCGTTGTACGCCAGTTCCGGATCCAGCGGATCCCCAACGTTCTGGCGCCTCGGGGAAGCGTCTGCCCAGTATGGATATGAGGTCCATGAAGAACTGTTCAAAAAGGGTTTTGTAATTACCCCATCGGAATCTACCCTGCTTATTGTTTGCTTTGGTATGGGTATTTGGATTGCGGGAACATTTACCGCCCAGGTTGGCAACTACTTAAGCGATAAGGGGTGGTCGATAGCCACTGCTACGCCAGGCCTGGATGAACCAGCGCTGGTTGCTTTACTCACCCACACCGCGCCAAAATTCCACAATGTTATTTTGGCGGGGTTCCCAACCTACATAGGAAGGATGGTAAGAACACATCGCAACCTTGTTGAGCAGAGCAAGGCCCGATTTAAGATTTTACTAGCAGCAGAACAAATAAGTGAAGAGTTTCGAGATCAAATTCTGAGCGATATTCAAAGCTCTCGTAGCGCAGATGTTCTTTCAGTCTACGGCTCTGCTGATGCGGGCGTTATGGGTTTTGAAACTCCGACAACCATTGCACTTCGTCGGGCAAGCGCGCTGGACCGTGGTCTAGAATACCAGCTTTTTGGTAGTAGCGGATCTACTACACTACCTGCGTTATACCAGTATAATCCCAAGCATGTATACTTCGAACAAATGGGACGCGAACTTGCGCTGACTGCAAGAACAGCCAGTCCGTTAATTCGATATAATATTCACGACGTGGGGGAGGTTATAAATACTACATCACTTGCGGCAGCACTAAAACGTATACACAATCCGGCAGGGCCCACCTTCTTGCGATACCCTGCAGTTACTTATCGCTCAAGAACCGACGTAGCGCTTTTATATCACGCTATTAACATGACTGCGGCCCAACTTGGTGCATGGTATGTGCCAAGATACCATGATTTTATTCTTGGCTTTTTTGCTTACACAAAGAAAAATAATACCGGACTAGGCGAGCAGTTGTATTTCCGGCTGTGCACTACTAGAATTCTGAACAATACTGCGCAACGTGCTTTGGCAAAAACCATAACTAAAACCCTCATTATGGGAAGTACGGAATTTCGCAAAATATATGACACCTTTGGTCACCGGGCCTTACCAAAATTTCGCTTTGTTCATAAAACTTCGGATCTACAGAAACCCACAACCCAGCACGGGCTTCTGCATCTGAGCGGCAAGAAAGCGCGAGTTGTATAAACAGTACAGCCGTTTACAATAAATCTGCTACTATACTATATATGGATATTACTGAACATGTTCAGCATATACTTAACGAAGCAGTATACGCCCCGTCGGGAGATAACTCTCAGCCGTGGCATTTTGTGTGGAAAGAAAAAGCGCTGTGGGTGTACAATCTCCCCAACAGGGATAATCCTATATTCAATTTCCAGCAGCGGGGATCGTATATTGCACATGGAGCGCTTTTAGAGAATATACGGTTAGTGGCACTACGAAATGGCTTTGCTGCTCTGAGTACGTATTTTCCTGAGCATGACAATGCTCAATGCATTGCGAAGGTTACATTTACTGCGAGCGAGGATGCCCATGAAATACTCTCAGACTACATTTTGCAACGATGCACCAATAGAAAACCTTATAGCACCGAACCACTTGCTGAGCCCGCCAAGCAGGCACTCCTGGGGAGTGTCCGACCCGTAGAAGGAGTTTCGCTGCAATTCGCAACTGGAAAAGAAGCATTGCAAAATTTGGCGACCGCCGTTAGTGCTGCTGAACATTTTATGTTAGAGCATAAACCTTTGCACCACTATTTTTTTAGCACCATTCGTTGGTCAGAACGTGAAGAGCAACAAGAACGGTCGGGGCTCTATGTAAAAACCATGGAACTGAAACCACCCCAGGTAGCTATATTCAAATTGTATAGTGCGTGGCCAATAGCTAGAGTGCTTAACACGATAGGGATGTCAGCATTTATTGCTAAAGAAAATGCTAAGATTTATGCACGAGCAAGTGCTTTTATAGCGTTCACTTGCAACACGGAAGGAGATCGAAAATATCTTCATATAGGTCAGGCTCTGCAGCGAGCATGGCTTACTGCCGCACACTTAGGCCTAAGCCTGCAACCAGTTGGGGGAGTACTGTATTTAGGACAGCACATACGAGAAAACTCCGAGTGTGCATTTAGCGCAAAACATGTCGAGCGTATCTCACGCGCAGACTTGGTACTGCATGCAGCATATAATGCTAAACCGGGTCAAATTCTCATGCTTGCACGCGTGGGGCAAGCAGACCCGCCCACGGCGCACTGCTCTCGGAAAGTACCCAGCCTAGAAATAATCCCATGAATTTTGACATTGTACACAACCTAGATTTGTTATCCGTGGGAATTGTAGTGGCAGCTACAATGATTTTAGGGTTTGTTGTTTTTTATAATAACCCTAAAAGTACAACAAACAGATCGTTTCTCTTGTTTACAATTATGACGACGCTATGGGGAACACTAAATTATGTGAACTACCAAATAGCAAATCCCACTTTAGCGTTCTGGGCCCTGCGGATCTCCATTTTTTTTGCCGTATGGCATGCATTTAGTTTCTTGCAACTATTCTTTGTTTTTCCCAATGAGACTGTAGAATACCCCAAGGCCTACAAATGGGCGCTTGTACCACTCGTCACGGCAAGTGCGATACTAACCCTTACCTCCCTTGTATTTTCTCATATCGCAGAACTCGATAACGGCAGAATTGTAAAGGTAGTAAACGGCCCCGCCATTGCGTTCTTCACTTCGACAATAGTGGCTCTCGTAATTGGGGGAGTAACTATTCTGATTAAGAAAATTCGTCGTGCAAAAAACGAAGAGCGGAGACAACTCGTAACAATATTTCTTGGTGTCGTACTCACATTCACTTTAATTCTCGTTTTTAACTTTGTTTTTCCTGCCTTCCTTCAAAACTCAAGATTTACCCCGTTGGGTGCACTGTTCATCTTTCCTTTTATAATCTTTACCAGCTACGCCATTGTTAAACATAAGGTATTAAATGTAAAGATTGTTTCCTCAGAAATTCTAGTCTTTGTTCTAGCAGTTACTACATTTCTGGAAGTCGTATTTTCCCCTGACTTACAAATTATAATCTTGCGCTCTAGTCAATTTCTTTTGGTGCTCATATTTGGTATTTGGCTCGTTAAAAGCGTACTCAAGGAAATACGCCAACGTGAACAACTGCAAATTTTAACAAAAAAACTGGAAGAAGCAAATGTTCAGCTGAAGCAGCTGGATCAGGCACGAGCGGATTTTCTTACCCTTACCAGTCACCAGTTAAGAACTCCTCCTGCAACCATAAAATGGTATTTGGCAGCTATTCGCAGTGGTGATTATGGTGTAGTACCACAGGAGATTGCCGAGCAGATCGCCAAAACAGAAGTAACCAACAACGCGCTTATATCGCTTATAGATGACTTACTCAACGCCTCGCGCATTGAACGAGGAAAGCTTGAATTCCTCTTTGAACCGGTAAAACTCGATGAACTAACTAAATTTACAGTTGAGCAGCTTCAACCACAGGCCAACTTAAAAGGACTAAAACTGCTCTACGAAGCTTCCCCCGTGCCCGTACCAGAAGTTGTAGCTGATAAAGAAAAGATTCGCCAAGTAGTGAACAACTTTATAGACAATGCAATAAAATATAGCACCAAAGGAAATATAATTGCCCGCATAAAGGTTGGTGATGGTTTTGTAACGGTAGAAGTCCAAGATACGGGGAAGGGGATAGGAGAAGGAGTTATTGCTTCACTCTTCCATAAGTATAGTCGCGGCAAAGACTCGGTCACGCATGCCACAGGTATAGGCATAGGACTGTACGTTGCAAAAATAGTCGTAGAGAACCATAAAGGCGAAATTGGCGCAAAGAGCGATGGGGTAGGGAAGGGCTCTATATTCTACTTCCGCATCCCAATAAAGAACGACTTACCGCATATAAAGATGATGGACTTGGTAGATCAGCCAAATACTAGTGAGCAGTTATAATTATGTGGCGGCCAGTTTAGCGTATGGTCTTGGGTGTATTGCCTTACACCCCCAACCTTATACCATACCGGCAGCCATACACCACTAACCATCTCCCTACTTATACATATGAATATAATTTGCGAAGTTTCTGCCCGACACTACCATCCGGCAAGTGACACTGGTTACTCTAAGAAAAAAGATATATCACAAACAGGCCAGTGGTTAGCGAATGAACGGGTGGAATATAAGGGCCTTAGTTTTGGCGTAATAATACCTGAACGTCCGTACGAAAAATATGCACTCAGCGTAAGCGACCGGTGGAAAACCTGCGAAGGCGAGCCAGTATTCGAAGACGGATCTTCAACAGTTGTAGTGCAGCTGCGACACTTTCATTGCTCTTCTACTACAGCGGAGCAGTTACACTTAAAAACTGGCGATAAAATATCTACATACAAAAACGGCGTACGAGCAGGTAGACTAGATGAAGTCCACGTTAAAGTCGACCCTACATTTCAAGACCGTATACACTTAGATGCTGACGAAGCTAACGCGTTATATATTAAAAACGGAGACGAAGTGGAACTTATAATTTAGTAATAAGTAATTAGTAATAGGAAAACAAATAATAACAAGAAAAGGAATCTTCTAATTACTTATTACTATCTACTAATTACTAGCCAACATTCTATGCTCACAAAACATTCCATACTTTCCATAGATACCACTCAACAATTTGAGATAGTAAACATTACTGAACATGTGCAAGAAGCATTGCGTGCGAGCGGCCTTACATCGGGCATTGTTGTTGTGTCTACTCCACACACTACTGCGGGTATAAAGCTAAATCACTATGAGCCGCTACTCATACAAGATATACTCCGTACTATGTACAAACTTGCGCCCCAAGACACCAGCTATAACCATGACCTGTTTGAGCTAAGACAAAATATTACGCCTGGGGAACGAAGTAATGGCCATGCCCATATAAAAGCATTTTTGTTAGGCGCTTCAGAGAGTCTGCCAATTTTGCATGGGCGGGTAATACTTGGTGACAGGCAAAATATTTTATTTGTAGAGTGCGATGGAGTGCGGAAACGCACAGTGCATATAACCTTGATAGGTGAATGACTAATATGGTTAGTGGTTGTAGCTGCCGGTTTGGTTTAAGTGTAGGACATTGGTCCATACAACCATACCCAACCACCACACAAGCCGCCACAACATATAACCTCACACTGCCTTATAATTAAGCATGAATAAGTAATTAATCCGAACGCATGAGAAAAGTTGCTACGCTCCTATTTTTAATTATTGTGGCTGGCCTTATCTGGCTCGGTGTTTCTATTCGTCACAAAATGGCGGAAGAAGAAGCGCGTCAAAAAGCCGCAGCAGAAAAGAAATTTGAGGAAGTAAAAGTTGTTGTCATTGAGGGCTGGACAAACGCGGAGGTGTTCGCGGCATTAGAAAAAGCCGGATTAGGTTCTGTGGCAAATTTTGAGAAAGCAGAAAAAGACATAGAGAGGTCCCGGTACGGATTTCTGGACACGGTGCCATCTAAAATAGACTTAGAGGGCTACTTTTTTCCCGACACCTACCGCATAGCTAAAAATGCTACGCCAGTAGAGGTTTTAGAGACACTACTAAATAATTTCAAAACACGATTTGCAAAAGCACAAACAGAGGCAAATTATAAAGACGGATACTACATTATTCCGGGCTTTGAAACATTGCACCTGAAGAATAGGGTAGCTTCAGGCCTTACTTTGCACGAAGTTGTGACACTCGCAGCGATTGTAGAAAAAGAGACGGGCAGAAAAGGTGAAGCAGCAACATCTGATCGCCTCCTGGAAGAACGGAAAACAGTGGCTGGCATATTCTTGAATAGACTTGCTATTGGCCAAGCCCTGCAAAGTGACGCGACTATAAACTATATTACAAAATCTGGACGAAGCAGCTCAACGCTTGCAGACACAGAAATAGAATCCCCCTACAATACATACAAGTATCCGGGACTACCGCTTGGACCAATTGGCAGTCCTTCGCTTTCAAGTCTGAGGGCTGTTCTTGCACCTACTAAAACTGATTATTTTTACTTTTTACACAGCACTACAGGAGAGATTTACTACGCTAAGACTTTCGATGAACATGTAAATAATAGAAATAAATACCTAAGATAGTTTTACCATGGGCACCATTGTACCGGCTACAATGGTGCCCATGATGTCGGATATACTATATGAAACGAATTTTCACACTAGCCATTGCCACTCTCAGTCTAATAGGTGTATCTAGCGCTACTACACATGCACAGACTCCTGCTGCTCAATACGAACGCATTGAGCATTTCAATAGTGCAATTACAGTCAACAAAGATGGTTCGCTAAAAGTTGTGGAAAATATACAAGTGTACGCTACGGGAGATGAAATTCGCCATGGCATATACCGTGACTTTCCCACGAGCTACAAGGACCGGTACGGGAATAAAGTACGAGTGGGGTTTACCATTGTGAGGGTTGAGCGAGACAGTGCCGCAGAACTTTACCATACCGAAAAAAGAATAAATGGTACGCGTATATACTTTGGTGATGCAAACACTATAATTCCAACCGGCCTGCACGACTACACATTCTCATATACAGTAACGCGCGAGCTTGGCTTCTTTGCAGACCACGATGAGTTATATTGGAACGTTACCGGTAACGGTTGGGTTTTTCCCATATTAAACGCGAGCGCGGATGTAGTGCTGCCAGCGGGGGTACAACAGGAAAAAATAACCACAGCTGGATATACAGGCTTAACTGGCTCTAAAGCGCAAGATTTCATCGTGAGTACTGGCGAAAGTGGCGCCATCTTTAAAACTACGAAAGCGCTCAGCGCGGAAGAGGGGCTAACCGTAGTTGTAGGTTGGCCAAAAGGATTCGTACTAGAACCCACCACGAAGCAAAAAATAGAGTGGTTTCTGCAAGACAACAAAGGTATTCTAGTATCTGGCATTCTGCTATTACTGCTTATTGCATATTATATTCGCACCTGGCGTAAGCATGGTGTTGACCCTGAAAAAGGCACCATAGCTGCACAATATGAAGCCCCTCAAAAACTTTCTCCAGCAGGCATTTTCTACGTGCACAAGATGGGCTACCGCATGAATGCGTTTACTGCAGCAGTTTTATCGCTCGCAGTAAAAGGATATATACATATTACAAACGACGATAAACGGTATGTAATTAGCAAAACTGCGTCCAAAGGTAAAGGAGCAACACCAGATGAGCAGGCATTATACGAGGAACTGTTCAAAGAAAGCGAGAACATCACCCTCAGCAATGCTGAGTATCGAACACTGCAAAAAGCACAAGCGAAACAGCGAGCAGTACTGGTAGAAGAACTTGGAAATGGTAAGTACTTCATTAACAACACTAAATACTCTGTACTCGGTTTCTTATTATCCGTTGCAGTGATCATAAGCGCCATAGCACTGCAAGCACCGGGCTATGCTATCTTTTGCGCAATAGTATTAAGTATTATTACAGATGTGTTATTCTTTAACCTTCTCCGTAAACGTACACCAGAGGGTCAAAGGCTCTACGAAGAAATAGAGGGCTTTAAGCTGTATATGTCTGTAGCGGAAAAAGATAGATTGAATTTTCATAACCCGCCCGAACAAACACCTCAGCTTTTTGAAAAACTTTTACCGTACGCCCTTGCGCTTGGAGTAGAACAAAAATGGGCAGAGCAATTTGCAAGTGTATTTGCAAAACTAGGACCAGAAGGCCAAGGCGGTTACATGCC
>CAZYMS010000008.1:0-55279 GCA_964648985.1 uncultured Candidatus Saccharibacteria bacterium
ACTCCTGTGTGGGAGGCGAAGAAGTTATGTCCACAAATTATCCTTACCAAGACCAATCCAGATAGATACCGGTACTATACTGCGCGGTTTCTAAAAGTATTTGAAGATTATACTAAGGATATTGAACGATATAGCATAGATGAAGCGTTTCTTGACCTGACCAGAGTCAGTAATGTCAAAAGTCATCAGGTCTATAACGTCGAACGCCAGTCCGGGGACCTTAGACGTGAAGACCTTATAGACCTTGGACGTGCTATGCTCGATCCGTACGAAGAAGCAGCGCGAATTGCGAAGGAAATTAAAGAGCGCATGAAAACGGAGGTGGGGGATTACTTGCGCTGTTCGGTTGGCATAGGCTGGAGCAAGCTCATTGCAAAAATAGGGTCGGACATGCAAAAGCCAGATGGCCTTACGGTACTACGACCAGAAGACAAGCCAATGCTGTACAAAAAGCTTATGCTTCAAGATATACCGGGAATTGGCAGTAGGCAGGCAAAAAGACTTGAAGCAAAAGGCATTCGTACAGTATCTGATTTGCGTGACTGTCCGCTTGGTCACTTGGTCCACTGGTTTGGCATTATGGGCTACCACTTACATAGTATGGGGCAGCTTGAAGGTTTGTGGCACGAGGGTTTTAGTGAGGCAACTCCTATAAAGTCCGTGGGTCATATGTATACGGTTGCCCAGCAGTACCGCACCGTAAGCCAGGTAGGAGAAAAGGTACTCTATCGGCTCTCAGAAATGGTGGCAAGAAGGCTTCGTGCCCTTGGTATGGGTGCTACTGCGCTGGCTGCTCATGTCATGGATAAAGACTATGCTCACCATGGGGGACAGCGGCAACTTGGGGTACCTACTATAACTGGTCACGATATATTTACTGCTGCGCGACATGCCATAGTGACCGAGCATGGAGGGACGTGGCCCGAAACCATCTATAGAATAGGGGTTACAGCTTTTGGATTACGCGAATATCGGACCCAGCTTAGCCTTTTCCCCGAGGTTGATCGTCGCGCAAAGGTTTCGATAGCACTGGATAAAATTAATCAAAAATATACTCAAGAAGAGTGGTCTGTAGCCCGTGAGCGAGCGGCGTTAGGTAGCGGGAGTGGGCAACGGGGCGGGGACGTTATATTGCCCTGTCCAGCTTTTTTTGCGCAGGAAATAATTCGAGATTCTCTCGGTTTTGGACGTATGCGCGAGTTTAGTGTTTCTGACTTTAAACGAGGGGGCTAGGAATTCTTGATCTATGTGGGAATATGGTGTAGTTTATATTAAACCATGAGGTCATCAATTGTTTTGATATCTCGGACGAATTAGAAAACCGCATACCAAAGGGGGGTCAAAATGGGACAAAAGAAAAAAGTAGTCATTGTCGACGATGCCGTTAGCTACGCGGAAACTCTGGGCGAATTTGCATCTCGTTGTGGCTACGAAGTAGTGATTGTTGATGCAACAGGTAAAAGCGTAGACGATATGTTAGCTGCTGTACAAGCTTCTGGCGCAGATGCAGCCATGGTCGACTTGCAGTGGGGAAATAACGTCTACGGTCTTAGTTGTATAAGCCGCCTTAGCATTCCCGCCTTGCTAATGTCTGCCCGCAGAGAGCCTCCCACCGGCTTTGAAGGCGCCTTTGCTTCTAAGTTTGATGGGATGGAGGTTATTGTAGGCGCACTAGCCCAATTGCTTGGATAGGCTGTATAAGCTTTCAGTAATCAATTACACACCCAAACTTGGCCGGCGTATGCGTATGCGCCGTTTTTTTATTTGCGACCTTCATTTATGATATACTTCTATATATAGTAGAATAAATCTTTTTCTATGGCAGACGATATTGCAAGCTACAAAAAAATGCTTTCGGACCTTATAAAGAAGCAAATGATAATGCTTGGTCCCAACATTGCTCTGGATAAAGCGCGCAAAGTGCCAAATCTCAAAATTGGTGATGACGGTGAGGTGCTGGAAATGGCCGGGGATCCTCGTGTAGTGCTTAAAGGCGTGGCAAATGAATACATGACTCTATCCGGACAAATTGCTCAAATGACCCTGAACACGCTTTTGGAAAAGTATCCAGGCGTTGAAAACATTTAGCGACACGAATTTACGAATGGGTCACATGAATGTCGCGAATAATTCAGAAGATTTTTTTGCTCGTAGTCGTCGATCTTAATTATTCGTATCATTCGTCTGCAATTCGTATATTGGGGTCGCCTCTAAAATAAACAATGCTGCTGTATATAATTTTAATTGTAGATCTTGTACTATTGGCCGTAATGATTGCGGTCTATATTCACTATTCCTTCCGGGAACGCAATTTGCTTCAGGGCCAGGTTGGTCAGGCGCATGAACTGCAGCAGCGTATTTACCAAATTCAGGTTTTAAAAGAAATAGGCGAGCGCATTGGCTATAGTTTAGATACCAACAAAATTGTAGAGATTATAACCAGTAGTCTTGGTAACCTGCTTGAGTACGATACGGTTTCCTATATGGTACTGCAGGAGAATGGCGAAAAGCTCATTTTTAAATGCGACGTAAACAATAGCGTAACGCACAATTTTTTGAATGACGTAAAAGAGAAAATGCTTTTGGCTATTAGCGCCATTTTAGACAAAGATTTAAAAACAAAGCCGCTTGACGAAAGTATTACCGGTAATATTTTAGACGATAATTTAAAAATATCGTTAAAGTCGTACTTTAACTTGCCGGTTGTTATTGGTGACAAGCTGGTAGGACTTATTAACGTAGCTTCTCACGAAGCGGGTCAGTATGGTGATGCACAGGCTTCCATTCTTTATTCCATTACCAACCAAGCGGCTACTGCAGTGTCGAAACTCCAGCTTATACTTGAAAGTGAAAAGGGGAAGCTTGTCTCGGTTATAAACTCCATGACAGATGGAGTAGTTATGGCGGACATGCACAATCAAGTGCTGGTATCTAACCCTGCAGTAAAAAAGCTTTTGGAAATTCAAAGTGGTACAGAAGCAACTATGTACGACGTAGTAGATGCTTTGGCTGGTAAGGTTGATATTCGCACTAAAATCGAACAAGCCATAGGGACTCACGAACCCGTGGTGGTAAATAATGTGCAGCTCAAAAACCACGTGGTGGAAATGACCATTACCCCCGTGCGGAGCCAGCAAGGGGAGCAGCTTGGTGCTGCTGTTGTGTTCCACGACATTACTACTGAAAAAGATTTGGAAAAAGTGCGGCAAGACTTTACTGCCATGATGGTGCACGAACTTCGAGCTCCTTTGACTGCGGTGCGCTGGTCAAGTGAGTCGTTGGACAAAGCTGCTATTCCTGGAAGTCAAATAGACGCAGCAAAAGTAAAAGAAACGGCTACAACTATAGGTGCTGCATCACGCAATATGCTCGAGCTGGTGAACGACTTACTCGATGTAGCTAAGATAGAAGCAGGGAAGTTCGACTTAAATATTCAAGAATACGATATAATTGCCATCCTTAAGGAGCAAATACAGACATTTAAGGCTTTGGCTGAAACTAAGCATATAGAGCTCAAAATTACCGCTCCAGAAAAATTTGTGTTAAAATGTGATAAAATTCGTATATCCCAGGCTTTTGAGAATTTGCTGTCAAATGCTATTAAATATAGCGACGGAGGAGAAGTAATGGCATCATTTGCTCAGGACCAGCAAAAGAATGTTGCTATTATTTCCGTAAAAGACGCAGGAGTGGGCATTGCCCGCGAAGACTTGCCCATGCTGTTCTCAAAGTTTCGTCAACTAAAGAACGTAGACAATGCTCGTAAAGGTACAGGTCTTGGACTTGTGGTTACTAAAGGTATTGTAGAGGCTCATGGCGGACAAATATGGGCTGAAAGCGCCGGGGAAAACATGGGAACTACATTTTCTTTCTCCCTTCCGCTGTAATTATTGGCATAGATAGTTTAGTTATTAATGTAATTTTGTATTATTGTAATATCCAATATCTAATTACTAATTTCCAATAAAATGCTGAATTCCAAATAAGCATTGAGCATTGGACATTGTATTGGAGATTAGATATTGGAAATTAGAAATTTTATATGGCACAAAAGATTGTTATCGCAGAGGACGATAAACTCCTCTCTGGATCTTTAGTAACTGCATTTACCGATGCTGGTTTTGAGGTACACCCTGCCTATGATGGCGAAGAGGCAGTGGCAAAGATAAAAGAAATAAAGCCAGACGCTGCACTGCTGGACGTTATGATGCCAAAGCTCGACGGCATAGGTGTGCTCTGGGAAATAAAAGCAAATGCTGAAACAGCAGATATGCCTGTAGTAGTTCTTACGAATATGGCCGATATGGATACTATAAGCAAAATTATGGAAGCTGGCGGCACCGACTATTTGCTTAAGAGCGACCAGTCTATAGATAAAATTATAGAAAAAGTGCAACAGGTATTGGCCCGCAGTCAGGCTGCTAAACAATAAACTGTATGCCAGCAGGGCTGTATCATGGCTCAAGTAAGTCAGGGCTAACCGAAATCGGCCCTCGGGCTGTGTCTGTGCGAGATACTGCAGAAGGTGCAGTTGTTTTTGCGACTCCAGACCCAGCTATTGCCAGTATGTTTTTAGTACCTGTTCGTCAACATTCTGGCAGGTTCAATGGTGTGCCTTACTTTGTTGCCATAAAAGCAGATTTTGAAATGCGCGACCTAGGTGGGTCCATTTATACTATCAAATCCGATGGTTTTTCGTTTGATCACGACAAAGGCTTGGGCGAGCTAGAATGGACATGTGCAAACTCAGTACAGGTTGTATCAGAAACCCATTACAATTCCGCACTCCAGTGTATGCTAGAACATGGAGTACAAGTGTTTTTGGTAGACAAGGCTACTTTTGAACAAATAGACAAGGCCGAAGACCATGGTTTGTCCATACTTCATCGCTGCCTATCAGAAAATGTCCTTAGAAACATAAACCCTCAGAAGTTTTAGCCTGTCATTTCAAATTGGTGTATTATTCCTATTTCCTAACTCCTACCTCCTAATTCATGCTTCGTAATTCCGACTTCTTCGTCCTCGCCCACAACATCCGATCGCTTCATAATGTTGGTTCAATTTTCCGAACCAGTGATGTGTTTGCCGTATCAAAACTATTCTTAAGTGGTTATACTGGTCATCCACCTGATCCACGGCTCGCCAAGGTTGCTCTGGGCGCCGAATTAACTGTACCCTGGGAATATAATAAGTCTTCGGTAAGGATTATTAAGAAGCTAAAGCTAGAATATCCTGAGCTTACTGTTGTTGGCCTGGAAAATAATTTGCCGAATACTATTCTTTTGCAGAGTTTTAAGCCCTCGGGTCCAGTACTGCTCGTTCTTGGTGAAGAAGTAAGGGGCCTTCCAAAAAATGTAAGAACATTGTGTAATGCATTCGTGGAAATACCGCAGTTTGGCACGAAAGAGTCATTAAACGTGTCAGTTGCATTTGGAATTGCTGCGCATCACATAGCTACGACTATCCACCAAAAATGAATTTTTGATAAAAATAACATAACCTAACAAGGGGTGTGGATCATTATAATTTAATCTCAAAAAATATTTAATTACCGCTTGCAAAAGCGGTAATTTTATTTCGTGGAACCTTTGACCCTCTAGACTCAAGTGGGGTATACTGGTTTAGTAGTGGTAGTGAGTGGTGAAAAGTGGGGATAAGTGGGTGGATAAGTGCATAACTTAACAAGACCCCACAAAAGTAAAATGCAGATTTGTAAATGCTGAACAAAATGGCATTTAATTCCGCATTCTAAGTCATTAATGCTGCGTTCGAACTTATGTTTATCGGTGAATACGAAGCTTCCATCGACGACAAAGGGCGCGTTGCAGTCCCGACAAAATTCCGCACTACTCTTAAAGGTAAGGCCGTAGTTACTCGTGGCCTTGATCAGTCCCTCTTTCTATACCCGCAAACTGAGTGGAAAGCAATGGCAGAGAAGTTGGCTAGTCTCCCTATTTCTACTGCAAACACCCGCGCTTTCTCAAGGCTCATGCTTGCAGGGGCTATGGAATGCGATATAGATAAGCAAGGAAGAATTATTCTTCCCGGATATCTAAAAGAATTTGCTGGTGTTGCCAAGCGCGTTGTGTTCGCTGGTTTATATAACCGTATTGAAATATGGAGCGAAGACCGCTGGAAGGCATACAAGGCAGAAACAGAAAAAGAAAGTACTGCTATAGCAGAGCAATTGGGAAGTCTCGGAGTTTAGTCGTATAAACATTCAAACATGTAAACATATAAACACACAGAAATTGCCCGAAATGTTTAAATGCTTATATGTTTACATGGCCTATGACCTCCTATACTCACATCCCTGTTCTTTTACAAGAAGTATTGCAGTTAACTAACCCAAAACCTGGTGATGTATGTATAGATGCAACACTCGGTGGCGGTGGTTATACTAAGGCGCTTTTGGATCGAATAGTGCCCAATGGTAAGGTGCTCGCTATAGATTTGGATATTGATGCAATTAAAAATTTCCAATTTCCAATTTCCAATTCCCCAGATCGGATTACCCTTGCTCATGGAAATTTTGCGGATGTTGCTACCATAGCAAAAGAGTATGGCTTTATGAGCCCTCAGGTTATTGTTGCCGATATTGGCTTGTCGAGCTATGAACTAGACCAGGCGGGCAGAGGAATTTCTTTCCAAAAGAACGAACCTTTAGACATGCGATTTAACGCATCGGGTAAGGGTAAAACTGCAGCTTCTATACTTGCCAATGCTACCGAGGAAGAACTCGCGTACATTTTCAATGCATACGGCGAAGAAAAATTCGCCACAAAAATCGCTCGGGATATTGTCCGTAATCGAACCTCAGGTCACATTGCCACGACCTTTGAGTTAGTGAATTTTATTACGGCCAGCATTCCGGGTCGCTTGAAACATAAGGCCCTGGATTCAGTACGGCGCATTTTTCAATCTTTGCGCATAGCAGTGAACGGAGAGTTAGAAAACCTTGAACGGTTTTTGCCAGATGCTCTGCATATTCTGGCTCCTGGTGGCGTGCTTGCTGTTGTGTCGTTCCATTCTCTGGAAGACCGAATAGTAAAACAGTTTTTTGCAAAGACCGCTCAGGGTTGTATCTGTCCCAAGGACTTTCCTATTTGCCGCTGCGCCCAGAGTGCGGTTGCTGAGATCCTGACCAAAAAGCCTATTGTCGCAGGCGACTCGGAAGTCTCCCGGAATTCCCGGGCAAAGTCGGCGAAACTTAGAGCAATTAGAAAATTATAGTCCCTACGAAAGTATAAAACGTACGAATATACAAATTCGTAATACATTGTTTAAACCATCATAGACGCCATTGCGCATTTGTATATTCGTATTATCACTATTTCGCAGGAAACAAAAAACAAACATGTCAGTACCTAATGTAGTATCAACCACCATAGGCCTTTCTCTTCCAAGCTTTACCATAAGTAAGGAGTTGGGTCATGGCTCCCAAAACAAGCCTATTCGCTCTGCCGTTGTCGCTAAAGCCCCAGCTGCAAAAAGGTCAGTAGCACGAAAGGGCATCTCTTTTGCGTTTGTTCCCGTTCTTTTACTGGTTTTAAATATTGGCATGTTCCTGTTTTATCTAGTGAGTGTAAACCAACAGCAGGCCTATACGTATAAAGCTGCGCAAGCGCAAAAGGAGCTTGAAGTTTTGCGAGACCAACAGCGCCAGTGGCAGGTAAAGATAGCCGATGCGTCTTCCGGTGTTCGTATGCGCGAGATTGCTGTTGGTGCGGGGCAGTTCGTTTCTGTGGGTACTCCTGAATTTATCACTGCTCACACTCCTGCAACACTGACAATGAGATAGAGCTAAATCCCCATAATTGTTCAGAATTGCCCGTAATTGCCCAAAAATGTGATGGGCCCTAAAATTTTGGACAATTCTGGACAATTTTATTTAATTTTGGACAATTGCTCATGACTCGGCCACCGTTAAAACCTAAATCAAACTCTGGTCGTATTCGGTTTTTGGCCGGGTTTTTTGGTTTGCTGTTTGTATGCCTTGTGCTACGGCTTACAACACTTCAGGTCGCCTCTAGTGATTATTATAAAGGTCTTGCCCAGGACCAACATGCTTTTTTTGCGAAGCTTAGTCCTTTGCGGGGCGACATTAAAATTTCAGATCAATTAAGTCCGGAAAGCTACCCCGTCGCTACCAACATTGAGGCTACATTGGTCTACGCAGTTCCTAAAGATATTAAGGATGCGCAGGCTACGGCAAAGGCTTTGGCCCCCATAATTGGTTCTACCGAGGGAGATCTTGCTTCTAGGCTCTCAAACTTGGATAGGGTATATGTACCCTTGAAGCACCGGCTTACCGACAGCGATAAAAAAGCCATAGAAGCATTGAACTTGTCCGGGGTACACTTTGACTCAGAACGCGTGCGTTTTTACCCAGAGAGGCAATTTTTAAGCCATATAGTAGGTTTTTTGGGATATAGAAGCGATAGTGGTTCAGATCAGGTCGGTGTATATGGTCTAGAACGAAAGTACGATGCCATACTTTCCGGTATGGCCGGAGGAATACGTAATCAAAGTGCTGCTGGCCGCTGGTTATTCGGTTCTGGTGGCGACTTCATTCCTGCCCAAAACGGTAACAGCCTCATGCTTACTATTGACCGCGCTATCCAAATGCAAGCTGAGCAGGTATTAACTAAAGCAGTAATAGACAACCTTGCGGATGGCGGTTGTATTACCGTTATGGATCCCAAAACAGGTGCTATCTTGGCTATGGCCAGTAACCCTAGCTACGATCCAAACGAATATAGTAAAGTGGCCGATCAGGCCGTATTCATTAACTCATGTACTAGTAGTAGCTATGAGCCTGGCTCTGTTTTTAAAGCAGTCACTATGGCCGCTGGTGTAGAAAAAGGCGTAGTCGGCCCGGATACTACCTATGACGATACGGGACAAGTAGTGGTAGATGGCTATACTATTAAAAACTCAGACAATAAAGCGCACGGTATCCAGACAATGACCCAAGTGCTGGAAGAGTCCCTCAATACTGGTGTTATTTTTGTGAAAGATAAAATAGGCAACTCACTCTTTTCAGACTATGTGAGTAAATTTGGATTTGGGTCTCCTACCGGTATTGACCTGCCTGAATCTACTGGTAACACAAATAATATAAAAGGGAATGTACAAGTAAACTTCGACACTGCAAGTTTTGGTCAGGGTATATCGGTAACACCACTCCAAATGGTGCGGGCGTATGCCGCACTGGCGAATGGTGGTCGTTTGCCCACGCCGTACGTTGTTGCTGCACAAATTACTCCAGACGGAAAAACAATTTCTACTGAGACCAAACTGTCTGCTCCTGTCATCTCAGAAAAAACCGCGAGTACGCTTGGGGCGATGCTTGTGAGCGTGGTAGAGCGAGGACATGGCAAGCGCGCAGCTGTTAAGGGATATTATGTTGCAGGAAAAACCGGAACCGCACAGGTGGCAAAGAAAGAGGGCGGGGGATATGACCCAAATAATAACATTGGTACTTTTGTTGGGTATGCGCCCGTAGAAGACCCTAAATTTGTTATGCTTGTACGCGTAAATCACCCGCGCACTGTGCAGTTCGCAGAAAGCACTGCGGCACCTGCCTGGGGACAAATGGCGCAGTTCTTGCTGTCGTACTTCAATGTGCCACCGAACAGGCCAGTAAAGTGACAAGTGGCAAGTGTAAAGTGACAAGTAAAACACGAGACCTCGTCTTGCGCTTCTTTGTTTTTACTTGTCACTCGTCACTTTGCACTCTTCACTGAGAGTCGTGCTGCGTGCGCAACTTGCCCCAATGAATGTTGTTCCATAGGCGTTCATGGATTATGTAGAGTATAGTGCTGCCAATATTGGAGAGTATAATTACTTTGAGCGTGGTGTCGTATTGCCGTGTGATAGCAAATATAATAAGCCCATCCGCCATGAGAATAATAAACCGATAGGTAATTGCTTTTAAGATAGACCGTTTATAATGTTCGTGGAAAGCCATAATTTCATAAGCTCCAAATATCAAATGATAAATATCAAATAAATTCCAAATTCAAAAATCTTAAACGTGTACGCTCTCTCTATATTGAATATTGGCATTTTGAATTTGGCGTGTATTTGATATTCAGTACCTATAATTTGTTATTTTAATTCTCTTTTCGTAACATTTATTTGGTCTAGTTCTGCAGCGCAAAAGTTAGTTACAATTTCACGTGCCACGAGCTTTGCATTGCCCCTAGTTTCCGCATGGCTGTTCATGAGGCAGTCTGGTTTTTCGTTGTGTACTAAACCAATTTGGTGGCCAAATTCATGTAGTAATGTAGACATGACGTACAGTTCTTTTGTTTCGGGGGCAGCAGCGCTAAATTCTTCCAGTCCTTGTTTGTACAAAATAATGCCCCTCTCATTGTACGTTTTGCCGAGTGTGAGAGGGTTTTCTTCGTTCATACTTTCAAGGTAAATGTATAGCGGCGCGCTGTGTGAGGGTAGGCTGTCGGCACTCGTAAGTAGCTGGACTGGTTTGCCGGTAACTTCTGTAATTTTTTGACTAAACTGTTGCCATACCGACTCCGCGAACCACGGGTCAACATATGGTTTACGTATCACAGCAATATACTCTGTACGCGTGCCGAGGTATTCACTTTTTGCATCCCCGTCATCGTGCAGGTTGAATATAGTACGAAAACCTTCAACTTTCGCCAGCCGAGGGCGCCAGGCAGTGTTGAACCAATTGTCTTCGCTGCCGCTCGCTCCCAGAGCAAAAGCACTCGCTGTAGTGCCGAGGCAAATAATCACTATTAAGACTAGTATTGCAAGAGTTTTTAGCACGAGCGATTATGGGTGGGTAATCTTATATATAACCCCTGCCTTATCATCGCTTACGAATAATCCTTGGCCGGTGCTTGCAAGTATATCAACGGGTCGGCCAAGCGCAGTCTTGTTGTCGCTCGCTAGAAATCCAGTGAGAAAATCCGATGTACCTGTTACTGTACCTGTAGCATCAAGTTCGTAGTGCACTATTTTATACCCAGTGGGTATGCTGCGGTTCCATGAACCATGGTAGGCGACCAATAAGTCGCCCCTAAACTCTTCTGGCCAAGCCGTATTGTAATGGTCATCGTTAGCAGGAATAAATGCAAGTCCAAGCGGGGCGGAGTGCGCTGGTATCTCAATTTGTGGTGTTTGTTTGTCAGCACATGGGTCACGAATATACTGGTTTTTATCAAAGTCCGTGTCGTGGATGTTTTTGCTATAGCATATGGGCCATCCATAACTTTTACCTTCCGCAATAATATTCACTTCGTCTGGCGGGGTATTGTCCCCCAAGAGGTCCCGCCCCATATCAGTAGCCCATAGTTCTCCTGTTTGTGGATTCTCAGCCATGAATACGGAGTTGCGCAGACCTGTTGCGTAGGGTTTGAAGTCGCTGCCATCAAGATTGCTACTCCATATTGCGGCTCTTCGGTCGTCTGTTTCGTTGCATACATTACAGGAAGATCCAATTGCAACCAAAAGCCGGGGTCCGTTCGCAGTGTTTATTATATGCAATGTTCGTGTAGTGTGGTTGCCACCGCTAGGGAGCTCGAGTATTTTTTGGGGTGCTGTTGCCATCGCTTTGGCTGTATCGTACGTGAATACTTTTACGCTATTTACCTCTGCTACAAAAAGTTTGCAGGTAGTTTGGTCACATCGAAATACAAAACCATGCGGTTTATTCAATCCGGTAACTACAGGAATAGGTGAACCGGCAATACCATTTGTATCATCAAACGCGACAAGCTTTCCCTGGCTAGGAATGCTGGCCACAAGCCGTCCATGCGGATCAAGGCCCAGTGCGCGTGGGCTTCCAAGGTCTTTGGCGTATATGGATATACCAAAGCCGTCGGGTAGGTGCAGGGGCATGCCCGTGGTATTTACAGCGGCAGCAGGGGAGCCGCTTGGCGGAATGACATCGGTTATATCAGTGTCGGGCGAACGAAATGCTGGTCCGCTGCCAGAGAGGTTGAGTTTATAAAACCAAGCTCCCGCGGACAACGCTGCAATTATAAACACAGCTATAATCCCGAAAGTAATTTTCTTTTGTTTACTCATATGCGTTTACAATTACTATTGGTCCTTTGTAAATATCTGAATAGCTTGAGCTATTTCATTCGGAATCGCGCCAAGGCAGTCGTACCTATTTACTTCTTCTGCATTTACCCAGGCATATTCAGTAAAGCTTCCAGCTTCCAATATTACTTCACCGCTTTTATAGCGAGCTGCAAATGACAGGGTAATAACTGGTATGCTGTCTGGTCGTACAAAGGTTAAACTTCGTAGGTAGGTAAATTCTGGTATTAGTTCAATGCCGGACTCTTCCCGTGTTTCCCGCATAAGGAGGTTCTCAAGAGCGTTTCTATTTACCTGCTCTGGGAGGTCTTTTCGCTCAAGTTTGCCGCCAGGCACGGCCCACTTACCACCTCCCACTACTTCACGCTCATGACGTTTCATAATTAAGCACCGTTTGTCACTGTCTCGGTACACAACAACAGTAGGAGCGAAGTAGAAGAGTTTGTCTAATTTTGCGTGGTCAAGGGAAATAGTTGGGTCAGGCATACTACAAGCAGAACAACTTAAGAATGACGAGGCTTTGGCTTGCCGGCGGTGCGAGCGCGACGAGTTTTTTCAGTAATAGGAGGAAGGTGCGTGGGTCCGTAGTCAGACATTTGTACTCCGGCGGGGTTGTGTTCGAGGTGTATGGCACGGGGGTGCTGGAACGCACCGTTAAGCAATAACTTGTTTATATAGTGATAGGCCGCTTCCGCGTGTTCTACTACATGGTAAAGATCTACATCTTCCGGCGCAATGGCACGGTGGTCTTTTAGGACCACTTTGTTTATCCATGCAAGTAATGGTTTCCAAAAATCGCGATCTATTAAAAGAACGTACACTCCTGAGATTTTTTTTGTCTGAATAAGTGTAAGAATTTCAAATAGTTCATCGAGGGTGCCAAATCCTCCAGGGAAAAATATGTAAATTTGCGCAACCGAGGCGAGCATTACTTTACGCGTAAAGAAATAATGAAAACTTTCACTTTCATTTACATACCGGTTTACACGCTGCTCGTTGGGAAGTTGTATATTTAAACCAACAGATTTCCCCCCTGCTTCTCGCGCTCCCTTGTTTGCTGCTTCCATTATGCCTGGTCCGCCACCAGTAACGACAGCAAAGCCTTCTTTGGCTAGTAAATACGAAAGTTTTTGAGCGTCACGGTACACGCCGTGTTCTGCGCCCCAGCGTGCAGAACCAAATATGCTCACCGCATAGTCAAACTGGCCAATGAAGCGGAATCCCTCCATAAACTCTGAAACGATACGCCAGAGCCTGGCAGGGGAAAAGAGGTCTGCCTGGGGGCTCATGAGTGAGTGAAGCTGCCGCTTACTGAGGCGTGCCTCTGCTTGCAGGGGGGTTTTCTTGGCTTTTTTGGGTAGTACTACGTGTATTTTTTTCAGTTTTTTTTCAGTAGCCATGTGCTTATATTTTACGTATATCTCTTCTTGTAGTATATCAGAAAATATATGAAAAATAATACAACCACCTGCATGCAGGTGGTTGTATTTTAACTCTACCGTTATTTGGTCTCTTCCGGCTTAGCAGTCGATTCTTCAATAATAACCACTTCTGTATCTTTCTCGATTATATTACCGAAGCTTCGAGCCAGGTTGCCCAGCGCGACGCTGAGTAGAGCAGAAAGCAGTAAAAGTACCACCCAGGTTATAAGGGATATAAGAGCAAGGCTGTGCTCACGCTTTTCTATTTCACGAATGTTGCGACCGGCAAGGATGTAGTAGTCCGAGTCACCACTTTTAACGGGCATTACTACTGCGGCTATACGGACTCCTTTTTCTGGCTGCCAGGTAAGTATGTTGCGGCCATGCTTTTTTGCATCGTCGAATACTCCTTTTGGTGGGACAGGGTCTTTATCGTTCAGCTTTGCGGATGAGCCTACCACTTTACCATCTTTATCAAAGATCATGGCAAAGGCAGCAAGGCTATCTTTAATATTTGTACCAGCGCTTGGAGGTATTATTTGATCTGCTGGGGCCCCCTTAGTTATGGCTTCGCTAATTTCCTGAGTAATTTCTATTTGAGGGTCATTGGCATTTTGGCGATAATTTTGCTGTACCCCGGCGTATACGAGACCAACCAGGACAGTCATAATAGCGGCCAAAATCACCCAAATTCCAAACAGTTTAGAACGTGTATTCATGTGTTTCTATTTACTTATACCTTATACTAGCAGGATTTTGGCAAAATCCCAATAGGGGGTCTAGGCTATTAATAAGTTATATGTGCGTTTTTCCGAGGATATTGTTTCTCGTGCTACGTGGAGGAAGGCAAAATAAGCCACCAGGGTACTGAGGGCCGCTGTGCTTGTGGCAAGTACAATCACAGCATGTGTATGCTCTGAGAATTGTTTACTATAGTTCTTGCCTGCATACACGCTCGCGATGCCGGGAAGGAGTGCAGGTAGTTTAATAAGCCGCCTGAGGATTATATCAATAGCATCCCCTGATATATGCTCATCCAAGCGAAGAAAAAAAGTTTGCATAACCATATACTTCAGTATACTCCACGTTTAAAGTGAGAGGTGTGTATAATAAACCGCCCAGAGCAGGGCGGTTTAAAAATAGGTTATATGCGGTGGTGGTCAGCGCGCCAGGTTTTAATGGCTCGTTTTATTTGATCGTTAGTCAGGTTTTCCGAGACTGCACGTTTTGCAAGGTCTATAAATTCTTCATCGCTGGCAAATCGTAGAGCAATAATTTGCTTCATAGTGAGCGCTCTGTCTAAGGGCTTCCCTGTTGCAGTAAAGTGACGGAAGTTTTCTTCGGCGCGTATGGCACGGTCTTGCACTTTGGCGCTAAAGCTGCGTATAAAGAATGCGGCAAACCCGATGAACACAACTATGCCAAGTATGAGCCATGATTGCACGAGTGAGACATATCCGCAGCCATTCTTGTGCGTCCATTGCCAGTGAATATTATAAGCGCTACCAATGAGCAATAGGAGCAACAAAAGAGAGAGCCAGATATGAAATAAAGGGGTTAGTTTTCTATGGTTTGCGTAATTTTGTTCTTTCATGAGTATGGGTTATGAATATATACCTATTATAGCATACCCAGGGTGTATATACGTGTAGCTTTTAAGCGGCCGTCTGTTTGTCCGTATGCTATTTGAGCTTTGGCAATTCTCACAAAAAATTCCAAAGCTCAAATAGCAAATCTCAAATAAGCACCAATACCCAAATTACAAGTACCAAATCCGGATATTCTCTCGTTTAGGATTTGGATATTGTGATTTATTTGTTATTTGGATTTTGTATTTTGGTGCTTATTGACAAGGCGGCCTAAGTCAGGGTCTATACAACACGTTACACTATTGGTGCTTAAGCAAATATGGCAATTATTTCTTCATAGAAGCTAAACACTGGGTTTTTGCTGGTTCAGGTAGTTTGTTGCAGGCAGCCATCATCTGGTCCATATTTGTATTGCCCGGAATTGGGGCTATGGTAGGAGGGGTTTGATATTGGTCCATCATGGCGCTCATGTCAGCAAATTTTATATTCGTTGGAAGCACAAACACGCTATTGTCTACTGACCAACCAGTACAGTTGTAATTCATGTCCCTATTTGGGTCAACGTTTACTTGGCCGGTATTATTTACATCGCCTTTCGTGCTATTGCCCTGCATGGCAGAAAAATCCATCTTGTAGCCACTGGTTTGTCCATCCATCCATACATAGCTGGTTTGTCCGTCAACTATCATGTGGGTAGTAGCAGTTGAGCCACCGGTTTTGGCAGTAAAGTCACCACGCATTTTGCCGCTGGTAATGTAGTTGGTGCCGCTGCTTGATTCTACATCGAATGTGCACTTTTGCGACTTGTTCATTGCCAAAAGGCTTTTGAGTGAAGATTTCTCTGTAGTTGAGTTTGTTTGTGTCTCTGCTAAGGACTTCGCAGCTGTGCTATCTGCAACTTCACTGGTAGGCTTTGCTCTGTTGAGCAACACGCCACCAACTAATAATACAAGCAGAACAATAACTCCTAAAATTACTTTTTTCATAGCATTTAGTGCATACGATGGTACCTAAAAATATTTCTAGATGGCATCAATGCAGATTTAATGAATATAGTACGATATTTACAGTATATCACTACCTTTCGTTCGTTTTTTATAGCGCATTACCATGGCGCCTAAAATGGCGCCCACAATTAGAGAGGTGGCGCTATAGGATAGGTAGGTTAAAGGCCTTGGGTCAGTGCTATTTCGCGGCTGAATCAAAAACCCTGTTTCTTCTTTTTTACCAGTTTGTGGATTTGTAAAGCTTATGTCTACATCAAAATAATTTTCTTTTGGAAATGTGTAACTAAAATTGAGCGAGCCATTTACATCGGTTGTTTCTGTAGTTGCGAACATTACCTTATCTTTGCTCTCATCTCCGTAGTACGTGTCTATGAGTTTTATTTGTACGTCCAAGTTTTTCCAGCGATCCAAGCTGTTGTACTGCTGAAATACCATGTTTATAGCGACCTTTTCGCCCACATATGGCGAAATAGGGGACTGCGTAACATACACGACCGTATCCCCAGCGCGCTTTTCAAACCCTCCGTGGGCATTCACTAGGCCGGGCATAAAAAATACCACAAACGTTGCGAATAGTATTTTTAGGTTATATTGTCTCATTTGTGTACAAATGTATAAGTTTGGAACCAGCACTTGGAGTAAAGCGTGTTGATGAGCATCGCAAGTTACGCTGTGTTTAAAGATACCGAAATACGCATCTTGGCAAATTCATTGAAAACAACTTTAATGCCATCCGCATTGGTGAACCATCCAGTTTTAGAATATGTATCTATAGTAGCCGAATTGACACGGAAGAATTTAGTTGAGTCGCTCGTATACTTGCGGAACTGCGCCCACCCACGCCGTTGTACGTAAGGAGAATTTACGAGAATTATGGAAGTTGGCATTTCGTTTTTCGCTTCCAGAAGACTTAGGGTGCGCCATACATTATCCGGAATTGTGATAGATTTATCTTCAATAATAATTGCTGTCTCTGGAACACCATTTTGAGTGGCGTACTGCTTGTAAATTTCTGCTTCAGTTGTCGCCTTATCGGTTCCGTAGAAAGGGTGGCCACCGCTTATGCATATGATTGGTGCAAGACCTGATTTGTATAATTCAACCGCTTTGCTAATGCGCGCTGGAGTTTTTGCACCAAATACCATAATAATATTTGCTGGTTCAGGTTCGTCTTCCTCTGATAAATAATCATACACGGCATCTAAAATTGCTTGCGGCGGAGAAGTATCCTCGAGAATTTTTTCTATCGTCTGACTTGCACATGTATTAACTGTATCAATAAGGTCCCTGTTTTCAATATCAGCAAATGTGATTGATGTGCCAAAAAACTCATCACTAATCGCATAATAGTTGAGCAGGGCTAGTATAGATGTAAAATTTGGATAATGTACGTTTTCTTTGCCTGGGAATACAGGACGTCTCGCTTCGGCGGCAATAATATTTTTTAGTTCGTGTATATCTGGTAAAGAAATAAAGTTAGTTCGCTGTGGCATAATTTATCGAGTATGTATTAGGCTATTGCTATCAAAACCACAATTGAAAAAGAGTTGTACAATTGTGTAACTATTTTTCAATCTAATTTTAGCTGAGGGATAGTGGGCGGGAAGGTGCAAGAACTGCCATGGGGTTAGTTTTCCATTCGTCGGAGACGTCGGCGTATAGTTCTAGCTCATTGCCGTCGGGGTCGGTTATGTAGATGCTGTGGGTTACTCCGTGATCGGTAAGGCCAAGTATGGGTACGCCGTGCCCTTGCAGTTCTTTGTATACAACTGTTAGTTCTTCGTGGCTGTCTGCAACTTTAAAACCTAGGTGGTATAGTCCGGGTTCGGGTGCACGGTGCGATAGTTTTGGTGCGCCGCCTATTTCTATGAGGAGCATTTCATGATGGGTGCGACCAGAGGAGAATAGAGCAATTGGCCCTTCGCGGTGTATTTCGTGGAAGCCGAGTGTATCTCGGTAAAAGTTTGCCATTTTCTCAATGTCAGTGACGTACAAAACTACATGGCCAAGTTCGTGAATTTTCATATGGGTGTATAATTGAATTATGACAGGTTTAATGTTTGAAAGTAAACAACTAGCTCCAGATAGGCTTTGGCTTAAGGCCTCCGGCTCGTTAAGCGGTGAAAGCGCTGCGCAAATACAAGATTGGGTCACTAAAACTGCCGCGCTTATTGCCAGTATGCATGAACAATCCGGGAAAACAATTTCCTGCGTATTCGACCTTGTTGGTATAAACGAGGCCAAAGACCCTGCGGTCATAAACGCGCTTGTAGATTTTCAAAAGCAGAACAAACCGCATATTCACCGTACGGGCATGGTTATAAAGGATCCGGAAGTTCGCTTGGCGTTGAGTATTGTTGGTGCACTTGCTGACCGCTATAATATTCGCTCGTTTGCTTCGAACCAGGAAGCAGAGGGCTGGGCGTTCTCCGATAGGGAGTAGGTGTGGCCAGGTAGGGTGCTAGGTTATGCTGCGTGCGCGGCAAGAGAAAACTCACAAATCTTGTCGTATTGTTTTGTTTCCGGTGAGCGGCGGTACAAGTCTATGCTTTGCACAGTAAAGAAGAATGGGTCTATGGGACCTAGTTCTTTTTTTATATCTTCAAATTTTTCTCGCGGGATTTGTTCGGCAATGGTTATGTGCGGGTGGTAGTTGTTCTTGTCCATGGAATAGTCGCTGAAAGCTTGCACAACAGATTCTCCTATGGTTTTGCTAACTGCGTTAAAAGCGCCTCGGAGCCATTCAGTACTGGTTTCATCTGGTTTTAGGTACATAACGTTATTGTTTCCTTCAAAATACCCTGTGTTGTGTATGTGCACTGTGTGTGGCTCCAGGTTTTGAATCTCTTGCCTTAAAAGATGCACTACGGTCTCTTCTGAACTATCTTGAATATGAAATGGGGGGTAGAGTGTAATGTGCGGGGGTATAAGATATGGATTGTACTCTGGGTATAAATCTTGGTAGTGTCGCACGAGGGTGCAACTCTCTGGAGAGGGGGTTATGGCTACTATGTATACATGCATATGGGATATATATAATAGGTGCATAATAACAAAAAATCGCCACGAGGGCGATCTTTTGTTATTTGTATGCAGTACTTACTTCTTTGCCAAAGTGGCGCCGGAGAAGTCTTTTATAGTTCCTTTTGCAGTCAGGTCCACATCGCTGCCTACCCATGCAGAGTAGTCGCGGCTAGACTGGAGGTACACCACAGTTTTACCAGAAGTAATAGTGTAGGTACCTTTTGCTGGATCAGTAGACTTATCTAGTTTACCAGAGAATTTCACCTCGCCCATTTCTTCCGGCTTCATGGCTGGGGCTGGAGCGGTTTCTGTGTCGCCGCCTTTTGCTGTGGTGTCGGTAGCGCCTTTTACATCACCTGCTGGCTTTATATCCATGAGGGTAAATGCGGTCATAGTACCATCTGCAGTAAGTGTTACGTTCTGGCCAACGAGGCTGCTAAAGTCACGTTGGGTATTTACATATACCATGCCCTTGTCACTTGCGACCATGTAGTTGCCTTTTGCGGCGTTGTCTGTGGTGCTAAGTTTGCCGGTTACGGTAAGGTTTCCGGTCATAGCCTCACCCGAGGTGGTAGGAGTTGGATTAGCTGGTTTTGAGGTGTTGGTCATTGCAGACCCTTCTGCAGGTTTGTTTCCCTGGTCGCCTTCTTTGTTGCTGTCTGAATTGCTGTTAAGCTGGTCGCTCATTTCCTGGTTGGAATTCTGATTTTGTTGGCCAGTTTCAGTATTGCCACGGGTAGCAAAGTAAATAACCAGCAAAATAATAACAATTGCTGCAATTATAAGGGGGTTTCGGTTCTGCTGTACAAAACTTTGGCCTTTTCCTCCGGGGGTCGAGCTTGGTTTGTTGTCCATAGTTCTTTTGGGTTTATTACTAGTTAGCTAATTAGAGTCGCAAGAAAAGCATCTTTAGTCAAGCGGAAATTTTGGCGAATTATCCCCAGGCCCATCGTACGCGAGTGACGTGGTCAGCCGTGTTATATGCAGGGGGGGGCGGTACTACCCGTTGGTGGAGGTTTCTTGGTCCTTGTATGGTATAACGCACAAGTGGGTATTGTGTTACGTGCGTCTATACCATAGGCACCATTGCGCTGCGCAATAGTGCCCATGGTATCTTATGCGTTACTTGTTTAGCAGCGCTCTCGAGAATATCTCAGAATATTTTTTTAGGTATTGAGGAAGCTGCTTGCGTTTATATTGCATAATGAAGCGAGGATGTTCAAGCGCGTATATATATTCAAAAAAGTGATACGTGTTGTTAAGCTCGGTAAATGTTTTTAGGTTTTTACCCGTGCCAAAAAGTATTACAGATTTTACAGAAGCTCCTAAGGTTATTTGTTGTCTTAGAGTGGAAACTATAAATGGTTCTGTTGCCTTCAGTAAATTCTTGTCATCGTAATAGTTATAGTTCAAACCATCTTTTGTAAACCCAAGTGGACATATGGCGCTTAAGAAAAAGTGCTTGTAAAACCTTTTTAGTCCGCAAAAGTGTTTTATAAAGTTATAAACGAATTCAGACGAGAGCTCTCGTTTCTTTGGAAGGTTGTTTGTAATACCACAAAACTGTTCAAGCGCTACTGGGTCGGTGAAATTTACTCCTGTACTACCTCCGCCAATCCTACCAGGATTGATCCCCAATACCAGAATTCGTTTGCTTGTATCGTTATAAAATTTATCGGTAAACTGTTTTACTAAAGCCATTGTCTCCGCATTTGTATAGGGGTTCATGGCCAAAACACCCTTTGGAAGCTTAGGGGCTTGCAGGCTTTTGTAAAACTGTAGTACGTTACTTCCAAATGTCATAGGCAAATTTGGCGACAATCAATCCCGTGTATGACGCGGAAAGGAGGATCGTGACTAGGATAATCGTTCTCGTTCTCATTCTGGTTTTCTTTGTTCTTGCCTTCTTAAGGCAGTTGTATCCTATTGAGCCCGCTTGGCCACCAGCGGCGCCATGCCCCAAGGATAAAGACAAAGAAGAAAAATAGTGTTCCGGCGTGCAGTGTGGTTTGCCAACCCCTGTACGCCTTTTCCTTTAACTTTTTATATTTGTAGGTCCCGGGGCGCTGATGAGTTTGGTCGTTCTAAATCGAGTAATTGTTTTTTGCACTCAATGCCTGCAACATAACCTCCGAGTTTGCCGTCGCTTGTAAGCACGCGGTGGCAGGGGATGAGGACGCATACAGGGTTGCGGCCAACAGCACTACCCACAGCGCGAACTGCGTTTGGCTTTCCAATTTTTTCAGCAATATTACTATAGCCCGTAGTGGTCCCATATGGTACTTCGAGCAACGCGGCCCATACTTCTTGTTGAAAAGGCGTTCCTTCAAGGTCGAGGGGTAAATCAAATTGCTCAAGGGTGCCAGCAAAATATTCGTCTAGCTGCTCTTTTGCTTTAAGCAAAAGTTTAGATTTGTGGTTATGTGTCCACTTGCTTGGTACGCGTTCAAAATACCGGTCACCTTCTATGTGTAGGCCGCTAATACCGCTTTCTGTGCAGCTAATGGTCAGTTTTCCTACGGGCGATGAAAATATCTCGTAATCCATGTATATGGTGGCTATTCTAAATATTTTTTCAAATGTTGTTCGAGTACAATAAGTGCTTTACGAATATTTGGTCCTAAATTATAGTCTAGCGCCTCATTATACGTCACCCATACAAATTCGTCGTGCTCATCCGAAATAATAAGTTTGCCGCCAATCATTTTGCCAATAGAAAAAAGGAGTATATAGGGAAGTCCCCTATAGGGTCCATTGTCAATTATTTCACTATGCGCAAACACAAGCCGCTCAGTTGACTCTACCAGTAAACCTGTTTCTTCCATTACTTCGCGCTCTAGCGCGTGGCTAATGTCTTGCATTTCATCGAGCTTGCCTCCGGGCGCTTCCCAGGTGCCTGGCATGTATCTGTTTTGACTAGACCTTTTTAGCAATAAGAGTTTTTTATTTGCAGAGTCAATAACAAAACACCTATTTACTAGTACTATGCGTGGTCTGGTGTTTGGGTCTCGCCCGTGTATGCTATTCGTCATATAGCAGTAATTGTTGATAGTAATTCTGGAAATGTAGTAAACCCTGCGTCCGCGTTAAGGTGCCCACCATTCGGAATAATAGTAGGGGATACACTTAACTGCATTGCTAAGTTGGCTAGCTCTGTTTGCGGTACGTATGGGTCATTACTGCCATAAAACACAAATGCATTTTCTAATTTTTTATTTACCTTGGTAAAATCTATGCTCCGTTCCGCCATAAAGTATGCGTTCAGCACGGCACCGTAGTTGGTCGCAAACCCGGAGACGCTTACTAAGCCTTTTATAGGTGTAGGCGATCCTTCCACAAAGTCTAGGGCAGATGCAACTCCGAGCGAGTGACCCACTAACACGAGCTCGCTTGTGGGTACGTGTGCGACTATTTGCTCAATAGTAGAAAGCCAAGTGCTCCGTTTGGGATGGTGTGCATCCGGCAAGGTCGGCATTATGACCTTGTGGCCGAGTATTTCTAGCTCATTGTGCAGCCACTCTTGCCAGTGTATACCGGCATGGCCATCTATGCCGTGGAGAATAAGTACTGTCATGGGGGTATGATAGCAAAATTGAACAGTTTTAGGCAGTTTCTTGTTGCGTCATTTTTAGAGTGGTATACTACCAGTAATTCATATAATACCTATGTCAGATACAAACTTTCAGCCGATATTTGATTATATCGACCAAAATAGTCAAAAGCTTAAGACTGAACTTAAGGAAGAGATTTTAAGCGAGGTTCGTAATGAAATAGGTGATTTAAAAACCTCTATTGCCAACCTGTCGGTCCAAGTAAAGAACTACCACGAAGAAATGCTTGTGAGCGGTCACCGCATAGATCGTTTAGAGGAATGGGCAAAGCAAGTTGGAAATAAAGTAGGCGTGCCTATCGTATTTTAAAACGTAAATATAAAAGCCGCTCATTCTGAGTGGCTTTTATAAACAATTGTTTATCTAGTAGGAATGCTCGGGTTGTCAATTACTATGCGTATGATTAAGTCACCCTTAAGCTTTAACTTTTCAAGACCAGACTTTGTCAGCTTGCCGCCAATAAACGGTGTATACTCAGTTTTCTTCACATCGTACAAGTCATTCGTGGTAATACCTACCAATGCTTTATTTTGAAGAGCATGGACTTCACTCATTTTTTTAGCGTCATCTGCAAATCCCGCCTTGGTAAACTCATTACCTTTTAATTCTATTATTACTAGCGCATACTTATTTTTGTTGATTTCATCAATAACTGCTTGGTCAACCATGACTTGGGTTTGAGTAGAGTTCGGATTGAGTTTCATTGCAGCTAGGCCTTTTACTATACTTCCGGCGTCTTTGCGGGCAGCTTGTAGGTCTGTGGTGCCTAGCTTTATTTTCGCACGGGCATCCTTAAGCGCTTTTTGGTTTGCTTCAAATACAGTCTTATCGCCATTGTCTGGGTTAAGGTTCGCAATAAGGGTTATGGCTGCATTTGCCTGTACATTCGCGTCGGCAATTTTTGTATTCATGTCGGCAAGGCTTGCACTAAGCGTGGCAGTATTTTTGCCTGCGGCCTGCGCTTCAGCAAGGCGGACCTGTAGCTTGCCAGAAAGTTCAGTCATGAGCGTGCCGGTGCCCATTATTCTATCTGCAGCAGCTGTTATGCGGCCCTGAGGAAGTACGAGCAGATAAATGCGATATGACTTTGTTATCGACTGTATGTCTGCTTTCAGCGCCGCGCTGTCGGTATCTGCAGCTATCTTTGCTTTTAGCGTAGTCATTTCGCTTACCGCAGTTTGCAGAGTCGCATTAAGGCTCGCTTTTTGACTGGCAGATACTCGCTGCATTTCTTCTACGCGCGTTTGGAGTGCGCTTAAAGCTTTTATACGTGCATCTATTTGCGCTAGAGCCTTTGTCTTCCCCGCAGTATCGAGTTTTACGTTTAGTGCAGCTTTGTTTGTCCCCGCATCCACTTGAAGGTCGGAACGAAGCATGGCAGAAGCGGGAAGAGTGGATACAGCCATGAGTGCTATCGATGTAATAGTTGTAATATAGAGTTTGGTGCGGTTCATAGAATTGAGGGATGAATTATGAATTACGAATGAAGCAAAGATTTTTTGTTCTAGCTAGGATTCATAAATTAATACATACGATTAAGGTGCTTGCTGCTCACCAAGGCTGGAGTCTATGCTAGCAGAATCGGAACTGAGGCTATCCATGTTAGAGTCTACGCTTTTGAGTGATGCATTTAGCTCAGCATCGGTAGCGCTTTTAACAGACGTTGGCGCGGGCGTCTCTGGTGGGTTTTGTTCTATCTGGGCTTGAGTATCGGTGGCGGGGGGAGTGGCTGTATTTGTATTGACGGTTGTGCTAGCTTTGCTACTGCAGCCAGCTGCGAGCAATACTACTGCACTGGCAGCGAGAAGTAATTTTTTCATAATTTGTTTGCGTTAGTTTTGCATTGCACCGTATGCGCGATGCTATTTAAGTATAGTACACAAGTATGGAGACCTTTGCGTTCACTTACTATATCGCATACTGGATCTATGTGTTACGCCGCCAAAAAGGGTGACCCTTTACAATTAAAGGGTCACCCTTCTTTTTGGAGGCTACTCCCAGAACGGAACTTGGGAAATATCTTTTGTTCGCCATTGCTCTACGAATGCTTTGTAATATACTTTGTTGTCTCTATATCGCATAAAAGGGTCACCTTTTTGTTGTGGTTACATTTTTCCGTGTAGGGAGAGTATGTTGCTTTCGGTGTCTTTAAACCAGGCGGCAGCGGTGTTCCCGTAGCGCAGTATGCCGCGCTCATCAGTCTTCATGCCTTCGCCCATGTCATACTGTTCCATATGCACGCCTTTACTATTTAGTTCGTCCACTGCTTGGTCTATGTCTACTACAAAACCAATAATAGCGTTATCTGCTTTTGTTGGTGGCCGCTGGAATAGCATGAGCTTACCATGAGTACCATTTTGCATCATAGCAATGCTTGGCACGCTCTCATCCACCACACTAAACCCAAGTATATCAATATAAAACTTCTTCGCTCGGTCTAAATCTACCACAGGCACTGTTGGGTAAAATTCTGTATGCGTATTCATGTATATTATTTAATTATTTTTAGCATACCACGTTGCTATGAATTTGAGCGCTCTAGTCACTATTCGCGCGAATAAGGGCTAGAGTTTTAGACAGATGTTACAATCTCATTGGGCGTCTGCTTTCCAAAGGGGTGTCTTCGTTATTTCAATAGTAACGAAAAAATCGCTTGGCAGCGATTTAGTCAGCGAGGAGGCCTTGGGGTAACGGTATACCCAATTTTGCAGATACCTGTTTTGCCCAGGTTTCTAATATTTCTACCTTACGGCGAAGTATTATATGTTCGTCTTGAAAATCTTTAACTATCTTAGTAAGGTTGTCCGTAGATGTCTGTATGGTGATAAGCTTCCCATCCATGCTATCAAGTCGGTCCTCCAAGTGGGAGAACTTCTCATCCATATATGTAAATAACGGCGTAAGGTCACTGTCAGACATGCTACTATAATACCACTTTTCGCCAATTCAATAAAAGTTGCTTTTTTATGCCTTTATTGTATAATAGTCTAGCAATTTAAACCAATTACATAGTACATTGCCCGGTAGCCAAGTGGTAAGGCAGAGGACTCTGAATCCTCCATCCGAAGGTTCGAATCCTTCCCGGGCAGCCAACCAAAATCGCCGAACAGGCGGTTTTTTGTTATGCTAACTTACAAGATGGGCTAATATAAAGGAATGCAAGAACTTCACGATAACAAAATAATACTACTGAGTAAGTTCAATGATTTCATTAAAACTGATATACAGGCTGCTCTCGGGGAGCTGAAAGATATCAAAACGGAAAAAAATCGCTTTCATCTTCAAAAGCTGGTATATATAGATTTAGTCAATCGATTTGATTCGTTGATTGACTCTATGCTGTTGGCTTTTGCTACAGAAGATGGCATGTTCCGCGAGCGAATACTGAAGAATTGGAAAGAAATTCCTGTATATAAACAAGAGATGTACGAAGTACTTATGTCCATCAACGTTAAAGAGTATCTTGGCCAGAAGATGTCTGAGGCTGTTAAGGCTGAATATTTAAGTAAACGTCACTCAGATAAATTACGAATACTATTAAAAACTTGTTTCGCATGGGAAGATACTGAGTTGCAACGGCCTCGGGTGGACAGTAACGGTAGTATTGGAAGAATCCGTCGAAGACTTGGTAGAAAGAATCCGACTCAGGTGCCTGGATTCGCAGACTGGTTGTATTCTCGAAGGAATGCCTTAGTTCATGGAGATAAAAATCATTTTATTCAACAAGACCGAGAAATTATCGAACAAAAGTTCCAGGTGCTGGTACCTTTGTCAATCGTAATTAAATTATCTTCCATTACCACAGCAGCAAGGTTTTATTCCGATCTGTGCAAGTTAATGCAAAGAAAAATAGATAATGTAATTATTGCATAAAGATCTAAGCTTTTAAACATCAATAATATGGCAATAACATTTCCATTGAGTACGTATAGAAAAGCAGGGGATTTGGTATTCATGTCGGGGCAGATAGGTATGAAGGATGGTGAATTAATAGAGGGCGGTATAGAAATAGAAACTCGACAGACTATTCAAAATATTGCTGGTATTTTAGAAGGTGTTGGTCTAAGTCTTGCGAATGTTGTTTCGTCAGAAGTATTTTTAACTTCATTCGAGGAAGACTACGCACTCATGAACGATGTGTATAGAGAGCTTTTTATGGAACCATATCCAGCTCGTATTTGTGTTGGCGTAAAAGCTTTGCCGCGTAATGCTAAAGTAGAAATAAAAGTAATAGCATTGGCTGTATAACATGCAAGAAGAATTGGCGAGACTTTTTTCTTTCAGTGATATACCGAATTGTATAGATATACTTAAACTGCTTGATGTTAACACAAGGGGCAAGGTTTACATGTTGGGTGGTGGAGTTTTTCGGCAGATTACTTCAAAATATTGGAAGGAAAAAATTGAGTATAGAGACTTCGATTTTGTTGCTCCTGAGGTGGTCGAAGAACTCACATTGCCAAGGGGTTGGGTTGCGCAAAAAAACAGCTACGGGGCCCATAAGGTTTTTACCGGAGAAACAACTATTGATTTATGGTCTCACGCCCAACAATACTCTATTGTTAGTCGGGGGCTTCCATTTACTATTGAAGCTGTGCTGCAGCTAACTCCATTAACCATTCAATCCATTGCATATGATTTGCAGGAGAACAGTGTGAAGGGCGGTGCTGGTTTGGATGCCATCCGCTCGCGAACTGTTGGAGTAAACTGTTTGGACCAGGCAAAACATTATTGTAGTCTGAAAGGTTTCTCTGTAAATGAATTTATTCAACAAAAAGCCATGGCACTGGGTTTCCGGCCAGTCTTTATTTAGAAACCACCAACATCTCAATTTCTAAGTTTAGTGCAAATGAAAAAATACGTAGCGCTGTTGCGCGGAATAAATGTGGGTGGGAATAATAAGGTGGAAATGAAAAGGCTTAAACAAGTGTTTGAGAGATTAGGTTATGGGAATGTATCTACGTATATAAATTCTGGCAATGTTATTTTTGAAAGCAAAACTATACCCAAAGCAGGGGATATAGAAAAGGCACTCAAAAAAGCATTTGGGTTTGTCATTGGTGTTATTGTGCGCGATGCAAAGAACATTGCAAAAGTAGTTAAGGCTATTCCTGCTGGGTGGGAAAATAATACAGAAGTGAAAACAGATATTTTATTTTTGTGGGACGAGTACAGCAAAAAGAGTTCGCTTAATTTAATAATTCCACACCCCGAAGCAGACAAGCTGAAATACGCAGACGGTGCTATTATATGGAGCATAAACCGAAAACTGCATACCAAGAGTGGCGTACGGAAATTTATAGGCACGCCGCTCTATAAAAATATGACCGCCCGCAACGTTAATACTGTTCGGAAGCTTGCATTGCTAATGGAATAATTATAAATATTGGATATTAAAACTTTAGTAAATTATATGCTTGGAGGTGAATATAGCTCGCTAGAATCCATGGCCGATTGGCATCCCGAAAGTGAGCAGCGTAAAAAAGAACAAGGTATACCAAGGGGCGGGCGCATAGAGTATCCGACTAATGAAGGGGACAAAGTGGAACTGGTGTGGCAGGTGTCTCGCCCTACTCAGAAACGTTTGCGGAGTGATGTAAATAAAAATCCTGAATTATTAGACTCTTCGGAAGTAGAACTCTCGGAAAAACTTCAGGATATGGGGGTAGTAAATGATAAAGACATACTGCCTCGTAGAGAGCCATTTGTAGCAGGTCCTGAGGATTATGTGGAACAAGCTGGAGAAGGTGAAGCCGTTATATTCTTACCCGGCGTGGCGCTGGAGGGGGACTCAGGTCCGGTTGTGGAGTCAGGGAATCATTTTGCAAATGCACGACAAGCAAAAACTTATACCATATCTACAAGGTTGGGTAGTCCCACTACAGAAAACTCGCAAGAAATACAAGCTGAGGCAATATTAAAATTTATAACCGAACAAGGATTAACGAAAATAACTATTGTTGGTAACTCGCAAGGTGCGAATAAAGGAATTGATCTGGCCTGGCTCATCCAAGAATCAAACAAAGTAGAGGGTGCCATGCATATTGAGATTGAAGGTCTTGTTCTCACCAGCCCTGGTGGGATAATTGAGCAAGATGAAAATCAGCTCACAAATAATTTTTTTAAAGATTCATTAATAAATACTACTCCTGAGGTTGTGAACCAGGCTATAAAGAATCCTACGAAATACACGCAGGGTATTGCTGCTTCGTCGAAGTTGGGTGCAAGTGTTGGATCTAACATGGCAAAAGAAGGTTTGAAGGGTCAGCTCGGTAAGCGCACCGTACGCGAATCTAAAGAAGCGGCAAGAATAAATGACCATGCGCGTGAACTTACTATGCCCGTTGTAATTGTGGTTGGAGAAAAAGATGCGGCGTTCAATGCAGATAAATTTGTGCCAGAGGTTGCGCACGATCAGTCAGTGTGGTCGCAACAACAGAGAGAGAAAAAAATGCGACAGGACCTGTTCCACAATGCAACTGGGGTTAGGGTGCTTAAAGCAGAGCATAATGGAGTGCATGGAGTACATTATTTTAGAGAAGATCAAATTGCTAACACTGTTATGTATATGCTGGACCGAATGAAAAGAAGTACAGTCGTAGATCAAAAATAGCTCATCGCAAAACGATAAACGATGCCTTTTGTTATGCTCGTGCTTAATATTCTATTTATACTATGGAGAAGAAAAAATATACGATTCAAAATTTTCTAGAAGTGAAGGTAAGTAAGGATCCGCATTTTAGCCCCGATGGAATGGAAGTGGCGTATTTATCGAGCTTGAGTGGTACGTCTCAGATTTATCTGGTGCCAGCTAGAGGGGGCACCTCTGTACAGCTTACCGACTTTCCAGACTCAGTATCGCGTATGGTGTTTTCTCCCACTGAACATGTAATTGTATTTGCAAAGTCCATAGGGGGTAACGAGCGCGATCAGTTATTTCTCATTGACACCCGTACCAGAGAGGTCCGCGCCCTTACGAATAATCCCGGTGTAAAATATTCTCTCGGTGAATTTTCTCCAGATGGTAAGTATATTTCTTATTCTTCTACAGAGCGAAATCATAAAGATTTTGATGTGTATATACTGAATATTGAAAGTGGCGAGGTGCGGCGCGTGTTTGAACTGGGGGATTGGTGTAGGCCAGGTAAGTTTTCGCCGTTAGGGACATATGTAAGCGTTATTAGATCGTATACCAATGAGAATATAGACCTCTATATATGTAATTTAGAAACGGGAGACACAGAGCATATTACGCCGCATGTAGGAGATGTATCTAATTGGGTTGTTGGTTGGTCAATGGATGAGTCAAAAATATATATTTTAACGGATCAGGATACCGAGTTTATTCACCTTACCGCATATTCGCTTCACACGAAAACCTTGGAACAAGTCCTCGCACTGCAAGGGGACATAGACGAAGTTTCATTTGACTACACGGGCAGTCGTGCTGTCGTGGTGCTGAATAATAATGGGTATAGCAGAGTAAGTATGTACGACACTACAGATTGGAGTGCGGTTCCTCTTACTATTGCAGATGGGCAGGTTGGTAGTCTGGGTTTCGCCCCCGACAATACAACACTAGCGTTCGCCTGGGAAGATTCTCGCCACGCGTCAAACATATGTGTGGTCAATATAAAAACAGGAGAGCAAGTGCAGCTTACAAATAGTCCTCAGGGCGTTCCCCCAGAAGTTTTAGTAGATCCAGAACTTATAACCTATAAGTCGTTTGATGGTCTTGAAGTGTCAGCGTTTGTGTATAAGCCAAAAGAACTCAGAGAAGGCGCTAGGGCTCCAACTATTATAAATATACATGGTGGCCCTTCAGCTCAGCACCGGCCACAACTTTTATTGCTCACTCAATATTTTGTGTACGCCGGCTATGTAGTAGTGGCGCCAAATGTTCGTGGGAGTACGGGCTACGGTAAAACATATGCCACACTTGATGATGTAGAAAAGCGGCTTGACTCAGTCAAAGATATTATTGCACTGCGAGAATATCTTCAGACCATCCCTGAAGTAGACATGGAAAAGCTGGTGCTTATGGGCGGAAGCTACGGCGGGTTTATGGTATTGGCGTGCATGGCGTTTTATCCGGAGCTGTGGGCTGCGGGGGTTGAGACAGTAGGTATAGCGAACTTTGTTACGTTCCTAGAGAACACCGCTGACTATCGCCGTGCAAACCGCGAAGCAGAATACGGTTCTCTTGCAACAGATAGAGAGCTATTAAAATCAATCTCTCCCATTCATGCCGCGGACAAAATTACCGCGCCGCTATTTATTATTCATGGAGCAAACGACCCACGCGTACCATTGTCCGAAGCAGAGCAAATCGCTACTAAGATGAAAGAATTGGGACGGCGAGCAGAGCTGCTAGTCTACATGGATGAAGGGCATGGTCTGTCCAAGCTTAAGAACAGGCTCGATGCATATCCAAAAGTTGTAGAGTTTTTACGGAATGAATTATCAAAGATTTGACGCGGGCATTATTATGAGTGACCGAATATAGTATATGGACACATTTCAAGAAGTAATAGCACAAACAAAAGAAGTTATACAGCGATTTGAAAAGATAGAGGGTAAGCCGTGGGGCATAGAGGCAGCTATGATAGAATTGTCCAAACAGGTGGGTCAGCTCTCCGCGCTTATTATGATGCAAGAGCACTACTATGCGAATGATAGAGATACCGACCAGCCGCAGTATAAAGTTTCCCAAGAGAAAATAGCAGATGAACTAAGTGATATATTGCTCATTATTATCCGCATTGCGGACATTTACAAGATAGACTTAGAAGCCGCACACACAGAAGCTCTTGAAGTTGCTAAAAAATATTTAGTATCGAAAGGTGTATAAGTTGTGGAATGCAGATGCATAAAAAATTAGTCACTAACAAGATAGCGTGGGATGCTGTTGCAAACCAGTTCTTTGCTCATAGTGCCTTACCAGAGTGGGGGCCATTTGGAATTGGAAAAGATTTAGGACTCCTAAAGAATATTAAAAACAAGACCATTCTCGAAATCGGTTTTGGGAGCGGGCATTCTTTAAATTATTTGGCAAAGCGTGGTGCTAAAAAAGTCTACGGTGTAGACATATCCGAGGCGCAATATGCGTATGCAACACAGATAAACAAGCAATATATTCAAAAAGCTAGGGTTCAGCTTTTTCTTAGCCCTATGGAACAAAAGCTTGTATTGCCACGCGTTGATTTGGTGGTATCTATATACGCACTTGGGTGGACCATAGATCCAAAGAAAACGTTAGAGAATATCTATTCGTACCTAAAACCTGGCGGCACATTTATCTGGAGCTGGGAGCACTCGCTGTTTTCCGATGTTACTGACACTGGTAGCGGTCTTGTAGTAAGCCATGCATACCATAATGAGAAAGAATTGCGTAAGCTTAATTGGAAGGGCAAGGTACCAATATATATAACCTACCTTAAAACCGATACTTGGTTTAAACTTTTAAGGGGGGCGGGATTCGTAGTTGAGGAGTACATGGAACCAGCGCCAAAAAATAGTAAGTTTTCTAGTAAAAACTATTACACTTTACAGAAAGCTAAACATATTCCCGCCACCATGATATGGGTGTGCAAGAAGCCCGTGTAATAGGTAACATCTAAATAATGCTCCGTCTTTAAAAATTATAGTAGTAATAAGGTTTTGCAATTAATACCATATATGAATCAATTAGAGTATAAAGAGTTAGGCGCAAATATTCGGCAGGTGTATCTAGATAGCGATAAGTACCAACTCGATAAGCACGTACCTGCATTTAAAAAAGACGGAGAATATGTTGGTGACTTTTTTAGTTTGACCATGTTTGAGCTTGATGGCGAAAATCCGCCCATTTTCTATCATACCTATAGCCCATACGATGTAATAACCGGCAAGAGCTCGGACCATGCAGTTATATTCCGGTCAGGGCAAATAGTTATGTCTACAGAATTTACACCGTATATGCGCCAGCGTACTGGTGTTATGACCGCAGTTGTTCTAGAAGGATTGGGCTTACAAGAGATACGTTCTCGAAAAGTTTTGTATATAGGAACTGGTAATATCGCTCAGCACGATCTTGCCGCGCTTAAAGCATATTATCCAGACTTGCAAACAGTCTCATATATCAACCGCACAGGGAAGGCTGGTGCTTTCCGTGACGTTGCCAATGACATTGGTGTAACAATAGAGCAGGGGAGTTTAGAACAGATTGGTGACTCCGACATTATTATTTGTCATACGAATTCAAAGGACCCAGTTCTTGCTGCTGCAATGAAAAAGCATATTAAGCAGGGAGCTGTAATTACTGTTTTTTCTTCTGAAAATTTTACAGAAGTCGCAAGTGAGTTTTTCGATACCAATGATGCAACGGTGCTTATTGATTGGGCTCAAACTATTAATGAGTCGCCGGATTTACAGGTAGCAGTAGAACAGGGTATTGCAGATGCGGCTAAGTTAATACCTTTGAGACAGTTTTTCACCGAAGGAGCCGCAGGTAACAGCCGCTATACAATTTATCGTAGTCACGGTACCCCCATGCAGAACCTAGCTGCTTTGCAATTGCTTTTAAAACAACAAAGTTAGATTTGGCCTAGCGTTCATAAAAAAAACGACCCCACGGAATGTTTGTTCCGTGGGGTTTTGGCGAATATTTCGCCGTATAGATTTTGCTTTACAACCTGCAAAGCCCTTTCACTGTTCAACTCATGCCACGATAATGCACGTGTATGCAGTCCTGGCAATGCAGTTTACGAACACCTGCCGCAATAAGCTCCGAAAAATTATTCAGTGCCATGGGGAGAGCGGTAGGTATTCCGGAAAAAGGGTATGTTGGCGTAACGTATGCAAGGTTGTTTTCGCTATGAACGTGATGTGCTGTCACCAGTACTCGTGTCATAGCTTCGGTATTTCCGACTTCTGCTTCTAGTAACGTTACTTTCGCCGTAACAGCACCGGAATAGGTCTGGAAGAAACCTTGCGTAGTTTTATCGCCCAGCACAAACCGGGGTTTGAGCGGGTTGCCCATGCTATCTCCTACAACGGTAACCGCGCGTTTCCCGTCTAGGATTTGGACTTGTTCGGAAAGAACCAGACTCAGAGATAAGTCTGATCTGCCGACAAGGGGTTCCGGGAGCAGGTATATGACCATGTCGCCGTCTCCTCCAGTGCGGGTTACTTCGGGAAGATCAACTTCCAAAAAGTCTCCCACCCGTACTGCTTGCCACGCCTGCGCCACCAGTATCCCTTCGAGATTACGTGGCGTGGGGCTCACAATTGCCTTAAGCATTTTTTTCCTCCGTAAGCTTGTATGAGAGTTAGTCTTTATTGTAGCGATCATTGGTTATGCGTAGTAGTTTAACCGAATGACGCTACAGTATGCCAGACAAAGCCTTGAATGTCTATATTTGTTCTAGCTCCCTGCAGGTTTGAATTAGATGTACGGGTCCATATTTAAATAAGTGGACGCGGAAGAAAAATGTTAAAATAAGAGAAATGAGTAAAGAAATTGTTATGCAATCTCAGATTTTAGATTACTTACAAACACAACGCGTGGGAATCCTGGCGATAGAAATGACGGACGGTTCGCCTCATGCAGCTACAGTGCATTTCGCCGCTGAAGCCGATGGGTCACATTTTTACTTTTGGACCCCTGCCGGATCGCGCAAGGTAGAGTCGCTGCAGACTCGCCCAAGCTCTCGCGCCTCAGTGGTGATAGGCGCGGACGAAACGAATATGAAAACATTGCAAATGGACGGCGAGTGTAAATTTGTGTTAGAGCAAGATCGTTCTCGGTTCGACAGTATATACTTTGGTAAATTTCCAGAAAAAGTTGGAAAGTTTCCCGATGCGGTAGCGCTGGTGTTTTCACCAAGCTGGTGGAGATTTACTGACTGGACCACACCGCAAGGCAGAGTTGTTCTTAATTCAAAAGCAGAATAATCCACTTCAGAGACAACACTTTTCGTGGCCACGAAAAGTGTTGTCTCTTCTTAGTATGTGCCAGCGTTTTATGCTACTGTTTAATGATGTTTTGTAAGGTAGGTTTTACAATATTATTGTAAGCTATCATAATGGTTGGGTCATGAAAAATACTAAGAAAACTACAAAAAAGAATATAGTTCCGCAAGATATATACGTAGAGTGCGAGGTGCTACGCGGCCTGAAAAGTTTTGCCGTAAAAGAGATTAAGCGACTGTTCGGGGACCACGTAAGCATTATTGCAGATACTGACGAAGAATCTGTAAAATGCTTTTTTGCTGGTGATGCGCGCAAGTTGCTGGGCCTCCGCACTGTCGTTGCGGTGTACGCTGGAGCAAATATGCGCATTCCGGGACCACAGGCGCTTGTTTTGCCGCATAATTTTCAGTACGTAATAAGCTTAATTAAATTTGCAGAGAGTTTGCATGGCCCTCGCGCATTTACTTCTATACGGTTCAATGCAGCAGGGGACGATTCCCCGTTATTTAAAAAATTAGGCAGTAAGATTTCTAAAGCAGCATCTCTCAAATATGACCCGCGTGATGGTGATCACATGCTGCGTATCCGCCCTACTGAGTATGGGGAGTGGGGGTGGGATGTGCTCGTCCGCCTTTCGCCGCGCCCACTTTCTGCGCGTGGGTGGCGAGTAGCGAATATGCCTGGTGCGGTCAACGCCACCATCGCAAGTGCCATGGTCACACTTACGAACCCACAGGCGAGTGATTCGTACATAAATCTTATGTGCGGTTCCGGTACATTGCTTATAGAACGTGCGCAGTTTGGAAAGCCAAAGAAAATTGTAGGCATAGATAGTAGTAGCAAGTCGCTTGCTATGGCGACCACAAACATGCAAGCCGCCGGCTTTGCAAAAGATATTGAGCTACAAAAAATGGATGCAACTGCTCTACGTTTTCCCGATGCGTCTTTTAATAAAATAGTGGCAGATGTACCATGGGGGCAGCTTATAGGTACACATACAGAAAACAATGAACTCTATCCAGCGCTGCTTCGCGAGGCGGCGCGTATTGGAGAAGCATACGCGGATTTTATAGTTCTCACTCATGACATAGCGCGGTTTGAAACAATACTTCAAGTAAATTGTTTCGGATGGAAGGTAAAGGCCGTCTATCAAATTTCGCAAGGTGGAAAGCATCCAAAAATATATCATCTAAAAAAGTCTTAGTGTAATATAAACCTCTATGCTTGTACGCAACTATACTCCTACTGACTACGAAAACCTTAAGGCGTTGTATATGCAAGAAGGGCTGTATGGTGGCCAGTTCGATGCTGACAGAGACTCGGCAGAGCGGGTAAATGCTCTCAGTACCAAAGATCCAGAGTCTATTCTTGTATGCGAAGATGAAAACAAAATGGTAGGTACAGTATCCCTTATAGAAAATGGGCGAGTAGCATGGTTATTTCGGTTTGCTGTGGAAGAGGGAAGTGCTAGTGGCGAAGTGGTCTTAGCATTGTATGGTGCTGCGGTGCAGATATTAAAAAGTAGAGGCCACACCCAAGTGCTCGTATATTCGCCGGTTGATAATCAAATGTTAGATGATCGTTACGAAAAAAGCCTAGGTTTCACCAAAGGTAATAACTATATCTGTTTTTGGAAGCAACTATAACCTTTCCACACTTTTCACCCCATTAACATCCCTCTCTAAAGACAGCACTGTTCGCGGCCGCGAACAGTGCTGTCTTTATATCATGGTTTTTAGTTTCTATTGTTGCTTATTCATAATACGTTTGAGCTATATAAATGCAAAAACAGGGCGGCCAGGAGAGTATGCGCCCTGTTTTATGCTTAGTGACAGTTTTGTATGGCGCTGGGTGCGCCCTACAGGTTATTGAGTGGTTGGCAAAAGTTGGGGAGTCCTACAGGTTGGGGGAAGTATTTGTCTTTAACTTCCAGCGCGCACGCTGCGTCGAACTTAAGCAGTCCTCCAACGATGAATCGTGGATCCCAAGTATTAAGGATAATCTGCACTCCCCGAGCGGATTCAAAGTGGAGAGCAGTTCCCACTCCTGTAAAGACGTTACTGCTAACAATTACATCTTCACCTGCCCCCAAACACTCAAAGGCATATAGTGCACCTTTACCGCCAATTTGGTTGCTAGAAACCACAACTCCCTGTACGTAGCCACCAACACCAATGCGGATTGGGATAACACTAACTCCATCGCTATTCTCAAAATAGCAGTGTGTTATCGAGCTGGCTATAAGGGTTTTTGCCCAGATACCACCTCGGACATTACCCTCAATGCCGTTGTAAGCAATGTGAATGTTGTTAATGGGATAGCTTCCGTCTGGGGCTATCACGTTAATGCCGAGACCGTTACCGCTGATGTGATTACCAGCGATCTTGAGAACGGCGGCCCCGTACTTGCCATTGATACGTATGCCATCACCTGGACATTGCCAGATGTAGTTATTGTCTATCGCTATTATTGCACTGTTTGCCTCTTTAATTGCTGTAGGGGTCACAAACGGCTCCCCAATAATCTGGATCCCCGCCGTTTTAAACCCTCGCCCGATTTTGCCAAATTCATCGTTAATACGTATGCCGCTGATCGTGGCTTGGTATGTATTGATGAATTGTATGCCAACCTGCGCAGTGGCTCCGCCGGCAAGTGTAAATCCAGTCAGGGTGATGTTGGAGTAGGTCGATTCTTCCGTGAGGCGTTTGTATTCCATGGCGACGTCGTCTCCGGTGTAGAAAAGAATCGAGTCTTCGACGCCAACGCCAATGATGGATCCGCCTTTCCGCAGTCTTAACTTACCATTGTAAACAAATTTGCCTTTTGGCAGTAATACCAGTGGGGCGGCATCTATTGCGCGTTGTAATGCGATGGCATTTTTTTCCGCATCTCCAGCATCACCCACTGTAACACCACACTCGCTGGCGATCACTGCTGATGAGCCTTGCGCGCAACGCCAACCGAGTAGGCCTCGGCTTTGGGCCTCAGCATTAATTCCATTAGCTGCCATAAAAAAAGGCAGTGCCAATAACAAAACTGTCAATCTCAGTTTCATTCGCATCTCCTGTGATTTTTTCAGACCAATTTCAATCCTTTTTCTAACACCATAGAGGAGCCAATTGCTCCTAAAGACAGTAGATTTTGATGGATTGCATACCCTACTCGGCAACCCACCATGGGCAATTAGAAAACATTTACGTTACCATATATACTTCTCAATGTCAATAGAAGTAAGCGGTATATATTATTTAAGTAACCTCCTCTATTTTTAAAGTCTTTACTATCTGTTTTTAAAGACAACACTTTTCGCGGCCGCGAAAAGTGTTGACTTTCAGCTTTTTTGGTAGATAACTAGCGGCTATATTGTACGGCCTGTTTGAAGGCTTTAAGGGATTCTAGGTCTGACTCCACTCTCCAGTCCTGCTCTTTTTTAAAGTTAAACCATATCCACCCTACTATGTGCGGGTCAGTTTGAATGCGGGAGAATGCATCATGCATCCACGCAGCTTTTTTTGGTCCTGCAGCAGAGGCAAAGCTGGTTATGAGTATGGGCCGGTTGAACTTTTTCAGTTCAGCAAGAGAGGCGTTGAATGCCTCTGAGTAACTTTGCCAGGGATCGCCCCAGTTAAAACCATCCAGTCCTACATAGTCCACTACGTCATGGCCTGGAAAATAATCTTTTATAACATCTACTGGCTCATTGTTTACCACCCACGCAAATTTTACCTTATTGTTGTATACGCTTGGCTCGTGAAAAATATTCCAGACTTTTCTGTAGGCCATTTTATATTTGTCCGGAGTATTTTCGTACAACCCTTGGCCAGTAGGAGTCCAGTCGCCATTCATTTCGGAAAATGGTACGAATATAACGGGCGCAGTGTAGGTGTGCATCTCTGTCGCAAGGTCACGGATTTTTTGGTCCCACTGTCCGCTGTTTATGGCATCGTCAGAAAATTCAGGCTGATTAGCCGGTTCACGATTATAGTCCATTGCTTCCCAAAATACAACCAGAGTTTTTCCATGATCCGCCAGAGGTCGGGCAAGTTCCGAAGGGAATGCGTTCCCATTTCCTAAGTGGATAAATGTTCCCTGATATGTTGCTTGTTTGCCCGTAAGAAGTTCGAACTTGCTCAATGTTTTATCCGTGTCTATCGTAACGCCCCAATGTTTGGCGGGAAGCGGTGATCCTTGGGTGCTAAGGCTTAATACGCAAAACGCAAAAACAGACACTGCTTTTTGTAGACGGTGTCTTCGGGTGGATGGGATACCAGTGCGGATGGTGCGAACGTGTATACGCATGAATGCTATGAACATAAAAGTACTATAAATAAGCCGGATTGTCAAAAAAGTAACCCATATTTTGACAATGGATTATATTGATATATACTTTACATATCAAGTAATATACAACTACATGCAACAAGAAAATACGAGCATAGAATTTTTGCTCGCACTCGCAAAATTTGAGGCAATTATATCTCGCAAGCTCGATGCGCGCCTCGGGGGCATTGGCTTTACGGAATTTCAAATCCTATATCATTTGAGTCTGGCAGAAAATGAGAAGATGCGGCGCGTAGACCTTGCAGAGAATATTGGCCTAACTGCATCAGGTATAACGAGGCTGCTCTTGCCCATGGAGAAAATTGGCCTGATTAAAAAGCAAGCAGATGAAACAGATGCACGAGTGAGTTATGTCATCCTTGCCAAGGGTGGGAAGCAGAAACTCGTAGATGGCATGGAACGTGCGGAGTTGTTCGTGGAAGATACATTACCAACGTTATTAGATGTAAAAAAGCTTCAAGATTTGTTAAAAATATTACGCACAGCCGTTTAGTGCTCCCGTCTCAATTCAGTAGCGGCGTTGCCTCACGTTTTATGCTAGTATGCTTACATGATAGACTTGCACACGCATTCAACTGTTTCAGACGGTGAATTTTCTCCCGAAGAGTTAGTAGATATGGCAAAAGCGGCTGGCCTTACCACGTTTGCGGTAAGTGATCATGATACGCTGGAGGGTTCAAGGCGTGCCATATTGCGAGGCAAAGAAATAGGTGTACACGTTATTCCTGCGGTAGAAATTAGTACTGCACTCAGTGGTAAAGTACTTCATATTCTTGGTTATTATGTAGACATAGATAACGAACCGCTTACTAAAACCTTGCGGGATATATGCGAGTATCGTATCCAGCGGGCAAAGTTCTTAGTGGAGAATACTAATAAAGAGCTCCTGACCTTAGGTAGAACGCCTATGGACTTAGAGTATGTCCTCCGAATAGGAAAAGAAAAGCCCATTACGCGTTCCGACATTGCTCAGTACTTAATAGACCTCGGGCATGTAACAACAAAGCAAGAAGCGTTTGATCGATGGCTTGAAAAATATAACGTTCCGAATAAAGATTTGTCTGTGGAAGAAACCATTCAGCTTATACATGGTGCTGGTGGAGTAGCAGTGCTGGCACACCCAAATTCAAAGTTTTTATCTCTCTGGCATATTTCAAATGATTTTGCGGATATAACACATATGTTGAGCACCATGAAAGCACAGGGCTTGGACGGCGTAGAGGTGTATCGAACCGAACACAGTGCTGAAGACAGGCAGCGATATATGGCCCTTGCTCAGTCGCTTGGTCTGGCGCTTTCCGGTGGTTCAGACTTTCACGGTCCGCATAATCAAACAAGTCCGGAAAGAATTGCTGCAATAGATGTGCCTAATAGTGTGGCAGAGGTCTTAGAAACCGTAAGTACTAAGTATAAACACGTATGAACGATCGATATATAGTCACGGGCATTGTCCAGCATGGAGATATGGTTGTGGTGGGTAAAAAGGCTAAGGGGCAGCCGCCATATCCCGATGTATGGCACACGCCAGGTGGGGGCATAGAAAATACAGATCTAGCAAAAGAGCTGTATGAAAAAGGGGATTTTGATAATGAGTATTTCCACACAGAACTTCAGCGGGAAATTCGTGAGGAGTTGAATATAGAAATCACCAACATTCGTAATATTGTACCAGGCGCGCGTACTACGCCAAGGCAGGGTGATGCGCAAAATAAAAGCGGAGAACAAACGCACTATTATTTTCTAGAATATTTTTGCGACTATGTAGGGGGTGAGCTGGAGCCTGGCGATGACTTAGCAGAGGTGCGGTGGGTGCACAAAGAAGATTTGACCAATATTCAACTTACGCCGCCCAGTTTAGAAATGTATAAAGAGCTTGGGTGGATATAATTAATTAGTAGTAAGAAGTAGGTAGTAAGCAGAAAAAACATCCATGACGCACGCAGAGCCACCAAAAATATTGACGGATGCAGGGCTCTCTATGTTTGTAGATGTGGTTAAACTGCGAGAGTTGTTGTTGCCAATTGTAGAAATAGAAATGGAAAAACTGCTATGGCATTTTGATATGCCGGTATGGGCCAAAGATGGCACAGAAGATTGGAACCTAACCCCGTGGCAAGTGATAAAAAAAGAACAGGATAGTAGTACTCATCAAAAGCGCGTCTTAGATGCTAATACGCGGTATCCCATTGTGCTTACAGAATATAATGGAAAACTCGTAGCTTTGGACGGCGTGCACCGCATGGCGAAAATATATATGCAGGGCGGTACAAAAATTGCTGCAAAGATAATTCCCCCAGAGTATCTATCAAAGCCCCAATTTCTAACATAAATACAATCTTCCTATATCAGCTATTATACAAAGACAACACTTTTTGTGGCCACAAAAAGTGTTGTCTTTAGGTTGGGGATATAAAATGGCTTACGAAAGCAAAGCCATTATTCTATCATGTAATTGTTTTACCACTGGGTCGCTTTGGAGCGCTTGGGAGTAATTTGTTGTGAATGCATCCGTCTCATTGGTCTCTGAAAGTAGTTTATTTGTGTATCTGGCTATAGAGACAAGTTTTTCATCCGACACTACTTCTTTACTTTCTAGTATTTCATCTATGCTTACCACTAGTGCGCTCAGGGTTCTGAGCCAAGCAAAACTTGGATCACCAACCACTACATTATAGAAATGATTTGGGTTCTGCATGGGCCCAGAATCTTTTTCGTATATGTGTTTTTGATACTCCAAAAGAGCCTTATGCAGTTGCAGTAAGTGTTCGCGGACTTCAGATAAATTTGTATGCATTAAAGTGTATATAAACTATATATTGCTAGTATACCTTTAGTTCCTGCATGATACAATACATATATAGTATTAATGCCTTGAACATTGTGAAGGAAAAGGCGAGCGGTCCCTGGACAGTCCGGGGCGCCTGGACCGTTGCAGCAGTGTTAATTATAACCGGTGTAAGCACGTATGCGGGTTTTTTATTTGTCTTTTTTATATCTATCCTATGTTGTTTAAGAACGAATCACCATGGCTTCATCAGCTGGTACGCACGCGAATAGCAGAGCCGCTTAGTAAAGACGCCAGTACAGACGTAGCTATAATTGGCGGCGGCATTGCCGGTATTGCGACCGCATATTTTACACTGAGATATACACACAAAAAGGTGCTTCTCGTAGAAGCAGGTAATGTAGCCCACGGTGCCACCGGGCACAATGGGGGCTTTTTAGCTACCTATTTTGAACGCAGTTTTAAAAGTTTGGTACAAGAATTCGGTATAAACATGGCAGCAGAGGGGCAACGAGATGTAGAGTCTGCGTGGGAGTTACTAGCTGAAATACGAAGAGAGGCACAGCTGAAGACTCCCCTATGGCAATTTACCGGTTATGCAGCGCTCCCCACCTCTGAGGAATTTTTATTACATCTTCGTAATAATGCGCTTAGAGAAAAAGCCGGACTGCTCGTGCCTAAAATCCTTGTTTCAGAAGAATGGAAAGGCTTAAGTAATATTCCCGGAATATATAAACATCTCTACAGTCTTGTATCTAAAACAGATTTGCTCTCACTCATAGAGTCAAGGGATGAGGAGTACTTTGCAGCACTTCCTGAACAAAAAGGGTGCATGAATAGTGCGGCCTTTTGCGAGGAGTTGGTCGGCTTCTTGCTTGCTCGCTATGAAGGTAGGTTTACGCTTACAGAACAAACACCTATTGTTCGCCTTGTGCTCGAAGATGGTAAGGCTTTACTCCATACCGATAAGCACCTAAGAGTTACTGCAAGTCATGTGGTGCTCTGTACGAATGGTTTTGAAAACATTAAAATAGTTAATAAAACCGGGGATAACATAAATAAAAAGTTTCACTACTTGGTTCGCGGCATCGTGGGCTACATGGCAGGATATGTAGAAGAGTCCGCTAAGCCTGCGGCAGAAATTAGTTATCTTTCCAAGTCGGTATTACACCGAGGCGATGTGTATGCCGAAGACCCATACTTTTATCTTACTCGCAGGCCATACGCAACCGAAGGTACAGAGAGTAGTCTTATTAGCATAGGTGGTCCTGAGGCGCTTATGGACGATACGAACAACTATACCGTAGACCATGAGTTTCCAGGCGAAGCACGAGAGCAGATAGATAACTTCCTTCGTTATACTTATAAGCATGGTCATGACGATGCCATTGAGTATAGGTTTCTCTGGCATGGCCTTATGGGCTTTACCCCCAATGGAGTGCGTCTCATAGGCTTTGAACCGCTCAACCCCGTACTACTCTATAACCTTGGCTGTAATGGTGTAGGGCTCATGCCATCCATTTTTGGTGGTAGAAGAATTTCCCGGCTGCTCGCGGGAGAGCAATTACCACTCTCTATGTTCGATCCAAAAGATTTGCGCCGTAGTAGTAAGAAGCGGGTGGTGGCCCTTCGTAAAATGAGATATCTAAGTCGGCATGGGGTAACGCTTAAAAATAAAGCAAAGTAAAAAATAGAGCATATACACGTGGTATAATATTCCTACGTTAATATTCTAGAGGTGTGCTTTAGCGCGCTGCCTTCACCGTAGATTGCATGGCATTTTATAAGCAATATAAACCTCGTACTTTCGACCCGACAAGTAGTGAGGCGTTTAAGGTTTCCCGCAGTAAGATAGATTTCTTCCTAGACTGTCCGCGGTGTTTTTATATTGAGGCACGACATGGAGTTAAGCGGCCAAGTATGCCTAGCTTCACGCTAAACATTGCGGTGGACACACTTTTGAAAAAGGAGTTTGATGCGCATCGCGCTGCGGGTACACACCACCCACTGTTGGAACAGTATGGCCTGGACTTAGTGCCGTTTCGTCATACGCAAATGGACACATGGCGGGAAAACTTTGTGGGGGTGCAAACGCTTCATCAAAAAACTAATTTGCTTGTATTCGGTGCAGTGGATGACATATGGGTAGATGGGGCCGGTATGCTCTATGTGGTTGATTATAAAGCCACAAGTAAGGATACACCGGTCACACGTTTGGACGACACTAAATGGCATAATCAATATCGCAGACAAATGGAGGTGTACCAGTGGCTTCTGCGCCAGAATGGATTCAATGTTTCTAATACTGGCTACTTTGTCTACGTGAACGGTAAAAAAGATAATAAAGCCTTTGACGCAAAGCTTGAATTCGATGTAAATCTGATTCCATACATGGGTTCAGATGCCTGGATAGAGCAAACCCTCCCAAACCTTAAACAATGTCTCATGGGGCCCCTTCCTGACTATGGTGAAGAGTGTGAATTTTGTATATATCGAAAAAGTATGGCAGAGCTTGAAAGTGCTAAGCAGATTGCTGTGCCAATCCCTCCGGCCATAACCGCAAAGACCATATCAAAACCAAAAGTGCCAAAAACCCCCAAGATTAGTATGCAGCAAAACCAGCCATTATTTTAGGACCGATACCCTGAAATCTGCTTTGCGTTTACTACTGAAAAAACATATACTATATACACAAATGCATTAGTAATTTTCACATATATTATGGGATTTCTAGATAAGCTCAAGGATGTAAACGAAATGCGCAAACAAGCAAAGCAAATAGAGCTTCTGCTTGGCCAGGTAGACGTAACAGGTAAGTCCAGTGGCGGTAAAATTACTATTACCATGGATGGCAACCAGGTAGTAAAAAGCGTGCAGGTAGATGACTCAATAGTCGGGGATAGGGGTGAGATTGCCCGTAACATTCGGGCAGCTTTGGACGATTTATTTAAAGAACATAAGAAAGTTCTGCAGAGCAAGTTTGGAAGTATGATGCAATAACAGCACTATCCGAATCTACAAGTGAGACGAATCTACGAACGGCTAAGAATAATACAAAGCACAAGTGCGTGTCCGGATCCTCTCCTCGCCCTCTCTGTCATTCCGGACTCCACGAGGTTTTGCGAGGGATATCCGGAATCCATCCTCGCATTAGACATTAGATATTAGAAATTAGGCATTTAGCGCAAAAAGAAACATGCGGAAATACATAGTGGCCATACTAATAATAACTATCGCCTTAGCGCTTCCCACTAACGCTTTTGCGCTATCCATTTACGATCTTCAGCCAAAAGTTGAATCCGCGAGTATTACTGCAAAAGCAGTTATAGTGCTGAACCAAGTAACCGGTGAAATACTTTACGAGCAGGGGAGTGGTGATGTCCGCATTCCGGCAAGTCTAGTTAAGTTAGCTACTGTACTTGTTGTGCTAGATACAAACCCAGATTGGAACAAAGTGTGTTCGGTAAGCGAACAGGATCGGGTAGGTGGTGTTGCCATTACCAAGAGCGGTACCAACATGCCCTACACAATGAATAGCTTGCTCTACGCAACTCTTATGCCAAGTGCCAACGACGCTGTTACCGCTTTGGCACGATGCACAGGCCTTTCCCATGCAGAGTTTCTTGCCCGCATGCAAGCAAAAGCCCGCGAACAAGGCGCTCTTAATACTACCTATGTTGATGCTTCGGGTATAAGCAGTGCAAATACAACTACTGCAGCAGATATTGCGCGCATAGCGAATGCAGCCTTTAGTACAGAAAAGGTTCGTAATATAACACGTACGCAAAGCTTTCGCCTGTGCACTACCACACGCATCTGTCAGACTATTCGCAGCACTAATCCACTCCTTGCAGACAAAGAGCTTACAACCGTCGCTGGTAAGACTGGTACACTTGATGGTGCCATAAACTTTGCTGGCAGTTTTAAAGACGCTAAGGGGCATTATTTTATAGTCGTGGTGCTTGGCGGCAGCTCCAAAGAAAGTCGTTTCACTGAAGCAAAACAACTTGTAGAATTCGCCTCCACTCGCACTGACTGGTCCGACCAGTTTGCTGTAAAGTAGGATTATGTTGATTAATAATTGTACTGAGTGGTAAACCTCTTCTGCTATCGCGGGGAGGTTTCTTGATATATACTGAATATATTAACTTATAGAAGTATGGACAAAAATCGTTTTATGGACAAGGTTGTACTAGTGACCGGTTCGAGTCGCGGGATTGGCCGGGCAGCGGCAATTGCATTCGCACAAGGGGGTGCGTCAGTAGCTATTAATTACGTACGCAATGAGCGGGCTGCACAGGAAGTAGTTGATGAAATTTCCAAACTTGGCAGAAAAGCCATTTCAGTAAAAGCTGATATATCAAAGGAGGCAGAGGTGCAGTTACTTATAGACATGGCTATCGGTGAATTTGGCAAACTCGATGTCCTTATAAACAATGCAGGAATAGTGTACGACATAGAAGACTGGCAGAGTACCACCTCTGAGCAATGGCAGGCTACATTGAATGTCCATGTATTGGGTAATTATTATTGCTGCAAATATGCTTTACCTTATTTGCAGAAGTCTAACGGATCAATCGTAAATATATCTTCTACAAATGGATATACTGAGCACTATCCGGAAAGTTTAGCGTATAATGTTGCAAAGGCAGGTATAGTATCCATGACTCATGATCTTGCAAAAGCCCTTGCCCCTCACGTCAGAGTGAATGCCGTGGCTCCTGGGTGGGTAAATACAGATATGAACTCTGGCCTTTCAAAAGAATATATGGCAGACCAGGCTAGGGAGATTTATTTACAACGCATTGCCGAGCCAGAGGAAATAGCCAATGTGGTGACTTTTTTGGCAAGCGATGATGCCAGTTTTATTACCGGTATGATAGTAAGAGCAGACGGCGGCCACGGATAGCATTAAAAAAATAAAAACTTCTTACACATATGTCCTGGATTTCTTACGCTATTCTTTCTGCCTTTTTCGCCTCTCTAGTTGCCATCTTTGGGAAAATTGGTATACAAGGGGTAAATAGTAACTTGGCTGTTGCTATTCGTACCGTCATAATAGTCGGCTTTGCGTGGGTAATAGTCTGGCTACAAGGGACGGCTCATGAAATAACCAAAATTTCTAAACACTCGTGGATATTTCTCATACTATCAGCAATAGCCACTGGTCTTTCATGGCTCTTTTACTACCGGGCGCTGCAGCTGGGTCAGGCAAGCAGAGTCGCCCCTATAGATAAGCTCTCTGTTGCGCTTACCATAATTCTTGCATTTACTTTTCTCGGCGAAAAGCCAACTCTGGGTAACGTACTTGGCGGTGGTTTGGTTGCTTTAGGAGTTTTGGTTACGGCGTTTATAAAATAAAAAAAGCACGACGCGTCGTGCTTTGAGTGTGGCTGAGGTTTGAGTCTTTGTTAGATGCATGACTCAATCAGTTTTGCAAAAACTTGGCAGCGTTGTTTGCCAATAAACACTACCTGTTGCCTCAGTTGCTTGTTAAGCTGGGAGAGTCTTTGTTTATTGCATACAAATACAACTCTTCCCCCATAGTGTGCCTCCTTCAGCCGTCTTTTTGCTCTTTTTATTTCATCACTGTTTTTTACTTCAACGATGATTATCCGCGTTTGAGCTTTTAAGGGCGGCGATCCATCTCTACGGATGGTTGGGTTAACTTTCTCCCAGCCTCTTATAGTTGCATCAATAAGCTGCAGGGTACTGCAAGTTACGAGTGCTAACTGTGTGCGTTTTAAAGTTGGGAGGTGCATGGTAATGGATTTCGGTTCAAGGTGGTCCTCGCTCACAATAAGAGCTACGTTTCTGACCGCGTTCGGTTCTAAATCCGGCATTCTTATTTTTCCAGCCATACGCTTTTCCTCCTCCTACAGGGGATAGCAAATAGGTGCGATAGTGCACTCATTTGTTGGCAGCATCATAGCAGTTTACGGACAGGTTGGGTAGATGGTATCCTGTGTATTAGATATATATGGCAAAATCCTCTAAAGAATCAAATAAAGGTAGAGTCTTGGTGGGCATATCTGGTGGAGTAGACTCCGCTGTTTCTGCCTATCTACTACAAAAAGCTGGGTATGTAGTAGAAGGTGCGTTCATGAAAAATTGGTCTTCTACTACAGGACTAAAGCTTGCAGAATGTCCCTGGCTTGCGGACAGGCAAGAAGCATTGCGTGTTGCTGCGTTTTTAGGCATACCACTGCACACCTTAGACTTTGAAAAGCAGTACCAAGACACGGTAATGAAATACTTTTTTACCGAGTACCAGGCGGGCCGTACTCCTAACCCGGATGTTATGTGCAACAAAGAAATAAAGTTTAAGCTGCTTTACAACTGGGCCATGAAAAATGGGTTTGAGTATTTGGCTACAGGGCATTACGCCCGCGTAGCGGAAGTTAAAAGTGACAAGTGGAAAGTGGAAAGTAAAATTCCTAAATCCGGAAACTTGTCACCTGTTACTCGTCACTTGTCACTCATCCGATCCGCGGACGAATTTAAAGACCAAACCTACTTTATTTACAACATTAAAACCGAGCAGCTGCCGCACGTGTTGTTTCCTATTGGCGGCATGAAAAAGTCAGAGGTAAAAAAATTGGCAAAAAAGATTGGCCTGCCCAACGCAGGTCGCAAAGAAAGCATGGGACTTTGCTTTGTGGGAAAGATTCGCCTTAAAGACTTTTTGGAACAAAAAGTAAAGGCAAAGCCAGGACCGATAAGGCTAGTTGCTAGTGACAAGTTACAAGTTACAAGTTACAAGAAGGGCGCTGGTTTGTCACCTGTCACTCGTCACCTGTCACTTTTAGGCACGCATGCCGGTTTGCACAACTACACCATAGGTCAGCGGCAGGGAATTCGTGTAGGAGCTGGTGGACCGTATTATGTAGTTCGTAAAGACTTAGCAAAAAACACTCTCTATGTAACCACTGACCCAAACGACCCAGCGCTTGAAATTTCTGAGATCGTTATTCACTCTACTAACTGGATAGAAGAAGTAGAGAAAAGGGAAAAGGGAAAAGGGAAGAGGCTTGACTCTGGCTACAAACTACAACCTAATTCCTACCAGCTAGTTTGCCGCTATCGTCACCAGGGCGAACTAGTACCATGCATTATTGAAAAGCAAAAAAGAGATACCTATCTAGTTAAATTTAAAACGCCTCAGAAGGCGCTTGCAAGTGGACAAAGTATAGTGTTCTATTCCGGAAAAGTTTGTTTGGGTGGGGGAGTTATTGTATAAAATAATTGGTGTAAGTTCTTGAGAACTTGCACCAATGTTTGAGTCCTACCGCTTCTTTGCAGAAGTTTTTGCCGGGGGCTGCTTTCGGGGAGGCAATTTTGTTCCTCTCAAATTAATGCACCTCCTTTCTTGCGATATAAAAAATGCGGAGCACTAAATGTAGAAGTTCCTTGTCTACACTTAATGCCCCGTTGTCTATGCTAATAGGCAAAGACTTTACGCAGTAAATCCTGTACGCATTAGGAACTATATCCAAGATATAATCTTGGAAGTGCCTACAGGTATTACCTTTAAGCCTTATCTCCTATATTCACGCCATCGCCCTTGGCGTTGAGAGCGATTTTTACCTCCTTTTACCCGGATACCGGCTACTGCTAGCCGGATGAGGTACGTCATTTCCATGTCTTCTGGGGTTAGGCTTTCCTCGTGCTTGTTATGATCCATAACTTTTTCGAGTCTGACTATAAAGCCATTGTATCCAGTCCGGATGGTCTTGTTTTCCACTGTAGCTCCTGTGGTTGGGCGTTCGCAGTAACAATGAGTGAACTCATTTTTTTTACACGCAAGGACTGCATGTATGTACTGCGAAAGGCGGGTTTGGGGTTTAACCTACTCTGTTAGAGCGGGTGCTAAACAACGCTACTTTCCCAGTTTTCTTTTTTTACCGGGAGGCATACGCTTAACGGTTTTGGGTTTCGCCATTCGCGATTCTCCTATATTGAGTTCGTGTTTAGAACCAGCAGATGCGCACTGGTCCTCCTATTAGTTGCAGGGTCCTGTAGGGTAACGTGGGCAGGCCCTGCGTATGTGCGACTATTGTAATAGTTTAATGGCACATCGTCAATCGCATTTTCATATGCGTACGTGAGGCAGTACAAATAAAAAACATGCTCTAAGGGCATGTGGTTATTGTGCAGCTGAATAAATTTTGTGGGGGTCAAGCTGGACTTGCCCCCACTGTTGGTTCCAGATTACCGCCTCTGGTCTTTTGCCTTGGTTACAGGTTTGTCGCCAGTTTTAGTCGACGCCCCTGACTTTTTCGACTGGGTTTTAGGTCTTCTGATTCTAGCCATATTGCTCCGTAAGGAATAGAATTGGTGGCTACTTTTTACCTCCTGCTTTTTGAGAGGAGGACTTGCGGCCTTTCTTGTGACCTTTTTTGCGGTATCTTACTTGTATCAAATTTCTCTCCTTTGAGATGGGTGGACGTCAGGTTGGGACGTCGTGGGTGTTACTCCCGTATGGGAGCGGATTACAGTGTGTAGTTCGGTTGAACTAGTCGTGTACTTCAAGCATAGTTGAAGAACGAGTGGGATCCGGTTAATACATGATTGACCGGGTTTGTTACCTGAGTAACCAGGTAAAAATATGCTGCAGACCGTATATGGTGCCCATTACCGGGTAATGAATTACCACTGTATGATCGCCATACCAGCCTCTAAGGATCGTGGATGCAAGCTCACCGAACTTTTGGTCGAGCGGTAAAATTGCAAGCGCGATTTTATGCACGAAGTTTCTCCTTTTCGGATTGGTCTCGTCCGTATTGGAGCGCTATTGTTCTATGAACAAAAAAGCCCCCAGGAAGGACTTTAGTAATGTACTGAAAAAAATATGAAAAGTCAATATATCCTGTGGAAAATTTCTACAGGGAATGGTCTTATTCGAACCGTATCGTCTTTACAAGCTCATGAAATATGGGGGAGTTGGATGAGTCTAGTCCCGCATCGAACGTAAAGTAAGTGCTGCCTTTCTTAACACCAATGAGCGCATCACTTACTTTAAGTGCAGGGTTTCCAGCAAGGGTAGTTTTAGTTTGAGGCAGTCCTTCAAACCCAAGGTAGCCAGTAGGGCTTATGAATATATTTATACGGCTGTTCTGATCTGATTTTGAGGTAAGAGCTATAAGTCTTTCGTTGCCTGCTTGTTGGTTGCTTATTGCAAGATCTTCCGGGTGACGGAAAGTAAGTCGCGTGGCAGCATCGGTGTAGGTGAGCCACTTTGTGGTATCTATAGTTACTTTTTCTTTCTTATCCTGCTGTGGGGAAGGTAAAACTACATTTCGTACCCGGCTGCTACCGAGTGCTGCAGCAAAAATAGCTAAAATAATAACGAAGCCTATAAACATAGTCACTACAGGGCGGTGCTTGTGAAGAGGGTGTGGCCGGTTTTCGCTTGCAGGACTGCGGTGGCGAATTGGAGTACGTTTTTGTGTTGGCATGGAATAATGCAGAATAACGAATTAGGAATAAAGAATAACGAAGAGCGCAAGAGCAGGATTATTTACGACTCGCTTCGAACATTTGCTTGGCGTCGGCTTTGTCGCCGCAGTAGTACAGGTTGTGGGTCAATTGTGTACAGAACCCTGGATTTTTCTTTATAAAATCGAGTTTGGGCAATGCCCAAAAGTACCCGGCAACGGCCGCTATAATAATAATGTAAATTATATATTTAACAACTTTGAACACGTTTGTTTCTGTAAGGACCCCTATATGTATAGTATATCATTTATCGTGTAGTCTCGAAAATACAATTCGTTTGCCCTTGCGTGATATAATATTTGTAATGAACATCCACTCAAAGTAAAATAGTTACGTCAGAGCTTATGAACAAACAAAATGCCAAACTAAGCAGGTTCAACCCTCAGTACATACCGTCTACGCTTTCGCTGGCTGTGGTTGGTCTCCTAGTGGCAAGTATAGTGGCAACCGGTACTGTACCTACGTTCTCGGGCAAGCCAAAAGCACAGTCTTCGGCAGCAAGCAGTGTTGTATTGTCTGCAAACCCAAATCCTGTTCAGGTGTGCAGTGGTACTTCTGGTTCTACTACTTTGAATTGGACTTTGGAACCTGGTAAGTATGAAATTCGTAGGGGTGCCGAAACCGGTCCGGTAGTGGCTACTCCGACAGGGTCCGGTTCTCTGGCGATAACAGCAGTAACAGATGGTACTGAGTTTTATGTACGTAAAGGTGTTTCCGTTACTAGGTATGAGTGGAAATATAATAGGGTTTCAAAAAAGTGGGAGCGAGTACCAACAGAAACTAACACATGGGTCACGGTGGGTCAGGTAAAGCTCGCGCTTACGAACGCAGCTTGTAGCGGTCCTGTACCTCCTGCGCCAGCACCTACGCCTACTCAATCGGGGGCGCCTATTAGTGGTACATTTGTATACCCCCATGCCCTTTCTACGGGGCAGCTTCAGATCTTGTTTACTGAGCTGAAACAATTCGGCATGGACACAGTAATAATTTCTCAAACAAAGAGCCGCCGTACTGCGGATTGTAGCAAAAACGAATTTGTGTGGGGCGAGGGCCTCCCTGGAAAACTAGATACGGTGTTTAGCCTTGCAGAGGCAAGTAACATAAAAGTATATCTTGGACTTATTTCTGCGTGGTGCGAAGCCGCAAATGTTCCCGCTATTACGAGCGCATACGAAGAAACTGTACAATCACTCCTTGCAAACTATGGCTCTAGTACTGCGTTTGCCGGATGGTATATACCAGATGAACCATCTCTGGCGTATTGGGAAGATCCAAGTATATGGCACCCCTACTGGGCCGCTCTCGCTAATAGCATTAAACAACATTCAACCAAGCCCATTATAGTCTCTCCTATACTCGGTGGTGCGGAGTCGCGAACTCCTGCACAAATTGGCGCTCGCGCCCTGGCATTTAAACAAGCTACCGGTATAGATATACAAGCATGGCAGGATAGCGAGCAAAGCTATGCTCTGAATCTTAACTGGCAAAAACGTGGCACATCTTCTCTTTCTGACTACTTTAACGCGATTGGTTCAGCTATTGGCAAAAATGCATTTTGGTCAGACATAGAAGTAGGGAACTGTTGCGATGGTTGGGCAGAGAGTCAGGGCGGTGCGTATTATCCGGCAAGTCTTGCTCGTGTACGAAAGCAGATTGAGTCCAGTACCGGAGCAGGTAAAGTCATAAGCTGGATCCATCAAACCCAAATGAGTTCGCTCACTGGTCTTTCAAAGTGGGTCGTTGCTCCTGGGGCGCAGCGGCTCGGTACTGCATACCGCGCATGGTATGGCATAGGTAATGACGTAGCGTACCTTACTCCTACTCGCTATACATGGCTTACCGAACCTTCGACCAAACATCCCGACAGCGGTAAGCAACTACTTGACGGTATTTCTGGCGATCCAAAACGTTTTGACGACCCTTCGTGGGTAGGGCTCGTAGGGAGCGCTTCTGTTGAGTTTTCGTTTGATGTACCAAAATCTATTACCTGGGTAGGGGTTCACCTGCTCAATATGAATGAGCCCGGCATCAAGTTTCCAGACAAGCTCCGCCTAACCTGCAAGACCACAGGTAACTTCCAAGACATAGGTTCATGGCCGCTCAGTGTGACGAAACGCGATAGTGAGTACGTACTGAGTAATACGACGCCGCTAAACGCTACATGCAAAGACATGCGAGTGTATCTCGATAGTTCTGGTGGCTGGACATTCCTCAGCGAAGTAGAAATAGTGGGGAAAAAGTAAATATAGACTCTGAATAAAAAATCGCCGTAAGGCGGTTTTTTAAATGCATGTAGGGAAGTAGGCTTGCTAAATAGTTATGTTTATGTTACAGCATGTCTCGTAATTTTCCATGCACTTGATGTGTATCAAGTTTCGAATTACTGTACTCTCTTGTCTATGCAAGGGACGAATATACCTATAATGGCAAGGAGGCCCTTATGTGGGATAGTAGAACTAAGCAGTTTCCACCAGGCGAAATAGACGCCCTGGAGTTCTTGGATGCTGAGATGTTAGTGGTGCCGCTTAGAGCCTCGGCTCCCGTAGTGATTGTGCGAGCGCTTGCTGAACTCAGACTTCATGAGCTTGCGGCAGCGCAGCTCGACGAGCGGTTGACTACTCTTTTACTTGACCAAAGTCTGACCGCGCGTTGGAGAGATTTCGACAAAGATCTATTCGTCAATGATGAAGACCGGCAGTATGCCCGGGATCTTGAGCAACAACTTCTCGCTCGCTCGCTCCAACCTGTCACCTAAGTCCTATCCTGAATTTGTCCAAGCCTGCGCATAAAGTATAAAGTATGGTAGAAATAATCTTAATCCATACCGAAACTATTGCGCAGGCTTTTATATTTTATAGATTGAAAAACAGCAAATTAAATTCTCAAGGCATCCCCTCGGGAATATGATATAGCCCAGGTTTGTTTCGGGCAGTGCTATAGAAACTTTTCAGGTATAACCCCTGATTGTTCGGGTAATATTTTATGCCGGTATTCAAACGTTTGTTTAACTTCTGGCAGCACTACCTTCTTTTCACAATCTATAGTAGCTTTGTCAATCCAGTCATGGTGTATAAATCGTTCGCTCCTGTTCGATAGCTCTATAACATGACTCCTGTTTTTCAACAAGCTCTTGCATATATAACTCTTGCTTTATTATATAAACCTTCTTACTCGATTATAGTAATAATACCCCAACCACGGAAGGAGTCTTTCATTCCAGAGGGGTCCCCTCTGGAAGGTTTTTGCCAATGAGCATTTTCTCAATAAGCGCTTCAAAGCCAATTCCTATCGCTTTGGCAGCCTTAGGAAGTAAGCTTTCCGAGGTGAGTCCCACCCCGCCAGGAGTGTTGGTTTCTAAAATATAGAGCTTGTTGTTCTGAATAATAAAATCGGATCGCGAGTAGCTGCCAAGTTGTAGATCCTTATGTATCTTGAGTGCCAGAGCCTGAGACTTTTTTTGTAGTTTAGCTTCTACCGATGGCGCAAATGGAATCTCTTGAGACTTGCCAGAGTACTTACTTTTATAGTCAAACCAGCCCGCATTCGGCGGGACAATTTCTATTACGGGGAGCGCTTTGCTATTCAGCACTCCTACGGTAATTTCAGTTCCTTCTAACAGGGTTTCTACGTAGCAGGGGTAGGGGAGGGCGAGTATTTTCGTAACGCGGGTACTAAGTACATCTTTCTCCGTGCGCATGAGTATTACTTCGTGTGAAGAACCCCCGTACGTAGCCTTGAGTACGCACGGCAATCCAAATTTTATTATGTCCTGTTTTGTTTTAACCACTTTCCACGGAGCTGTTAGAATTCCTTTAACATTACAATATTTCTTAAAAAGGATTTTATTAAACGCAACTTTTGCTCCCCTTGGCTCTGAGCCCACATAAGGCTTCTTGGAAGTTTTGAGAAATTTATAGAGCGTCCCATCTTCTCCTTCCTTGCCGTGCATAACCGGAAAAACTAAATCACA
>CAZYMS010000009.1:0-47086 GCA_964648985.1 uncultured Candidatus Saccharibacteria bacterium
GTTAGGTGAGAACTGAAACGACTCTTAAGGAGTTGAAGTTCCACCGTGGGTGGGCGATTCTCCCAAGGTCCACCAAAGAAAAAACTCCAACTTTTGGAGTTTTTTTGGTAAGAGTTTGGAGGATGATGAACGATCGAAGAGTTCGAGCTAGCCCCGCCATAGCTTTAGCAACGGTTGGTTCTCCAAGGTCCACCAGGGATGCAGCGCCCAAAATCCGCAAATAAAAAGCACAGCGCAAACGGTATATCTTTTGGCCTGATCTAATTTCTGATTATAAAAATTTCCGCTAACATTACCTGTAAATATTTACAAAAAAAAGATGGCGGCAGATGTAATATCTGCCGCCAGCAGGAAAACGTCAAACGCCTTCCGCATTCAAAAGTACCGTAATGAGACGAGGGCCGTCACCATCCGCCTCCCCTCCCGCAAAAGGTAGGCGACTCGCAGGCCATGTACCAGTTTGCAGGTCTGCCTTCAAAGCTTCGAGCCGATTCCAGACAATGCCTGTGCCCGGACCCTCGGGATCGAACGGCGTCCCCACCTCAAGGAGAATTCTCTGAAGAGCTGCTGCATCGAGCCGTTCTATGAATGAGGGATAGACACCGGCAAGCAAACTCTGGTACACAATAGCATTGCGCAACAAGGCCTCCCGGTCAGCATCTGTCTCTGCGGTAGGTAAACCAAACCCAGCTAATTGCCGCCGCAGTTCTTCTGCTCGCACCGGGTGTAAACCAGACTTATCGTCCGCCACCCACGCAGCTTCGCCAGCATTAATATATGCCAGACCAGCCGCGACTGAGGCGAAAGGACCATGTTTAGCCGCCATCCCATCTTCTCTCAGATAGTGCAAGTATGCATGGGGAACGCCTAAAGCGTTGCAACCACAGAGTACAACAAACGGAAACTCGGGTAATTTATCATCCATGAATCACTTCCTCCACGAAGTTTTTTGAGATTAACCAACTTATTAACCATACGCATGGTTAATAGCAAAAGTAACGAATAACCCAAACCCGCAAACAGTTTCATCACTTGGAGCAGCGATGTTTTTGTTCACAGGGGAGGCTAGCAAAGTTCTTAAACCCTTCTAACCTCTCTTCACGAACAACGTACTGTACTAAATTTTCCTGCTTCCAGCAAGTCTACTAGGCCATATAAATAGTAAAAGCGGGCGAACAGTTGAACTGTCCGCCCGCCGTGTTATACAACTTTCCGAAAAACGATGTTGGCTACACGCGGACACGTCCGCCGCCTGTAGCGCCCAAAAGCTCGGACAGCTCAAACGGGAGTTCGTTCATTGATGGGACACTTTCGGACTGGCTTTTGCGTTCGCCGGTTAGAAAGTCCGCCGGATTAAGTTCCGGCAATTCGCTCAACGAGGCGTAATTCCAGATCGGTTTACTTCCAGGGCCGTTTGGATCCGGAGCAATGCCCACTTCGGCGAAAAATGCGGCAAAGTCCCCACCATACATCATCTCAATCAGTTTCACCGGGGCGCCTGTGCGGAACGCGAAGATACGATTGATCGTACCCTCCACGATCTTCGCGTCAGCAGAATTTGATTCCATGGGGAAGCCCAAGGCTCCCAGTTGCGCCGTCAAAGCTGTGGCCTGTTCGGGATTCAGCCCGGTGGTGTCACCGGCCTCAAAGGCAGCAACGCCTGCCGCAATCCACTTCTTGCCTGCTTCGACTGAACCGAACGGTCCGCGGTGGCTTTCTTCGCCATCAACCAGGATGTGGATGTAAGCGTGCTGATCGGGGTCAAAAGACCCACAACCACAAAGTTCAATCTTAGGCAAACCGGTACTAGTCGTATTCGTGTTCATGTAAGATCCTCCAAAAATCTGCAGATTTGTGTTTGTTAGCCACCCTCATGGACTAACCGGGTTTGGACGAAAGTTTCGCCCGGATACAGCTCATAAAACTTGAGTGGTTTTGGCCGAGGCCGCCAACCAAGCTTCACGGAGGGAAGTTAAAGAAATAATAATTTTTCTCTAACTTCTCTTCGCGAAACAATACTATACCTTATTTTTAGTATTATGTCAATACAAGCGTATTAACAGATCGCTCTTAAATAAGATATCTTTTAGTAAATTATATAAAAGAATAGGGCCTCTTCATCGCTTGCGCAACAAAGAAGCCCGGGTTTAAGGGTTTTCACGTAGAGTTTGGGAAGCAATCGAATATCTTAGTTGCCGCCAGCTAGTGCTGGGATCTTAGCCTCTGCGATATGGCCATTTTGGTTCGGATTGAAGTGGGCTTGGCCCAAGTACTTTGCCGCCTCGACAGCAAGTCTTTCAGCAATAACTTTGCCGAAACCTGTACCGAACTGTTCCATATAATTAAGTGTCGCTTCGACTGGTGGATTGAGTCGTTCCTGCGTCAACAGATAGCTTCGAGCGGTTCCAATCAAGTCTTCGCCCGTGATAAGCGCGGACCCGCCTCGACTCCGAGTCAAGGCACGAAGCTTGGCCCTCTCGACCACCTCGCGAATAACTGCAGGAATCTGGCCAGCCAAAACATCGCCAGCTTCTACCAGGTCGGTCCCGGGTTCAATTGAACCCTTGCCATAACCTTCGATCAGGCGAGTTACAGCTTCTGCATCCGGCTTGTCCAAAAAGATCGTCGCGTCAACACGTCCAGCGCGAGTAATCATTTTGTTGATTCGCTCTGGTGCATTGGTTGACATGATCACAATGGTCTCGTTGATTTTGCTGCTCAAGCCATCTAATTCGTAGGATAACTCGTCCAATGCAGGAGTGCGTTCGCCATGTGTAACTCGGTCAATGTCTTCGACGAAGACAACAACCTTGCCATAATCGCGAGCGAAATTCAGCGCGTCGGACAACTCTTCAGCGGACTTGACGTAGATAAACGTCCAGCCATTTCGGACAGCCAACATGGCGATGTTCCTGGCGAGCAGTGTTTTTCCTACGCCAAACTGTCCGGCCAGCAAAATCCCCCGTTTGAGAGGAGTCCCCGCTTGTCGAACTGCTTCGGTGTATTCAATCAAAGTTGTGATGTTGTCAGCAATTTCCAATTCGATGCGCTGACTGAAAATAGCCTGTTCCGTCTTGGACAAATCCAGAAACTTAGGTTGAAACTGTTGGTCCAGTTCGCCTTTATCGTTCCGGAATTTTACTTCAACGGCCTTGCCTTGGTAGATGCTTTCTTGCGCCACGATTTCTCGGGTCAAGGCGACTATCTCGCGGACAATGTTCTCATAACGCTTTTTGACATCCGCAACCACTTCAAACACCCATCGGCCTTCGTGCATGGTCGCCGAGCAACCAACAGTGCCTTCTTCAAGGCCGGGGACGGTGAAACGCCCCCATGGGATTGAAGTTGTCTCATTGACCCCTGTATCAACACCAATGAGTCTGGCACCGCTGAAGAAACCGGGTTGCTGTACTGCGACGCCGAACTTTCTGGTGAGAGCCTTCTTGAGTGCCAGGGCCCCATCCCACGGAGCGGCATTGACCCGCTCACTGAAGCTGATCTCTTGGCGAAACTCGCGCGCCTTAGCCATGATAGCTTCAGCGGCAGCTTCCAGATCCATTGTTTCAGGGATGATCAACTCTTCGCCATGCTGACGAATGTCAATAAGGTCAACAATCTCGGGCTGATTTTCCTGATCAAAGTTGCGATTCCTCGGATCTCTCCGATCGTTCCTTAATAAATCTTCTCGCGTACGTCTATCTGATGCCATTGGTTTGAGCTCCTGTTTCAACCGAAATCAAAAACGCACAAAGGTACTAACCCACGCTTAAAACTGCTACGTGAATATCCCCCTTGCGATTGTAAAATAGCTTGAAAATACTGAGGTTCAGGCCAAGACCAGAACAACAGTTTGACAAATATATCATATATATAAATATTTGTCAATTATATGGTAGAATATATAAAAAATAACAATCAAGGCAAAATAAAGTAAATTATAAGAAAAGCCGCGCTCACATTACATGGACACGGCTTTCGCTGCTTTATCGAACAAATCGCTAAAGCTATGATAATACTCCTTCTTCCACCTCAGCTTTGGGTAAATTCGAGGCCAAAATCTCTTTTTCAACCTTGGAAAAGTCGAGCAACGAGACCCCTCGACTTTCATATAGGCTACGCAAAGCCTCCAATGCCTCACCCTGGTCATACAGATAACTGGCCAGCACGTTCCCCTTTCCGTCAATGATCCAGCCATGACGACCGCAATTTTTGCAAGAGAGATATTTCGCCTGCCCATCAGCATCATCTTTGAAAGGCGGTTCCTCTTCCTCATTCGGATCGAGCTGGATATGTTTTTCGAACGGATGTGGATCGTCTGTATCAAACAACTCCAATCTTGCAGCGCCCAAATCCAGAGGCATAGCTGTCGCTGGCAGATCTACAGTGGCGAAAAAGGCCAGCATGTCTGGCAAAGTTGCATCCGATAATGGCGAAGTCCAATCAGTGACTTGAACTCGAACAAAAGCTTGAAGTCCTGCCTGAGAAAAAAATGGGCCAGCAATCCAGCCATTATCAACGACCAGCAAGGCGTGTTTTATGGGCACTCCTCCGCAGGTGCAAATATGAACGCCTAGCTCGGTATCATCTGAGAGTATCGTCTTTGCAGAAGATTTATTCGGCATAAAAGTCCTCCTTGTTGCCGGGTATCTGTTCTAACTTGTGACCAAGGCGCTTGTAACGCCTCAGGTATCGCGATTGCGAACACAAGATAATACCACGAGAAAGGCAATATGTCAACTCTATAGTTAAAAAGAAAACGGTTTTGCGTGTGCTTCAATCACGCAAAACCGAAATGAATTATACGGCATAGCTTGTGGCAATCAAAAAAACCAAAGCTCCAACATGTTGTGTTTGAGGCTATCTTCTGGGCTGACAAAACACATAGCGTGCAGCGAGCCTACCTTGATAGCGGGCGCCATCATATGCAATCAGCTCACGGCCAGCAATAGTTCTTACACCAAAAACCCTGGCCCCTTCCTTAGATAAGGACAGCATTGGCTCCATACCTAAGATGAGCGACTCATCTTGCCGCTGCTCTGTATAGGCAAGCGCCAACACCGGGCCAATCTCTGCAGGACACAATGTAAGCCCTTGAGATAGCGCGGCAGACCAGACTATCCCCATAGTCTGAGGACCAGAGTATCCTAAGTCATCCGAAGTAACTATTACCAAATCATGCTGCCTTTCGTAATAGGCTATGCTGGTGCGAGACAATAACTCATTGGCCTCCTCACCAATACTGCAACCTGCTTTTGTAAGAGCACCGCGGTATGCATCTGCATGTTTGTAATGCCCCGTTGAGACTGTTTTCCAAACCTTACGACGAGGTATGATATTTGCAAAACGCCCCTCAATAATCTGCTGAAGAGAAAACCGCAGCCCCTGAAGATCAAAAGGGTATCCCTTACGACTTCTTAGTTGACGTCTAATCTCTGCAAATTGACCATCCAAAGCAAAATACTCGTCGCCTGTGACAACTCTTTCTGATGCCATGACGATATTCCTCCATAAGTACTGATTTTTGGTTAAATACAATCCAACGAAAATGAGTTGTAGCTAGATTGTATCTATGGATGCCACCCTACTAAACGTTGTACTCAAAAACAGTTAGTAAGAGCGTGCTATAAATCCATTGATCGCACATGCGAACTAGTAACTATACGATATATGACTATAATGGTCAACGGTTACTAGGGATTATTGCTTGTGAGATTTTCTTGCGTAGTATTGCTTTAACTTAGTGGTGCCTGGTATGCTGACTAAGTGAATATATAGACTTATGATACAAAAACTATTTACCATTGCCCTTCTTGTAGGAGTATTAATGATAGCCATGCCTGCAATTGGAAAGGCAGAAAGCCAGACCGCTGTGGTTACCATGACCCCAGACGGATTCAGTCCACCCACCATTACAATACAACAAGGGAGTACGATTACTTTTAAAAATAATGATACGCAAAACCGCTGGCCCGCATCGAACATTCACCCAACTCACGAAATATATCCGGAGTTCGACCCCAAAACATTAGTTGCACCTGGCAAATCATGGGAGTTTACTTTTGACAAGGCGGGAACATGGAAGTACCATGACCATCTTATCCCTACTGATAGCGGTACCATTATAGTCACTGACGCAGAAATGCAGCCAAAAATAAATCAACATTGGTGGTCTCGGGCATGGAACGCTATAGCCACTTGGTGGCATAATATATGGCACAAAAATACTTCCAACACCAAGAATATAGAAAATAAAAAAGAAGAAACGAAAAACTACGATAGCACCATTGCTCAAAATAATGAGGCAATTTTTACTGACGTCGATGCACTTGGTTCATATATGAAAAAATATGGACCCAAGCAAGCCATTACTCAGCTGCATGCTTTGGAAGCAAAGTTTGGATCATGTCACCAACCAGCGCATAGGGCGGGACACTTGGGCTACGAGCAATTAGGCGACCATGCTCTTATTGAATATAGTCCCGAATGTCAGTCTGGATATTACCACGGAGTTATGGAGGCGTATTTTAAAGACCACGGCACAAACAATCTTGCCGAGAGCTTTACCAACCTCTGCCCTTCTAACCTAAATGACTTCTTTGAACACCAGTGCGTGCACGGCATAGGCCACGGTCTTATGGCGTGGAGCAACTACGAACTTCTAGACGCACTTGCGGGCTGCGACATGCTACCACGAAGACAGGACAGCTGCTGGACCGGTGTGTTTATGGAGAATCTTTCTGCGCAAATAGCCAAAGGTAACCAAAATGGATCTGTAGGCAGCACCGATATACACCTTACTAAATATTTAAAAGACGAAGACCCATTGTATCCCTGCGATGGCATAGCAGATAAATATCAAAATAGCTGCTATTTCTTACAAACATCGCGTATGCTTCAAATATTCGGCCAAGACTTTAAAAAAGTTGCCGCAAGCTGTGCGACCGCGCCAGAAATATACCAACCCTCGTGTTTTGGGAGTATGGGACGGGATGTAGGTGGCAATTTTCCTACAGACAATGAAAGACAAATTCGTGAATGCGGATACGTTTCCACACAGCCAAATAAAATATTATGTCTCAACGGAGCAGTACAAAACTCATTCTGGGACCCAAGTGGACAAACGCAAGCAATAGATTTTTGTACAAGGCTAGTAGATGCCCAAGAAAAAGAAAGTTGTTACAATACTATATTTCAACGTGCAACCGAACTCTTTACTACAGCGGAAGCAAACCAAGCATTCTGCGCCCGCATAGAGCCAAGCTATACGAATTCCTGCACAAAACAAGTCATGCATGTACAAATCTAAACATCCCCTACCAAAAAACAAGCAATTACACACCGTTCAGGAGGTGAGTCAAATTATAAGAAACGCAGAAGCGCACTACGAAACCCCACCAATAGACTATATTGTTGGGGGGTATGTGCGCGACCTACTTTTGGGTATAGCCCCCTCCGATATAGATGTAGAGGTGTATGGCATATCGTTCGATGGGCTGGGCAAACTCCTCGGTACCTATTTTGGGCATACACATATTACCTCTGTAAATACATTTGCGCTTTGGAGCGTCGCACACAACGGATACAACTATACCTACAGCCTACCCCGATTGGAGAAAAAGCATGGAAACGCTCATACGGACTTTACCATAACTGCGCAGCCAGACTTACCAATGCGCGAAGCAGTTAAACGCCGAGACTTTACCATAAACACTCTCTTTCTTGACCCACTTACAGGCACGCTTTACGACTATACCAATGGCCGCAGAGATATAGAAAGACGAACCCTTCGCGCCGTAGATCTAGAACGTTTAGCTGAAGACCCTCTTAGGGTATGGCGAGCAATACAGCATATAGGCAGATTCGATATGCATATAGAAAAAGATACGGAAAACGCCTTGCGCAAAATGGCTAATGGCCATGAAATACAACTACTGTCCGGGCCTCGTGTACGCGAAGAAATAGATAAGCTACTGGCAAAAAGCAAAAACCCTTCGCGCTCCCTTACAATAGCGCGCTCATGGGGACTACTCAGCATACATGCCCCTGAAGTAATTGAAGCCACGCCGTCTGAACAAGACTGGAGCGCCTTCTGCAATTCCCTTGATGCACTAAGAGATACAGATGAACATACTCAACTACAACTCCGGTGGAGATACATACTAAGCACCCTTACTACTACTGCTCAAAAAACTATTATTTCTCGACTCAACATACCTAAATATATCCGGAATAGATAGCCATGAACTGCAAAAAAACACCTTCACAGGAAGGTGTTTTTGAATATTTATATACGACTCTAAAATAGCAGCAACATGGTAGCAAATACCACCACAAACGCTGTATTCGCTATGAGCCTGACATGTTGTATGTGACGGTGGACCACAATAGCTATAACCAGTACGGTAAGGAGTAAAGCAATGATACCAAGATACGCCTTTTGTTCAATAGGCTTTACTGGTATTTTCTGGCCCAAAACAGTGACCGATGCGCTATCTACAGTACCCGCTGTAACATACCTGTCTGCAAATGTAGGAGCCACGGAAGCAAGCAGTGTACTTACCTCATTACCCTGCAAATCAAAAGCTTTGACAGTTAAGTTTTCAGCAGCTTGTGCGGTTTTTACTGGAACCGCAACATTCCACGTTCCATTACTATTAAGTTTAAAGAATTGAGATTTTTCTCCATATACAAGCAACAGCTTTGCAACATTACTGCTCGTGAACGCTGAAACCAATAAGTCTTCCCCGCTTGCAACCATAGAAGTTTTTTCTATGGCAAGCTTTGTAGGTTTTGCTTCGCTTACTGAGGAGTTCTCAATGGGTGGTTGTACGGTTGTCCTCTGAGGAATCTCTACGGGCGCTGCAGCTGCTGTATTTGGTTTGATAAGCTTTGCAGGAGTGGGAGCAGCCTGGACAGGAGCTGGGGCTGGGGCAGGCTGGGGCGCTTTAGCCTGCACCTTTGGCGCTGCTTGAGCAACCTCAGTTATTGGGTTTCCAAACTCTTCAACTACAAAAATACTGTCGTGACCCTCAAATACCCCTCGCGCAATACCTACTCCCATTTCCTTAAAAGAGCTATTGAGTATATTTGCCCTATGTCCGGGACTATTCATCCACGCATCTTGGAGAGGCTCAACGTCATTAAAATGAACCGCTAAATTCTCTCCGGCGCTTAAATACTTATAGCCTACGGCTTCAAAAAAAGTCCATGGTGTTTTGCCATCTGGAGTATTGTGGGCAAAGTATTGCCTAGCAAGCATGTCATCGGCTTTTGCTTGTGCTGCACGCTCCAACAGAGAATTATAGGTAATTTGGCCAATATTACCTGCACTACGTGCTTTATTGGTCAAATCAAGCACTGAACTGGGGGTAATAGCAGACGCCGTTACAGTCTCAGTAGGGGTAAATTCTAAAGCAGCAAAACTGAATATCTTAATAGTGAGCAATAATACAGAAAAAGCCGCCAATGTTCGGTGGTGTAATAAATGGGGCTGGTAGTGGTTTCGGGCATGAGGGACAATATGGTCCTTTAAGTGCCACCAACTGCGTTGTAAAAATCCAGGCCGAGTTCCGAGGGATGCCGGAAAAAGAGTGCTGTTCATTGATTTCCTATGCGCGACACCAACTCATGAACACCAATACGAATAGTTCTTTGTATTCGCAGGTAGTTCTTATGTTTGAGCCGCTTTGTGTTTTGGTTTCAAAAAAACTACTTTATTTTGAGTAGTCTTTAATCTAAGTAGCTAAATCAATTATAGCATGGATATATAGTTTTTGCAAGGGGAAAATGATTTATTTGAACAAAAATAATCACTAATGAAAATATAAAATCATTATTTAAGAAAAAACACGAAAGCAATGCTTTCGTGTTATATATACCGATTACTACTGCTGAGTTGCAGTGTTCTTTTTCACGGTATGAGTTGGAAAACCAGCATAGTTATTGGTATCGTCGGAAATGTTTGCATAGGTTATATACGTCACCAATAGAACACCAGTGGTGAGCAAGAAAACGATTGTCCATACAAACCATCGCAAATTATGGGGCTGCGCGGACACAGCAGGATGTGTTGCCATCATATTTTTATTTATGTATAAGTGTACCCACCTCGGTACGAGCAGATCTAACCGCGTATGCAGAATAAATTACGCATAGAATCCACAACCCGACAATAGGCAATAGCATATAAATGCCTTTAGTGAAAAAATTAATAAACGCATAGCTAACCACTCCAAGGCTATACAATTCAATAATTACAACTACTACCAATGTTTTTACCAATCTACCTATAATAGAATCGGCAAACAATCGATGCACCCGTACTGCTTCTACTATAAGATATATGCTCCCTAACACAAGAATGGAAAAACCAGCATAGAGAAAAGGGAGTAAAGCTTCGGTTGGTATTATTAACATTTGTTTCTAAAGTATGTTTAGTACAACGCTCAACTAAATTTATAAAGCCAAGCATATACCTTTGATGTATTGTAATTATACCACATATTACTTTGTGCAATACATGGCGGCACTGTGTACTAGTAACACTAGGACTACACCTTCGAGCCTGCCACGCTCGCAAGCACAGCTGGAGTAGCAATTTCTGAAATAACCTCTTTCCCTGCAAGAGGGCTGGTACGAAGCTCGGTTACCGCCTGAGCAGCATCGTTTACACTTTCAAAGGTGACTAAACCCGCACCCTTACTACGGCTCGTAACACTGTCAACAAATACATGCGCCTCAGAAACAGGGGCGACCTTTCTCGCCCACTCTGCCAATTGTTGACCGCTTACCGTCAAAGGTAGACCAGTTACTAATAGTTGGTTAGTCATAAAGATTGAATCATATGAACAGGTAATCATCTAAACATATAAATAAAAGAAGTATGTTTAAATGTTTGCATGCTTACATGGGTATTTATTGTGCTAATGGTTCTGGAGACTGGTTTTTGTTACGTTTAATAAAATCCAAAATAACATCTCGGTCAAACGTATCCATGTCTATGAGCCTGCGCCAAGACGCAACTTCTATAGGGTGAGGATTGTTTGCTCGGGGAGTAATAATAGTTGCACCGGGATACTGTCGACCAATATTTTCAATCTTTGCTTTTGTATCGGCGTCTATATCTGGTTTATAAGAAATCCAAATACCACCGTGTTCCAAATTATGGATGAGTTGCTCATCTGGTAACTCACGATTGTATACACCCCATGCTGCTGGGTCCGGATTATGTGGGCCAGACGTGGGAGGATTTGAAAGATAAGGATCGTGAGGGGCACCAACAGGGATATGATTTCTCCCACCGTCTGGTTGTTCTATTCCTGCTAAATTTATATTGCCAGTAAGCGCTCCAGACTTATAATCTTTCCAAAATAAATAGCCAGCCGCTGCTGCCACTACAAGAATTATACCAATTATTATAAGCGCTTTTTTCATAGATTCCTACAGAAGATTACAGATAATTGCAGATATACGAATACTAAATACTAACAATATCGTACTAATTGCATTTCTCAATCGGTGTATCTGCACGAATTCGTAATCTGTAAGTTTATTGTAACACAAAAACCACCCCTTTCGAGGTGGTTATGAATTTCACAGCTTAATAGCAACAAGAGTGTATAAGAGTTTGTACGTCGTTCTTTACGAGGATATGTATTATCGAAATAATACATAACCGACCACCGGATGGATACACATATAATTTCGAAAAATGTATATGCAATATCAATATTCCTTAGAAAGGAGGTGATCCATCGACAGCTTCCGCTACCGATGCCTTGTTACGACTTAGCGCCAGTTATGAGTCTCGGACTAGTGCACCATGACGGTACGTTTCATCCGCTGCCCACTTCCATCGCTTGACGGGCGGTGTGTACAAAACCCGAGAACGTATTCACCGTAGCGAGGCTGATCTACGGTTACTAGCGATTCCAGCTTCATGAGGGCGAGTTGCAGCCCTCAATCCGAACTGAGGATAGTTTTAATAGGATTTGCTCCAGCTTACGCTTTGGCGTCCCTTTGTTCCTACCCATTGTAGCACGTGTGTGGCCCAGGTCGTAAGAGCCACGCTGATTTGACGTCATCCCCGCCTTCCTCCGGCTTAAACGCCGGCAGTCTCATGTGACACTTGTAACACATGATAGGGGTTGCGCTCGTTTTCGCACTTAAGCGAACACCTCACGGCACGAGCTGACGACAACCGTGCAGCACCTGTGTAGCACCCTCGAAGGCTATACTGTTTCCAGTATATGCAGCTACATGTCAAGACCTGGTAAGGTTCCCCGCTTACCGTCGAATTAAACCACATGCTCCACCGCTTGTGCGGGTCCCCGTCAATTCCTTTGAGTTTTAGCCTTGCGGCCGTATTCCCCAGGCGGCATATTTAACGCGTTAGCTTAGCTACTAAAGAGGGTCGATACTCCCTAGCAGCGAATATGCATCGTTTACAGCGTGGACTACTGGGGTATCTAATCCCATTCGCTCCCCACGCTTTCGTCCTAGCAGTGTCAGGTGGCACCCAGAAGCCCGCCTTCGCTATTGGTGTTCCAAACGATATCAACGCATTTCACTACTACACCGTTTGTTCCAGCTTCCTCTTTGCCCCTCTAGTCGTGCAGTTTCAAAGGACAGATTCCGAGTTGAGCTCGGAGATTTCACCTCTGACTTGCAAGACCACCTATCGGTACGCTTTACGCCCAATGATTCCGGATAACGCTTGAGGTCTCTGTATTACCGCTGCTGCTGGCACAGAGTTAGCAACCTCTTATTCTCTTGGTACGCTCAAAATATTGTTCCCAAGCAAAAGGACTTTACAACCCGAAGGCCGTCATCGTCCACGCGGCGTCGCTGGATCAGGCTTTCGCCCATTGTCCAATATTCCAAACTGCTGCCTCCCGTAGGAGTCTGGACCGTGTCGCAGTTCCAGTGTGGGGGATCACCCTCTCGGGCCCCCTACCCGTCGTAGCCTTGGTAGGCCTTTACCCTACCAACTAGCTGATGGGACCCAGGCCGTTGCTCTAGCGTCTTGCGACTTTAGCCTTGCGGCCACATTGGGAATTGCACAACCTTTCGGCTGGATATGCCCAACTAGAGAGACGTTCCTAGGTATTACTCACCCGTTCGCCGTGGGCCTAAACCCACTCGACTTGCATGTCTTAAGCACGCCGCCAGCGTTCATCCTGAGCCAGGATCAAACTCTTAGTAAAGGTACGGCTTGCGCTGCACCTCTCAAACTCCACATTTCCACACCGAAGTGTAATGCTTTGTTCAATTATAGTTAGAAAGTAACTATCAACTTTTTTGATTCTGAAGAATCGTTTTTGGGATTACCTATACGTAGTATAGATAAAAATCTCGTAAAGAATTGACGTAAAAAATTTCTTTGTACACGTCTTGTCACTATTAAACTGTGAAAGGGCAAGTAAGGACTGTTGTCCTTAACCCAGTACTGTAGAGTGCAAGCACTTTACAATGCTGGGTCAAAGGCAGCAGCAAACCAATTTTGAGCGATAAAAAAAGCACGTCCTGGCAAATACCGAGAACTGCGTTTCCGTTTTCCCCAATCCCGCTATGGCGAGTGGGATTCTTATAATCTCTGGAAAACCAGATACATAAGAGCAAAATTGGAAGGTGTTATGAAGAGAAAAGAGCTAAAACTTAATGCCTAACTATAATATACATATACCATATACTTGTCAAGACATTTTCCAGGTTTTTTCTGAATACACTAGCCACTTACGTTCCCCCAAAATAATAAGACATGGACACCCGCAAAACCTATCAAAATACTGCACAGCAATTGTAAAAAAGTGTATAAAATTGCTTACATTTTATACACTCATGTACCGCTTATACGGCCCGGGCTTGTATTACTGCATGTATGGCTTTGTAATGATCGAATGCCATATCTATTTCTGCAATTGAGGATAACGGCACGAGTACCACCTCAAGCACTTCCCGTGAATTAGGGTGAAACTCCACGCCTTCCGGTAACGTTCCCGCAAAGACTATGGACACCCGTAAACCAGAACGCGGATCGCGGCCCGGAGTATCGAGTAGCATAAGGAGCTTTAATTCGGACGGCGGTATATACATACCTAACTCCTCCCCTACTTCTCGAATGCAAGCCTCCACAAATGTACGGTCAGCGCCTTCAACCTTACCTCCTGGAAGCGCGAGCATTCCCATGCACGGACTTGTAGCGCGACGAATAAGGACGACTTTTCCGTCGGCAGTCATGAGCAGGCAATCGACTGAAACTACTACTTCGTTACTTTGCATGTTTCTCCTTCCATTGTTTGTAACTTTGGTGAATGTGAGGCGCAACGCCGCGACTAACGTCCGTATGAACTGTACATTCAGCACACTCAAACGTAATATAGGTGTCGGTTTCACCACAGGCGCTTGAGTAGGTTAGGAATAAGTCACCCTCAGAGACAAGCAGCTCTGCACCACAGCCGCCATCCCCATTACCTTTCCCCGTACAGGTGAACTCTTTTGACCACCCATTTTGCCTTCTCCCTTTCTTTAAGACTCTCATTACTGCTTCCCTCCCTTCTGTACGCGTTTTACCACAGCGTCCAGCGGACCCCTGCCAATTTGCCATTGCGGATACAAGACCTGCTTGCACGCAGGACATTCTACCCAAAAACGCCAATCGCCTTCTGAGTCTTTTTGGCCATGAATATCGTCGAGCGATATTTCAATAATGCCAAAACATCCATCTACCCGATACAAACCTCCGACGCATACCGGATGAGCGCAACGAATTTTCGCTGACCACGCGGACTGACCTTCAAACATTTTTGCCATGCGTTACTCCTGTTCGGGCATGCTCTTTGCATGCGTAATACATATTCCCCCTTTAGTATTTCAAGCTACATGTCCTGACCTCCTCAAGACTCCTATACCATGCCAGACCAATAGTAGAATCTCTATATTTTCTAGTGAATTAATTGATCAAAACTGATAAAATACCTATACTAAGCCTATAAAAATATTTATTATCTACGAAATATTTCGTATATATGTCTGAAAAACAATTATCCAAAGAAGAATATACGGAGATTACCGAACTACTTAGCTCGCTTGGCCTCCATGAGAACGACCAAAAAGTATATATAGAGCTACTGAAAAGAAAAGATGGCACCCTCACGCCTTTGGCCCTAGCAACAAAACTACCGTTAACTACTGTCCAAAGCATTGCCGAACGCCTTGCAGGTAAAGGACTCTTGCACGTAACGACTAGGAAGAGTAGAAAAGTATATGAGGCATATAACCCGTCCGTACTAAGCGAACTACTGAAACGACAACTAGAAGAAGTAAGCAGAACCTTACCCCTCTTGCAAAAACTAAAGGACGAGCCGGAATTTTCTAATAAGATCCGCATATATCGAAACGAACGCATGCGGGACATCTTCTTTGAAGCACTCCAAACAAAACAGAAAGTTATATACGAAATAGTTGCTGCAAAAGAATTACAAAACATACTCGGAGAAAAATTCCATTTCACTAAACGCCGCGTTGAAAAACTGATACGACTTAAAAGCTTACGAGTAGAGAAGCAGGAAATAAAAGCCTACTCTAAACTCAAGCATATAAAAGAATTGCGTGATGCGCGATTCCTTCCTCGAGATCTTACGTTTTCTGCATCAATTATGTGTTGGGATAACTCTGTAGCATTCTTTACTACCAGCTCCGAAGGCATAGCATGGGTGATTGAAGGCACCACCATGCGCGACACTATATTACAACTATTTAATTTACTCTGGGACATTAGCAGACCTATGATAACCGAAAAAGACAAATAAAAAAACTGGTACACTCTCGCATACCAGTACATATTACTCGCGAACTAACCCGCAGCCGCAGCCATCTCAGCTCTGGGTTGTCTCGCGCGAAACGCGCTATATCTTCCCCCTTTCCTCATGAGTTCAGCATGCGTGCCATACTCAACTATTGCTCCGTCTTCCATGACGGCAATATTATCGGCCCTATCTATAGTTGAGAGCCTGTGCGCAATAATTATTGTTGTGCAGGCATCAACCTCAATGAGACGATTAATGGCCATCTGCACCTGCTCCTCCGATTCTGAATCCAGCGCACTGGTCGCCTCGTCCAAAATTAGCAAAGAAGCTTTTTGATGAACTGCTCGTGCAATAAGCACCCGTTGTTTTTGACCACCGGAGAGCCGTAATGCACCTTCACCAATTGGAGTATCAAGACCCAGAGGCATATCCGGAGAAGAGGTAAACTCTGTCACATATGCGAGCTCCGCAGCCCACTCCTCTTCCCCAGGTTCAGCGTTTGGCCTACTAGCACGAATGTTATCGCGAATAGTACCGTCAAACAATCCACCGCTTTGGCTAACCACCGCGACACCATTCTGCAAATACCAGGCCAGATCTAAATTGCGTAAATCAACACCGTCGAGCGTTATAGAACCCCGAGTTGGATCCTGTTCACGGAGAAGTAATGATGCCAAAGTACTTTTACCACTTCCGCTTTTTCCGATAATGGCCAAAACCTTACGCGGTTCAATCCGAGCGGAAACATTATTGAGAGCTAATTTTCCATTTTGATACTGAAAGCTTAAGCCCTCTATTTGAATCATGCCCCGTATATTGGTTAGCGTACGGGACTCCCCACCACTGAGTAACGGGTTCGGTGTCTGAAATATCTCAACGATTTCCGCTAAGGCTTGCATGCCTTGATGGCGTTGTCGTTGAAATTCATTCAGTCTGAACAGATTACCGAACAGGCGAATCATTAGCGCAACACCGAGCGAGACATTCCCTGCTACAACCGCTGCATAACTCAATGGCGTGTCGCAGTATAGCACTGCAATCATTACGAAGAGTCCACCGGTTGCAAAGGCCACTACGATTTCAGGAAAGACATTATAGCCACGCCATTTTATATGGCGCCACTTCTCGTCTTTGTAAAACCGCATGTTATCCTGATAAAAATCATCAGCATATTCACGCTCCCGACCCATGTTTTTGATAGTTCGCCACATAGTAGTAAGCTCGCTATCCTTACGATCCAGAGCCTTGGAGTCATCATGATATTCTTTCATCATAACAACGAGCTTAGGTTGAATCAGTCTCAAGACCAGAGCATATATGGCGATAGTCGCAAGCGCAAGAGCGCAGAACTGCCAACCAATTTTAATTGTTCCGAGCGAGGTGAACGTGGCACGAAGAGATACAGGCAGGGCATCAAAGATTACAACCGCAAATAGGTAGGTCACCTTTTTGAGATTTCTGCCTATAATCGCTTCTTTTTCACCTGTTCCATGCTCTAAATGCCATTGAACTGGCAGAAGCAATTCTTGAGCCTTGCTCTGACTTCGGAGCAGTGCCCTAGCAAGTTCTTCAAATTGGTTACGATAAATATCCATAACACTGTTGAGCCCTATGCCCACGAGGAACAGGAGCAAGCCATAGCCTCCGTACTTGAGCAAAGGCCTTAGCCCCTCCCGATTAATAATGCCCTCCGTGATATATTTAACTGGATAATACTGCAAGACCATAATAATCTCACAACAAATTAGCCAGAACACATACCACCCTACAATCCTCTTGAGCTGTGGGAGATGCTTAGCAATTATTGGCTTTTGTGCCAAAAAACTATACATCTCTTTTAGAGATAGCGCATAGCCTGCCTTCATTATGTGTGACCTCCTTTTGCAAAGATATTTCTCTTTGTTTTTTGTATTTAAAACCCCGGCAGCATTGCCGAGGTTTCGTGGATAGTTAAAATTTACGTATTTTTTTAGACTGCGTGTCTAGTACGTAAATTTATTTGTATCCATAAACCATCGGCAAAAAGACCGGAAAGCTTTGCTTTCTGGGCCCCCTCATATATGCGCTTTTTCTGTAGATTCTGCATGTTCATACTATATAATTGTGCGCAGATATTAATGAATATAGATTCTGCCGACCTATGAAGTATGTACTGTACTATAGTCTGCCCGTCTCGTCAAGCGGCAAATACCATACGCATAAAGTATATTTTTACACTATTCTAATTCAGATGAAATGGCATCAATATCTCGTTCATAAACAAATGTTTCTTTTTTACTTGAGGCCGGGACTGAATAAATAGCGCTTGTCAGCCTTTTCAAATGCTTTTCTAAGTCTTCAGTCGGAAGAGTTTTCTCGAGCATTTGCAAAAATTGCCACAACACTTCTGCGTCATCATACGCGCGATGGCGGCTTACACAAGAAAATTTGTGGCGTTCTATGAGAGCAGTCAAGTTATGCCGTGCATGTTCTGGATAAATCGCTCGCGATAGCCGTACTGTACAGAGCCTGGGCAAATTGAATCCATACCCCAGACGCTTAAACTCTTCTTTTAAAAAACTATAATCAAACGCCGCGTTATGCGCGACAAATGTAGCACCCTCAAACAACTCCAGCACTTCATCTGCAACTTCTGAAAATGTTGGCGCTGCAAGTACGTCTATTTCTCGTATCCCGGTCATGCCGCTTATAAATTCCGGTATGGGTTGTCCGGGATTTATTAAAGACTTGTAGGTGCGGACAAGCTCGCCGTGTTCAATACGCAATATACCAATTTCAATAATCCGACCAAGCTTTGCGCTTGCTCCGGTTGTTTCTACGTCTACAATTGTATACGTTTGATTGAGCATGTTTAGATAGTATAAACCACAGATACGCATATGTCACAGGTCACGCAGATACAATAATACTAAATCCTATTCTGCATTGCAGAATAGGATTTATCTGTGTTATCGGTTTTATCAGTGTATCTGTGGTTTATTGAATAATCTTGTCCACCAATCCATACTTCTTTGCTTCGTCTGCAGACATGAAAAAGTCGCGATCTGTATCTTCTTCTATTTGCTTTTCAGTTTTGCCTGTATGCTTAGCGAGAATGGTGTTAAGTTTATCTTTGATACGACGCATCTCACGCGCACGAATTTCTACGTCTGTTTGTTGCCCTTCTGCTCCACCCATAACTTGGTGAATCATAATGCGTGAGTTCGGCAAACTAAACCGTTTGCCAGGCGCACCTGCAGCAAGCAAGACAGAAGCCGCGCTCGCAGCCTGACCCACACAAATAGTAGTGACCTCGCTCTTAATGTGCTGAATGGTGTCATAAATACCGAACGCTGAAGTAACTACGCCACCGGGGGAATTAATATAAAGTCGTATATCGCTCTTCCCTTCAGCATCCAAAAACAGAAGCTGCGCAATAACAAGATTGGCAACTGTGTCATCTATTGGCTCGCCAAGAAATATAATACGATCTTTCAGTAACCTGCTATAAATATCATAGCCGCGCTCTCCCGTGGGAGACTTTTCAATTACGTATGGAACTAAAGGCATAGAAATATGCTTTCAGGTTCTAGCTGCCCGCTTCTAGAAAAGACCCAGCTAAACCATTAATGGTGCTAAAAATATACTAACAAAAAGTTAGCACTCTTGCAAGGGGAGTGATAGTTTACAAAACAACGCATAAATAATATTCGATCTGAATTGATGCAGAAAAAAATACAATACCCACAACCGAATGGTCGTGGATATTGTATTTGAAATCGAGATCAAAAATTATACATTCTCTACTCTGCAATTGGTTCTTCGGCTGGTGCAGCAGGCTCTTCTGAAGCAACTTCTTCTGTAGCGGCGGCTGGAGCGCTGTCTATTTTTTCACCGTTAATGTCTATTTTCCAGCCAGTAAGACGGGCAGCTAAACGAACGTTTTGTCCGGCCTTACCTATGGCAAGTGAAAGCTGATCTTCCAGTACGCCTACATTTGCAGCTTTTTCTTCTTCGTCAAGCTGAACATTCAATATCTTAGCTGGGGAAAGAGAGTTAGCAATAAACTTTACAGTGTCGTCGCTCCACTCAATAATATCTATTTTCTCACCACCGAGCTCAGCCATAACTGTTTGCACGCGAGTACCCTTTTGGCCCACACACGCACCAATTGGATCTACCCCTTCTTGAGTAGAATATACAGCTATTTTAGAACGACTACCCGCTTCACGAGCAACTGCTTTCATTTCCACCACGCCATTATAAATTTCTGGCACTTCTAACTCGAACAGTTTGCGAACTATATCCGGGTGACTGCGTGACAAAGTAATTTTTGGTCCACGCTGTCCTGGCTCAACGTGCAGTACCAGTACTTTTATACGCTGGCCAATGGCATATTTTTCGCCGCGAATTTGCTCGGAAGGGAACAACACGCCGGTCCCCTTACCTAAATCTATCAAAATAGTATCTCCTTCTATTCTTTGCACAACACCGCTCACAAGCGTACGCTCCTTAGCCTTAAAGTCGGAGAATTGCATGTTTCGCTCTGCTTCACGGAGCTTTTGAATAATAACCTGCTTAGCGGTTTGGGCGGCAATACGCCCGTATTGAGCACCATCTTCAGGGGTTACCTCAGTGCGAATAATATCGCCAATCTTTGCGCCCTTTTGCAGCTCCTGTGCTGCTTCTGCATCCACTTCTTTTTGTGGATCTTCTACCACTTCAACAACTGTCTTAACATCGAAAACTTTTGCGGATAAATTCTCTGCATCAAATTCAACTTCTATATTCTGATCCCGGTTGCCATAGTCCTTCCGGAACGCAGCTGCCAGGCTCGCCTCAATCATGGCGAGTATTTCTTCTTGAGAAATGCCTTTTTCTTCCTCGATTTGGTCGAGTGCTTGTTTGAGTTGTTCGTTCATAATATCACCCTGTCCGAATCTACGAATGGTCCGAATCTACGAATAACTACGAATTTAATTCGTGGACATTCGTAGATTCGTTCATTCGTTGTTTCGGATTGTGCTGTCTTAATAAAAAAGGAGAGCACGCGCTCACCAGGTCAGTTCCAGTCTTCTACTGAATTCTCTATTATTTTAACAGAAAAATTCAGCCTGTCAAGCATGGGTACAATAACTACACAAACATCTATGTGAGGCCTAAGCAGATTATACTTTGGATCACGGCTCCTAAAACTATGGACTGCTTTTAGCAATTTTTGCTGCTTAGCATGGTTAACAGCCTCAAAACCAGTTCCAAACAAATCGTGTTCTTGTGTTCTGGTTTTTACTTCAACAAATGCTATGTCGATTTTTGTATGTGCTATAAAATCAATTTCGCCAAGGCGAAGACCTCGGCGATTGAATTCATTTCGAGAGACAATACTATAACCTTTTTCTTCGTACACTTTTGCCGCTGCAAGCTCGCCCCATTGACCAAGACTTAGAGGTTTATCCGGTTGTGATTTCTTTTGTGTAAAAAGGCTAAATATTGACATATACAGAAAAAGTGACAAGAACGACGTAGACCTATCATTCTTGTCACTTTTATTTATGTTTACTCACTTTTGATCATTACGCTTAGGCCATTTTTAAATATTTATCTTTGAGTTGCTTGTGATCCCAGTGGGTCTTCTCTTTCTTATAGGAGCGCAGATAGTATTTGAGTATGTATCCTGCCCATACAAGCCCCACGAGTAGAAGGAGAATAAAAGCTAGGTGGGTACCAAACCAACCAACAAGCTGGTAGCGGGCACCGTACCAGACTGCGCCGAGCAAACCAACGGTTAAGCATAAACGCCATACACGAGAAAATAGCTGATACCGTACAATGTGTTTTTCAAAATACATATATATGCGAGTAGCTATCGCAACAACAATAAGCAGAGCAGCAATTACTGCAAAGACTGTATCAACCCGTTCTAAATGAACGCGGTTTATATATAAAAGAAAATCGTACGAAAAAATGTGCTTGATAAAATTCATAAAGTCTCGATGCTAATATACGAATGAATACTAATGATACAAATAAGTGCCAATGTATTAATTCGTATCATTAGTACATTGGTATATTCGTATCGATACGCTACTTGCTAAATAACGCAGCGTAATGATACCCGTCCGCATCCAAATCACGTTTGAGCTGGAAACCAGCGGCCTGCATAAGGCTTATAAGCTGATCATGGGCAATGCGACTTGCCTGCGGCGGACCAAATACACTATACCCTCTTTTCCATTCTACTGCCAGTACACTTCCCCCGGTTTTAAGAAGATAATACATGTTCCGAATAAGTGCTTCTTTGGAAGCCACCTGATGCAATATATTGCTTACGATAACCAAATCGCAAGATACTGCATCTAAATCTCTAATGGGTTTTTCCAAATCTGCCTGTACAACTGTAATATTCTTTATTCCTTTATGCTGCGCTGCTGACTGGGTAACTGCCAGACGATCGGGCATTACATCTATAGCCCAAACTGCGCCATCGTCACCCACAAACTTCGCCGCTGCAAGGGAGTAAAATCCTGCCCCGCAACCAAAATCTGCAACTGTCTGCCCCTTTTTTATTTCTGCCTGAGCAACAATGTCGTCAGGATTTACGAATTTAGTCATAACTGGTTAAGCATCAAATTACAAGCATCAAATTTCAAATAAATTCAAAATCCAAAGGTTCAAAAGGTAAGTCCGCGGTTTGGATACTGAGATTTTTATATTGAAGCTTGTTTGTGATTGGTTATTTGAGTTTTGGAATTTTTAAATGACCTCTTGTAATCGCTCAATACTTTTAGCTCTCGTACCGTCTGTAGTAATAAGCACTGCGTTGACTATCACTGGACCTTCTTCTGCGGGTTCCATTGGATACTTTCCGGCAGGGTCTAGAAACCTACCAAGAACATTTTCTACCCTAACTCCAATGACAGAATGCCTCGGACCCGTCATACCTATGTCGCAGGCGAAGGCTGTCCCTGCTGGCATGACCCACAAGTCTGCTGTTGGTATATGTGTGTGAGTGCCAACTAAGGCCGCAATACGGCCGTCTGCATGCCAGCCAAGCGCGACTTTTTCGCTTGTCGCTTCTGCATGCACATCTACGAGTATTATATCACCCTTTTGTGCAACATCTATAAGCAATCTATCGAGCGCAGCAAAGGGACTACTTATTTCTCCACGGAACTGTTTTTCAAAAAATACCTGGCCGTTGATATTTATAACACAATACCATTGGCCTTCTTTTTCGAAACGATAGTACCCTTTTCCGGCAAAGTCGGGACCATAGTTTTCTGGACGAATAAGATTTGGGTAGTCGTGAAAGCAGGCATCTGCAGCAGGGCCAGAATGAAACACATGGTTACCCGAGGTAAAGACATCTATACCCAACGCGCTTATTTCTTCCATAGTAGCCGGAGTCACACCCTTGCCATGCGCCATGTTTTCTACATTGGCAATAACTACATCGGGTTTATATTCTTCTTTCCAAACAGGCAAAACCTGGGCCAGCCCGTGCCGCCCCAGTTTTCCGTATATATCACCGAAGAAAAGAATTTTTGCCATGCGAAAATAAAATAGCGAATGAAGAATAAGGAATTAAAGACAACTACCGTGGCCCATACTGAGTTTCCTGCGCAGGTTGGCACGGATATATAGTAAGCTCATATTTGCACCAGTGAGCTGGTAGGTTGCCAGGACGCGCAAACAGCATAATAAAAAACCCTAGCAAGGCAACCAAGAAAGGAATTCGCGCCTTAAAACTCAACCCTATAGTTATAGCAAATACTATAAGTATGGGGATGGTGAGCGCTTTGGTCAGCCAGGAACCACTATCTGGTACCATACAAAATAACCCTGACAAGAACAGAAAACCGATAACCCAATACCACCGAGCTTGTGAAATCTTGAGAATATACCCTACAAGAAATGCCGCGCTCAAGCTTAGCACGCCAGACACCCCTATACTTTTGGCGAGCATACTTGTTTCGTATACATCTGAAGGATACACGCGATACCGATTATGGAGTGCAACAATGAACTCTGCTACGGAAGATACGAAAAATATTGCTACTACCGTGACCGCTACAGCAAATACCCATCGCACCCCCGAGATAGTACGCAGGTGAGCTACCTGCTCTTTCACCCATTTATCGACTGAAGATTGGTGCTGCATATTGTTACTATCAACTGTTATGAGTGTATAGTGGCAATAAACTTCCATGGCGGCGGGCTATCTGCAGTGGGCTGATGGGACCAACCAAATACTTCATTACCCTTTGATATTGCCCATTCTCGAAGAATTGGACTTTCGGTAATAAACGAATAAGTATATTCAGCAGAGTACCTCTGGGCCATAGCGGTCATGATCTGTTTTGCCTGCCGATACAGATAAGTTGTTTCGTCGGGCATGCGATCTTCCGACTCGCCTATAGCCTCCACATATGCCCCAATAGCACGCCTATCATCGTTAATCCCCACCTCAATGAGCTTGGAGCCGTATTGCATACGAAATGCATACGTTGCTCCTGGTACTGCCTTAGGCTCTGCTTCTCCAACATACACAGCCGGCAACTCGAGCGGGGGCAGTGCGGCCAGGCGCTCTTCTTTCAATATGTCGTAGCCCCTAAAAATTTCTGCATCAATCATAGAAGTTTCTATCGCGCATATTCTACAATCCTGGTTTCGCGGATAACGACAACGCGAATTTCACCAGGGAATTTAAGCTCATTTTCTAAGCGATTGGCAATTTCACGGGCAAGTTTTTGGGCTGCAAGGTCATCAATTCTCGTAGGAGTAATAAACACGCGAAGCTCGCGGCCACCTTGGATAGCGTATGTCTTTTCTACGCCTTCATAACTATTGGCTATGTTCTCAAGGTCGGTTAGTCGCTTTACATAGTTTTCAAAACTATCCTTGCGTGCGCCTGGGCGGCCCCCGGAAATAGTGTCCGCGGCGTCTACTACGAGTGCTTCTATGGACAACGGACCTTCATGTTTGTGCGCATGTTCTGCTACATCGGTGTCGTGGTGATGAGATTCAATGGCTTCAATAACTTTATTATCGAGTCCGAACTTCTCAGCAATTTTACGTCCTATTTCTACGTGCGTACCTTCCATGTCCTGGTCTAAAGCCTTACCAATGTCATGAAGAAGTGCACCCTGTTTTACTATTTGCTGGTCAGCGCCAAGTTCTTCGGCCATAAGGGCTGCAAGCTTGGCCATTTCAACACTATGACGAAGCACATTTTGACCATAGCTGGTACGGAACATGAGCCTTCCAACCAAATGTACAAGCTTAGGCGGGAAATTAGTGATACCCAGCTCAAAGACCGCTTCTTCACCGGCCTGCTTAATTTGCTCGTTTATTTCTGCTTTACTCTTTTCATATGCTTCTTCAATGCGCGCCGGATGGATGCGGCCATCGGATACTAACTTCTCCAAAGTAAGTTTTGCTATATGACGACGTATAGAGTTAAAGCCGGAGAGCACTACTGTGTCCGGACTGTCATCTATGAGAATTTCTACACCCATCATTTGCTCAAAGGCACGAATGTTTCGCCCTTCTTTACCTATAATCCTACCTTTTAGTTCTTCGTTTGGAAGAGCCACCGTGGTAGTCGTGGTTTCAGCTGTCACGTCGCTTACGACGCGGTCTATAGCCTGAGCTATAATGCGGCGAGCCTCTTTGTCTGCATCTTCGCGGGCCGACATAAGTAGCTTACGATGAAGTTTCACCATTTCTTCCGAAATGCTTCGCTCAGCATTGTCCATAAGCACCCTGCCTGCTTCTTCACGGGTAAGTCCGGCGATTTTCTCTAACGTTGCGAGTTGCTTGGCTTTAGTCTCTTTCGTCTCTTCTAATATTTTTTGGATCTCTGCTTGGCGAGCTTCTAGTGTTTGTTTTGACTGGTCCAAGGAAAGCTCTTTAGTATTGAGCTCTTTTTCCCGACGATCTATGCGCTCTTCGAAACGAACAATTTGGGCTCTAAAATCACCTTCGGCCTTCTTGGCTTCGTCAGTAATTTCCAAGGCCTTACTTTTTGCTTCCAGGAGTAATTCACGCTCTTTATTTTTTGCTTCTTCCAAAATTTTCTCGGCCCGACTTTCAGCGCTACCCACTTTCTTAGTGGCAAGACTCTGCCTGAAAGCATAGCCGACCAAGAGACCTACAATGAGGCCGCCTAGTATATATAATAAAACCATACCGTTCCTTACGATAGTTTGAACGGAGGTGTATGAAGCAAAGTACAGCTACTGCTTTCAGTACCTGTTAAAAGTTTATGCGTATGTGCCTAATGTTTGAGTAGTATCGCTTAAGCGAAGTATATTTGGCTTATTTGTAACCAAATGTAAATTTGCTATAGAAAAAACTGGGTAAATCTGAGGTAAATGGAACATACTATAATACTCTGTTTTGCTGCTACACGCTCTCATGCAAACTAGAAAATAGTAATAATCTAACTACCCCCACTATACCACGCAGAGACTTGGAGGGTCAATTTGACGCTTTATCTTAAACAAGACGACTCCCAGGTAGAACGAGGTTGCACTGTTGCGCCCAGGACAGTATTATGAATATATACCTAATAATTTTTAGAAAGGAATACTATGGAAACTACATGTGACTACGGTTGCGATAGTGGCGATTTTGCTCCAAAAGTTGGCCAACTCGCACCAGTATTTGAGAACTTACAAAGCTATCACCAGGGCGAATACCACAAAGTATCTCTCTCTGACTATAAAGGTAAGTGGCTCGTGCTCTTTTTTTACCCTCGGGACTTTACCTTTATTTGCCCCACAGAAATTGAAGCCTTTGGAAAACTCTACGAGGAATTCAAAAAAGTAAATTGTGAAATACTTGGTGCAAGTACGGATAGTGAATATGTGCACAAGGCCTGGTATGAGACAGACGAACGGTTAAAGGGCGTTACCTACCCAATTGTTGCTGACACCACCCAAGAGCTGGCTGACATGTACGGCGTACTCGATATGGACGGCTCAGCACAACGTGGCACCTTTGTAATTGACCCCGAAGGAACACTTAAATTCGCACTTGTTTCGGCAGATTCAGTGGGCAGAAACATAGAAGAAACTCTTCGTGTAGTGAAAGCACTGCAAACAGGTGAGAAGTGCCCAGCAAACTGGCATACTGGCGAGCAAACTTTAGGCAAAGCCTAAGCTCATTGCCCAAAATTAAATAAAATTGTTCATAATTGCCCAAAATTTCCAGATTAAATTCTGGACAATTTTGGCATTTCTGGACAATTCTGGACAATTATTTATGTTTCAAGCAAAAGAATTTAACAGCATCAACGGCGTAGAAGGCCTCTCTGAACGCCAGATGAAAGAGCACTACAAACTCTACGAAGGTTACATTAAAAAAGCCAACGAGATTCAAGAGTCACTTAAAGCGGTAGACCTCTCCAAAGCCAACGCAACGTACTCCGACCTTCGTGCTCTGAAGCTTGGTTACTCTTTTGCGGTAAACGCTATTAAGAGTCACGAGCTTTACTTTGGGAACTTATCTGGTAATGGCGCAGCCCCTACCGGAACTGTTGGCAAAATGATAGCAGACCAGTTCGGTTCATACGACAACTGGCTTGCGGACATGAAAGCAACCGGAATTGCTGCTCGTGGCTGGGTTTGGTTCGCGTTTGACTGGCAAAGTAAGTCAGTATTTAACTACCTAGGCGACGCGCACGATGCTTTTCCCATTTGGCATGCAACGCCACTTGTAGCACTCGACGTCTACGAGCACGCATACTTCATGGACTACGGCACTTCCCGCGCCGACTATATAGCCTCCTTCTTCAAAAACCTTAACTGGGAAGAGGTAGAAGCTACTGCGGTAAAGCTAGACATAAATACAGTAAAGAATAGCTAAAATAATTACATAAATTAATAAAACGCCCTTGCGTGAGCCTGGGCGTTTTATTAATAAGTACGTAGCTATTGGTTCTTAGATTTAACCCCTTTAAGCTTACGCGCTTGTTCAACTAAGCCAATTAAAGCATCAGGCGCATGCCCCCCAATTTCACCCCTACCAGATATGGCATCTCGAGTCATGCGTACCAACTCTACCATACACCTTGTAGCTTCGGGGCTTTTTGGCCCATAGGCAAGGGCTGTTTCTCTAACCTCATCTTGAATTATTTTTTGAATTTCCGGAGGCAACGCTCCAAATTCTGCCAATGTAGTACCAAATTCTGCTTTTACAGCTTCTGCTCCGCGAGGCATTTCTCCTTTGCCTTGCGAAGCAGCTAGGCTGCTACCCATACTGCGTTCGCCATCACGACCAAAATCTTTATACATAAGGTTTGAGTCTTAATACTATTATTATACATTCCAAATATAAATAATAAAGCCCCGTAAAACGGGGCAATAATTACGCAGACTTCTTTTCTTTTTTCACTGGTTTCTTCTCTTTGCGGGTACGAGGAGTGTTGTCCTGGCGGGCACGAACATAGTAGAGTTTTGCCTGGCGCACTACAGGCGACTTTACGACTTCAAGCTTTACAATGTTCGGGCTATGAAGCGGATATATACGCTCTACACCAACACCACTCGCAATCTTACGAACCATGAAGGTTGCATTTGCTCCATTGCCTCCCTTGCGAGCTATAACTAGGCCTTCAAAAATCTGTACACGTTCTTTGCTACCTTCGCGGATTTTCTGGTGAACTTTAACGGTATTACCTACGCGGAACACAGGAAGTTCTCGAATCTGCTTTTCTTCTAAATGCTTAACAATTGCCATAATAATTTCAAGTTCCAAATGTCAAATATCAAACATCAAATAAATTCCAAATTCAGAAATCACAAAAATTAAGTTTTGAAATTTAGAATTTGTGGTTTGGAATTTATTTGTAATTTGGTACTTGTGATTTGAGATTTAAGGTTGTTTCACAAATTATTAACCAAACCACTACCCAACGATTTGAGTGCTTGCCGCAAGTCGTCTGCCAACTCCGATTCAGCTTCTATCCATGTACCATTTGGCAGCTGTACTTCTATGCGACGAGCATGTAAAAACTGACGAGAAAGGCCTGATAGCTTAGACTTTTTGCCACCGTACAGACTATCGCCCATAAGTGGATGACCAATGCTTTTCATATGAACACGAATCTGGTGTGTCCGACCTGTATGTAAGTTTACAGAAATTAGGGCCGTTTTGTCAACTAAAGCATGCTGGAGGTCCAATACCTCTAAAACGCGGTATTCGGTTAAGGAAGGCTTTGATTCGAGCATATCCATGGTGGTGTACTTACGAAAGTCAGACTTGCTCTTACCAATTGGCACGTCTATAGACCCATGGGGTTTTTCCGGCACTCCTTGCACCAGAGCAATATATTCTTTTTTAATTTTCCGTTCGGCAAATGCGTCCTTCAAATACTCATACATTTCTGGTGTTTTTGCCACGAGCATTACCCCACTCGTATCTTTATCCAGCCTATGCACTATACCCGGCCGATGGGCTTCACCCGCACCAGATATCTCTGGAAATTTGAGTAGTAATAAATCTGACAGTGAATCGCCCTTCACCCCCGCACCCGGATGCACCGAGAGCCCTGCTGGCTTGTCTATAATAAGCAACCCATGATTATCATATAAAGTTTTGATCTTCCACACTGAAGGCTGTTTACTTGATTCGCCATTCACAATTCTTGATTCTGCGTTGTACTCAACACGGTCGCCCTTCCGTACCACAAACTTCGATTCTGCCTGTAACTGACCGTTGACCCTTACCGATCCTGCTTCAATATCTTTTTGTATTTGAGAACGCGAAACCCCAGGTAATTGCCCTACCAAGAATTTATCCAACCGCGTTTTTAATTGTTCAACCGTAAAAACCATACAAGCATGTAATCATATAAGCATTTAAATATGTTTAAATGCTTATATGATTTATTGTTTAGATGACTCCAATAAATCGGGTCTTACTTTTTTCGTCTTTTTTAATGCTTCTTCTTCTCGCCACTTTGCAACATTTCCGTGGTGTCCTGTTAGCAATACTTTTGGTACCAACAACTTCTGGACTTTCGACTTTTGACGTGATGACTTTCGACTCTCTACTTCCCACACCTCCGGTTTCGTATACTGCGGATATTCTAAAACGACAGGTCTGTGACGGCCGTCACTTTCTTGTCGCAGATCAGAAAAAGATTCGCCAACAGCAGACTCGTCTTTACCGAGAACCCCTGGTATATTACGAAGCACTGCTTCAGCAATTACCAGCGCGGGCAATTCACCACCCATGAGCACATAGTCGCCGATTGATATTTGTTCATCAACAAACTTGGTTATACGTTCGTCGTATCCCTCGTATCTTCCCGACACAAAAATAAGCTCACCATACTTGGCCAACCTCACCGCATCTTTCTGCGTAAACCGTTTTCCCGAAGGCGTCAACAGTATTACTCTTTGTTTAGAATTTGAGCTTTTAGATATTGAAGTTTGTTTGGTACTTGTTTTTTGTGATTTGATGCTTTTTGCTGCCACAATGGCCGCATACAAAACGTCCGGCTTTAATACCATCCCCACCCCACCCCCATACGGCCTATCATCTACTGTTTGCCGTGCGTCCAGACCAAACTGCCGCAAGTTAACCGAACGCCACACCAGTAGCTTATTTGCTATAGCGCGAGCAATAATGCCGAAAGTAGTATAGTGGTCGGTAAATTTAGGAAATAACGTGATAATGCTAATTGCTATAGATTTCTGCTTCTTCATGAGCATAGTATAACAAAAAATCCGCTCCCGCAGTGTGCGGAAACGGATTTTAAATTCAAAACTAGATCTTGAAATCGTCCATGTCGTCAGCACTCGCTGGTGCTGGAGAGGACATACCGTGATCGGAATGATCACCACCGTGCATAGGGCCACGATGAGAACCTTCTGGTTCGTAGATTTTCAAGTTCACGCGAGCTTTGTGCTTAGCACCCACTACACGAAGAAGTGTGCGGATTGCTTTAGCGGTCTGGCCTTGGCGACCAATAACCTGACCCATGTCTTTTGGGTTAATGTGAAGAGTGATTAATACACCCATCTCATCTACCACGCGCTCGGTGCGTACATCGTCCGGGTTGTCGACCAACGCACGAACTACATACTCTACGAATGCTGCGTCTTGTTCTTCTGCCATATCTGTTATAAAAGCTGCTATAAAACTGTTTCTAGCTTTCGACCTTTCATGACTTAAGCCAGCTCTACTTAGATTTTACAATTTGATGTTTGAGCTGTCAACTTGGCCCACATTAAATGCAGGTTACGATTACACTAACACTATCCACTAGATTACCAGATTCAGTAGTTAACCTGTGTGTATAGGTGCCAGCTGAAGCATACCACATGCTTGTGTTCTTAGACTGACCAGGATATACCACATACGATACCCCACCAGCACTAAAAGTTAAATTCACATTACCACTATTGGTAGCGGTTATAGCACCCTGGCGAGCAATACAAGAGTAAGGGAAGGACTGTAAACGGCCAAGGACTATAGGTGAATCTGCAGTAATATTACCTGCACCGCCACAATTTGCATCCGACACACCAGTTACACTCTTTGAACCAAGATACTGGCTACCAGCAGAAAGTGAATAGGTATACGTAGTACCTAAAGGAACTATATCGGTGGTAGAACCAGAACCAGTAGTGTTGTAGTACCATCCCCCACTACGAGCGACACTATATTGCACGCCCGTCTGTCCAGACACAGATATGTTTACAAGACCATTAGTTGAGTTACAAGGAACGGTACCACCACTCACAGAAATAGAACCGGTTGGAGCAACACAGTTATTACCTACTGTGAACGAAGCGGTGCCTAGTGTCTGACCATTGAACACCAGAGTTCCGGTATATGTACCTGGCTGACTGACTTGTAAAGCGCCGATATTACCAATCGTATACGCACCAGGGACCCCTGTAGCAAACAAGTTAATTGTTGTGAGCCCTGGGATACTCAGACTACCTGATCCACCAGTACCTCCATTTGAGACACTGCCATACACAGTCACCATAGCAGGTACCCCATTGCCAGGACACGTTGCACTTGGATTAGGGGTTCCAAAACTAATGCCCCCAACAGGCGTGGGAGTTGAACAGCTACCCACTACGAACTGTTTTGTGTCTAACGTCTGACCGTTGAAAGTTAAGGTAACGGTATAGGTACCAGGGGTGGAAATCTGAAGGGCGCCGAGCCCGCCGACCGTAACCGTATAGCTACCTGGAACAGATGGATTAGCAACTAAGCTATAAGAAGGGAAACTTTGAGGGCCACTAATGGTTACTGAGCCTGAACCATTTGAACCACCGTTGGTTACAGAAACTCCTACACCAACAGTAGAATACACACCGACACCAGGGCAAATACTTGCAGGACTTGGAGTAGTAGTGCTAATAGTACCAGTTGGCTGCTGTGCAGGACAGTTCTGAGAAACATTTACTAGGCGAGGTGTACCACCGCGGAGCTGACCGTTAAAGGTCATGGCTACAGAGTACACTCCGGTCACAGTTGCAGTGTACGAACTTGCTGCTGTATAACTACCCGGCTGCACTAATACAAAGCCTTTGGTAAATACAATTTGACCATCCTTGGAAACCGTTATCTCATCGGCTCCGGTCAGCTGATACCCACTCGGTATATTATTAGCAGTACCATTAAAACTTATTATTGCTGTATCATTTGTTGCAGCACAGACTGTGGTATCGATTGCCGTAAGAATGAAGTCATACGTCGGCGTGGTCGTAGTGCAGTTGTTACCCACAGTGAACGACTTAGTATCCAATGTTTGACCATTGAAGGTTAGGGTTATAGTGTAGGTACCTGGGGTATAAATGTTTAACGCATTTGCACCACCTATAATTGCTGAATAGCTACCCGCAACAGCTGGATTTGCCACTAAGCTGTAAGGACCAAAGTTCTGAGGACCACTAATGGTTACTGAGCCTGAACCATTTGAACCACCGTTGGTTACAGATACTGAACCACCTACAGTAGAGAATACACCTGGGCCCGGACAAATACTTGCAGGGCTTGGAGTAGTGAGGGTAATGTTACCGGCAGGATTAGATGTCCCACAGTTTCTATCATCACGATAAATAACACCGGAGTCACCAATTTTCTGGCCATTGCTATATAGTTCAAAACTAAGCGCCGCACCTATGTTTGGGTCTGGAATGAATTCCGAGGCTCTCACCGTCCATGATACTGGACTACCTGCTGAAACTCTTGTAGGACGAGTACCAGTATATCTTCCCTGCACTACCTTGGTTTCTATAGTTGCTTCGCCCTGCGTCATAGTTGCAGTCAAAGTAACTGAGGCATTGGGTTGGCAATTAAAGAAAGTGAAGCCAGGAGCGATGTTACCAGCTGCAGGCGCAGGAGTTCCTGGGCAGTTAGCAGGAGGATTTATTCTCGCGGTTATTGATTTGCTAGCAATTGTTTGGTTAGTAAAATAGTCTTTCAAAGTAATAGTAACAGTAGCCTGGCCGTTTGGAGTTGCGTTCAGGTTAATAAAGTTACCAGGACTTATAACTTGTGTCCATGTATTAGGAGCGTTGAGTCTTGTAGGGCCCTGAAAAGTTACCCCTGCACCGCTTGTCTCTACTTTACCACTACCGCGAGTCACAGCCACGGTGACCGTAGTCTGATTCGATGTCCCATTGCTGGTACAGAGGTATACATCTGTTGGACTTGCACTAACAGTACCCTGGGCATTTCCGCCAGTTACTGTGAGCGTTGCACTCGTTAAGTAACAAGTTCTACCTGCGTATACGAACCGCCCAGAGATAGTGGCGGATCCTGCAGTATTCCCTGCAGTAATAGTAGTGCCATTTACTGTTGCTACGTTTTGATTGTTGCTTTCATAGGTAACTGCAACACCGGAAACCGATGAGCTTGCAGTTGTTGTATTGCCTACTACGATATTATTACCAGACAAAATAACAGAACCAGTCAAACAGCCTTCGGGCGAAGGAGGTGTGCCGCCACCGCAAGAACCAGTGAAGGTTGCAAGAGTTCCATACGTTTCTATTTCGTTCCAAGCAGACCAAGAAGGAGAGCTAGTTGTGAGTACGCGGACATAGCGGACAGCGCCGGTAGAAAGAGAAACATCTTTCCACTGTTTACTCGCTAAGTTCTCGGTAAATGTTGTTGCAAGGCTAGTCGGCGTAGGACATGTGCCTGCATAAATTTGATGAGTAGCGTTACCAGTTGGAGTTTTTTCTATGTTGAAACGCATTGAGGAAACAGTGTAGTACTGTCCAAGATCAAGTTCTATCCACTGGGGTGGCATATCCCCAGCACCCCATGCAGTAGCGATGTTTTCGTCTATTGCATTGGTGGCAGGGTATCCAGGATAGGCCTTTGATGCGCTTGCAGATATAGGCCTTATTTTCTGTCCACCAGTTGGAGGAGTAACAACTGGAGCTTTCACAGTTACCGATGCTTCATTACTCCATGTCCAGCCTGTCTGGGCTCGAGGAATAAATGAGGCATTGTAAATACCTTCGCCAATCGTTGTAGGAAGGTTAATAAGTATGGATCCATTTGAAAGAGTGTAATCTCCCCATGGACCAGTGCTGCTCTGACAAGATGAAGGATTTGCAATTTCGCAAAGTCTAAGCTGTACGTCTAAAAGACCAGAGTACTTCTGGTTCGCACCATAGGCATCTACATATGTTGCAGTAAGGGTATATGAACCGCCTGGTGCAACAACTGCAGGGGATATGGCCACATCGAGCTTTAATGAACGACTGGTAGCAGGGGGAGTAGGCTGTGGAGGAAGTGGCGAGATACACTTTTTCGTAATAACATCCAGCCTGTAACCAAAAGGACATTTTCCATTGACAGGCTCAATGACCCGCCCATCGCTCGAGCCTACAAGGCCCGCTCTACTCGTGAGTGACTTTATTGCTAAACCACCCCGACCAGTGCTAAATGCAGCAAGAATAAGGGCAGCAGATATTAAAATACCTGCAAATATAACCGCGAAAACTGCTCGTGGTCCTACAAACGACAAAAGACGCTCAGCCGGTTTTTTCGGGCCAAGAGCGCTGTTCGAACTTTTTCCAGGATCGTATCCTGGCTCTTGAGATTGCATACTTTTTGTTTCCCACCACAGATACACAGATTGCACGGATAACACAGATGGGGCCCTAAAGACTCCTGTGTTTTATCGGTGTGATCTGTATAATCTCGCGTATCTGTGGTTTATTTAATTGTTTTTTTATTTGTGTTTCAACTCCCTAGTGGGACTTGTAAACTTTTATACATGCATTATAGCAAAATCTTCATACTGTGTCAAAACATATTCATAGAACATACAGCATATGACATGCAACAAAAAAAACAACCCGAAATAGCGGGATGTTTTAAATTATTTATGCTACACGCTGTATATTGTATGTTTCAGCATTACGCTGCAGGAGCCTCTTCGGATGCAGGTTCCGTAGCAGCAACTTCTTCAACTGCTGAAACCTCTTCGGTTACTGGTGCAGCGGGGGCCTCTTCTACCTTAGGAGCTTCCTTCTTAGGAAGTGTAAAAGCTTTTACCTTAGAAGCCTCCATAAGCTTTTTTGTAATAAAGAGATTTTGAACGCTTGCTGAAATTTCAAGCTTTTGAGAAAGCCAGTAATTTAACCTGTCCTGATTCTTTACAACCAACTCCTTGGTACGAGGGTTATAATTACCCAATATTTCAGTAAATTTCTTCTGAGCAGCAGCAGTTTTAGGAGCTACAACAACTCGGAATTCTGCACGGTTTCGCTTACCTGTGCGTTGGAAACGGATAGTTAACATGAGTCGAATATATCAATAAAGTAGCATCAGTCTAACAAATAAGGCATATTTCGTCAAACCAGACAAATTCATGTGAACAATAGAGCATATAAGCATCTGAACAATAAAAACGGGCATTTTACCCGTTTTACTTTGTGTAATGCTAATGTGTTTAAATGTTTGCATGACTATTTAGCGTATTCCGTGGCCTGGTCGAACTTGAGACTGAGAATTTTAGATACGCTATCATCCCCCATAGTAACACCGTAGAGCATGGTACTTTGTGCCATAGTTTCGCGGTTATGGGAAATAGTCACAAACTGGGTCTGATGTGCCAAAGTACCAAGGATTTGCCCAAAGCGGATAGTATTGGCTTCATCAAGTGCCGCGTCTACCTCATCCAGAACCACGAATGGAGAGGGGAAACACGCGAGAAGTGCGCACAGAAGCGCAATAGACGTTAACGCACGTTCACCACCCGACAAAGCCTGGATATTCGCAAGCTTTTTGCCAGGAGGCGTTGCTTTCATGTCTACTCCGATTACATTACTGCTGCCTGCCTCGTATTTTTGAACCAACTTTTCTTCGGGGCGAAGATTAGTATCTGCAACCTCCGGAGATTCATCGGTTTCCGAAGCTTGTTCGGCCGCTTCATCCTTGGCGCGCACAAGAGTCAACTGAGCACGACCACCATTGAATAACACTCTAAAGTAGTTTTCAAAACGTTCGTTTATTTTATGAAACGCTTCATTAAAACGAGTTTTGATGTGTTCATCCAGTTCGTCCATAACTTGCTTCAAATCTTCTACACTCCTGCTCAGGTCTGCAATTTGGTCTGAGAGCCGTGTAAAACGCTCCTCGGTTTCCCTATATTCCTGCATTGTCATTTCATCAACTCCTCCAATAAGCTCAAGCTGGTGCTTATACTTTGATATAGACTCATCTATATTCGGTGTCTTGCTTGGAGCCGCGGTTCGCATAACTTCACCGCCTAATTCATGACCAAAAACCTGCTGAATTTCAGCAGTGACCAATTCAAGCTGGGTATCAAAACGAGCTTTTTCAACATTAAGTGCGGACTCTTGATCTCTTAGTTTACTAGTAGCATCTTGCAAAGTTCGTATATGCCGCTCTGTTTCGGAGAGCATTTGTCTGCGCTGCGTTTCACCACTACTAGCCTCTGTAAGGTGCTCTTCCAGAGTTCGCATACGGGACTGCAACGCAGCTATTTCTTGTTCTATACGGGTAGATTCGCTTGTAAGCTGCTCTACGAAGCTATCTGTGCCCGTACTAGACGCCTTTTGAAGCTCAAGCCTTACATCTAGGTGCTCCTGAGACAAGGCCTGTTTCTGCTCTTCCAAAAGACGCACACTGGTCTCTGCGCTTGCACGTTTGGAAGAAAATAGCGAAAGTTCTTGCTCTAAACGAGACTTTACACTATGGAGCCTTTGTAATTCTTCTTGTCGTTCTGCAGAGCCTCCCCCACCCTGCTGCACCATTGCGCGCGCGGTATGCTTCAACTCTGTATACGAATGTTTAAAGGTAGAGGCTAATTCTTGTATTTGAGGCAAATTCTGTGCCACCTCAATCCGAGAAAGAAAATTATCTACCGCATTATGAAGACCATCAAGAGCACGAGTAAACGCATCTTTATCTACGGTATCTGGCTCGGCAAGCGTAGCATAGAGATCTTGCAGATGCTTTTCCACTTTAGTACGCTCGTGCTGCAATTGTTCTGCTTGCTCACCGCTACCCAATAGCTCTTGCCGGGCGCGTTCAAGCTGCTCTTCCAGAGCTTGCAGTTTTAGCTCAAGCTGGTGCGCCTGCAATTGCAATGTGCGAGGATCACCCGCTGCTCCGCTTTTGGCACTTGCAAGTTTCCCCTGCAATATACTGCGTTGCTCAAACAATCTATTCTTTTGCTCCTGTAGGGTAAGAAGGTCGCGACGAAGAGTAGCAAGCCTGGTAGCATGACCGCTTTCCCCCTGGACCTCTTTCTCTATTTTCATCTGCGCATCGGCAATCTGGACATCAAGCGCCTGGCGCTGCTGGGTAAGAGCTTGCACACGGTCACCAATCTCTTTTACTTGGTTTGAAAGTGTATAAAAACTACCCCCCAAGCGTTCTCGCAGTAATACTTTTAGTTCGAGTTCAATGCCTTCTCGCGCCTCCATGCGCTTTGCTTGTCTACGTAAACTTTTCAGTCGGGGTTCCAGCTCGTTTACCACATCATGGGCACGCATTAAATTTTGAGCTGTCTGATCTAGGCGCTTCAACGTTTTCTCACGACGGACATGATACGTTTTGACTCCACTCGCCTCATCGAGCAAGCCTTTTATTTCTCCCGGTCCGGCAAGAATAAGCTGATCTATAGTGCCTTGTCCTATAACAGTGTAGCGAGAAGTACCGATATTGCTTTTGAGCACCAGATCGATAATGTCGAGCAAACGTACGCGCGCACCGTTTATAAGATATTCACTCTCTCCGCTCCGATCTACCCGGCGGCCAATACTTACTTCACTACTATCTAGAGGAATGCGGCGATCCGCATTATCGAATGTAGCAACAACTTCAGCAAAAGATCCTCGCGCGCGCTTGTCACTACCAGCGAAAATAACGTCGTCGCTCTTCTTCCCTCGAAGTTGTTTCACTGATTGCTCACCTAAAATCCAGCGAATACTATCTGCAACATTACTTTTGCCGCTTCCGTTAGGACCAACAATTGCAGTTATACCGGGCTCAAACTCCAACGTAGTTTTTTGTGCAAAGGATTTGAACCCTTGAATTTCTAAACGCTTAAGGTGCATTAATGTGAAAGTAGTTTGTTTCTAAAATATGATCTGCCATATATAGTATAGCAGATTACGTGCCTGAAATAAGCGCCAAAACACAAGCAACAAATATCAAGTTCGAAATTCAAAACCATGTTTGTGTTTCTGGTTTGGAATTTTCGATTTGGAGTTTATTTGTTATTTGAAAATTGTAATTTGGATTTTCTCTATATGCCCATATTTTTCAGGGCATTTTCTGCAGCGGAAATTTCTGCTTCTTGTTTTGAGGGGCCAATCCCCCGACCCACTTCTGCTTGCTGAACGTAAACAGCGACCACAAACTCTTTGTTGTGATCGGGACCCGTTTCTGAAACTACACCATAGGTTGGGGTAACCCCTTTACGTTCTTGTACAATTTCTTGCAACTTGCTTTTTGGATCTACGTATTGGCCGGTAGCAATAATACCAGGCAGTTCCCGCAGAACCTCTCGATTAATAAAATCTGCGGCAGGCTCAAATCCAACATCTAGGTAAATTGCGCCAACCACTGCCTCAAAAGCATTGGCCAAAATAACCTGACGAGCGCGACCTGTATCCTTTGCTTCACCTCGCGACATGAGTAAAAACTCTTCCAGACCCAAACGGTCTGCAATCTCCGAAAGCATCTTATAGTTTACCAAGGCGGAACGAAAGTTGGTAAGCTCACCTTCCGAGTAAGGGTACGTGCGATAAAGGTGTTCAGTAGCAGCAAGCTCCAATACCGCATCTCCTAAAAACTCTAGACGCTCATTGTGAGGCAATGGAAAACTACGATGCTCATTTAAATAGGAGCGGTGGGTACACGCAGATATGTACAGATCGAGATTTTGTATCTTTATGCCGAGCACACGCTCGGCTGCTTCTTTGGTTATCATAATATGTTCAGATTCCTTTTGGAATCGAAACGTCAAATCGGACCGAAATAACTGTTACAGTGCGGTTTGACTCTTCGATACGTTACATTAATTAGTTTTGTAAAGCCTTCACTTGGTTCGGCTGGCGCCTGCCACCCTTCGCCAAGGCTATGGGTGACACCTTTCACAAAATCTTCGCTGGCCAAAGGCCACCTGAAGCTTTAGCGAAAGGTGGTGGGCGGTACAGGAGTCGAACCTGTGACATTCACAACGTCAATGTGACGCTCTACCAACTGAGCTAACCGCCCTCTATTGCGTAAACTGCATGCGCCAATGCTACGGTATGGCGAAAGCTTCGTAGGGGAAGGGCTACCTGGCTTAACAATTATTCTAACAATTCTCGTCCGACGTAACCCTAATGAAGTTTGAAGCCAACCGTCCCTGTTGCGAATTTTTAGATGAAATTCAAACAAAATGCCGCTGAAAGTATGGTACCATAGGCTTCCAGCGGTATGCAAGAACCGGACCATGGGCACCATTGTGGTGCGCAATGGTGCCCATGGTATTAATGCATGCTTCCCCTTATACAGCATAAACGTCCTGCTGCAGCAGGACGTTTATATAGCGTATTACATACTTTGTGTTCCACTGTCTACCGCAGATATCTCAACTACAGGTGCCGGTGGAGAACCTTCACCCCCAGCCGGTAGCTTACTGTCTGCAACTACTGCCGAATTAAGTGTAGGCCCCATTTTGTCTTTGGGGACAATATCTCTCACAATATCGTAGAATTGCTCCTGCTCAAGTGTTTCTTCCGCTACCAACTTCTCAGCAATAGCATCAAGATAGCTGCGTTGAACTTGAAGTACTTCAGTAGCGCGCTCAAGCTGCTCACGCATTATACGACTAATTTCGGCGTCAATTTGCGTTGCTACTGTTTCGCTATAGTTTGTATGTTCTCCCAGCTCCCGGCCAAGAAACACAGTTTCGCTTGGTTCTGCGAAGGTAATGGGGCCAAGTACGTCGCTCATACCATACGCGGTTACGAGTTTACGCGCCATATTGGTTGCAACCTTGAGATCATTCGAAGCTCCAGTAGTGAGCTCGCCAAAAACAAGCTTTTCCGCAGCATACCCACCAAGAAGTGCTGCGATTTCATCCAAGAAACTTGCGCGAGTTTGCATATGCTTCTCTTCGCTTGGTAGTTTCATAGTATATCCTGCTGCACGACCGCGAGACAGTATAGTAATTTTGTGGACCGGATCTGCTTCAGGAAGCACAGCACCCACAAGTGCATGACCGCCTTCATGGTAAGCAGTAACCTTTTTTTCAGCTGTGCTTAGAATATGACTCGCCCGCTTCGGGCCGAGCATGACTTTTTCAATTGCTTCGCGAAGATCGTTCGTACTAATATCTTTCTTTTCACTACGAGCAGCCAGTATAGCCCCTTCGTTAAGCAAGTTAGCCAAGTCGGCGCCAGAGAAACCTGGTGTCCGCTCAGCAATGTTGCGAAGATTTACATCCGCTGCCAGCGGTTTATTGTGCGCATGCACTTTGAGTATCTCTTCACGGTCTTTTATGTCTGGTAAATCTAATACGACTTGCCGATCAAAACGACCTGGTCTAAGCAACGCAGGGTCAAGTACGTCTGGACGGTTAGTTGCAGCTATAACAATAACGTTGGTCTCGGTTTCGAAACCATCCATTTCGACCAAAATCTGGTTTAGAGTCTGCTCGCGTTCATCGTGCCCACCACCAAGACCGGTACCACGCTGACGACCAACTGCATCGATTTCATCGATAAATACAATACAGGGGCTGTTACGCTTTGCTTTACGGAACAAATCACGCACACGGCTCGCACCAACACCAACAAACATTTCCACGAATTCACTACCGGAAATATGGAAAAAAGGAACATTGGCTTCGCCAGCAACAGCACGAGCCAAAAGAGTTTTACCAACACCCGGACTACCCAATAACAATACTCCCTTGGGAATCTTGGCCCCTAACTGTAGAAACTTTTGAGGAAACCTCAGAAACTCCACAACTTCTTTGAGCTCTTCCTTAGCTTCTTTTGCACCGGCAACATCTACAAAACGAACTTTGTTTTTTCGTTCATCTGAAAGCTTTACGCTACTTTGACCAAAAGACATGGCACGATTATTTGTGCCTTGTACTTGGCGCATAAGAAAATAGATGAACAAAGAAATAAGTAGAAACGGAAGAAGAATGGGTAAAATATTTGAAAGTATTGAACTACCCCACCCTGGCTGTTTGTATTCGATTTGCAAAGAACGAATGGCTTCTGCGGATATACCATTATCTTTAAGCAAAGTTACAAATTCCGTGTTCTTTCCCAGCGTAGCGGAAAGTTTTGTGTCTGCGTCTTTTATAGTAGCAAGCACTCGATCTTCAGTAACCTGCACTGACTCGACTTTGCCGTTATTGGCTAAATTTACAATTTCACTTACCGACACAGGTTTTACTTTTGTGTCACCAGACAAGGCAGAAATACCTGCCGTGATGAGCAAAAATATAACCAGTGCAATTATTATGTTACGAGTTATTTTCCACATAGTGTAAGAAGAATCTAGAATTATGAATCATGAATCAAGAAGAAAAACAAGAATCAAATATATACTCTTATACTTAATTCATAATTCTACATTCTTGATCCTACTTTTTGGTGCCCAGGAGAGGACTCGGTCACTTCCCGCTATACTCTTCGGCTCAGAAGCCTCATCGTATAACGCTACAGCGACCCCTGCCACTATACAGTGCTCCAAATAGTCGCACCGTATTCCTGCAAGGCCAGGACCGTTCTTTTTCTTGTCCTCAGCACACCAGAGAAAAAACTCATTATCGAATTAGTTTTTTCTCTGGTGCCCAGGAGAGGACTCGAACCTCCACGGGATTTCTCCCACCAGCTCCTAAGGCTGGCGTGTATACCAATTCCACCACCTGGGCTAAAGTGCTTATAAATATAAGCTTTTTATAGTTTTAGCCTATATTAGGCAACAATATTCATATTCTACCAGGTCCATTCGCTTAATGCTAGAGTGATATATAGTATACCCATGCATTATGAAGTTATAGCAAAAGCACCCCACACAGCGGGGTGCTTTTGTTTCGTAATCTAATAAACGGCTAATGCCCTAACTAAACAGCTTGCCCTGCGTAAAGAGATTCGTAAGCACCGTAACCATCATGAATGCCAATAGTATTGCGACCAAGCCGATAATTGCGTAGGTCATGGTCTTGCGCCCGCTCTTCGCCCGCTCTTCGCTCCCACGAGAAGTAATGTATTCATACCCCCCCAATACTATAAACAGGACAGCTACTACCCCACCCAACGTAAGTAGAATATTTAAAATCTTTTTAATAAGATCACCAACGCTCGTTGCCTTAACTAAACTATCTCCTGGTGCATTTGCGTACGGGTTCTTTGGCAGACATAGACCAGTTAGGGTGTCATACTCCAGTGCTTGCTTTTCACATTCTGCTTTTAAATCAGAAGAAACCGAACCTGCTCCTGTACCAGTAGTGGTACCCCCTCCTGTAGTCTCGCCAGTACCGCTGCCAGCATTAGCCGAACCTACAGTAAACGTTTTAGAAGTCTGACCTGCGCTTGTAGTCACACTAATGGTCATGGTTCCAGTAGTAGCTGCGCTCGGTAAGTTTAATCCTAATTGAGTAGCTGACGAGACACGCACAGAGGCCGGTTGACCATTTATAGTCACCTTGGTCACTGGGGTAAGATTTGTTCCAACAATTACAATTGACTCATCGCCAACTCCGACCACACCGGGAGTGCATGGGTTACCATTATCAGCGTATTTACAACCATTCACTTTTGTTATAGTGGGCTCATTGGTACTCCCACCTGTCCCACCCGAACCCGGAGCGCTTACACTTGTAGGATAACTATTTGACTCTGGAAAACCTGGGCCACCAATAAGACGAATCTGGATATTCGAACCTGGGGTCAAATTATTAGGCGCGATTACGCGTGCCTGACTCAGGCTTGGGGTACCGGAGGGGGAAACGCCAACACGATCTCCGATAAAATCAACACGCAGATCTGATAAGTCGGAGGCTACCATACCGGCCATATTTATTATCACCAAACCGCCAGGGTATATAGTATTGGGTTTGCAATTATTTGCATCTGCGGGCAGACACCCAGTCACGGAAACAATTGTAGGAGTCGTTTGCGCATAGGCAAGCGAGGAAGGAATAACGAAAGCAAGCATGGCAACGCTCAGCGAAAGCATTACTGAGACTAGATTTTTCTTCATAGTTCTAGGTATTAGTTTAGAGATTGTTCGAATCTATAGCGCCCGAAACTGTGTTTACAATTACATAGGAAAGTATTACTACCACAAGACCGATAATAGCATAGGTGAGTGTTCGTCTTCCTCGCTTTGCTTGCTCTTCGTTACCCGCAGAAGTGACATACTGATACCCACCTAAAATTATAAATAGGACAGTGATAGACAATAACAGTCCAATAAGAATACGAATAACAGAAAGTATAAGATCACCAACCGTTTGTGACTGGGCTATCTCACTCTGAGAAGGGAACTGATTCTTTATTTCATTTAAACCACCCTGAATATTTCCGTTCGTTCCTGTTGTCTGGGCAAATAGCACCCGTGGAAGAACAAAGGTTGTCAGCAGCATTAATATGGCAACCAGTTGGCGTAATTTTGGTGTCCGGAACATGGGCAAGTGTAGATTGTAAATTTCACATTGTAGATGAAAAACGCCATGTGCATTTTTAATCTACAATTTGTAACTTGCAATATAGATTCGTCCGCACTGCGCCGAGTGGCTGCAGCCATGCCCCTATTGTGAGTACAAAACACGGCGCAGTGCGGAGAATTATTATGCGGTAAAGTTTTCAGTCGAGAAGAAGCTGGAAACTACGTTTGCAATTACGTATGCGAGAATGATAATTACCAAACCAATAATAGCATTGATAACTGTAGTCCTTCCCTTTTTTGCACGATCTTCGTTACCTGCAGAAGTAATATACAGGAAACCACCAATGATCATGAAGAGTACGTCAACTGCCAAAGTAATAGCCAGTATCCAGTTAATTACACGAATGATAAGACCATTCAAGGTGTAGTTAGTACAGTTAAGTCCATTAACTTTCGTGCACAAACCTGGATCTGGAATTTGACTTGCGTGAGCAAAGCTTGGAGCAATAATGGAGATACCCATTAACACTACAACTGCAACTATTGGGACAACGCCCAACCAATTTATTTTTTTCATCATTTGTTTCAATTTACTTTCACCCCCTCTCCTTTTATTCTAGGAGCTTTAAACTCTAGAGGATTATTTTTGACTTATTTATTATATCACATATTTTGCAACGCGAGAGTTATAATGCACAATGCAAAACATACAAACTGTCATCAAAAATTATTTTTACTATATTGAATTGATTTACTCCACCTTAAATCTAAATAGAGAAACCTGCGCTATCAATCTTTGGACGATGCATTTAGAAGAGCTGCGTTGTAGTAGTAAGTCGTGTAGCGATGGTTACAATAGCATAAGCAAACAACACACAGACTAAACCAATGAGTGCCCACTGAATGGTTTTTTTACCGCTTCCTGCACGCTTTTCATCGCCCGCAGATGTCATATATCTAAAGCCACCAATAACTATAAATAGTACGGTGAGTATACCCACCAAGGTAAACGCTATTTTAATTGCTTTACTTACCCCTTCCCCTGGCGTATAACAATTATTCGCAAGTGGACCTGGAGTACCACCACCAAACTCAGTAAAATTTTGTTCTATTTTACTACAACCAGCAGATGTAGAGCCTGGTGTAGTTGTTGCGCCGCCTGGGGTAGTGGTACCCCCTGCGCAACCACCAGTTTGATTAAGACCAGGAATGAGGGAATTCCATGTTTCTGGCCCTGCTATACCATCGGTGCACTTGAGACCCGCACCTTTCTGGTACAAAATAAGTTTATCCTCAGTAGCAGTATCGAAATCGCCGTTCTCATCCAGTTTAGGAGTTGGTATTTTACTGTTTAGTAGCCACTGCAATGCCTGCACACAGGTACCACTCTTAGTAGCTGTAGGAATTTGTGGGTAGCTTGAGCACGCGTATGGGTTACCGGTCTGCGCCTCTGCAGCACCAACAAACCATGTCGCCACAAATAGTCCCGCAACAAGAACGAGAAGCCGCAGCAAACGTGAAATGTAGAAAGGCTTTATTTTTTGTATCATTCGAGTAAGGTTTATGGATTGATTTGGCAACCTACTTACGTGCTATTAAACTCTGCACAAGACTAATAAGCGAGAAAGCCATGAGCGCCGTAATAAGGCCAATAACGGCCCACGTAACTGTCTGTTTACCCGCGGTAACTGCTTTCTCGTTTCCTTGAGATGCTACCATACGCACCGCACCCCAAATGATCATAAGCACTGCAAGCCCTCCAATCATGGTTAGAAGGAAGCGAATAATAGCCACAATGAGGGCACCCAAAGATTCATAGCCAATGGGATTTGAAATAGTACCAATAGCACCAACTGTAGTCCCTTCGTTTCCATTACCAGTCGCAACATTCCCGTTCGTACCACCCCCATCATTTCCATTCCCGCCAGTAGAAGTAGCGGCAAGCGCGCTAAGCGGAATAGCCGCTGAGTTACGATAATTGGTTTCGCCTGTTAATTTAACAGCCCCCTCAAGGGAAACCCTACCACCAACTTGCACTGGTTTACCTGTAGAAGTATCTAACAGACCACTTACCCCCTGTGTATACTTAGCTTCAAACACACCCTTTTGCAATGCATCTTTCGCGGGCACAGGAAAACTGGCTAAATACGTAGCCCCACTACTCAGACGCTGGTTGATGACAATATCGTTTATAGTAGCCACTGAGCAGTCACCTTTTGGAGTAAGTTTTACATACAATAAAACATTACCGTTTTGTGGCGCCTGAGTAATAACATTACCTGTTACAGGATCGGTAATAGCAAAGTATATGTCTGGTTCGCACCCAGCTGCGGACGCAGGTGCGCCCCATACAGACACCAGAGCAACAACGCTTACAAGCAATGCTACCGTGTTACTTATGAGAGAGAGTTTTTTGAAGGTCATGATAACGTATTTAAGTTAGTTTTTATAAGAAGATATTACAAAGTTATTTTGCACCCCCAGCAGGAGCTCCTGAGTCAATCAAATTACCACTCGGGCCATTTATAAATTGCGTAGGGTTCTCTAGAGGGTTTGCCCCGCCCTTGAACCCAAGAATTACAAATACGCTCTTAATGAGCAGGAACGCTACTAATATAACGCCAAGACCAATGAGTGAATTTGTAACAGCCTTCTTCCCTGCCCCTTGCCTTGTTGCGTTACCTGCAGAAGTAACCATAAGAAACCCGCCGTACACCACGCCACCCACCGCAATAACTGCTGCACCGCTCAGAAAGTAATTAATAAGGTTAATAGCACTGGCGAACAAATCACTAAAATGACAACCATCGCTCGGACTCCCCCCGTCTTGGTTGCCGCAATTAACAATAGCCGCATGCGCGGTAGGTGCATATAAAGTCATGACTACAAACACAGCAACAAACACAAAGCGTAAAGTTTTCCAGTTTATTTTTTTAAACATTTGATTTCTTAAAGTAAACTACCTTTAAAAAAAGTATATCAGAACATATTTTCTAAGTACAGGAGAGGGCCTCGCCTATAAAAAATTTTGCTTCACTATAATATACCAACAATAGATGCCCGTTTTGAACCGCTACCCACGCCAACAACCCCATATACTGTCTATACAATAAAATTGACATATATACAAATTAGTGTTATTATATTGGACAATCAAA